>PLET01000036.1 GCA_003137095.1 Gammaproteobacteria bacterium
CCCGTCGACCACTACCCCGATGTGCTGCTCGACAACCTGCGCAGCGTCGCGCCCACCGGGGTGGCCGATCCGACGGTGGTGTTGCTGACCGCCGGCGCGCACAACAGCGCCTACTTCGAGCATGCCTTCCTCGCGCAGCAGATGGGCATCGAACTGGTGGAGGGCCAGGATCTGTTCGTGCGCGACGAGGCGGTGTTCATGCGCACCACCCAGGGACCGCAGCGCGTCGATGTGATCTATCGGCGCATCGACGATGACTTTCTCGATCCTTTGGTGTTTCGCCCGGATTCCATGCTCGGCGTTCCGGGGCTGCTCACCGCCTATCGCGCCGGACGCATCACCATCGCCAATGCCATCGGCACCGGGGTGGCGGACGACAAGTCCATCTATCCCTTCGTGCCCGACATGATCCGCTTCTACCTCGGCCAGGCCCCCATCATCGGCAATGTGCACACCTGGATGCTGCGCCGTGCGGAAGATAAGGAGTACGTGCTCGCGCATTTGTCCGAACTGGTGGTCAAGGAGGTGCACGGCGCCGGCGGCTATGGCATGTTGATCGGCCCCGCCGCGACCAAATCGGAGATCGAGATGTTCCGCAGGCAGATCATCGCCACTCCCGAGCGCTACATCGCGCAGCCCACCCTGGCGCTGTCCACCTGTCCGACTTTCGCTGATCAGGGTCTCGCGCCCCGCCACATCGACCTGCGCCCGTTCGTGCTGTCGGGCCGCGACGTCAGCATCGTGCCCGGAGGCCTCACCCGCGTGGCCCTGCGCGAGGGCTCGCTGGTGGTCAATTCCTCCCAGGGCGGCGGCACCAAGGACACCTGGGTGCTGGAGAACTGATGCTCAGCCGCACCGCCGATCACCTGTATTGGATGTCGCGCTACATCGANNGATGCCCATTACCGCATGTCGCTGCTGCCGCACTCGGCCGCCACGCTGGAGAAATCCCTGCATGCCACCATGACCGCGCTGCTCATGGAGGACGCCTACCGCGAGCGCTACAGCACCATCGAGCCGCGCGCGGTGTTCGAATTCGTGAGCCTGGATCGGGACTACAGCGGCAGCATCTTCAGCTGCTTGCGCGCCGCCCGCGAGAACGCCCGCGCCGTGCGCGGCTCGCTCACCTCGGAGCTGTGGGTGACGCTGAACTCGACGTGGCTCGATGCGCGCTCGATGGCGGCGCGGCGCACGCCCGGCGCCGACATCGGCCAGTTCGTCGAGTGGGTGAAGGAGCGCTCGCATCTGACGCGCGGCGTCACCATCGGCACCATGCTGCGCGACGAGGCCTTCCATTTCACCCGCATCGGCACCTTCCTGGAGCGCGCCGACAGCACGGCGCGCATCCTCACCGCGCATCAGGGCGACCTGGTGCCGGGGGCGGACGCGGGCGTGGTGCCGGACCCTTACGAATGGAGCGTGCTGCTGCGCGCCCTGTCGGCCTTCGAGGTCTACCGACGGGTGTACCGCGACGTGATCACGCCGACCAAGGTGGCGCAGATGCTCATCCTGCGCGATGACATGCCGCGCTCGCTGCTGCGCTGCTGCAAGGAGGTCTACCAGAACCTGCGCTCCGTCGCCAACGAGCATTCGGCCGAGACCGAGCGGCGCGCGGGCGAGATGCATGCCATGCTGCATTTCACGCGCATGGAGGACATCGCGGCGGGCGGCCTGCCGCACTTTCTCGAAGCATTCTTGGGTAGGGTGCGCGATCTCGGTGATCGCATCGCCTCGGACTTCCTGGTTCCACCGGCGGAGGCTTGATTCCATGCAGCTGCACATACGGCACGAAACCCGCTATCGCTATGACCGCCCCGTCAAGTACAGCGTGCAAAGCCTGCACCTGACGCCGCGGCGCGATGCCAGCCAGCGCGCGCTCACCTGGAACATCTCGGCGCCCGGGCGGCGCCTCGAGCAGGTCGACGCCTACGGCAACATCTCGCATCTGCTCACCATCGAGGAGCCGCACCGCGAGATTCACATCGTCGTCAGCGGCGTGGTCGAGACCGCCGACATCGAGGGGCGCCAGGACGACGGACCCCTCTCGCCCCTCGCCTATCTCGCGCCCACCTTGCTGACGGCGCCGAACGAGGATCTGAAGGCATTCGCGAACGCCACCTTGAACGGGATCAACGACCCGCGCGAGCGCGCCCGGGCGCTGGCCGATGCGGTGTGCACCGCGGTGCGCTACAAGCCGGGCACCAGCGACGTGCAGGACAGCGCGGCGGTGGCCTTCAAGAGCGGCGAAGGCGTGTGCCAGGACCATGCGCATGTCTACCTCGCCTCGGCGCGTTCGGTCGGCATTCCGGCGCGCTATGTGAGCGGCTACCTCTACACCGGCGATACCGACGATGCGGCGAGCCACGCGTGGGTGGATGTCTGGCTCGGCACCGAGATCGGCTGGCAGAGTCTCGACGTCACCCACAAGCGCCCGGCGATCCGCAGCTATTGCCGGCTCGCCGTCGGCCGCGACTACCTGGACGCCGCGCCCGTGCGCGGCGTGCGCCAGGGCGGCGGCGGCGAGAAAATGGAGGCCAACGTGCTGGTGGCGGAGTCGGCGCGAGAGCAGCAGTAGTCATGTATTCTCTGGCGCCATGACCTATTGTGTGGGCCTGCTGGTCGACACCGGCCTGGTGATGCTGTCCGATTCACGGACCAACGCCGGTGTCGACCAGATCAACACCTTTCGCAAGATGGCGACCTTCCAGCGCCCGCACGATCGCGTGCTGGTGCTGCTGTCGGCCGGCAATCTGGCGATCACCCAGGCCGTCATCCAGCTGCTGCACGAGGCGCCGGACCCCGACGAGGCGGCCGGGATCTATCGGGCCACCAACATGTTCAACGCCGCGCGGGTGGTGGGCGATGCGCTGCGCGAGATCCACGTGCGCGACGCGGAGTCGCTGAAGGATCAGGGCCATGAGTTCAACGCCACCTTCATCTTGGGCGGCCAGATCGTCGGCGAGCCGCCGCGCCTCTTCAATATCTATGCCGCCGGAAACTTCATCGAATCCTCGAATGACACGCCCTACTTCCAGATCGGCGAGTCCAAATACGGCAAGCCCATCATCGACCGGGTGATCTCCCGCAGCTCGAGCCTCGCGCAGGCGGCCAAATGTGCGCTCATCTCCATGGATTCGACCATCCGCTCGAATCTGTCGGTGGGCGCGCCCTTGGACCTCGCGATCATCCGGCGCGACGAATTTCGGCTGGCCGCGCACATCAACATCGACCTCGAGCACGAATACTTCAAGATGATCCGCAGCCGCTGGGGCTTCGCGCTGCGCGAGATCTTCAGCGAATTGCCCGATCCTCATTGGTAGCCGCGGTCGCGCCGCGGCCTCATTCCTGTGCTCATTCCTGGGCGACGAATACCGCCCGGGCCTTGGCGAGGGTCTCGAGCACGCGGCGCTTCTCCGCGGCGCTGTTCCAATCCGGATAGGCGTCGGTGGCCTGCGTGACGCGCTCGATCCAGGCGGCGAAATAGCGCGCATCCTCAGGCGATCGCGGCGGCCGCCCGCCGATGGTGACGTAGATGGGACTGGTGGTCGCGTACACGTAATCGTCGAGCACCGGATGGATCGCCCCCACGGTGGTCGCGCGCAGCACGCACCAGCCGCTGCGCTTGAGTGTGATGCTGCCGCTGAACTCGCCGTGATCCACGGGCTTACCGCCGGCGAAGGAGCGCATCACCTGCCCATTGCACACCAGCTCCAGATGATCCACCGGCACGATGGATTGCAGGCGCACGGAATAACTCACCCGCGCGGGTGCGGCCGGGAATGTCAATTCATCGCCGATGCCCGCACCGCCTAAGGTCAGCCCCAGGAGCGGCCCGTTGGTCGCGAAGCTGCGCCCCGCCTTGAGGGCCGCGAGCCAGCGCGCCGGATCAATGGCGCCGGCCGGCACGCGGGCATACACCCGGTTCATGCCCACCGGCCCGTGCAGCGAGGCGTAGTTCGCCATGGCATCGGTGCCGCCGGCCGCCGGCAGCCGATAACCGAGATTCAGCAGCTGATACCACACCGCCGCGGTCGCGCGGTGCTCGCTGAAGCCGTCGATCTCGATGTAATCGACCTTGCCGAGCGCCACGTCGACCGGCAGTTCGTTCGTCAGGCTCTGCCGCGGTGAGGCGAGCGGCTGCGGATACTCATCGAAGGGATGCACATAGCCGACCAGCGCGCCGCGCGCGTGCGCGATGTCGGCGATGTCGGCGTTCATCGGATACAGGCTGGCGGCGGCGCTCAAGGGGTAGCCGGCATAGCCGGGCAGCACGATCCCGTCGATGTCGAGGAGTCCCAGATGGCCCCAGTAGCTGGTGTGATATTCCTGGCCATGCAGCACCAGCGCGTCGGGCTGCGAGGCCGGATCGGTGCGCCGGCCGTTGTAGGCGATGTCCGGAAAGCGCTGCTCCTTGTTGACGATGAGCGCGTGCACCAGGCCGAGACCCTCCGCCTGCGCCTGCATCACCAGATGCGCCGGCGTATTGTGATAGGCGCCGCCGTAATTCATGTGCACGTGCACGTCCGCGCTCACCCAGCGGCCGGCATCCGGCACGGTCCATGTGCCCTCGTCGAGATTGACGGCGATGCTCGAGGTCTGCGAGGCGGTCAGGTTCAGCACGTGGCGCTCGAGCCGGCGCTCGAAGCCATGCATGACCTCGACCGTGACGGTGCCGGCCGGAACATCGATCCAGGCATCGCCGCGGGTGTGGAAATAATGCGCCTCGTAGGCGCGCTCGCGCCGGTCGAAGCCGTCATCGGCGTTGATCCAGGCATCCTCCGGTGCATGAAACAGGCCGGCAGAATCGGTCACGCTGATGCGCGCCGCAGCCGGATTGCCGCGGGCATCGTGCAGGTCGAGATGCACACGCGCCATCGGCACAAGGTATTGGCGCGTCGCCGCCCCGAGGGGGTGCGCCGCCCCGCCGGGCACGGCGATCAGGGCAATTTCCGTATTGCCGGTGCGATTGGCGATGAAGGCGATGCGGCTGCCGTCCGGCGACCAGCGCGGGCTGGTCTGATCCCAGGCATCATAAGTCAGCGGCAGCGCATCGCCGCCGCCGGCCGGCATCAGCCACAGGTTGTTCCACGAGCGCCCCTCGTAGGAGCTGTACACCAGCCGCGAGCCGTCGGGAGATAACTCCGGGCGCGCCTTCCAATTGGTCTCCTCATAGTGAAACTCGGCGGCGCCGGCATAGCCGTCCGGCGTCGCATGCATCCGCCAGAATCCGCCCGTGCCATACAGATGGTTGCGATTGGAAACGAACAGGATATCGCGGCCGTCGCGCGACCAGACCGGATTGATCTCGTGGTCGAACGGGCTGTAGTAATAGCGCGGCAGATCGCTGCGATGCTCGCCCGTGAGCCGCGCGAGGTTGCCGAGCGTGCCGCCGTCGAAATCCGCGGTGAACACGTGAAAATGCCGGTTGTAGAGCGTCGAGACGAACACGATCCGCCGGCCGTCGGGCGAGAAGCGCGGTTCGACGTTCACCGCGCCGTTGCGGGTGAGCGCCCGGGTGGCGCCGCTCTGCAAGTTAAGGCACCACAGCTCCACCGCGTCCGCCCGATAGGAGCTGTAGATCACCCAGCGTCCGTCGGGCGACCAATCCGGCTGGTAGTCATAGGCCCCGGCCGTGAGCTGCCGGGCGGCTGCGCCGTCGAGGCGCTGGCGCCACAGCGAGCCGGCCATGGCATAGATCAACTCCTGGGAATCCGGCGACCAGGCGAGGCCGCTCGGACCACTGGTCAGCTGCGGCAGGTACATCTCGCGGAAATAGTAGGGGTGCGGCAGATCGATCTGCCTGAGCACCGGCAGGCGCTGTGCCAGCGACGAGCCGCCCGCCAGGCCGGCGGCGAGCAGCAACACGCTCCAGGGCCGCAGGCGCCTCGCGGGGTGGGTTGGCATGAACGTTCCTCGTCGTTGATAATGGCCCATCTTAGCGGCTCACCGCCCCGGTGGCCGCCCACCACCCCCGAAGGATCCTCATGTCCCACGTTCTTCTGGTCCCTTGCTCCCCGTACCGTCAGGTCCGGGTAAGCCGGCCGCCCGGCGACGCCGGCACGCGGTTCGATTGAAGCGCGTCGTCGTCAGCGCCCTGCCGACGCGCGCCGGCCGTTTCGACATCTACGGCTACGAGTCGCCGTCCGGCATCGAGCATGTCGCATTGGTGTGCGGCGGCCTGCCGCCGCGGCAGCCGGCGCTGGTGAGAGTCCACTCCGAATGCCTGACGGGCGAGGCCTTCGGCTCGCTGCGCTGTGATTGCCGCGCCCAGCTCGACCTGGCGCTCGATGCCATCACCGCCCAGGCGTCCGGGATCCTGGTGTATCTGCGCGGCCATGAGGGCCGCGGCGTCGGCCTGATCAACAAACTGCGCGCCTATGCGCTGCAGGATCTCGGCCACAACACCGTGCGCGCCAATCGTGAGCTCGGCCTGCCGGCGGACGACCGCGACTACGGCGACGCGGCCGCGATCTTGCGGGATCTCGGCGTGCAAACGCTGCGCCTGATGACCAACAACCCCGCCAAGATTCGCGGCCTCACCGCCGCCGGGCTCACCGTGGTCGAACGCGTGCCGATCGTGGCGGCCGCCACGGCCGAGAACGCCGCCTACCTGCGCACCAAGGAAGAGGAGCTCGGGCACCTGTTCTAGGTCGGCCGGCCGGCGGGCCCGGCGCGGATTTCATTCGCGCGCGGCCGGTATATCCTGCCGCCATGGCGGTCACCGCGGAATTCACCCAGTACGTGCTCGACCAGCTCGAGGGCCTCGGCGGGGTCACGGCACGGCGCATGTTCGGCGGCGTCGGACTGTACGGCGGCAGCCCGCGGGGCGGCGCGCTGTTTTTCGCGCTCATCGCCGGCGACGTGTTGTATTTCAAGGTGGACGACTCCAATCGCGCGCCCTTCACCGACTGCGGCGCGCGCCCCTTTCGCCCGTTCAAGGACAAGCCGCGGCTCAGCATGAGCTACTACGAGGTGCCCGCGCACGTGCTCGAGGATGCCGAACAATGCACGGCCTGGGCGCGCCGCTCGCTGGCCGTGGCCCTGGCATCGACGTCGCGCGGCACTGCGCGCCGTCCGCGAACCCCCCGATCCGCTCGGGGCGCGGCGCCCAGACGCTGATCTCGATGCGACCGCATCGCGGTGCCCGTGCGGTGCCGTGCAGCAATCGGCCGGCTCGTGCCACTGCTGCAAACCGCATGGCAATCTGTTAGGGTTTCCTGGAATGCGTTTCACGCTCAAATCGCTGGGTTTGCTGTTCGTGCTGTTGTCGGCGCAAGAGGGCGCCGTCGTTCACGAGCTGACGCATCTGCCCGGCCACGCCGCGGACCTGCGCGGCAGCGAAGTGCGGCTGCAGGCCGGCGCCGCCGCGGATACCGCCTGTGCGCTGTGCCCCCTTTTCGATCAGGCCTCGACGCCCGCCTTCAGCCATGCCTTTCAGGTTCCCCGGCTGCTGCGCGCCGACCTCGCGCGCAGCCCCGAGCATGCCGATGCGGCCACCGACGCCGCCGTTCCCACGCCGCGCAGCCGCGGCCCGCCCTCCCATAGCTGACAACCGTCGTCGTCGCGTCGCCCGTTACGGGAGGCGTGCGTCTTGCAGCTATTTCGGAGTTGATTCTCATGTCCAGAATATTCCCCTGGTCCGCGGCCGCCGCGGTCATCGCCGCATCCAGCGCCGCGGCGCAATCCGTCACAACATCCGCTGCGCCCGCATCGAGCGCACCCGCAGCTGCCGCGGCGGCAGCGGATTCCGCGGCCGACCTCAACACGCTGCCTGCCATCGTGGTCACCGCGCAGCGTCTCGATGAGAGCCGCTCGCACATCCAAACCCAGACCGGCGCCTCGACCTACACCATCGATGCAGCCGCGGTTGCGGCCACGCCGGGCGGCGACAACACCCTGCTCAATCAGGTCATCATGCAGGCGCCCGAGGTGGCACAGGATTCCTTCGGGCAATTCCACGTACGCGGCGAGCACAATGGCCTGCAATACCGCCTGAATGGCGTGATTTTGCCGGAAGGCATCAGCGTCTTCGGCCAGTCCCTCGATCCGCGCCTGATCTCCTCGATGAGCCTGATCACCGGCGCACTGCCCGCCGAGTACGGCCTGCGCACGGCGGGCATCATCGATTTGACCACCAAGAGCGGCATCCAGCAGCCGGGCGGGGCGGTCTCGATCTATGGCGGCAGCCACGGCCAGGTCCAGCCGAGCATCAATTATGGCGGCGGCGAGGGGGCTTTCAGCTACTTCGTGTCGGGCGATTTTTTGCGCAACGACCTCGGCATCGAATCGCCGGACGGCAGCTCCAATCCCATCCACGACCACACCACCCAATATCATGGCTTCGGCTATTTCGAGGACATCCTCGACGAGCAGAACCGCGTCGCGCTGATGCTCGGCAGCTCGGTCGGCAAATTCCAGATTCCGGATCTGTATAGCGAGCAGCCGCCGCTCGGCCTGACGGTGGATGGACAGACGGCGTATCCAAGCCAGAACCTCGATGAGAACCAACGCGAGGTGACCCAATTCGGTGCGCTCAGCTGGCAGCACTCGGCGGGCGCTCTGGACGTGCAGACCTCCTTCATCGCGCGCTATTCCAGCCTGACGTTCAGTCCCGATCCGCTGGGGGATCTCTTGTTCACCGGCATTGCGCAGCAGGCTTTCAAGCAAAACGTCGCCTATGCCGGACAAAGCGACGGCGCCTATCATCTGAACGACAGCCACACCGTGCGCGCCGGCGTGTATCTGCAGACCGATCATTCGATCAGCCAGACCACCTCCCAGGTGCTGGTGACGGATGACCTCGGCGCGCCGCTCACCGAGGTGCCGACGGCCATCATCGACAACGGTTCGGCCACCGAATGGCTCGAAAGCGCCTACCTGCAGGACGAGTGGAAGGTGCAGCCGAATTTCACCTTCAATTATGGCGTGCGGCTCGACCGCTTCACCGCCTACACCTCGGCCAGCCAGGCGAGCCCGCGCCTGAATGCGGTCTGGCAGCCCCTGGCCGACACCACCGTGCATGCCGGCTACTCGCGCTATTTGTCGCCGCCGCCGTTCGAGCTGGTCGGCGCCAAGGACATCGCGCTGTTTCAGAACACCACCTCACCACCGCTCTCCCCCGCGGCGGATCCGCCGCTGCCCGAGCGCGCCAATTACTACGATCTCGGGGTGCAGCAGAAGCTCAGCCGCGCCTTCACCCTGGGGCTCGACTCGTATTACAAGCAGTCGGTGAATCTAATCGACGAGGGCCAGTTCGGCGCGCCCATCATCCTCACGCCGTTCAATTACCGCTACGGCAAGCAGTACGGCGCCGAATTCACCCTCAATTACACCACCAAGGAATTCACCGCTTACCTGAATCTCGCGGCGCAAAGCGCCAAGGGCAAGCAGATCGATTCGGCGCAATTCAATTTCGTGCCGGCGGATCTGGCCTATATCGTCAATAATTACATTCACCTGGATCACGAACAGCAGCACACCGCCTCGGGCGGGGTGTCCTACCTGTGGATGGGCACGCGCTTCAGCGCCGACTTCGTGTTCGGCTCCGGACTGCGCGCCGATCTGCCGCTGCCGGCCGGCGTCACCACCGCCTACGGCGGCACCGGCATACCGAATGGCGAGAGCCTGCCGGTGTACACCCAGGTCAACACCGGATTGACGCATCGGTTCACCATCCCGGGCGCCGGCACGCTCACCGCACGTTTCGATGTCATCAATATCTTTGACAAGGAATATCAGATCCGCAACGGCACCGGCGTCGGCGTCGGCGCACCGCAGTTTGGTCCACGTCGTGGACTGTTCTTCGGGCTGTCCAAATCCATCGGACCGGCAGACTAGCCACATCAGACTAGAACCTAGAACCGCAGGTCGATGTGGTCTATCGCAAGGAATTCCACCGCGCTCGCGGTGAAGGCGCGGATCCTGACCTACCTGGTGGTGCTGGCGACCCGCAATGCGCGTTCCAAGCTGCGCGAGAGCCAAGGTCACGGCTAGCTTCTGCTGATCCGTTCTGCCAATCGGCGTACCATGGGGTTTTAAGGTGACCCCATGGACCGACCGCCGTTGCCGCCGTTCACGCTGGAAACCGCCGCGCAAAAGGCGCGCATGGCCGAGGACGCCTGGAACAGCCGCGATCCGCAGCGCGTCGCGCTCGCCTATACCACCGACAGCCGCTGGCGCAATCGCGCCGAATTCCTGCAGGGGCGCGCCGCCATCGAGGCCTTCCTCACGCGCAAATGGCAGCGTGAACTCGACTACCGCCTGATCAAGGAGGTTTGGGGCTGTCGCGAAAACCGGATTGCGGTGCGCTTCGCCTACGAATGGCACGACGACAGCGCCAACTGGTACCGCAGTTACGGTAATGAGATGTGGGAATTCGACGACCACGGCTTGATGCGCCTGCGATTCGCGAGCATCAACGATTCACCGATTCAAGCGGGCGAACGGCGCCATCATTGGCCGCTGGGGCGCCGGCCGGACGATCATCCCTCGCTCAGTGAACTTGGATTCTGACGAGCGCCGCACGTCCATGGTGACGTCCGCAAACCCGCGCCGGGTATTCGTGCTCGGTGCCACCGGCACCATCGGCCGCGCCACGGTGCGCGCGCTCCTGCGGCGCGGCCATGAGGTCGTGTGCTTCGTGCGCCCGCGCTCCGGCGTGGGTGGCGCGCTCACGCCGGATGACAGCGTGCAGCCGCTCGCCGGGGCCACGGTGAGATTCGGCGATGTGACGAACCCCGGGTCGCTGGCCCGCGAGGGCTTTCGCGGCGAGCGTTTCGATGCGCTGGTGTCCTGCCTGGCCTCGCGCACCGGCGCACCCCGCGACGCCTGGGCCGTCGATCACCGCGCGCACGTGCAGGCGCTGCAGGCGGCGCGCGCCGCCGGGGTCGCGCACATGGTGCTGCTGTCTGCGATTTGCGTGCAAAAACCCGTGCTCGCATTTCAGCGGGCCAAGCTCGCCTTCGAAAAAACGCTGATCGAATCCGGCGTTGCCTACTCGATCGTGCGGCCGACGGCGTTCTTCAAGTCCCTGTCCGGGCAGATCGAGCGGGTCAGGCGCGGCAAGCCGTTCCTGGTGTTCGGAGATGGCACGCTGACGGCCTGCAAGCCCATCAGCGACGCCGATCTTGCCGCGTACCTGGCCGGGTGCCTGGAGGATGCCGGTCGCCTGAACCGCGTGCTGCCCATCGGCGGCCCCGGCGAGGCCATCACGCCGCGCCAGCAGGGTGAACGCCTGTTTGCACTGCTCGCACGCCCGCCGCGCTTTACGCAGGTGCCCGTCGCGCTGCTCGATGCCATCATCGGGGTGTTGGGCGCCGCCGGGCGCGTACTGCCGGCGCTCGCGGACAAGGCCGAGCTCGCCCGCATCGGCCGCTACTACGCCACCGAATCCATGCTGCTGCTCAACCCCGAGACCGGGCGCTACGATGCAGCCGCCACCCCCTCGACCGGAACCGAGACGCTGTTCGACTTTTATGCCGATCTGGTGCGCGGCGCCGTCGCGCCCGAGCGCGGTGACCACGCCGTGTTCTGACCGGCTGGCGCCGGCGTTCATACGGCCGCGTCCCCCCTATTCCTGCGCCCGGCGCGGCGGCGGGGTCAGCTCGTAGACCGCCATGTCGTGGGGCAGCTCGAGCCAGCGATGCTTGTCCTTGGTCCAGACCGACTGCTGCGGCCGCGGGAAATCCGGATCCGCAAAGGCGCCGATGGCGACGCCCACGAGATCCGGCAGGCGCTGCGGCTCCCAGAACACGTTCGACCCGCAGGCGCCGCAAAAATGGAAGGTCACCGGGAAGCCGCGCGCGGATTCGCGCACGAAGGTGCGGGTAACCGCGCGCGCGCTGCCCACCCGGTCGCGCGAGAAGAACACGGCGACGCTGAAGGCGCTGCCGGTGCGTCGCTGGCAGTCCGTACAATGACACAGGGAGATCTTGCGGGGCTCACCCGTGCAGCGAATTTCCAGCTGTCCGCAGTGGCACCTGGCTGTGCGAGTCCGCATGCACGCCTCCACGGTCTGGGCGAATCCGGGGTTCTCTCGCCCGATCATGATGAGGCCCTCGCCGCAGGTCAACCCGTCCGGTTCGGGATGGCTGGCCGACGGCCGCGGTTGTGTTTAGACTCGCGATCCATGAGGTCAGAAGGGCAACGATCCTTGACGCGCCGGCGCGTGCTGACGCTGGCGCTCGGCGCCGCGGCGGCCGCGGTCGCGCGCCCGGGTGCCGCACAGCAGGTCCCCTGGTCGGCCGGCACCGAGCGGCCGACCACCAAGGCGCCGCCGAACGCCACGGATTGTCATCATCACATTTACAGCAGCCGGTTTGCCGTCGATCCCAAGGCGGTGTTGCGGCCGGGCGATGCGAGCATCGAAGATTACCGGCAATTGCAAAAGCGCATCGGTACGACGCGACATGTGGTCGTGCAGCCCTCGACCTACGGCCTCGACAACAGCGGCCTGATCGAAGTCTTGCAGACCTTCGGGCCCACTGCCCGCGGCGTCGCCGTCGTCAATCCCGATGTCTCCGATGAGGAGCTCGGAAAACTCCATGCGGCCGGCGTGCGCGGCATTCGTTTCAACATCCTGGCGCCCGGCGGCGCGACCTCGATCGACATGGTCGCGCCGCTCGCGAGGCGCATTGCCCCGCTGGGCTGGCACGTCGATGTGTTCGCATCCCCGGATCTGATTGTCCAGTCAAAGGCGCTGTGGAGTTCCCTGCCCTGCGACGTGGTGTTCGATCACCTGGGGCGCGTCCCGGCGGCCGATCACCCGGCGTTCGCGGTGCTCACCGAACTCATGCAGGCGCGAAAGGCCTGGGTGAAGCTGTCGAGCCCCTACATGATTTCCACCATCGGTCCACCCACCTACGCCGACCGGTCGGTGGTCGCGCAGGCCTTCGTGCGGGCGGCGCCCGAGCGGTGTGTGTGGGGCAGCGATTGGCCGCATCCCACCGAAAAGGACAAGCCGGACGATGCGCTGCTGTTCGATCTGCTGGCCAATTGGGCTCCGGCAACCACCACCCGCAATCGCATCCTCGTCGACAATCCCGCCCGGCTCTACGGTTTCACGTAGTCGATGCACGGGCCGCGATCAGGCGACCCGGCAGCCTCATCAGATCACGGTCAGAAACGAGACCCCATGGGCGCCGATGAAATCCTCGGCCCGGGCCCCACCCCCGGCGGGCGCGCCGGACTCATCGCCGCTCACGCGCCGCACCCGATTGCGATGCCAGGTGCGCAGCAGCGCCGACAGCGGCATGACGGCGCTGCTGCGCTCGCCATACAAGGACCGATGATAGGCGGGCAGCCGGTACCAGGGCACGGACGCACGCTGGTGATGCGCGTTGTGATAGCTGAAGTTCAGCGTCAGCAGGTTGAGCCACGGCAGGCGAATCGAGATCAGGTTCGAATAGGTGTTGTCCTGCTCGTACGCGCGGTCGCGCCCCTGCAGCGGCACGGGCTGATCCGCCTCGACGAAGAACTGCTCGAAGGTATGATGGAACGCGTCGAAGAAATTCAGCACCTGCAGCATCAAGCCTGCGGACAACAGATACAGGCACAGCGCCTTCAGCGACCACAGGCCGAGCAACCCCAGCAGGGCGACGCGTACCACCAGCATGGCCATGGCCCGCGGCAGGTGCCGGCGCTGCGCGCGTACGGCGACCGGGCGCCAGATGACCTGCAGGTTCATGAGAACCTCCGTCGCGGGCACATACAGCCATTCCATGAATTCGAGACCGCGGCGCAGCGCGCGCCGGCGCTGCAGCAGGCCCTTGAAATCGAAGCAGGTCAAATCGGCGCGGTCCATATGGTGCCGGATGTGCATGTGCCGGATGCGCTCGAAGGACCCATAGGCTGAACCCGCGATGAAATTCATCGCCTCCCCGACGGCGAGATTCGCCACGCGGCTGGCGACAACGTCTGATGAGCCGCCTCGTGGATGAGATAGGCGGCCAGCACCATGGTATGGGTACACAGCAGCACGCCGAGGCCGTTCAGCAACGGCGAGGCCGCTCCCATCAACCCGAAGGAGCACAGCCAGCCGCTCGAAACCCACAGCAGCACGGCGGTATTGGCAATGGCGGCTTCCTGGTCACGAAACAGGCTGCGCGGCAATGGCTGGGCGGTGCTGTTCATGGTACCTCCGGAATGAGTATACGGTCATCGGCCGCGCCAACGCGGCGTTTTTCGCCATCTTGACCGACACCGGGTGACGCTGACAGCAGGGTGGCAATGGCCTGATCGATCCCGATGCGACCCTTGCGCGCGCTCGCGCCGCGATTCTCAAAGTCGATCCAGCCGGAGTTGAATCCGTCGATCATCTGCATGCGTGGTCGCGGATTGTTCATGCCTTGCGCGCGAAACAGGGATTCCCATTGGTCGCGCGGCACGGCTTGCGCCCGCACCGGTTGGGCGAGCGCCTTGGCGAAGGCATCGGCCAAGGCGTTCGGCGACACGCGCTGTTCAGCCTCCAGTTCGACCACTCGCGGTCCGTCCCACTGTTCCTGCAGCAGCGCGGCGGCGGCGCGGCCGACGTCTTCCGTGGCGATCATCGGCACGGGACGATCCAACGGCTGAAGGTAGCTTTGGATGCTCCCATCCCTGGCCGAGGCGATGTCCCACGCGGCATTTTCCATGAACCAGGCGGCGCGCAGGAACACGACGGGCATGGGCAAGCTCTTGAGCGCATCCTCCATCAGACCGAGCACGTTCAACAGATTCGGTTGCCGCGCGTCGGCGCCGATGCTCGACAGCGCCACCACCTTGTGGGGCTTGGCGTCGGCCAGTGCCGTGTGCAAAGACTCGATGCATCGCCTGGCTTCCGGGAATCCAGGCGCCGGATCGAAAACCGGGGGCAGCAGCGCGAACACGCCCTCGGTCCCCTCAAAGGCGGCGGTGAGCGCCAGTGAGTCCTTTAGATCGGCGGTGGCCAGGTCGCAGCCAAGATTTGTCCATGCCGCGCCCTTGGCCCGGTCTCGGACCACCGCGCGTACCCGTTGATCGGCGGCGATGAGGTTGCGGGCCACGGCGGCACCGACTTTGCCGGTAATGCCGGTCACTGCATACATGGGGGCTTCTCCTGGGTGGGTTGGGGCTGTGGGTGGGTGGCACTATCACGCGCCGGCATTCGTGCTACAACAGCGTTTACGAGAATTCAGTCGTGACTTTTAGTCAGGAAAACAGATGTCCATCGACCGCAAGCTACTCTCTGGGGTGACCGTGCTCATCGCCGTGGTCGAGGCCGGTACGATCGCAAGGGCCGCCGAAGCGCTGGGACTTTCTGCGTCGGGCGTGAGCCGGGCCATTTCCCGGTTGGAGCAATGCGTCGGTGCACGCTTGTTGGCGCGCACCACCCGGTCACTCTCGCTGACCGATGAAGGACGGCGTTTCTATGAACAGGTCGGGCCGCATCTGGCCGGTATTGAGGAGGCAGCCATCGAGGCGTCCGGGTCCAGCAACACGGTGCGCGGACGCTTGCGCGTCAATATCGATCCTTTCTTCTCCCGTATGGTTTTGGCAGGACACCTCGCGACGTTTCTGGGGCGTTACCCGGCGGTCTCTGTCGAACTGATCATGAGGGATTCGGTCGGCGATCTGGTCGCCGATGGATTCGACCTGGCCTTGCGCTTCGGCGAGCCCCCGGCCGGCTCATTCGTCGCTCGCAAGCTCCTTGAAACCCGGGTGCTGACCGTCGCCTCGCCGTCGTATATCAAAGCCCATGGGCGGCCACGGCACCCGAAGGATCTCGAGGGATGGGATTGCCTCGACTTCTACGATGCGGCGAATGCCAGACCCTACGAGTGGGAGGTCAGGCGCAGGAAAGAAGTCATCCCGCTGCGGGTCAAGGCGCGCCTGCTGGTGTCGGATTCGGGGACCTTGATCGGCGCCTGTGAGGCCGGTGCCGGAGTCGCCCAGATCCTCGAACTCGGCTGCAGGCATCTTCTGGACAGCGGCCGGCTGGTCGAGTTGTTTCCGGAATGGTCGGATGAACGGTTTCCACTCTACGCCACCTATCCCACGCGACACCACCGCGCAGCGAAGGTCCGCAGGTTCGTCGAGTTTTGCCTGGAAGTCATGGCGACCGGCGCCTAAGGATCGGGGAGCGGTTTTGATCTGGCCAGGATGTCGTACACCGGCTTGTTGTCGGCATAGACCCGCCATTGCTTGACGAGGCCTCCTTCGACGATTGCCAGCCACGCAGCCGACGTACGCCATATGTTCTCGGACGGAAGTTTCCCATCGGCCGCAAGAGTGCCTCCGGCGGCACCAAAGACGGCCACCCGCTGGCCGCTGGGAAAAATCTCCTCGTGCGACACCCAATAGTCCGGACAGAAGGCAAAGTAGCCCCGCCAGCCAGACCGCATTGTCTCGCGGCCGCTGACCGAATGGCCGAGCGAGTCGATGAATACGTGGTCCTCGGTCATGGACTCGGCCAGCCGGTCCACGTCGTGTCGATTGATACCCTGCAGGAATCGAAGAACGGTGTCGACTGGGAATTCGTTGACGCTATTCATGCGGGTGCTCCGAGGGTCGGGATCCGACGGCTCAGACATACACCAAAGATCAAGGTCCCCTGTCAAGGTCGGCGCCAGCGTACGGAATTGAACGTGCCGGCGGTCTAATCTGCGAACCGCAACTCGCCGGCCTGAATCCCCCCGCGGGCGCGCCCGCGCGCCGCCATGCGGGTATCATGGCCCGGTTTGCACCAGCGCGCCGGCGATGATCCCGTCAACGCCCAGCGCAATCCGCCAATGCGACAATCCGTGTTCCTGCCGCACGTCGTACGCATCCCAGCCCTGATTGCCAACGCCACGGAATTCGACGGATTGAACGGCGCCGAGTTGCTTCATTTCCGCCTCCAGTTGCGGCAATTGCTCCTGCGTGGCCTTTGCCAGTTCCGGACTCATTTCGGCAAAATTCGGCTTATCCGTCAGGATCCCTTGGATCAAACGTCGCAGCGCCGCTTCACTGCCGGGCGTCGCCGCCTGGCCTTGCACTTTTGCCGCAAGGTCGGCGGCAAGCTGCTGGGCGACGCTGGCGTCTATACGCCGTGCGTTCATGTTCCGGCCGTTTTGATGCAGAACCAGGCCCGTCGTTCGTCCTTGCGAATCAGCCTCGAACGAGATCTGTGCGTTGACGATCTTGTAAAAGAACTCACTCTCGCTCTGTGCAAAGATTTCCGCCTTGGGTTGGCCGGTCAGCTGCGCGAGCAACTGAGTTCCTTCGCGCGTCACGGTCATGACGACGGTCGGGGCCAGTTGATAGCTTCCGGTATAGCGATCCAGCACCGCTGCGTCCAGATCAACTGACACGCGAGCACCGGATGACGTCGCCGCATCGGGCGGCGCCGCCTCGACGGCGACTGCGGCCAGCGCCAATGACAGGCAGCCAAACACGGCCGCTGCCAGCCGCCGGCTGATTCCGGGTTTTCTCATCATGGTCTTCATACTCTCCTCCAGACATGCGGGTTCGGCAGCGGACATCGTGATCATACCGTCAACGCTCCGGCGGACACAGCAGAGGGACTGCCTCGCGCTTGTTTCGTCGATAGATCTGGAAGTCCTTTCGATCGATGGTAACAACGGAGTGCCTCGGGAATAGTTCGCTCATCCGGACCAGGCACAGATCAGCAATATCCGGCTTCTGCTCCGAGAAGCGATCGGCCATGCGCGCGAGCTGCGCTGCCCAGCGGTGATGCTTGTCATTGGCATTCGCGAACGCCACCAAGAAACCCGTGTCGGCGATACCCTTCAAGATCGGGAAAATCCCTTGCGCGTCGACAGGTCGCGCACACCGCGGACGGAATCGCCACGCGGAGCTTGATTCTGCAATCAATCGACAATACCAAGAGCGGATCACACTCCCGGGCGCTGTGAAGCGCACAATGTCGGCGCCACACCGGCCATCACGAGCACTTCCATGCACAGCAGCCGCCTGCAAACCGTTCTATACGTGGACGACGAACCGGACATCTGCGCAGTGGTAAAGGCGACCCTGAGCGTGATCGGGCATCTGACCGTGCACATCGCGCCCTCCGGTTCCCGGGCCCTCGAGATCGTGAACGAGGTTGATCCCGACCTGGTGCTGATGGACGTCATGATGCCCGGCTTGGACGGACCCTCGACCCTGATTCGCTTGCGCGCAACGGCTCAATCATCCCGCATCCCCGTGATATTCATGACCGCGAAAGTGCTGCCGGCGGAAGTGGCGCACTTTCTCCACTTGGGCGCACTCGGGGTGATTCGCAAGCCCTTCAATCCCTTGACGCTATGCAATGAGCTCTTTGCCATCTGGAATTCGGCCCACGGCACCGACAGCCACAACCCCGCTCCCGGAGATCCGCGCAACGCGCTGTCGGAGGCGTCCTCGTTGTCCGCGGCTTTTCTTCAGCGTACGGCACGCGACATCGTGATACTGCAACGGTCCATGGAAAATGCCCGGCCTGGGGATCGGTCCGCGTACCGGGAAATCGAGCGGATGGCCCATTCGATCAATGGTGCGGGAGCCATGTTCGGATTCTCGGCATTGAGCACTGCTGCCGCCGAAGTCGAGCAGCTCGCGCGCGGCGCCGCGGCGTCGTGCGAGCTGAGCCCGCCCATCGGCGCAATTGCCCTGTTCGGGCAGCTGCGCGGCCGCGTGTCCAATCTGGCCGATAGAGCCTGCGAAGCCGGCTGCATCATGCCGGACGCCGGCGGGGTGTTTCAGTCCTGATCACGCGACGCCGCTTCAGTCGGCGGGAAGCGGCAGATAACTCAGAATGGTCGTCGCAATTTGTGCGGCGGGTATCCGCGATTTGATCAGTACGGCGGCGACCTTGTGGTGCAGCGCATGGGGAACCTCGGTGGCCGACAAAATGACGATCGGCACGGATGCTCCAAGCACCTCAGGAATGAGGTCGATCAAGCTCAGCCCGGTGCCGTCCGGCAGGGACTGGTCGAGCACCACCAGGGCAAAATCTCCACCACGCAGCGATACTTCCGCTTCCTCGAGCGTGTGAGCGCCGACGATGGTCGCCCGTTCTCCCAGGGTCTCGCGGATGAGGCTGACGAAATCATGGTCGTCCTCCACGCAGAGGATTCGCGGCGCGGCGTGCGCAGCGGCCGTTGCCGCGGGCGGATGATCGGGCCGGCCCGAGGGCGCCGGAGCCGCGCGCGGCAGCTCGACATGGAACACCGAGCCCTTGCCGGCGACGGAGTGAAAGCCGATGGTTCCGCCCATGGCCTCGACCAGCTTTCGCGCAATGCTGAGACCGAGTCCGGTGCCCGAAAAGCGCCGGCTCGGCGACGCGTCGGCCTGCGCGAATCTCTCGAAGATGCGGCCCTGGAACGATTCCGGGACGCCCGGACCGAAGTCCTCCACCTCGATGCGAATCACCGCCGCGTCGGTTCGGATGCGGATCAGCACCTCGGCTCCGGACGGTGAGAATTTGGCGGCATTCGACAGCAGGTTCGTGATCACCTGGATGAAGCGGTCGGGATCCACCAGGATGCGGTCGTCGGCGGGCGTGCCCTCGAATCTGAAGCGCACCGCAAATTCCCGCGCAAAGGCGGCATTGGCTTCGATTGCCTGCTCGATCAATTCAGCCGCCGACGAGTTGGTGGTTTGAAGCGTAAAACCACCGCTCTCGAGCCCGCCGATGTCGAGGATGTCGTTGATGATTCGCATCAGCCGGTCGCTGTTGTTGTTGGCGATCCTCACCATCGCCGCCGCGTCCTCCGGCAACATGCCCATGGCTCCCGACAGGATGAGACCCAAAGATGCCCCTATTGAGGTGAGGGGCGTTCGCAACTCGTGGCTGACCGTCGACACGAAGTCGCTCCTCATCCGCTCGATCTCACGGCGCTGGGTCAGATCCACGACGGAGCACAGCACGAATTCGCCTTTGGAGGTCTGCAAGGGGTTCAGCGACACCTCCAAGGGCACCTCGGAGCCGTCCCGGCGCACGCCGGTGAGCTCGGCGCCGGCGCCCATCGCCCGGACTTGCGGTGCCGCGTTGAATTTGCGCCGCAGATCGGGGTGGCTCGCGCGCAGTCGCTGCGGCACCAGGAGTTCGACCGGCATTCCGAGCAGTTCTCGACGCCGGTAGCCGAACAGTTTTTCGATTTGCGCATTGACCAAGACAATGGATCCCGTCAGATCGGTGAGCAGCATGCCGGTGGGCGCCGCTTCGATGGCGAGCCGGAATTGTTCATCGGCGCGTTTGCGCTCGGTGATGTCGAAGTTGACGCCGAACATCCGCAGCGGGTCGCCCGCGGCACCCCGGGTGACCCGTCCCGTCGCTTTCAGGTGGCGGATGGCGCCGTTCGGATGAACAATGCGAAATTCGGTGTCATAGTCGCGGTTGCCGTTGACGGCGTCGAACAGGTCGCGTTCGCAGGCCATGCGGTCATCGGGGTGCAGGCTGCGGATCCACAGCGCGTGAGTGTCGCCCTCCTGCGGCGACAGACCGTATAGCCGGAACATTCGTTCATCCCATTGCATGTTGCCGGCCGCGATGTCGAAGTTCCAAAAGCCCAGCCCGGCGGCGTCGGCCGCGATGGCTGAACGGGCGCTGTCCTGCACGAGCGTCCGGTTGAGCGCTTCGAGTTCGGACGTACGCTCGGCGACACGGCCTTCGAGCATGGCATAGGCGCCGCGCAGTTCGTCCTCGGCCCGGACGCGTTCGCCCACCTCGTGTTCGAGGTCCAGGTTGACGCGCTGCAATCCGGCCATATTCTCCAGTTGGACTTGATGGCGGGTATCACGCTCGTCGGCCCTGCGCCGGTGTCCTGCGCTGACCTCGCTCAAGATGTTCAGCAAGCGTTTGCACGCGTCAACCTCGGGGACCGACCAGTCGCGTGCGGTGCCGGCGACGGTCTCCTTCCATAGGTCGAACGAACGGCGCGGCTCGAGGCGTACGCTGCCGTCGGGCGACGCGGTAGCCCGTTTGATGGGCGCGCCCGCCCAGGAGACCTCCTGCACGACTTCGGCACGCGTCAGTGCGCACAGCTCGAGAGCGCCCGCCGACTGCTTCACGGCAAGTATGCCCGCGGCCTCCGGCAGGCAATTCAATCGCCGGCCCTCCGGCGTCAGCAGGTTCGTCAGAATAATGGTATCCGTCGCCATTGAATGCCCCCATCCGCGGGTGGCCACTTCGTCGAGCACGTCCGATTCGGCCGCCGATGAGTCTGTTTGGCCTCCCACATAATTGAGATCCGCAACCCTGACGCAGAGCGCACTCGCCTGAAAGCCTTTGAGCAAATCCGGCAGCAGACTGCCGAGTACCGCGCGCATGTCTGGATTCTGATGCACCGCCAGTTGAACCCGGGTCAGCAGTCGGTCCATCGACGTGGTGGTGTTCGCCAATTCGAGCTGGGCCAGGGCTTGGATTCGCATGGCGACGACCGCGGCCACCAGTTCGCACAGATTGCGCAGGGCGTTTCGCACGTGATACGGCGGAATTTTGGGGCGGTAATGGTGGCAGGCAATGAGTCCCCAGAGCTTGCCGTCGTACACGATGGAGAGGCTCATCGTTGCCCTGACGCCCATGTTGGCAAGATAGGTGCGGTGCACATTGGAAAAGCCGCGCAGCACACTGTTGCCCTGATCCAGCGGTTCCCCATCGGGCAAGCGGGGCGGCAGCAAGGTATCCGGTACGGCCTGGACGTCGGCCAGGACCCGGATCTTGCTGGCGGTATAGAGGGCGCGCGCCTGGCTTGGAATGTCGGTCGCAGGGAACCTCAGCCCCAAAAAGCGCGTCGTGAGGTTTGGCCGAGCCGCTTCCGCGATCACTTCGCCCGTCCAATCCGGCAAGAAGCGATAGAGCATGACCCGATCAAAGCCACTGAGCCGGGCAACTTCACGCACCGAGTCGGCGAAGAAGGCTTCCAGCGTCTGCGCACGGCGCAGACCCGCAAGAGCCGACGTGATCCCCTCCATGAATCGGGCATCGCCCGCAAGCGCGTGCGCGTCATCGGGCAACGGCTGCCATTCCAGGACGGCGACGCCGCCGACCCGGTGTCCGACGCATTCGAATAGCGTGGGCGGACCATCCCGCGCTTCCACGGACGGTTGTTGTGGGTCGATTTTGGGCTTCAGCGGCAACGCCGCGGGATCTGACAGCGGCAGCGCGGCCAACACCGTCGCAACATCCGGCGAAAAGCCGTCAACCCAGTCCTCGACCTTCCGGTGCAGCAGCCCGGACGCGGGCCCGAGTCCCGGCCAATGGCTGGCCACGCCACTGGAGACTTGGACGATGCGCGTGCTGTCGATGCAGACCACCAGCACGAAGCCATGCGGCTGTATGGTGCCGATGATGTGTATCGGCTCTTGCGAACAGGACTGCTCGAGCTGTTGGGAGATGGTTTCCTGACCGGTAAGCTCGGGCATCGCGATCATACGAACAGCTCTTCGGCAACTTCTCTGTTCGCTAACCCACACTTGTCGGGAAAATGCCGGAGGTCCGGCCGCTCAGGCATATTTGAACAAGGCCATGAACCCGAAATCCATGTGCAATTGCTGATGGCAATGAAACAGGGTGAGACCTGGATTGTCCGCGACGAAGTCGATGTTGACCTCCTGAAATCCGCCGAGCATCACCACATCCTTGATCACGCCCGCCGTTTTCCTTCCCGCGATCTGCGTCAATTCGAAACTGTGACGGTGCAAATGCAGGGGGTGAATGTCATCGCTCGCATTGCGAAATTTCAAGCGATAACGCCGCCCTTCGTGCAGGCTGTACATCGGCTGCATCTTCTCCATCGAAAACGCTTCGCCGTTCAGCGTCCATCGATTGAATCCGGCCAGCGCCGCATTGTGCTTGACGATCAACATCTCGATCGTTTCATCCGGTTGAACGGGTTGGGTGTCGGCCTTCCCGAATAGCGAGTAATCCCAATGAGAGGGCTTCGAATCGGCCCACCGGGCCTTCCCTTTCCGTCCGGCATACTCGACGACAATACCCATCCCGTGACGGCGGTCGTCATGGTCGAGATCGCCCATCACCCACACGCCCGGGTGATTCATGTGAACGATCGCTGAAATTCTCTCGGCCGTTCCCAGCCAAAGCACCGGGACATCAGCCGGCGTCGGCACGGCATTGCCGTCTAGTGCCACGACCCGAAATACGTGGCCGGGAAGCGCCAGGCTGCGGATCTCCCCGGCACTCGCGTTCAGGACATGAAACAGAACCCGCTCACCTGGCTTGACCCGGATGGGTTCACCATGCCCGAGCATCCTGCCGTTGATCGCAAACCGTTCGTAGCCGACCTCAAAACCCTTGGCCTTCACCTGCGATGCTTGATCCGCACGCTTTCCGATCTGCTGCAATTCGGGAATTGCCTCTCCCGCCAGAAAATCCATGGCCATATCACCGCCCCGGCTCAAGTTCGGCTCGAATTCCTTCATCACCAGAAACACCTCGCGGTCGTACGCACCGGGGTTGTCCCTGGGCTCGATATAGACCGCTCCCGCCTCGCCCGTGTACATCCCCCGGTTCAAATCGCTTCCCGCCGGCACGTGCGTGTGATAGAAGCGAAAGCCCGACGGCTTCGGCAGGAATTCAACGCGACGCATGCCGTGCGCAGGGATGAATGGGGTGCCTTCCTCCGATGCACCATCCACATCGCTCGGGATCATCTGACCGTGCCAGTGCACCAACTCCGGCGCGTCCGTGTCATTGTGAATGTCGACCGTGACGCGCTGTCCCTCCTTGAAGCGCAGCAGCGGGCCGGGAAACTGGCCGTTGTACAAGGTCGTGGACACGATGTGATCGGGAGCCAGCTCCACCAGACCCGTGGCTATGCGCAGCGTGTAATCGGCGCTTGCATGGGTCGCCGGATCCGCCGCGCGTGCCGGAGGTGTCAAGCCGCTCGCCAACGGCGCCAGTGCGGCATACTTCAATAATGAGCGTCGATCGATAGCCATGGAATTCGTCCTTCGATTAATTGAAGTGATTTCAAGCATGAGGCCGGCCGGCGGCGCCGGTTGAGGGAATCGCGTCGCTTCCGCGATTCCTTCCACCAAACCCACCACACTGGCGCTCGCTTTGAGAGTCTGGGTAGGATAGATCGGCAGAATCGGCACGAGCATTTCGGTCGAGGTATCGGCAAAGAGACTGGTCAACGCCAGCAGGAACGTATTACGGGAAAGTCCGGAGAAATACCTGGCAACCGTCGCCGCCATTGGCCAAGCCGCCCGCTGGCGCTAGGATGCGCTCTGTGTCGTAAATCGGGTGAGACATGCCATCATGGTCATCGCTGCAATCGCACTGCCGGCCACTGCTCGGTATCGCGTAGCGAACAAATGGAATCTACGCCCTTCTGTCGTTCGGGTCTAATCAACGAATGAATCCGCTCGTAAGCAAGGTGCATGGCACCGAGAAACGTTGGAGCGCGGAGTACGCCGCGCTCCGCCGGCTCTGCCTCGCGTCGGGACTCAATGAAGCACTGAAATGGGGCCAAGCCTGCTACGACATGGATGGAAGCAACGTGGTCCTGATCCATGGCTTCAAGGACTATTGCGCTTTGCTTTTCATGAAAGGCGCTTTGCTCAAGGACCCCAAGCGCATCCTCATTCAGCAGACCAGGAATGTGCAGGCAGCCAGGCAACTCCGGTTTGCTTCCCTTGCGGAGATCAACGAGCAGAAAGCGGCAATCAAGAGCTTTATCATCGAGGCCATTGCGATTGAGAAATCCGGCGTCAAGGTGGCGATGAAGACCGCAGCACAATTCGATGTGCCGTGCGAGTTTCAAAAGCCATTGGACGATGACCCTGAATTGGCCAAAGCCTTCCGTGCTCTCACCCCTGGAAGGCAGAAGGGCTATTTGCTGTATTTCGCCGGCGCCAAACAGTCGGCGACTCGCAAGGCGCGCGTGGAGAAAAATGTGCCGAGGATATTGAAGGGCCTGGGACTCGATGACTAGGCCGACGTGAGTCCCGGCGGTGCGTCCGCTTAAGTCGTGGGTGGCCGCTCCTGTTCCCCGACCGCGGCCTTCACCGCACCGTGATCGATTCGCTCCGGGTTTGCAGGTCGTGCGACGCCGCTGCATTATAGCCCCCATGGTTCCCCAAGGGCCTTTGGTCAAGAGTGCGCATCGCAGTCTGAACGGGTCGGCCGCCGCTGCCTGGCGGGATGCGTGACCCGCTTACCCGTGTGCGCTGTTGTCGGAGTCGGGCCCGGACTGGGTGCCGCCTACGCCCGCCGATTCCATCAGTCCGGATACGCGGTTGCGCTGCTCGCGCGCGGCGATCGGTTCACTGCGGAGTTGGCTGCTGAGTTCGGCGAATCGGCTCGTGCCTATCAGTGCGACGTTGCCAGCGAGGCGGCAGTCAACAGCACTTTCTCGAAGATCCACGCCGATCTCGGCGCTGTGGACGTGCTGGTCTACAACGCGGGTTCCGGCGTGTGGGGCACGATCGAGACGGTTGGCGCGGATGCGTTCGAGCAGTCCTGGCGGATCAACACCCTGGGCCTGTTTCTCGCCAGCCGCGCCGTCATTCCGGCAATGAAGTCTCGGGCCCGCGGAGCGGTGGTGGTCACCGGGGCGACAGCCTCGCGGCGCGGCGCCCCGTTCACCGCGGCATTTGCGCCCGCCAAAGCAGCGCAGCGCAGCCTGGCCGAAGCCATGGCCAAGCAGCTGTGGCCGCTCGGCATCCACGTGTCGTTGATCATCATCGACGGGGTGGTCGATTTGCCCGGGACGCGCGCCCGCATGCCCGACAAGCCCGGCTCATTCTTCGTCGCGCCCGATGATGTGGCGGCCACCGCCCTGTGGCTGGTGCAACAACCCGCCTCGGCATGGTCCTTCGAGGTCGAGGCGCGCCCGTTCGCAGAAAAGTGGTAGCCCGCTCTCCAGATTGGGTAATTCTGGTGGCGATACATCGACATCCGGAGCCGTAACCAGCTCCCGATAGTGGGCGTCTCGGGAGATAGTCCGTATATCGGATAGTACCAGTTATTGATTATTATCCCAGGGGTTGCTACGCTTGGCGAATGACAAAGCCGCGTCGGTCTGGGGACGACATATCGATGCCGGCGCTGCTGCGCCACGCACGTCTGGCGTATTCGGTTTCGATGCGCAAGGCGCTGGACTTGGCGGGCTATGGCGATATACCGAAGAACGGCCTCTACGTAATCGGTGGGTTGGCGCGCGAATCCGGCGCGCACCCGCTCAGTGAGCTGATCGAGGAATTGCGGCTCTCAAAGCAGGCTGCCGGGCAGCTCATCGAGACGCTGGTGGCGCGCGGTTACCTGAAGCGCGATGTGGATAGCGAAGATCGGCGCAGGCTGACGATCGGGCTCACTGAACAGGGACGCGCGGCGGCCACGGTGCTCTCGGTTGCCGGTGCCAGCGTGGATGAAGCCCTGCTCTCGCGAATCGGACCGAGGGATCTTGAGCGCACACGCCGCACTCTTTTCGCCCTGGTGGATATCGCAACAGACGATGGCGCAGAACGGAAAACCGAAGTCAGTCACTTAAAAGGGAAGGCAACGATGGAGATAACAAACAGGCGTGAATCACTTGATGTGCGCAATTCTGATCTGGCTCAATCGCGCTTTTCGGACGCCAAACTATCATTTTCCTGCTTTGACGATGTCAACCTGGAGGGGTCGACTTTCAACAACATCAATCTTGGCAGCGCCAGTTTCAACGATGTAAATCTGAGCAACGTGTCCATCAAACACGCCAACATTGCCGGTATGAAGATCAATGATGTGTTGGTGACCGAACTGATCCGCGTCTACGAGAGCCGGTCAAAATGAGTTCATCATGAAACCAGAGCGTATGTCGGATCCGGAAATCCTTCGTCTCGAGCTTTGTCAGCCGTAGCTGACAGCGCGTCGCGGGACAACCCGATAGACACATGCCTCGAAGCAGATCAATCATATTGTTGGAAGCATATGGTTTTGAACCATATGGGAGATTGGGATATGGATGGAACGGCCACAGTTTCGTCGAGTCCAGACTACGCAGCTCAGTTGAGGGCAGATACTGCGGCGCCATTCAACTTTGAAATTTATCGCCGATTTCCATCATGAATGCGAAAGTCGCCTCGCTCACAAGAGAGGCACGCGTTCGTCGTCACGAATCGATCACCACTGGCAAAGTCCTGGTTTGGGGCGGCATCGGCATCTTGCTGTATGTGGCGCACGCTGCCTTTATCCCCATCACCTTGGCTTTGCTTTTTGCCTTGATGCTGTCGGGACCGGTCGAGGCCTTGCGCACCAAGCGGGTGCCGAGAAGCGTCAGGCCGCATTGATCCTGGTAATCGCTCTCTCAGCGATTGGTGGCGCGGTCGGGACGGCGTGGACCCCGACGCAAGAATGGTTTTCCAAAGCCCCGCAAACCCTGGACACCATCAAGCAGAAGGTCAGTCCCGTCGCCAAGTTCATGAACCGTCTCGAGGATCTTCGGAAAAATGCGGGAAATGTGGAGGCGCGGGGTGGTGTGGCGCCCGCAGCACCCTCCGCGGCGCCCCCTGCGGGAGAGAGTGCACCGATGTTGATCGTAAACACGGGCGGCGCTGCAGCCGCGGGTATCTTGACTTTCGTCATCGTAACGCTGTTTTTGCTTACCGGCGGGCCGCCCATGATGGCGAGAATGGTGGCCGCATTCGCCGATGACTTGAATTCATCCTATGTGCATAACATAATCGTGAAGGTACGCGAAGAGGTTGGGTTTTTCTACCGTACTACCAGTCTCATCAATTTGGGCTTAGGTCTTGTCACGGGTCTTGCCATGTGGGCATGGGGCATGCCGACGCCATATCTCTGGGGCGGAATGGCCGCACTCCTCAGCTATATCCCATACGCCGGTCCCGGTACGACCCTATCTGTACTCACAGTGGTGGCGTTAGTCTCTTTCGATACGTTGGGTCACGTGTTCGGCGTCGCCGGATCATATGTCGTGATCGCGTTGATCGAGGGACAAATCGTGCAGCCTCTGCTTGTCGGCCGACGGATGGAGGTCAATCCGTTGCTAATTTTTTTGGCATTGTGGTTCGGTGGTCTTTTTTGGGGAATTGCAGGCATCGTCTTGGCGACGCCCACCTTGGTGGCGCTAAAGGTGATTGCCGAAAACACCGATAGCGGCAAGCCCATGATGGAGTTCTTGGGTCCAAATGATCAAAATCCGGATCGGGACTCACGCCTGAAGCTTTTCGCCGCGTTGGGTGGATGATTTTTGGGCTCGGCTTATCGGTGCACGATTACTCGAGGATTTCGCGAATGCGCAGCGCGAGTAGAGATCACACGCGTTCGATGAGATCGCGGACCTTCGCTGCCATGTCTGTCATGGCGAAAGGCTTGGTGATAACCTCCATGCCCGGCGCCAGATGGCCGTTGCCGATGACGGCTTTCTCGGCAAAGCCGGTAATGAACAACACCTTCAGATCGGGGCGCTTTATGCGGGCGGCGTCAGCGATTTGTCGGCCGTTCAACCCGCCGGGAAGACCGACATCGGTGATTAGCAAATCGATGCGAGCATCGGATTGCAGGATGCGCAGACCGCTCGCGCCATCGCCTGCTTCCAGCGCCGCGTAGCCGCTGTCAGCGAGCACTTCGACGATCACCATTCGGATGGTCGGCTCATCGTCGATCACCAGCACGGTCTCACCAGCGCCCGCATGTCCGGCCGCAGCCGCCTGGATTGCGGTAGTTTCCGCCCTCCCGGTGTAGCGCGGGAAGTAAATGCACATTGTCGTGCCCTTTCCCAACTCCGAATAGATGCGCACCTGACCGCCGGACTGGCGCACAAAACCGTGGACCATGGAAAGGCCGAGCCCGGTCCCTTCGCCCAGTGGCTTTGTGGTGAAGAATGGATCGAAGGCGCGGGCCATCACCTGGGGAGTCATACCTGTCCCGGTGTCCGTGACACACAGAGAAACATACTGACCGGGAGGAATTTCGCGTTTCTTGGCGGCGCGGTCGTCAAGCCATTTGTTGGCGGTCTCGATGGTCAACCGCCCGCCGCGTGGGGCCATTGCGTCCCGGCCGTTGATACACAAATTGAGGAGCGAATTCTCAAGCTGGGGCGCATCGACCTTGGTCAGCCATAGCCCGTCCGCGCCCACCACCTCGACGGTGATATTCGGTCCGACGCTGCGGCGGATCAGATCCTCCATATTGGCGATGAGGCTGTTCACATCGAGCGGCCGGGGATCGAGGGTCTGGCGTCGGGAAAAGGCGAGCAGGCGCTGGGTCAGCGCAGCGGCTCGGCGGCAGGCCTCCTCAGCAGCGCGAAGATAGCGCTCGATGTCGTTGAACCGACCCTCGGCGACGCGTTTCCCGACAAGCTCGAGGCTGCCGCTGAAGGCGGCGAGAAGATTATTGAAATCATGGGCGATTCCGCCGGTGAGCTGCCCGATCGCCTCCATCTTTTGGGCCTGGCGCAATTGTTCCTCCAGGTTTTGCCGCTCTGTGATGTCGCGGGCTGTCACTGCGAGGCGGCGCAATCCGCCGGGCTCGGTGGGGATCGATGCGGAAATGGCCTCGACCGTGGATCCGCCAACCTTGCGCACATATCGGTACGGCGTCTCTTGATTCAAGCTCGCCAACAGATGGGCGTTGAGCTCCGCGGCGCGCTCGGCCTTGAAAATCTCATCGACCGTCCGGCCGATCACTTGGTCGCGTGTCATCCCATACAGGCGCAGTGTGGCCGGGTTGATTTCGTCATACTGGAAGGCGCCATCCTCGCGGTGGGTGAGAACCGCGTGGCACTCGGCCGAATGCGTATAGAACGTTTGGACGATCTGCAACGCTTCGGTACGTTCCTCCACCCGGCGCTCGAGGGTCTCCTTGGCGTACTGCAGCGCGTCCTCGGCATTCCGGCGTTCGGTGACGTCGACCCCTTGCACGAAGATTCCCGAGACCTGGCCGTCGCTGTCGATGATTGGCTGGTAGACAAAATCCAGGAAACGCTCGTCCACAGGACCTGAAGGGTCAGCCTGGGCAGCGTATTTCAGTCCGACTGCGGTAAATGCCTCGCCGGTGCGGAACACGGTATCTAGAATGCCCAGATAGCCCTGCGCCACGGCGTCGGGGAGCGCCTCGGCGACCGTGAGACCGACGACGGGCCGATTGCCGACCAGTTCAATATACCGGGGATTGGCCAGTTCAATCCGATGCTCGGGCCCGCGCAGCATCGCCATGAACGTCGGTGCCTGCTCGAAAAGCGCCGCGAATTTCTCCCGTTGTGACGCGAGTGCGCGGTTGGCCAACACCTGCTCGGTGATCTCGACGCAGACTCCAAACAGGCCTACAACTGCGCCGGTCTCATCGCGCACCGGGTTGTAGGAAAATGAAAAGTGGGCTTCCTCGAGCTTGCCACGACGATCGAGCTGCAGGCCGAAGTCCTCCATGTGAATGGACTGCCCGGCGAAGACACGGGCGAACAGCGGTTCGATATCCGCCCAAGCTTCGGCCCAAACTTCCATGGCAGGACACCCCAGCGCGTGGGGATGCTTGGCCCCGAGGATTGGTACGAACGCGCTGTTGTACAGCCAGGTCTGGTCGCTGCCCCAGGCCATGAACATGGGCTGGGTCGACACCAACATCAGGTCGACCAGGGTCTTTAGATGCACCGGCCAATGCTCGGAAAGACCCAGCGCCGTCGCGGACCAGTCGTAGGCGCGGATGCATTCCCCCATTTCGCCGCCGCCGTGCAGGAAATACGGAGAATCGGCTTCAGAGTGATTTTTGCGGTGGGCCAAAAAACGAGTTCCCTTCGACATTCAAGGTGCGATGGCCGGAGGTTACGCTTCGGGGCCGATACTTTCGATGAGCATATGCAGAGCGCAATTCCTCGACGGCATGGAGAGAGCTCGATGACGACTGGCGGATGGTAGTTGCACTGCAGCAGGACGGCGGGACCGCTCGGGTTCCGACATTGGTGCGCGCATATTTGTCTGCTATAAAGACTTAAGCTCCCCTACAACCGAGCCGTATCTTACGATCTGTGCCATGCGTGTTGTACCGAGTATGTTGCAATCGCGTCTGAGCAGATACGCCGTCGCCGCCGCGGCTGCCGGCATCGCTGCGGCATTGCAATGGCTCATCCAGCCTTGGGTCGGCAGTCACGTGCCATTCTTGTTTTTTTTGGTCGCCTTGGTGTTCGCCATGATTTCGCTGGGGCGCGGCCCGGCACTGTTGGTGTTGATGGCGGGTCTTGTGAACGGCGCACTGCTGTCGCCACCCGTAGGCAATCTGGCGATTCAATTTCCGCAGGATCTGGCGGCGGTAGTGGCCTTCGCCATGTTCGGCGGGTTGCTGGTGCTTTTCGGAAACCGGTTGCAGCTCACCTCCGCACGTGCCGCGCTCGCGGAGAAACGCCTCGCTCTCGCTCAGACCAACACCGGCGTCGGCATCTTTGAACTGAATTTCGAGGCGGGCACCGCCTTTGTTTCGCCAAGCCTGTGCCGAATCTTGGGGCGCCCGGTCGTACACGGTGAAATCAGCCTCGACCGCTGGTTCGCCGGCCTTCGCCCGGATCACATCGAGGAAAGTCGCCGCCACATGCAGCAGCAGATCACACAGGGCGAGTTTCTGTACGAGCGCGAACAGCGGGTGGAACTGCCAAACGGCGAGATCCGGTGGCTGCTGAACCGGGTGCAACTCGAAGCCACCGCCGCAGGAGTACTCACACACGCACGCGGGGCTGCGGTCGATATAACTGCGCGCAAGCAGGTCGATGAAATGTTGCAACGTGCCCAGGCCAGTTTGCAACTTCAGCTGGAGGATCATCGCCGTCTGCACGCCTTCAGTCAGAAGCTGGTCGCCGCCGGCGACGATCTGGCAGCGGCGTTGCGTGGCTTGCTCGATATCATGGTCGATCTCTACGGAACGCCTCACGGCGTGGTGTCGCTTTGTCACGAGGAAAACAAATCTCTCTCGGTGGTCGCCCAAGTGGGCTTCAGCGAGCAGGTGTTCGAAGAAGTGACTTTGCGGATGAGCACTGCAACTGGTCACGGCGCTTCGATTTCACACTGCCATCCGATGGTTCAGGACGGCGATTATGAATCGATTCTGCTCTCGCACCGCGCACTTGCCGCTCAGCAAGGATTGCGCGGAGTGCAAAGCATGCCGCTGCTGGGAGCCGAGGGCGAAGTCATGGGGGCGATTTCGGTGATGTTTACCGAGGCGCATCAGCAAAGCGTTCGCGAATTGCACCTGGGTGAGGTGTGTGCAACCATTGCAGCCGCAGTGGTCGCGCGGGAACGTGCCCGTGCAGCCGCCGCAAAAAACGAAAGGCGCTTTTCGGTCGCACTAAAATCGTCCTTCGTGCCTTTCTGCATCCTGACTCCCATGCGTGATGATCACGGAAGAATCACCGATTTTCAATGGACTTACCTCAACCCGGCAGCCGCGCGGGCGCTGGGTCAGGACAATATGGAACTGACCGGCAGCCGGATCGGCGCCGTCTTACCACACGCGTGGGATGCTCCCGGGCTGTTCGACCATTATGTGGGAGTCATCGAAACCGGTGAGCAAGCCGAGTTTGAGATTACGACGCAGGCGACCAACCAAGGCGTCCGCTGGTACGCCGTGGTCGCATCACCCATGCAAGGCTCCATTGCCGTTTGGTTCACCAACATCACGGACCGCAAACTGCGTGAGCAGGCACTCGAGGACATCGATCGTCGCAAGGATGAGTTCTTGGCGACGCTGGCGCACGAACTGCGCAATCCGTTAGCCCCCATCCGTCAGGCCGTCCGAGTTGCCGGCAAGCACGGCTCGACTGACGCTCAGAAGCGCTGGAGTTACGCCATCATCGAGCGTCAGGTACAACACATGTCGTTGGTGCTCGAGGATCTACTGGACGTATCACGTATCGGGCGCGGTTCCCTGCTCCTGCGCAAATCTCGAGAGCCGCTGTCGGTGATCTTGGATACCGCAATAGAAACGGCGCGCCCCCACCTCGACGCCAAACGCCACCAGTTGGTCGCGACACTACCGCCAACGCCCGTGCTGCTGGAAATTGATCCCGTCCGAATGACCCAGGTTGTCGGGAACCTGCTGACAAATGCCGCGAAGTACACCGAACCGGACGGCCGCATACAGATCAGCGCGGTTCTCGAAGCCAATGAACTCCTCATCCGCGTGCGTGACAATGGCATCGGTCTGACCCGCGAGCAGCAAACACAAGTTTTCGAGATGTTCTGCCAGGTCCCCGCCGCCGTGGAAGGATCGCAGGGCGGCCTCGGAATCGGGCTCGCGCTCGCCCGGGGCCTCGTTGAGCTGCACGGGGGCACCATCGAAGCATCGAGCGCCGGCCTCGGATACGGCGCCGAGTTCAGCATACGCCTGCCCCGCAGTTGCGTGGTGGGCTCCGACACCAGCGGCCGCATCCAGGCATCGCCGTCATCCGCGGTCGCTGGAGGCGTGACTCTCAATCACCGAATTCTGGTCGCGGACGACAATGTGGACGCGGCGGACAGTCTGGCCGAATTGCTGCGTCTCGAAGGGTATGAGGTTCACGTCGCCTACGACGGAGTGGAGGCGCTCGAGACCTTTGCGCGGGTGGAACCCGATACCGCGTTGCTCGATGTCGGCATGCCGCGGGTTTCCGGCCTCGAGGTCGTCCGTGCCATCCGCAAGCGACCATCCGGACAAAGAGCGACGTTGATTGCGGTCACCGGGTGGGGACAAGAACGCGATCGTCAGGTCGCGCTTGACGCCGGATTTGATCACCACATGACGAAACCGATGCGGCCCGAAGACATTCAACACCTGATCGTCCTGGGGCGGCGTCAAATCGCAGGGAGGTAGGAAACTTCCGACCCGAAACGGCGGCTATGGCAGACGGCTGATGCGGTGTTTGGCTACAGCGCCGGGCTCGTATATTGCCGGATATTACCAGCACGCAATTTTGCGGCACACACACGCTGGGAATTCATCATGGATACCACGAACGACGCGGTTTCGAGAGGCCATGCGATAGTCGATAAAGCGGCGGACCACCTCCAAGGCGGACTCCGCGAGGCGCAGCACACCGCGGATGCTGGCGCATCGGCGTTGTCGAACAAGGTCGATACGATCCGCCGCAACGCTGGGCCCGCCATGGAGAAAGCGGTCGACGCGACGGATGGCTTGTTGACGCGCAGTTTAAATGCGGTCGCCGATGCCAGTCGGAATATGCGCGCTAAAGTGGCCGACACGCAAGATTCAATTGTTGGCTACACCACCGACAACCCCGTCAAGGCATTGATTATTGCGGCAGCCACCGGTGCCGTGCTCGTCTCACTTATCCGCGCACTGGGTACGTCCCGTGATTGAGAACGAACGGTCGCCGTGCATCCGACTGTAACCGCTATGCGGCCCATCGCCGCAGTACGCGACAAACCATCGCAACAGTAAGATCAAGGAGCCGCAGATGCAGATAAGGTACGGCTACGAGCTGATGTTTTGCTGCCCGCAATCGACCCCGATGATCCTCATGCTCCATACCCATCCGAGTCGGGTCGGTGATCTCTTGAAACCGGATACCATGGTCACCGATCCGCCCAGTTCTTTGCAGCTTTATTCGGACGCGTACGGCAATACGTGTACGCGCCTGATCGCGACCCCCGGTCAATTCAAGGTGACGGCTGATGCGCTCATCGCCGACGATGGATTGCCGGATCCGATTGATCGCGAAGCCCGAGAACACGCGGTGGAGACGCTGCCGAATGAGTGCCTGATGTATTTGCTTGCGAGTCGGTACTGTGAAACCGAGACGCTGATGAGTGAGGCTTGGCGCATGTTCGGCGACGTGCAGCCCGGTTGGGCGCGCGTACAGGCCATCGTGGACTTTTCCCACGAGTACCTGACGTTCGGCTATGAATTCGCACGTTCGACCAAGACCGCGTGGAATGCCTATACGGAGCGCCAGGGAGTTTGTCGGGACTTCGCGCATTTGGCAATCACACTGTGTCGCTGCATGAACATCCCCGCCCGCTACTGTACCGGATACCTCGGCGACATCGGAGTTCCGCCGATGCCGGAGCCAATGGACTTTGCGGGATGGATGGAGGTATACATAGGTCACAAGTGGCATACGTTTGATCCGCGACACAATCAACGGCGAATCGGCCGCATTTTGATCGCCCGGGGACGCGACGCTGCGGACGTCGCAATATCGACGACGTTTGGCACCAATTATTTGCAGTCATTCAGGGTATGGACCGACCAGGTCGATCCCAACCAGGCTCGGGACTGCGGTCAGGCGCCGCACTTACGCAGCGCCCAAGGTCCGCGGACCGGCGCGAACGCCGCCGGCGCATGACCGTCGCGCTCATCAGGCGCCCGTCTCAGCTCACAAACGGCCTGTGGCGAGCAGGACGACAAGGACGATCAACACCAAGCCCAAACCGCCGCTGGGGTAATAGCCCCAGCCGGCGCTGTAGGGCCAAGTCGGTAGCGCGCCCAACAGCACCAGAACCAAAACAATCAACAATATTGTTCCTAAGGACACGAGAATCTCCTCATCAAGCAGGCCTATGGAATCAAATCCGCCGCCGTCGCTTGTTGTTCAGTGATGCATGATCAGATAAACGATGACCAGGATCGACGCGGGAACGCCGAGCAGCCATGCCAAAAAGTATTTTCCCATTGGAGCCTCCGTCTGCAAGTTTCGCCGCATGCTGAGTTGACCGCAGCGCCGGGCTGCGGCGAAGCGGCGTGTGTCGCCAAACGTCGTAGGCGTCGTCGGACACGGAGTGGTCATGTGCTCATCTCCAGTCTGGAAGGTGTGCATCCGCAGCACATGATCCGCTGCTTGTTCGTTATGTGCACTTGATCCGCGCAAGGCGCGGCGGGCAACGGTATAGTACCCACAAGTTGTGACGAATTGACCAATCAGGCGTATATCAGAACGCGGGGCAGCGACACTCTCGGCGACTCCTCCAGGACTCTTCCCGGAGGGCGGCGCGCGCTCACGACCCGACAGACACCACCCGGCAGTCCCAGATCGGCATCAGCCGGGCACGGTGCGACATCCCCGACTCACCTTTCGTTGGAATGTTCCCTATGACACAAGATTCATTCGAGACCGCAGCCATGGCGATGGCGACGCGTTGGAAATCGATCGTTGCCCGCTATCAACGCGCATCGAGCGCACGCGCCAACTGGCAGCTGATCAATACGCTCGGACCCTACGCAATTCTCTGGTACGCCATGTACCTCAGCGTGTCGATCTCGTGGTGGCTCACGGTGCCGCTCGCCCTGTTGGCTGCCGGGTTCCTCGCCCGCATCTTCATCATCTTTCATGATTGCGGGCATGGTTCCTTCTATAAATCCCGGGTCGCCAACCGCATCGTAGGTTTCATCACGGGGCTGTTGACGTTGACGCCCTATCACCATTGGCGCTGGCAGCACGGACTCCATCACCGCACATGTGGGGATCTGGATCGACGGGGTATGGGCGATATCTGGACGCTGACGGTGCGCGAGTACCTCGAATCCTCGCGCTGGAGGCGCTTTTCTTACCGCCTGGTGCGAAATCCCGTCGTGCTGTTTGTCGTCGCTCCCTTGTATTTATTCGTCATCCATCAGCGGTTTGCGGCGGCCGGAGCGCCCAGACGGGAGCGCCTTTCGGTCCACTGGATGAACCTCGCCATTCTTGCGATGGCGGGAGGCATGAGTGCACTGCTGGGGTTTAAGACGTATCTGCTGATTCAGCTTGGCGTCACGACGATCGCGGGGTCTGCGGGCATCTGGTTATTCTACGTACAGCACCAATTCGAGGGCGCCTATTGGCAACGCAGCAATGCGTGGAGTTATACCGACGCCGCTTTGAAGGGAAGTTCGTTCTACAAACTTCCGCGGGTTCTTCAGTGGTTCTCCGGCAATATCGGCTTTCATCACATTCATCATTTGTGCCCGCGGATCGCCAATTACAATCTGCAACGGTGCCATGAAGCAGACACACTGTTTACCCAGATCAAACCGCTCACGTTGCTCGCGAGCCTCAAGTCGCTCGCCTTCCGGCTCTGGGATGAGCAAACCGGCAAGCTCGTGGGCTTCCGCGGCATTGGCGCCCCGCTCTGTTGAGAAACCCTCGACAGCATTGACGTCGCGGTCGGCTGCAGGGAATCCCGGCGGGGGGGCAATAGAAGGCAAAATGACGCTTTTATCGCTCTGCGCGAGCTAGACTCCATGCCCGCTTAGCCTTCGTGGCGGGGGCCCGGGTGGTGGAACTGAGGGTGCAAGCTTTGGCGGTGGATTCACCCATGATGAGGAGACTGGGCATCATGATTAAACCGGCAGGTAGTCTGACGTAGGGCAACCCATCAGCTCGGATCATCAATGGCGGCTCGGCACCTTGCCGAATCGCACCCGAATCATCCAAAACACCAGCAAGCACAACGGCAGAAATTGTGGAAGGAAAAACGCCGCGGGTACGTGATAGGGGCCTGGCAGCAGTCGCGCGAAGCCATTGGTGAAACCCGAGCCCGCCGCCAGTGTGAGTCCCACGCACATGCGCCACAGATGCCGGGAAATGCGCGCGGCACCTGAGAGGCCGCCGACCAGGACGACTCTCGCATCCCCGAGCACGGCCAGGACGAGTATGAGTGTGAATCCATAAATTGCGACGAGCACGGGGCCCTTGAATTGCACGGTACTCTGGACAAACGGGGCCGTTCCGGTAGCCAATTGAAACGTCAAGATCACAAACGGTGCGCACAAACAGACGGATACCATCAGGGCGATCTTATCCAAAAGACCGCTTGCTCCATGTCCGCGACGAACGGTCAACCAGGCCGTTGCCACGAGATAGAAGGCGAACGTGCCGATAAATACATTGACGAGTTGACCCGGTTCCAACACGGCCAGATAGACGGCAAAGGTCGCCATGACCGACATGGATACCACAAACACGGTACCAGCCTTGCGATGCAAAAAGCCGCCCTTGCGGGCAACCGCCGCAATCGTTCCCGACACCAACCCAACGGCACCGGCGGCGATGTGCAGGGCGAAAGCGACTATCGTCAGGAAGTGAACCATTCGATCCTTTTTGGCCTTTCCGCGGTAGGTGGTTGGGTAACAGCTACGTAACCCTAAAGCACAACTCCGGCATTTTAGTTGCACAAATCGCCGCCCGGACGGCACCCCCGCCGTCGTGCAACGCTATTCAACGACCGGAAGGTCGATGGTCGCGATACCGGAGACATTTGTGGCGTTTGGGTCCTCCGCATGGAATGCCATGTGTGTCCTCGGCGAGGCAATATCGGTCCAACGCCCTGAGCCACGCGGACATTTATCGTCTGGCTTCCCCTCAGCCCACTTTTCTCGATTCAATCCAGGCGGTGTCGAACTGGAAGGATAATCGTTCCGTGATTTTGAAATAGTCATGCGCCTCCCGCGGTAATGCCGGAATCACGGTCTGCAAGGCGGCTACTCGTCCCGGTGAAGTCCCAATCCTGGCGATCCACGACGGAAAGTCGATTGAAGTTTTCCAAGTCCTGACCGACGATTCGGCGAAGCCCGCGGCTTTCTGCATGCCACACCACTCCGAAATCCGGTAGTTGCGGACATGCGAAGCGTCCCGTAGAAATTCAATTACCTGCAGGGATGTGTCGAGGAGCGGCATTTCCGGTGCGATGGCATCGATGACGATCAGCAGACCACCCGATGCAGTCACTCGGGCACATTCTTCGAGGGCTCGTGGCACGTTCGCCCAATGGTGGGCAGAGTAGCGGGTCACGACAAGATCGAATGAGGCGTCCCCAAACGGCAATTCCTCAGCAGCTCCAACCATGGTCTCGAGCGCATCATGCCTGCGGCGCAACGCTTCTTCGGCGACGACGTTCAACATCACTGAAGAAGGATCGTATGCGACAACCCGAACGGCGCCCCCTCGCGCGAGCGCATAGGCCACGTGGCCCGCGCCACAGCCCAGGTCGAGCGCCCGTACTGACCGCCGCTGTTGGGCAACTGCGACGACCTGATCGAGGTCGACCCCCTTCGAATGCACCTCGCTGGCCAGGTATAGTTCTGCGTTCGAACCAAACTGCTTGACCGTCAATTCCTGTTGATCCATTGCTCGCTCCCCGATGTGTCCGATCGGAGTTCATCGTAGGTGGTGACCGGGTCCTTTATACTGAGATTATCTCAGTAATGATGGAATATCGCTCAGTGACCAAATCAATCCCCGCGTCGCCATTACGGGCCCTTCAGGCGTTCAACGCCGTGGTGCGCGCTGGTTCCGTCGTGGGCGCTTCCGATGAATTGTCAGTGACCGCCTCGGCAGTCTCCCATCTGCTTCGTCGGTTGGAGGCGCGTCTTGGTGCGCGGCTATTTTCGCGACTCGGGCGCCGCTTGGTGCTCACCCAGGATGGAGAGCGCCTGGCGGCCGCGATAACGCCGGCGCTTGCCACTATTGACGAGGCACTGGCCGGATTTATACGGCGCGACACTGAACTGAGGATAAGTCTGCTGTCGAGTTTCGCGGTTCATTGGCTCATCCCAAGACTGAGCACATTTCAGGTTCTACATCCGGACATCGAGCTCTTGTTATCAACCTCTGCGCGGATGGTGAATCTTACAACGGAGACTTTCGACTGCGCTATTCGACTTGGCCGCGGCGGTTGGCCGGATGTAGTGGCGGAAGAGCTGTACCGGGAGGAGTTGATTGTCGCGTGCAGTCCGCACCTTCTGCCATCGGGTCGAGTTCGATCGTCAAAGGACCTGATCCGCGCGAGTTTGCTGCAGTCGCGCGCCCGTCCTCGAGACTGGGATCATTGGTTCAAGGCTGCGGGAATCGAAAATTTCGAGGTGAGCAAGGGACCGGTATTCGAAACGCGTGCTCTTGCCATACAGGCTGCAATCGGTCGGATGGGCTTCGCGGTGGTTGATCCGCGGTTTATAGAGGCGGAACTGGCGACCGGGCAGCTCGTGATTGCACACCCGCTTCGGGTCCAGCTGGACGACGCCTATTGGCTTGTGTTTCGCCCGGGCCACGAGGTCACGCGACCTGTTGCCGCGTTTCGCCGATGGTTGGCTGCGGAATTGGCATCCGCGCCACCCCAATCTATCGAGCAATCCAACGACCACTGATGCGCGTATTCGGTGTGACGCGGTCGACAGCGCATGGATATCCAAGTCATCAGGCGTCTGAGTATGCCCTGCTATCGGTGAATCAACATTGCGGCCTTGTCAGAGGATGGTGACCTGATAGATGGGGACTGGAGTCTGCGCGAAGAGTGCACCCTGGACTGGATACAGGTGTCCGCGCACCACGACCAGGCATCCGGTGAGAATGGTTGAGGTTAAAAGCATCAATACAATCTGTTTCATAATTGCAGCCACCTATAGAGGTTTTGGTGTCGAACCGTGGTGCACGCTAAATTCCCACGGCACGGAAAACTCTACCATCCTCAATCGCCGCGAGATCCCCAGTGGCAGCACACGGCACAGCGGGATCCGTGCCCGTTTCCAGGCCGGTTGATCATCAGTGCTGGACACTGACGGAGGCGGCGGTTAAATTGCCATCACCGGCGGCGCTACCTGTTTCCTCACAGGCAGTGGCTGAACATTGGCGGTCCCGATGAATAATTGGTTTGGCGCGGCTCTCACATGCGTGGTTTTGAGCGTTCCAGTGGACGTTCACGCCGATCATGTACCGCCCGTTCCCGAAAATCCGTTGCAGGCGCAAACGACCTTGGGATTCAATCCCAAGACACGCTGTCCGAACCTCCGGATCACCGATGCGGGAACCATGGCGGTGGTCGTTTTCTGGCTCCCCAGCAGTGGCATCCCGTCACACATCTCCATCAAGTCGTCTTCGGGTTCGAATGCTCTGGATTCCGCGACGATCAGTTGCGTCTCCAGGCTTCGATTCGCAGCCGCAACCACGCTCGGCAACGGCGATCCGATCGACTCGTGGCAGCAGATCGCCTTGAGTTGGGCAGGTCGGGCATCTGAACCGATTGCCGCAGCGCCGGCGGAGATATCGACCCATGCGAAACAAGACGCCTCCGGTGGCCAGTCTAACGACGTGACTGTGCATGTCTGCGTCGATGAAGCGGGAAGGCTCATACAGGACCCGACGATCGTCCACTCTTCGGGAATGGCATCTCTCGATCAGGCTGCTGTGAGAATCGCGGCATCCGGTTCTGCGTACTACCGGCCGGTCACTTCGCCGAATGGGCCGCCCGCGTCCGGCTGCGCGCAGCTGGCGATCAAGTTCGACATGAAGTAACCGGGGAACACCGGACGCGCGGACGGGTAGCGGGTATCAGACGCTCATCAACGAGGCGCTCGGGCAACACTTAGGCACCGCCGAAAAGCCGATCACAGCCGAGCAGGTGAGGAAGATCTTTCGCGACGAGCTTGCGCAAGTGCGTTGACGGTACAGACCTGCAACGGCGATACGGACAAGACTGCGTGTGAAACCACAGCCAATGCCAGCGAACGTCCGCTAACACTGCTTGGTCTCGCGTGTGGTTTTAGCGTGAAAACCTTTGCCACACGAGCCATTGCCAGCCAACGCTGGCCAAAATACCCAGCTCGCTTCTCCTAGGACATCCTCGCCAACTTGGTTGCCGGACGGCCTGTCAGCACTTCAGGCTGCACAAACATGTCCAGTTGGGAGGAAATCGCCTCAGGACTGTCCCCAGACAGTCGGGTGAAATCGTGCACCATGTGCATCTGATCGTGATAGCCCAGATCATGCGCAATATCAGTCCACGACATGGATGGTGTTATGGCCCGCCGCTGCAATGCGGCCTCGAATCGAATGATCCGTGCGTACAACTTGGGCGAGACCCCGATTTCATGAGCGAAGCGCCGTTCGAATTGTCGAAGTCCAAGCCCCGTCTGGTGAACGATATCGCTGACGCGGACTGAGCCCTCGTTTCGAATCATGGCTCGCGCAGTGTGCACGATGGCGCTGACCGATTCGGTAGCCGGGCGGGCGGCGGTTAGAACCTTATCGGCGACACGAACTCTATCGTGGAATGTCGTAGCCTCACCCAGCCGGCAATGCAGTTCGTTGATGCGCTGGCCGAGAACCTCTTGGCCATTGAAGTCCCCGTTGGTCAGTTCGACCGCCGGAACTCCGAACAGCATCGAGAATGCTCCGGGCAAGAACACGATCGTAAAGGCGTCGACGTTGCCACTCAATATCAATTCGGCGCTCGGACTGGTCCTTGCCCCTACCAGAGCCACCGCGCGCACATTTTCCGGCGCCTCGCAGCCTCTTTTTCGAACCTGGTAATGAGTCCCGAACATGAATTCGATTATCTGCGGACTTCTTGCCGGCACAGGCTGGAGACTGACGCCACGCACGAGTGAATCCTTCACCTGATAGTAGTGACGAATCAGGTGTCGGAGCGCGGGGGCAGGGCGACTGGCGAGCAGCACGGTTCATTAAACCTTGCGTCGCGGGACCCGCGCAAGCGAATAGCGCGCGGGGGCATGAGGCATATGCAGATGTCGCTTTTTTACTATCGTCAACCTCACCTTGACGGCAAAGATGTCAGCAACCCCGTGGACACGCTACGGACGTGGGCGATGGCGCAATAACGGCGCAGAAACTTTGGACACCATGAATGCAGAAGCAACTTTGGGAGATAGTTCGATGAGACACGTGATGTTGGCAGCGACGGCGGCCCTGATTGCAACGGTGACCACAACGATGGCTGCGGACCCGCCGCCACCGGATCGAGCTGCTGAAATCTCGGCCATCAAGGGAGTTGGTGCAGCGTTTGTCGATGATTGGAATCGCCATGACATGAAGGCTTTAGGCAGTTTGTTTGCTGATGACGCACAGTTCGTCAATGTGATCGGCCTTTGGTGGCACACTCGTGCGGAAATCCAGAAGGAGCATGAGGCGCTGCATGCCACTCGCATGCGGAGTAGTCATCTTGTTGCGACGGAAACGACGGTGCGCCTTTTGGATCCGGACGCAGCCGTGCTCGTGCATCGATGGGAGTTGACGGGCGATACTGGCATCGACGGCGTAACACTGCCGATGCGGCGAGGAGTCATGACGCTCGTCACGGTCAAAGAGGGTCACCGTTGGCAGATCGTTTCCGCGCAGAACACCGATGTCGTCCCGCTGCCGAATCTCCCGCCCGCGAAGTGATCACCATCAGGTGGGTTGGAAGTGGGAACAACCCATCGATGGCGGACGCACAAACGTAGGGATACCGGGAGATCAATGTCTTGGAGCGGGCGATGGGCACTCGGAAGAAACCGACGCGCACAACGGTGCTCTGCCGATCGCCAAACCCATTAATCGCCTTTGTAACCTGCTTCCAACTGATGTCGAACGGCGAGAATCAGAACGATATCTTCGTCCGGGAGCCAACGATATTTGGCCACGTAGCCGAACTTCCCGCGAGACAGGATCAACTCCCGGCGCCCGTCCTCGGCTTCGCGGCCCAGTAACTGATGGTCGGCAAGCAACTCAAAGGCTCGCCTGACGCTGACGATTCGCTCACGGGCGAGCTTAGGATTGTGTTCTGCGAGAAAGTCGAAAAGCCGTTCGAGATCGGCGAGTGCACGAGTCGTTACTTCGACGCGCGCCATGCTCGCTCTCGTGGGCGTCGAGCAGACTTCCCTGCCACACGAGCCTCGAGATAATCGAAAGCGGCCCCCAGCGATACGGCTTTGCCGCTCTCCATCGTTTCCTTTTCTGAGACCTCCGCATCTGCCGCAAACCGCTCACGAAGTTCGGCACGGTCGGCCTCCTGGCTCAAGACGTCAACCATGAAAGCATGAGGTGTCTTATTCGCCGCGCCGGCAAGTCGCTCGATCCGCCGCTTCAGCGCTTCTGGAAGTTTAAGACTCGTTGCAGCCATCGCTTGCACCCTTGAGGTTCACGGGTAGTCAAAAATTACTACCAGGACGAATCGAAGTCAAGGAAAGCCCACACTCCGCATTCGCGGTTGGCTAGCATGGACTGGAGTTGGAGCGGGCGATGGGAATCGAAAATACCGCCCGGAAGACAATAATTCATTGCAATGAGAGTGTTACGAACTCACCCGATCGCTGCGTGCGATTTTTGTGTGAAAAACAGTGCCACACGAGCCAACGCCAGCCAATGCGACCATTGGAGACGAGCACAGATGGAGTCTCCACGACAGAGCAAGTGGTCCTGAATAGCCCCTTGGTGCCGGTGATGAACGGCGACTATGGGGCTGGCCGAGCTCGGCTTTGTCTGATGCATATTTGGCAGATCACCGCGGAAATTTCGGTTGCAGCTCCCAGCGACAGGCGTATATTGGGATTGTTGAAAATTTCAACAATATGGGTGGTGCATGGCGACCGTCAATTTCAGCGTACCCGATGAAGTCAAGGTGGAGTTCGACAAAGCATTCGGTGATCAGAACAAAAGTTCCATCATCGCGGATTTGATGCGGCGGGCGGTACGTGAGCGCAAACTCCAAATCAGGCGGGAACGACTCTTCCGTCAATTCGGTGTCGCGCGTAGCGGTCGGCCCACCTTCACCAGCGAAGAAGTACGCAAGGCGCGATCCGTCGAACGGCCGTGATAGTCGTCCTCGATGCGAGTGTGATCCTCAAATGGCTGCTTGAGGATCCCTCACGAGAACGTGATACCGAGAAGGCATTTGCGCTCGTGGAATCCGTTGTAAGTGGCAGACTNNGCGGTTGCTGCGCGCCTCGTCCCGCAGACGGCCGTCGGTGATGTTGAAATGCTCGCCGCATTCGAGTTCCCTACTACCGACAGCCCAACCGTCATTCGACGGGCAACCAGTCTTGCGATCAAAACCAAACACCATCTGTTTGACACGCTGTATCACGCCGTGGCGCTCGAGCACGAGGACGCGCTGCTTGTGACGGCAGACGAACGGTACTATGGAAAAGCCGAAGGCTACGGAACGATTAGGACATTGCATGACTGGGAAGCAGTAGCTTGATGGTCGCGGTTGACCCTTAGATGTTTTCCGCGACTGTCGGCTTCTCGGAGTCGCAGAATCATAGCCCGAGGTCCAGGACATCAGTAGAGTTAATTGACAGCGCGTCGATAAGCGCGCGCATTTTCTGCAAAAACCGGGGATCTTGATATATGCCGGTGTACTTTGTGACTTTCCTGGGAATGCTGGCCGCCTCCTTGTTGCTGTACGCAGGGGCCTGGGATTTGCAGCCGTGTGGAGGCGTCCGCGAGCCGACTGCATGCTACCAACGTCGCGCTACTGTGGTGGAATGTTGGTGTCGGCTGGTTACTGTACTTCGACGTCTACCGCATCCATGCGGAGATGACTGCGCTTGGTGATGCCGCCTTGCAAGCATTTAGTCGCGGCTACTCGAGCCGATTGCCGATCGTAGTACTACCCTACGGTGCGATCTGCCTATTGGCGGTGCTGGAATTGTGGAGCGAGCCAGCGCGCAACTCGCGCTGCGCCCTCTGGGGTATGGCAACCCGTCTTGAACTCACCATTCTCAGCACGCCGTTCGCGGCGGGTGCGCGGGGAGATATGCAAGAGCCCGAATTCACCGAACAAGCATACCAACATCTCCAAATGGCGCATCTCGTCCTTGGCGTGCTGACTACTATCGCCGCTGTCTGCGGCATTGTTGCGGCGTGACGTGTGCCAAAGGTTGACGCTTGACTTGACTGGCGTCGCCTATTGTTACGGATTCGCGCGCTGTCTTTTTGCCCGTGATCAGTTTTTAATAGGCGTCAACGACCGCAATCCGTGATCGAATATGCGCATTGAATGCCCAGTCTCGGCCCATTTGAGACATTCAGGGTAAGGAATTGCCCGGAACAAAGCGGACGTTGGATCCGGCTGGGCCGCATCGGTTCATTACGCTGCGTAGGGCCTCTCTTAATGCCTTGCTTGATTGATCCTCTGTCACGCGTTACACTGTAACGCGTGACAGATCGGAGAGAGACCATGGCACGAACGGCCGAACGGATGAAGGCTATGCGCGAACGACGCCGTAACCGCGGTTTGCGCGAATTGCGCCTGGTCGTACCCGATGCGCGCTCGAAGGCAGTCCGCAAACGCGTCGCCAAGCAGGTGGCGAGTTTGGACCGCTCGCTCGAGTTGGCGGCAATGCGATGGACGGAGTCCGTTTCAGATTTTGATGCGCAATGAAGCGCGGCGATGTGGTGACAGTTGCTGCCAGCGGCGACTATGGTAAGCCTCGGCCGGCAGTGATTGTACAGACGGATGCGCTCCCGGCCGCGCATGCATCTGTGGTCATCTGTCAGATGACTTCTGAGTGCAGCGATGCGCCTGACTTCCGAGTGACGATTGATCCCACTGAGAGAAATGGGTTGCGGGTGAAATCCCAGGTGATGGCCGATAAGCCCGTCACCGTTCGCCGGGAGCGAATTGGACGACAGGTCGGTCATCTCGACGACAAGGATCTTTTGCGCCTGAACGTCGCATTGGCATTTGTCATGGGATTAGCGGACTAATCACGACGGCACCCTAGGAGGCCAACCGCCCGTGCGGCGGGTCACGGCCAACACCTGCCGATCACCGTATTGAAATACCCGCCCGAAAGCCGACGTCGGAGGATTGACTACTGTCCGTGGCCGGACGGCCGCCTTCCCCCAGCGAGCCTTACTGATCCGCGTAGAGCTTGACCAGCCGATACAAAAATGTTCGGCCCTCATAAACTGACTGCACACGAACGCGCTCGTTCAGCCCGTGAATGTGCCCACCATCGGGGTCAGTGAATATGCCTGTGACCCCGTACGTTGGTATGCCCGCCGGATTTAGGAATTGTGCGTCCGATGCGCCGGGTTCCAGGGCCGGTACTACCGGAATTCCGGGCCACAGCTCATGCGCCACTTTCTCGATAGGTTCCATTATCTGTCGTGTCAAAGGCGCGGGTGTCGCAATCGGCCCCCGAATCTCCGGAATGCTAACCGAGACCTTAGGATCGTCGATAATTGTTATCAGTTGCGCCAGCACGGCATCGCGCGCGTCACCCGGGAAGATACGGCAATTGATATTGGCCGTGGCCCGTTGCGGCAATGCATTGGTTGCGTGACCCGCGGCGAGCATCGTTGCGACACATGTCGTGCGAAGCATGGCGTGCCAGTTCTGATCCTTGTCGAGGATCGCGACCGACGCGGCATCGTGCGGATTCTTCGCCACGGCGGTCATGGCCGCTCCGGCTTCGCCCGCGACGATCTTCGACATACCGGTGAAATAGGCTCGGTTCGCGTCGTCCAGTTCGACCGGAAATTCGAAGTGACTGACCCGATCGACCGCCCGCACCAGATGGTAGATGGCATTATCTGGTACCGGGCGTGAGCTATGACCGCCGGGATTGGTCGCCTCCAGCACAAAATTCTGGGAGGTCTTCTCGGCCGCAAGAATCTCCAGGGCGATGCGATGGCCTTGCGCGTCCAGATCGCCGTCAACGCCCTCAGTCAAAGCCAATTCGGCGTCGATAGCGTCTCGTGCATTCTTGGTCAGCCACCCCGCACCGTTCAGTGCACTATTGGTCTCCTCGCCACAGGTCAGCGCCATCTTTATGGTTCGCCTGGGGTGGTAACGCTCTTCACGATAGCGGATCAAATTATCGACCCAAATTGCAGCCTGAGCCTTCATGTCGCTCGTTCCGCGACCGTAGAAGTAACCGTCCTCTTCAATCAGGCGGAACGGGTCGCGTGCCCAGTCTTCCCGCTTTGCCTCGACCACATCTATGTGGGCAAGCATCAGAATCGCCTTGGCTTTGGGGTCGGCCCCGTGAAGCACGGCTAGGAGCCCGCCCTCTTTAGGATGTCCTTCGGGCACGAAAACCTGCAGATCCGCATCAGGGTAGCCGGCTGTCTTCAGTCGAGCCGCCATGCGTTGCGCCGCTAGAGTGCAGTCTCCGGCTGAAAGAGTGGTGTTTGTCTCTACGAGTTCCTTATAGATTTCTCGAAACCGTTGCAGCCCTTCAGCATCTGTGGCGGCTTGCGCCGGTATCGCTTCGCATACGGTCGCGATAACCGATACTGCCAAAAACATGCTGATGCGTCCCATATCCTTCCCTTATTGATGGCCCAAATCTGACGGAACCAATCGTACTGCAAAAAGTTCAATGCAACGGAAACATGCGCTACCGACCGCCCCGAAAGCTGCCTGTCGCGACGGGCAGGAAGGGGTCAATACCGGGATTTCGACGGCGTCGGGCTGGCGCGAGCCCAGGTTCGGCACAACTTCGGCCGGTGGAAACGCTGAGCAACCAACCCAAGGCCTGCCATTAGCCGCCACGCCTCACGGTCAGACATACGCCTCGGCGGGATCGACAGCTTTCACGCCATTGCCTCTGTGGCGGTCCGGCGGGTCCTCCTGGCAGAATATGGCATGACGCACGATCACAAGCGACAGGGATTTCGTTGTTCCATAACCCGTCGCCGCTTTATCCTGAGCACCTCGATGCTGCCGTTTGCCACCTGGGCCGCGGGGCTGGACGCTGGGGTGACCGCCACGACGGGTATTTCCGGCAGTTCTGAGCTCGCACCAACCAACGTAAAAGACATTTTGAACGTGCGGGGTTTCGAGCCCCTGGCCCGCGCGGCATTGCCGCCAGCTCACTTCGGATATCTCGCAACCGGCATCGACGATGATCGCACCCTGCGACGAAACGAAGACGCATTCAGTGAATACGAAATCCGCGCCCGGCGCTTTATCGACCTGTCCCGGGTCGATACCAGCACTACGGTGTTCGGTGCTCACTGGCGAACTCCGATCTATTTTTCCGCCGTCTCGGCAATGCGTGCTTTTCACCCCGATGGGGAGGCAGCGGTGGCGCGTGCTGCCGCAAGCCGATCGGCCCAACTAATGGTTTCTACGGGGTCCTCTGTTCCGCTTGAGCAAATATTGACGCAGCGCGGCGCCCCGGTATGGCAACAACTTTATCCAACGGACGACTGGACGGTCACACGGGAACTCGTGCGACGCGCCGAATTGGCGGGTGCCGATGCCATTGTGCTGTCAGTTGATTCTACAGCTACCGCGGGTGCTCGGAATTCAGAAACGTTGCGGCGTGCCGCGCGTGTCGATAAACGTGACTGTACTGCCTGCCATGTCGGAAACCGCCACGACATGTGGCTCCGTGCGCCACTTTTTGCGGGAATCGATGTGTCACAGGTAAAAGGGCTCGCGCCTCCGGGGCTGACGCTCGAATGGGTCGATCGCCTGCGTGGACTGGTTCGGGGAAAGCTGCTCATCAAAGGCATCGTGGCCGGAGAGGATGCGCAAGCGGTGGTTACGCATGGTGCCGACGGAGTCATCGTGTCCAACCATGGTGGGAGGAACGAGGAGACCCTGCGCGCCACGATTGATTGTGTCGCAGAAGTGGTCGCAGCCGTGAAGGGCCGCGTTCCGGTGTTCATGGATGGGGGCGCGCGACGAGGCACTGACGTGTTCAAGGCGTTGGCTTTAGGCGCGTCGGGCGTTGGCATCGGGCGACCTCAGGGTTGGGGTCTTGCCGCCTTCGGACAGGAAGGCGCCGAGGCTGTGCTCGATATCTATGCCCGCGAACTTGAAGCGATCATGCGTCAGGCGGGGACACCGACGATCGCTGCGATCGGGGCACGTGCTGTTCTCCATCGCGGTGCGGCCTAAAACCTAGGGGCGCATAAGGACGGGCGCCTCTGCCAACGGGCGATAACTTCAATCTCGTGAACGACGGCCTGAACGCATACGCGTTCTGAGCGGCGAGTGACCGGCGAAAATCAGAGTTGCCCGTCGGACTACTCGGACTGGTGTCCGGAAAGCGGACGGTCGCATGCGGCAGCAGTGGGTCAGAACGCGGCATTTGCCCGAATTTTCCGAACCGGCGGGACCAATAGTGATCTATGGGCACCCTTATGGTTGGTTCCACTTGAGGGCGCTTTTCCGGGTAACACGGCTTCGTGTAAACTCGCACATCAGGAGGCCCCGCATGGATACATCGCTTGTCAGTCGCGATCCAGAAATCATGAGTGGTGCGCTATGTTTCACCGGTACGCGCGTGCCCGTAAAGAATCTATTCGATTACCTCGAAGGGTCGTCCACGCTAGAGGAGTTCTTAGAGGACTTTCCTTCGGTGACGCGGGTGACCGCGATTTCGGTTCTTGAAACCGCGCGCGAGCGATTGGCCTTGGATGCGACTGCTGCTTGACGAATCAGTCCCGAGTAGGCTTCGTCGCTCGTTGACTGATCATTCCGTTCGCACTGTGGTAGAGGCTGGGTGGTCGGGTGTCAAAAACGGAAAGCTTCTAGCACTCGCCGCGACTGAATTCGACGCCTTCATCACGGTTGATAAGAATCTGCCATTTCAGCAGAACCTGGAAAAGCTGCCCATTGCGCTGGTTGTGATCGACGCCGTATCCAATGAACTGTCAGTGCTGCTGCCGTTGGTCCCTGCGCTGCTAAGAGAATTGGCCTCTCTTAAACCGAAAACTGTTACGGTGGTAAAAGGGGCCTAACAATCGGTTCGTGCAATCTCGGGTGGCGGCTTCAGCATAAGTGGACTCCCACAAAGCTGCCGCTCACAACCGGCAGCTGTGGGTCATCAGTACTCATCGGCGGACGCAATCAAAATCGAAACTGTAAATTCGTGGTGAACGGCGGCTTCGGATCGGAGAATCGGGCTCTTCCCGGCCAGGAGGCGACATTCGAT
>PLET01000023.1 GCA_003137095.1 Gammaproteobacteria bacterium
GAACAATTCCCTTACAAATCAATAGGAAAGGGACATCACATGGCGAGGGGGCGATTCGAACCTACGCAGATGCAGCGCTAACTGGCTGAGAAATAACAAGATCGCAACCTCGCGTTTCAGTGGCTCCGTAAATCCCGATCATTGACACTCCCCACCATATACGCGCTCACGCGTATCACGCTCGCTTGGCGATTCTGCGACTCAACCTGGCACTGTCCAAGTCACATCACTTTCACTGACGAGTTGGGATGGACTTCGCGACCGTGCAATTACCGATCGAGAGCAAGAAAACGGCTAAGAAAAAGATCGTCCAACCAAGCGGGTGCCGCAGCCGGAAGCGGAATTCGTGTCAACGCCGAAGTAAATCCCAGTGTTCGAGGATAATGCACCAAATGCTTGGGACACACCGGATCCTCGAATGAAGCTCCTTGATATCGTTAAGTGCGCTCGGCCGGTCCTGTTCGCGAACGATAATCGCGAGTACCCCTATTCGGTACGTGGAACGGCGTTCGTCGTAAAATTCCAAGGTCGGAGCTACGTGATCACGGCAAGGCATGTCCACAATCTTAAGAGCTTTGAAGCTGGCCAGTTCTGTATTCAATATCGACCCGACGCTCGAGATTTTCTGCCCTTAGGCGCACTGCATATCGTGCGGGGCGAGAACCAAGAGGACACCGACCAGTACGACATCGTTGTTCGGGAAATTGACGATAGCGCCGTACGCGAAGAACTGTATGGCGAATACCGACCGTATTCGCTCCTGCAGATGGATAGCCTCACGATTTTCAGCGAACGCGGTGCGTATCTCTACCGCGGTTATCCGAGTGACATGCGGGAGGTAGACTTCGAGTTTCGGCGGATCGAGCAAGGCGCGGTTAGTACAAGGGCCGAGTATGTCGGGCGTTCCCCCTATGCAGGCGTTCACGAATTACGCCTTTTGGACTTCGGTCCGCTCAAGAGTATCGACGGGCTCAGCGGTTCAGCGGTGTTCCAGGTTCACAACGAGGACGGCACGAAATTCAGCAGCGAAGCCTTCGCAGGCATGCTGATCCGCGGGTCCATCGAATCGGGAAAAGCCTTCATGCTCGAGCACCGAAAAATCATCGAGGTCATGGTGCAGGTCGCCTCGAAGCGCCACGAGTAGGGGTACTGATGGACGGTCCGGTTACACTGATCAATGTCTTCACCGTTGCGCCCGAAAACCAGCAGCGCCTGATCGATCTCTTGACGGAGATCACGGAGCGCTCGGTGCGACACGCGCCGGGCTTTCTATCCGCTCGACTACACCGGAGCTTGGATGGCACCAAGGTCACGATGGTCGCCGAGTGGCGGAGCCGCGCGGATTACGAGGCCATGCGCGCAGATCCGACGCCCAGGCCGTATCTTGAGCGCGCACTCGCGATCGCGAAGTTTGAGCCCGGCATGTACGAAGTCGCCGAGACTTTTGCTCCTCCCGGCGCCGCCGCAGGATCTGAACGGCCACACGTGCCTAGATAGGACTCAGAAAGGGCTTTCAATGTCCGTACCGTACACCGATCCAAAGACTAATCGGCACGCCGGTTCGATACCGATCGACGCCGCAACTCTTATTGTTTTGGTGGGCGCGCGGTCTGCTGAGAGCGGTCAGCTAAATTGATGGACTGATTTTCACGATCGGTGATGGGCCATCGACGATCGTGACCGCGGCGTCGGCGCCGCGGTCATTTGCAAGGTTCAGAACGGGGGATCGGTGAGCGGCGGCGGAGCTGCGGGGGTCGGATGGTGGCGGGCCTCGCGTTCATCGAGGGCGTGATACCAGCGGTACAGTTGGAGTCCGTAGTGATGCTGGAAGCGGTGGTAAAACTCCTCGAGGAGCCGATCGAGGGCGGCCGCGGCCTCGTCCGGTAGGTCGGGGAAGACGAACGGTTCCGGTTGGTCCGGCATTTCAGCGCGCCCCGGCGGTACGGCGCGGAGCGCTGGCGGCCGGCGTGTTGAACACCTGGAAGTAGAGCTTTTCGTCGAGCACGGTGATCTCGGTCTGGGCCGCGGTCATGAGCAAGTCCGCCGCCATGCCGATGAGGATGCGGTAGTTGCCGGCGGCGTGGTCACACAGCAGGTGGCGCAGCTCCTTGGTCATGAGACTGGCGTTGCCGGCGGTGGTCAGCAGGTGTTCGAGGCAGGCCAGCAGCTCATCGCGGTTGGCGGCGCCGGTGGCCAGCCGGGTGCGGATCCGGGATCCCAACGGGATGAGATCCTCCCGGCGCAGCTTATCGAGTAGCCGGCCGTCGCCGCACAGCACCACACAGAGCAGGGCCTGGGAGTCGAACCGGGCGCTCGCCAACAGTCGCAACTCGCAGAGCACCATGGGCGTCATCTCCTGGGCCTCGTCGATGAGGATCACCGGCCGGCGGCTGGCGGAGCCCAGGTGGTCGAGCCAGCGGGCGCGCAGCGCCTTGAACCCGCCCCACCGGTTGCTCACCCGGATGGAGATGGAGAAGATATCGCCGAGCTCACGGTAGAAGTCGGAGAGGTTGCTCTGCGGATGGTGGATGACGCCGACCGACAGGTCAGCCAACCGGGAGAGCCGCTCGGCTAGCAGGCGCATCACGACGCTCTTGCCCGTCCCGGGGTCGCCCTGGATGAGCTCGAAGCCGCCCTCGCGCAGGTGCGCCTGTTCGATCCGCCAGCAGAAGTTCTCCACCTTTGGCGGCACGTGCAGTGCCTCGATCGGCACCTCCGGNNGCCATCATTTGCTTCAGGAGGGGAGCGATGCCGGTGGCCGGCATCGCGCTCTGATCCGTCCTCGCCGGCTCCAACCGCCGGCGCAGCGCATCGGCGTTGGCGGCCTTGTCGAGGGGGCGGATCGGACACAGGATCTGTCCGGTGCGCGGATCGATCAGATCGTCGCGACTGAAGTCCCAGCGGGCGTAGCGCAGATGGACGTACTCAAGACCGCGATACCGGGAGGGGATCTCGAAGCGCTGGCCCTCCAGGCTCACCGTGCCGTCGGANNCGGCGCTGCTTGCGCTTGACCTCGATGCGGAACGCATCCCGCAAGGCTTCGCTGCCCGGGCACTCGCGGGCGACACTGGGCCCGGCAAGGAAGCGTTCCAGTGGCGTCTGCCCGAGTTCACTGTGGACGGTGCGGTGATACTCTTGGGTGATCCAGGCCTGGGTGGCGAGGTTCAGCTGCTCGAGGGTGAGGCTCGCTTCGCCTTCGAGCATGGCGAGGAGGCGNNCCCTCGATACGACCCCATATATTTTCCTGCTTACCGTTGACGTGCGGCGAGTACGGCAGCGTGGGCAGGTGCAAGATGCTGAGGTGATGCAGCCCCGCGGTGAACTCCCCGCTGATCATCGCCGAGCCGTTGTCGGTCATCAGTGAACGGGGCAGGCCCACCTTCTGCAGCGCCTGGCACAGGCCATGGACCAGTTCCCGGCTGCCCTCGTGCATGTACCACTGGGCATGGCAGAGGAAGCGGGAGCGGTCATCGATGAAGCCGACCAGGAGGGGTTTGACGTAAATGCCCTGGCGGGTCAGCACCTTGCGGGAGCCGTGGTGGAAGTCGAGGTGCAGGAGTTGCAGGACGTGTTCGACTTCGTAGCTGCGTACCTCGCGTTGCTCGAGCCGCGTGCGGGCGGCGCTGGCGCCGTCGGTGTTGCGCTTCGGCGGACGCCGGCGCAGTAACCCCACGGCTTTTAGATAGCGTCGTACGCTGGGGTAGGATGGGCACTTGATCCCCGCGGCGCTCAGCGTGACCTTGAGATTGTCGTGATGCAGCTGCGCGGTCCAGCCCGGGTGATCGCGGTACTGCGCGGTCAGCGCCGCGACCGCCGCGACCGACAGACTTGGGAAGCGGCCGATGTCTTGGCGCACTTGGTTGCGCAGAGCCAGCACCGGATCGGCGGCCTTCTTGGCCGCGTAGTACCAGCGCTCGAGCGTCGAGACGGCGAAGCGCACCTCGATCCCGGTGAACGGATGACGCCAGGCCTTGGCCGCCATCGCGGTCAGCGCCGCGTGCAGTTCGCCGGTGGCCGGCGGCGCCGCCAGCAGTGGACCCACGATCGCGAAGCGCAGCCGCGCCCAGCGATCCCGCTGCGGAAGATCCTCATCAGTACTCAACATCGCTCCCACTGTGCGGCCGCGACCGGCATCGCTTGTGGGATCGAAGGCTACAAAGCCCCCTGATCGAGGGCTATCGGCATCCTCTGCGGGTGGGCGGTGACCGGCGGATTACTTGATCATCGACCGCGTGCTCAACGGCGCCATGAAGCGCAGCGCCTGCGTCAGCCGCTCCGGCAGCTCCCCCGCCGTAAAGCGTTCCAGCAAGCTCGCCGGCAGTCCCTCAATCGCGACCGGCGGCATGAACCGGGCACGCACCGACCGCCAGAACGGCGTCGCCAGAAAATCCTCACCCCACCAGGTGCGCCAGCGCTTGAGCGTGCGCGCCGGGATACGGAACTCATCGCGAAGCTCCTGACCCGAGGCGCTGCCCGGCGGGGACCTCAACATCAACACCAGCGCCAAATACACCCGGCGGCCGGCAAAGCGCACCGACGGTGACGTCGAACGCGCATCGCACCGTCCGCAGGTAAAGCTCAGGCGGCGGCAATACTCCTCCCGCACCGCGGCCGGGCAGCCACGGGGCTTACGGGGGTAATCGGATACATGCAGCGGCCCCGAGCACCCAGGGCAGCGTCCGGCTCGGGTCTCGGCCGCAAACTCGTGATCAATCCGCGATAGAAATCGAAAAAACGTGGGGTCTTGCAATACGTCATGGCACACTTCGAGGGTCTCCTGTCTTGGTAAACCGGAGACTCCCCGGAGGGGA
>PLET01000016.1 GCA_003137095.1 Gammaproteobacteria bacterium
CCGGTCTCCCGGCGCACTGATTAGAAGATCCCATCAGGGGAGTCTCTGGTTTACCAAGACAAGAGACTCCGAAAGTGTGCCACGACCTACTACAAGACCCCACGTTTTTTCGATTTCTATCCAAGATTGACCACGAGTTCGCCGCCGAGACCCGAGCTGGGCGCTGTCCCAGCTGCGAAGGGCCTCTGCACGTGGCGGATTACCCGCGTAAGCCCCGGGGTTGCCCGGCCGCCGTGCGCGAGGAGTATTCCCGACGTCTGAGTTTCACGTGCGGCCGGTGCGATGCGCGCTCGACTTCGCCGTCGGTGCGGTTTGCCGGCCGCCGGGTGTATTTGGCGGTGGTCTTGATGCTGCGGTCGCCGGCCGGCAGCGCCTCGGGCCGGCAGCTGTGCGATCAGTTCACCATCCCGGCGCGCACGCTCAAGCGCTGGCGCACGTGGTGGCGACAGGACTTTCCCTCGACACCGTTCTGGCGGTCGATGCGCGCGCGGTTCATGCCGCCAGTCGTAACCGAGCAGCTGCCCCAGAGTCTGCTGGAACGCTTCGAAGTCGGCGCCATGGCGGATCGACTGGTGCTGGCCCTGCGGCTGATCGCGCCGCTGAGCACGCGGATGCCGATCAGGTAATCCGAGGCTCGCCACGTACCCGCAGAGGATGCCAATAGCGCAACCGTAGGGCGGCTTTGTAGCCTGCGACCCCATGAACCGCGCCGTGTGTGGCGCCGTGATGGGAGTAACTGTGAGTCCCGACGACGATCTACCGCAGCGAGATCGGTGGGCGCGGCTGCGCTTTGCGATCATAGGACCCCTGCTGGCCGCGCCCCCGGGCGCCGGCGAACTGCACGCGGCTCTGACCGGGTTGGCCGCCAAGACCTGGCGACATCCCTTCACCGGACTCGACGTTCGCTTCGGCGTCTCGACGATCGAGCGCTGGCTGTACGCTGCCAAAAAGGCCGCCGATCCGGTCAAAGCCCTGCGCAATCAAGTGCGGCGCGACATCGGCCGGTTCCCGAGTCTGTCGGCCGAGGCGCTTGCGGCCCTGACCGCTCAATACCACGCCCACCCCGGCTGGACCGCGCAGCTGCACCACGACAACCTCAAGGTCATGCTCGCCGCCGCCGGCATCAAGTGCCCGTCGTATCCGAGCGTACGACGATACCTAAAAGCCGAAGGGTTGCCGCGGCGGCGACCGCCCAAGCGCAGCACCGACGGTGCCGTCGCCGCCCGCGAGCGGCTCGAGCAACGTGAGGTGCGTAGCTACGAAGTCGAACACGTCCTGCAACTCCTTCACCTCGACTTCCACCACGGCTCCCGCAAGGTCTTGATCCCCAGCGGCGAGTACGTCAAACCCCTCATGGTCGGCTTCATCGACGACCGGTCTCGCTACCTCGCCCACGCCCAGTGGTACACGAACGAGGGCAGTCGGGAGCTGGTCCACGGCCTGTGCCAGGCGCTGCAGAAGGTGGGCCTGCCGCGATCGCTGATGACCGACAATGGGTCGGCGATGATCAGCGGGGAGTTCACGACCGGGCTGCATCAGCTCGGCATTTTGCACCTACCAACCCTCCCATATAGTCCACACGTCAACGGGAAGCAGGAAAATATCTGGGGTCGCATCGAGGGGCGCCTGCTCGCCATGCTCGAGGGCGAACCGAACCTCACCCTGGAGCAACTGAACCTCGCCACCCAGGCCTGGATCACCCAGGAATATCACCGCACCGTGCACAGTGAGCTTGGGGAAACGCCCCTGCAGCGCTTCCTCGCCGGACCCAGTGTGGCCCGGGAATGCCCGGGCAGCGACGCATTACGCGATGCCTTCCGCATCGAGGTCAAGCGCAAGCAGCGCCGTTCCGACGGCACGGCGAGCCTTGACGGCCAGCGCTTCGAGATCCCCTCCCGGTATCGCGGTCTCGATCATGTCCATCTGCGGTATGCCCGCTGGGACTTCAGCCGCGTCGATCTGATCGAGGCGCGCACCGGGCAGATCCTTTGCCCGGTCCGACCCCTCGACAAGGCCGCCAACGCCGACGCCCTGCGGCGGCGTCTGGATCCGGCGGCGAAGATCGCGGACGCAACCGCGATGCCGGCCACCGGCATCGCGCCGCTCCTCAAGCAAATGATGGCCGATTACGCNNCTCCTGGCCCTGTATGGCCTCAAATGGAACCCGTTCACCCCGGAGGTGCCGATCGAGGCCCTCTATGTCCCGCCGAAGGTCGAGACCTTCTGCTGGCGCATCGAACAGGCGCACCTGCGTGAAGGCGGCTTCGCGCTCATCCACGGCGACCCCGGTACCGGCAAGAGCGTGGTGATGCGCCTGCTCTCCGAGCGGTTGTCCCGCCTGTCCGACCTCTCGGTCGGCGTCATCCACCATCCGCAGAGCAACTTGAGTGACTTCTATCGCGAGCTCGGCGACGTCTTCTCCATCTCGATCCGGGTCAGCAACCGCTGGGGCGGGTTCAAGGCCCTGCGGGCCCGGTGGCTCGATCACCTGGAATCCGCCGCTCGCCGACCCGTCGTCTTGATCGACGAAGCCCAGGAAATGACGCCGATGGTGCTCTCCGAGTTGCGGCTCCTGGCCAGCGCTCGGTTCGACTCCCAGGCGCTGCTGTGCGTGGTGCTCAGCGGCGACGCTCGACTCGTGGACAAACTCCGGCGCGATGAGCTGATCCCCTTGGGATCCCGGATCCGAACCCGGCTGACGACCGGGGCTGCCTCGCGCGATGAACTGCTGCTCTGCCTCGAGCACCTGCTCGCCACCGCCGGAAACGCCGGCCTGATGACCAAGGAGCTGCGGAATCTGCTGTGTGATCACGCGGCGGGAAACTACCGCATCCTCATCGGCATGGCCGCGGACCTGCTGATGAGCGCAGCCCAGACCGAGACCACCGTGCTGGACGAAAAACTCTACTTCCAGGTCTTCAACACGCCGGCGTCCACGGCGCCACGCCGCGCTGCAGGGGCTCGCTGACATGGCCGACCCACTCGAACCGTTCCTCTTCCCCGAGCTCCCGGACGAAGCCGCGGCGGCCCTCGACCAGTTCCTCGAGGACTTCTACCACCAGTTCCAGCAACGTTACGGGGTTCAGCTGTATCGATGGTACCGATCCCTCGATGAACGCGCGGCTCGCCGGGACCGCTTCCCCACGCGACCGCCGACAGATCCACCGTTCTGACCATGCCGGAGTGGCTGCGGCCTCGGGGCCGCGGTCACGATCCACGATGGCCCATCACCGATCGTGAAAATC
>PLET01000015.1 GCA_003137095.1 Gammaproteobacteria bacterium
GCGATCCGCGAGGGCGGAAAGACCGTGGGGGCAGGTGTGGTGGCGAAGGTAATAGCTTAGGAATCAATCATGGCAACCAATCAGAACATCCGGATCCGCCTGAAGGCTTTCGATCATCGCTTGATCGACAAGTCGGCGCGCGAAATCGTCGACACGGCGAAGCGCACGGGGGCCACCGTCAAGGGTCCGGTGCCGCTGCCCATCAAAATGGAGCGCTTCACGGTGCTGGTCTCCCCGCACGGCGACAAGGACGCGCGCGATCAGTTCGAGATCCGCACCCACAAGCGCCTGATGGACATCCTGAACCCCACCGACAAGACGGTGGACGCGCTCATGAAGCTGGAACTGCCCGCCGGGGTCGACGTCCAGATCAAGCTGAATTAGCGCTTAACCTGCAAACTTGCGCGAAGGGAGCGACATCCCTATACTTCGCGGTCCAAATTTAGAGGGTCGGAGCGCGTGGGCACCGACGCCAGTCACCCGCGAGGGTCCTGGGGTCCGGAGTCCAAACCGCCGGCTGTGAGGATTTGACGATGAGCATTGGTCTGGTTGGCCGCAAATGCGGCATGACCCGCATATTCACCGACGCCGGCGTCACCGTGCCCGTCACGGTGGTCGAAGCGTTGCCGAACCGTATCTCCCAGGTCAAAAGCGACAAGTCCGACGGCTATCGCGCCGTGCAGGTGACCACCGGAGCGCGCCGCGCATCGAGGGTCCCGAAATCGCTGGCCGGCCATTTCGCCAAGGCGAATGTCGCCGCCGGCCACACCTCGTTGGAATTCCGGCTGAAAAAGGGTGAGGGCGAGAGCCTGGCCACCGGCGGCGAACTCAAGGTCGACATGTTCACGGCCGGCCAGATCGTCGACGTCACCGGCACCACCGTGGGCAAGGGCTTCGCGGGCACCATGAAGCGGCACAATTTCGCCGGCGGCATGAAGACCCACGGCAACTCGCTGTCGCACCGCGCACCGGGCTCCATCGGCCAGCGCCAGACCCCCGGCCGGGTGTTCAAGGGCAAGCGCATGTCGGGGCACATGGGCGTGCGCAACCGCACGGTCGAGAACCTGCGCATCGTCGAGATCGACCTGGCGCGCAATCTGCTGCTGATCAGCGGGGCGGTGCCCGGCGCCGAGGGCGGACGGGTGGTGGTGCGTCCCTCGGTCAAGGCGGCTTCGCTGGCGCGCCGCAAGACGCTGACGCCGAACAAGGCCCCTGCCGCCGCCAAGGGCGCGCCGGCTTCCAAGGGCGCATCCGCCGCCAAGGGCGCACCCGCCGCCAAGGGTGGCGGCAAAGCCGAAGCGGCCAAAGCCGCGAAGTAGTGGTCATGAAGCTGCAATTGAAAAACTCGGCGAGCAACGGCGAAATCCAGCTCTCGGACGCAGCCTTCGGCCGCGCCTACAACGAAGCGCTGGTGCACCAGGTGGTGACGGCCTACATGGCGGCGGGCCGCGCCGGCACCAAGGCGCAGAAAACCCGCGCCGAAGTGCGCGGCGGCGGCAAGAAGCCCTGGAGCCAGAAGGGCACGGGACAGGCGCGCGTCGGCTCGATCCGCAGCCCGATCTGGGTGGGCGGCGGCCGGGCGTTCGCCGCGCGACCGCGCGATTTCACCCAGAAGGTGAACCGCAAGATGTACCGCGCCGCCATGCAGACCATGGTCTCAGAACTGGTGCGCCAGGACCGCATCGTCGCCATCGAGTCGCTCGACCTGTCTGCGCCGAAGACCAAGCTGCTCATCGCCAAGCTCAAGGAGTTCGGGCTAACGCGGGCGCTGATCCTGGTCGAGGCCTATGAGGAGAAGCTGTTCCTCGCCGCGCGCAACGTGCCCTACGTCGAGGTGATGCCGGTGGCCTCGCTCGATCCCTTGAGCCTCATCAAGCACGACAAGATCCTCGCCACGGTGGGTGCGCTCAAACTGCTCGAGGCGCGCCTCGGAGGCAAGAATGAATAAGGAACGATTGATGACCGTGCTGATCCAGCCGCACATCTCGGAGAAGGCCGCGACCGTCACCGAGAAGGCCAACCAGTACGTCTTCCGGGTGCGCGACGACGCCTCCAAATCCGAGGTCAAGCAGGCCGTGGAATTCATGTTCGAAGTGAAGGTCGAGGGCGTGAACCTGCTGAACAAGCCGGGCAAGAGCCGCCGCTTCAAGAACATCGCCGGCAGACGCAACGGCTACAAGAAGGCGTACGTGCGCCTGGTGACCGGTCAGTCGATCGACTTCACCGGCGGCACAGCGAAGTAAGGACTGCCATGGCACTCATCAAAATGAAGCCGACCTCCCCCGGGACGCGCTTCGTCGTCAAGATCGACCGCTCGCACCTGCACAAGGGCGGACCGGTCGAGGCATTGACCACCAAGAAGAACCGCACCGGCGCGCGCAACCACTTCGGCCGGCAGACCACGCGGCACATCGGCGGCGGCCACAAGCAGCGCTATCGCATCGTCGATTTCAAGCGCGACAAGGACGGCGTGCCGGGCGTGGTCGAGCGCCTGGAATACGATCCGAACCGCACCTCGCACCTGGCCCTTGTGCTCTACCAGGACGGCGAGCGCCGCTACATCCTCGCGCCCAAGGGCGTGAAGGCGGGTGATGAGATTCGCTCCGGCGCCGACGCGCCGATCAAGCCGGGCAACGCCCTGCCGCTGCGGCACATCCCGGTGGGCAGCACGGTGCACAACATCGAATTGAAGGTGGGCAAGGGCGGCCAGCTGGCGCGCAGCGCCGGCGGCTCGGCGCAGTTCGCCGCACGCGAGGGCCTGTATGCCTCGCTGCGGCTCAAGTCGGGCGAGATGCGCAAGATCCACGTGGACTGCCGCGCCACCATCGGCGAGGTCGGCAACGACGAGCACAATCTGCGTGTGTACGGCAAGGCGGGCGCGATCCGCTGGCTGGGCGTGCGCCCGACGGTGCGCGGCGTGGTCATGAACCCGGTCGATCACCCGCACGGCGGCGGCGAGGGCAAGTCCGGCCAGGGCAATCCGCATCCGGTGAGCCCGTGGGGATTGCAGACCAAGGGCAAGAAGACCCGCCGCAACAAGCGCACCGACGGCATGATCGTGCAGCGCCGCAACAACAAACGACAGTAGGAACGGAGAACACCCTTGCCCCGCTCGCTCAAGAAAGGCCCGTTCGTCGATTTGCATCTGGCGAAGAAGGTGCAGACCGCAAGCCAGAAGAACGACCGCCGCCCGATCAAGACCTGGTCGCGGCGCTCGATGGTCATCCCCGACATGGTCGGGCTGACCATTGCCGTGCACAACGGCCGGCTGCACGTGCCGGTGCTCATCTCGGAGAACATGGTCGGTCACAAGCTCGGCGAATTCGCCCCGACGCGCACCTTCAAGGCGCATTCCGGCGACAAGAAAGTCACGGCGGCGGAGTAGCGACATGCAGACCAAGGCCGTGCTCAGATACGCGCGCATTTCCCCGCAAAAATGCCGGCTGGTGGTCGACACCATCCGCGGCAAGTCGGCGACGCTCGCCGTCAACACGCTCAAGTTCATGCCGAAGAAGGGCGCGAAGATCGTGCTGAAGGTGCTCGACAGCGCCATCGCCAACGCCTACAACAATTTCAACGCCGATGTCGATGATCTGAAAGTCACGCGCATCGAGGTCGATCCGGCGCCGATGCTCAAGCGCTTTCATGCCCGTGCCAAGGGGCGCGGAGTGCGCATCGCCAAGCGCAGCAGCCACATCCTGGTTCAAGTGTCCGACGGGAAGCGAGAGGCCTAATGGGTCAGAAAGTCAATCCGATCGGCATCCGTCTCGGCATCACGCGCGACTGGACGTCGAAGTGGTATGCGGGTTCGAAGACGTTTGCCTCGAACATACACACCGATCACCTGGTGCGCCAGTACCTGATGAAGAAGCTCGCCGATGCATCGGTGAGCCGCATCCACATCGAGCGCGCCGCGCGCCGCGCCAACATCACCATTCACACGGCGCGGCCGGGAATCGTGATCGGCAAGAAGGGCGA
>PLET01000007.1:0-2745 GCA_003137095.1 Gammaproteobacteria bacterium
CTTCGAAATGGAGGGAGGTACCAGCTTCAGTTTCGTCAAAGATGGCATCGAGTCCGCTCTCAAGCAGGCCTTCGCAGCGGCGAAGGGCATGGACGTTCGCATCGGAGGGGGCGCTTCCACGGTCAGCCAGTATCTGAATGCGGGCCTCGTGGATGAGTTGCATTGCGTGCTGGTACCGATCTTGCTGGGCAGCGGAGAAAGCATCTTTGAGGGATGGAATGGTCTCTCATATAACTACGAGGTAGCCGAGTACATCCCCTCAAAGACCGTCGCTCATGTGCGCATCATCAAGAAGACTAAGTGACGATCGGGTTTATGCCAGTTTTGCCCCATTTTCACTATTCTCTGACAAGCTAGGCAAGCGCCCTGGTCTGCTCACTCCCCACTCAATTGTCTCCGGCACGTATAAGTATCTGAAAAACAATGTTTTCGTGTCAGGGTATTTCAAATTTACCGTCATTTCCACCGAATTCAAGTTTCGCGGAACTCGGGCGACGGGCGCCGACTTGAACTCTATCGAGTGTTGCCCGGTGAGGTCTGCATGGTGCACCGTGGAACCTAATCGGGTGGGCATTCATAGCACTGGGAGCGGGAGTAGATCGGCGCTTTTATTCGCGCCAAAACTACTGTGAATCCCGTCCGAGTCGATCGGGCATCGCACTTGGTGGTCAGCGGCCTGTATCGCGTGACGCGCAATCCGATGTATCTCGGTCTGATCACTGTGCTCACCGGCTGGGCACTCCTCCTGGGCAGTTGCGGCCCCTGGCTCCTGGTCATCGCATTCGAGCGATTCATGGTGGCCTTCCAGATCAAAGCGGAGGAAGCCGCACTCACGGCGCGTTTTGGCAATGACTATGTGGAATACACACATCAGGTGAACCGATGGATCGGGCGTGTGAGCCGCTGACGGGAGCGGTCGCGGGGGCGGTGCGATCAACGCGCTCATCGGCGTGTCGCGGCTATAGGCAAATTCACTCAATTGAACGATCTGGCGATCGAAGTCACGATAGGAGGCGGGTTTCTGCCAGTTTTGCCCAGAAACTCGGGGTTCACGGCAGCGGCCCGGCCGTGCAACAATGGGGTAGCGCCTTGGTCAATCCCACTCGATCGTCGCCGGCACTTGTTAGTACCTGAGATTTTGAGACTTCCACTAAGAGCACGCCAAACTTACCGTCAGATCTACCGCCAAAGGATTCCGCTTGGGCGCGATAGACGGCGATACGTCCCGAAAGGATCGGGCATCCTGGCATCTATCGACACGAATAGCGATCGGCCGATCAGAGGCTACCCAGGACCTCAGTCCATTTCATGGCCGGCGAATATCCCGTCATGGCATCGCGCCCTGCTTCCTGGTCAGACCAGCTCGGCCAAGCACTGCGTCAGCGACATGACTTCCACCTTGGGACGCAGTGTGTATCGCACCGAGCCGGGGTAAACCACTAACAACCGATGTAATTCGAGGTCTTCAATTGCCGCACCCATCGACGGCGTCATCTTCGGCGCGTCTGCCCGCTTTATCTCGATTCCAATACGCCGCCCATTCAGAAACATCAACAGATCGAGTTCTGCGCCTGCCTGCGTTCGCCAGTAATAGGCTTTGGCCTTGGGCACATGAGCGAGAAGCTGCTCAATAATGAACCCCTCCCATGATCCGCCAACTTTCGGGTGCCCATCGAGTTGGCGGCGATCGCCAATGCCGAGCAACGTATGAAGGAGTCCCGAATCCCGAATGTAAACCTTCGGGGATTTGACTAACCGCTTACCGACGTTCTCGAACCAAGGCTCCAGGACACGCACAACAAGCGCCCCGGACAAAGTGTCGAGATGGCGTTTGACGGTCGTATGAGCCTCGCCCAGCGATCGCCCGATCTCCGAACTGTTCCAGATCCCCCCTGAATAGTGGGCGGTCATTGTCCAGAACCTGCGCATGGTGCCCGAGGGCACCTGCACCCCGAGTTGACCCAAATCCCGCTCCAGGAAGGTGCGGATGAAATCCTCGCGCCATGCGGAACTCGCCGCCTCTGTACGCGCCAGAAACGAGCGCGGGAAGCCGCCTCGTAACCACAACCGATTGAGATCCTGGCGATTGATCTCTTCAAGCGCGAATCCGCCCATCTCGACGATGGCAAGCCGGCCCGCGAGAGTTTCGGAACTCTGGCGTAGTAATTCGGGTGATGCGCTGCCCAGAATGAGGAAACGCGCTCTAATCGGCTTGCGGTCCAACAATANNGTCGACAGGATTTTCCAGATCGAAGTAAGTGCTCTTCGAGACACCTGCGAGCTGCCGGGCGAGAGTTGTCTTGCCGCACTGACGGGGACCGATCAGCGCTACCGCAGGACTGGCTCTCAGGCCAGCACGCAGCCTCTCCAGGAGCTGTGGTCGCTTAATCATTCCTCGCATAATGAGCAGTAAACGCTCAATATGCAAGATCGATATTAACCCATCACCCCCACTCAATTGTCTCCGGCACTTATAAGTATCTGAAACTCTTCGCCTCTTACTAAGACTGCAACGAACTTACCGCCAGATCTACCGCCAGATAATTCCGCTTGGGGGCGATAGATGCCGAAAGCCCGGAGGTTTATCGGGGGCGATGCGACATTAGTATGCATCGATGATGCAGGAAGCGCGGAGCGCCTGCGCTTGACAGAATATCATAACGTCGTTATGGTTTTCTCATAACTGCGTTACGGAGATTCCATGATGACGATCAGTCAGGGCATGACCTACACTCTCGCCGCCGC
>PLET01000007.1:2775-3537 GCA_003137095.1 Gammaproteobacteria bacterium
TGGACGGTCTCGCGCCACGGGAAGCTTTCCGGTACCGCCATTCACCTCGGAACCGTGGCATATTTGATCGTAGCCGGTGCCCTCGCCGCCATGGGGCACTGACATGTATTTGGCAACAGTTCTCTTATGCCACGTGCTTGGTGCCATCGGCGTCGGTCCAATCTTCACGCTCCCGCTTCTCGCGAAGACACCCACTGCGTTGCATGCCGTACTCGTCTTGCTTCGCTTCGGCGCAGGCGCGACGCTCGTATCCGGTATTCTCCTCTGGGTCGTGCTCAAACCGGGTCACCCTCTCTGGCTGGAGGCTTCTTCGGCGTTATTTTTTGCTGTGATTGTATTGATTGGGGGTGTGCTCGAACCGGCTATTGACCACAGCTCGGATGAACCGAAGATGCGTGGCCGCGTTCGTTGGGCCGGCATCACCTCATCGATGCTCGTTCTCTGCATTGCCGCTCTCATGGTGCTGCGGCCGGGTGAGCCGTGACAACCGCCTCGACATCACAACAAAAAGTTCGTGGAACGTCTCGCGAACATATTATTGACGTGAGCCGGGTCATTATCGAGGACGAAGGTCTTGAGCGTCTCACGATCCGTCGGATCGCCGAGACGATNNCACTTCGCCAGCAAAGACGAGATCCTCGCTGCAGTGGTTGTGGAGGGCTTTGTCGCCCTGGTCGGGAGCTTGAAGCGCGCCGAGAAAGGGGGGAAACGGTCGCTTACTGCGATCGCTAGCGCATATGTTCGTTTTGGACTGGAACGGCC
>PLET01000114.1 GCA_003137095.1 Gammaproteobacteria bacterium
GACGTTGGTCGAACTCCATTTCAAATCCGGCACGCCGTCACCCGAGGTCAGCAGATGGTGGACGCGGATGGTGACCGGCACTGGGCTGAGGTCATGCAGTTCGCGCAGCAGCGCGCGGCCGTTGGGGAACGTGCCGTAGTTCGCCTCGTCGTACCCGAACCAGGCGTACAGCGGTTCATAGGTCCCGACCTTTTTGCCAAGATCCACCTCGATGGTCACGGGCACGGCCGATGCAGACGGCGGCNNACCGCGAGTACCGGCGTGAGAGCATCGGTGGGCCGATGCGCGGCGGACCGCCCGCCGGACGATCGCCGCCGCGGCGCTGTGTACGCTAGCGAACGGTGGATGGCACGCGCGACGTTCTATGCTCAGCACCGCCAACAGGTCCGAAACGCCACTGGATGCAAGACGCCGCTCTCAACCCCTTCGCTCAGCCGCAGGAAGCCGAATCCGGGACGGATACGCTGCGCGATCCGCGCCAGCGCGCCGTGCGCTGGCGTGACCTGGTCGGTGTTTCGCCCCTGCAGGTCCTGATCGAGCCGCTGCTGTCCTCACCGTCGTCATGATGGTCGGCGCCGCCTTGGTGTTTGCCGTCATTGCCTAGCTACGGAGGTCGCAGATGGATAACGTCGACAGAAGAACCGCGTTGAAGGCCTCGGCCCTGTTCGGCGCCGGCGCGCTGGCCAGCCGCGTGATGTTTCCGGCCGCAACGGCAGCGGACGCGACGGCAACGGCAGCGGCTGCACCCGCCGCAACCGCACCGGAAGCACCCGCCGCCGCCGCGGCGCCGCCTCAGACCGGCTCCCCGGCGCCGGTGCCCGCCACCCAATACGGACCGCGCAGCGCCACAGGCAGCGTGGCGGTCGTCTACCAGAAAGCGCGTCAGGCGCTTTATCCGGTGTGCCGCGTCTGCCCGCAATGCGACGGCGTGGCCTGCGCCGGTGAGTTTCCCGGCATCGGCGGCCTGGATTCCGGCATGTCATTTCAAAACAATTTCACCGGCCTGCAACGCGTAAAACTCAAGACGCGCCCGCTCAGCGGCAACAAGAAACCCGACTGCTCGACCGTCATCTTCGGCCAGAAGCTGTCCTTCCCTGCGATGGCGGCGCCGCTGGGCGGCCTGGCAGTGAACTTTCCCACGCTGCGGAACATGTCGGAGGCCGATTACTTCGAAGCGATCATCGGCGGTTGCGTGGACGCCGGCACCATGGGTTCGGTGGGCGACATTCAATCGGATCCCTGGGACGTCACCAAAGCCCGCTATGAGGTGGCCGGCCGCTACCCCGGCAAGGTGATCGCCGGCATCAAACCGCGGCCGAACGAAAACCTCATCCGCGTCATCCGGCTGGCGGAGGCTGCCAAGGCCTTCATGATCACCATCGACATCGATTCGGCCGGCCGCGGCTGGATGGATTCCTCGAAGGACACCGCGGTCGAACCCAAGACCGTGGCCCAGCTGCGCGAACTGGTTCGCGCCACCAAGATCCCCATCGTGATCAAGGGCATCATGACCCTGGACGATGCGCTGCTCGCCGGGGAGGCCGGGGCCGCGGGGATCTGCGTCTCCAATCATGGCGGCCGGGTCCTGGACCACTCGGCATCGACCGCCGAGGTGTTGCCCGCCATCGCCGAGAAGGTCAAGGGCAAGATGGTCCTGCTGGTCGACGGTTGCGTGCATTACGGCACCGACGTGCTCAGATATGTGGCATTGGGCGCGGATGCCGTGCTGGTGGGCCGGCACATCTGGCGTGCCGCGCATGGCGATGCCCGTCCGGGCGTGGCGCTGTTCATGAAGACCATGCGNNGATGAACTGACGGCCGCCATGGTCCTCACGGCGGTTCCCAATATTGCCGCCGTCGACGGCCGCATTCTGCTCTAGGAGCGCAGTCATGGGTGTGCGACCGGTGCTGGGCTGCCTGTTCATCGGCCTGTTCTGTGTGAGTGCAGAGGGTCAGCGCGTGGCGACATTCACCTACCGCGGCGGCGGCCAGGGGACGGTCACCTTCGACCACGAACAGCATGCCTCCCGGGGCTATGTCTGCGCCGATTGCCATACGAGATTGCCGGCGACGGGCAATCAGTTGTTCGAGACGCACAAACAGGGCCTGATATCCGTCGCCGACCACAGCAGCGACGNNCCCTGCCACAACGGCGAGGTCGCGTTTGCCACGTGTGAACAATGCCACCGCTGAACGGTTCTGATCCACCCGGGCCGGACCGCGGCGGTTTCGGCGCCTGGTTGTGGCGGCGTCCTCGGCATTGGTGGCTGCTGGGCATTCCGGCCGGCGCGGTGATCGCCTTCGTCGTCGGCGCGGGGCTCATCGGCGGAATCGCCGGCGGCCTGAAATTTGCGTCGAGCCAGGCGTTCTGCACGTCATGCCATGAAATGGACGCGCCGTCCCAGGAACTCTCGCGCAGCGTGCACGGCTCGAACGTGCTCGGCATCCAGGCGAGCTGCGCGGACTGCCACGTGCCGCCGGCCTTGGTACCGGAGCTGATGCGCCACATCGCCTCCTCGCTGGAGCTGTGGGGACATCTCAAGGGGGAACTCGACACGCCGCTGAAATACGAAAGGCACCGGCTCGAGCTCGCGCAAAAGGTGTGGCAGGAGCTCAAGGCCGACGATTCCGCGGAATGCCGCACCTGCCATACGCCGGCCGCCATGACGCTGGCGCGGCATCCGGTGCCTGCAATGGCCGGCATCTCGGCGGCAGTCATGCACCAATCCCTCGCGAGCAGCTACACGTGCATCGACTGCCACAAAGGCGCAGCCCATATTTTGCCGTAGGGTGATTGCGGCACGCGCTGCTAAGATACCCGGATGGTGATTCCCGGACGCTCACGATCCGCCGGGCGAAGCGGGCTTGTTGCCGCACGCACGCGCCCTGGATGACAATCACACCGACCGGCGCCCGCACAGTGGTCGCCGGAGGCGCGGCCGGCCCTTCTTTTTTTTCTATACACTTTCAATGCGGGGCCGCGCCGCCCGGAAGCCATTTATTAACGACATCAATACACCGCTCTCAATAACCTGCCATCAACAGGACCCTGATCCAGACAACAACGGGTTCGGAGGGTGGATGAACTGGGTCCAACACTCGTTGCTGATCGTCGAGGACGATCCGGCGCTGCACAAGGTGGTCGGGTTGCTGGCCGAGGCCCACGGGTTTCGCACGGTGCTGGCCGGCACCTGCGAGTCGGGGATTCGCGATGCCCGGGCGCACCGGCCGGATGCGGCCATCGTCGATCTGGGATTGCCCGATCGGGACGGCATCTGCTTCATCGAGAGCGTGCGCACCTGGTCGAACATGCCCATCATCGTGCTGTCGGCGCGCGCCGTGGATACCCAGCTGTCGGCCTTCGACGCGGGCGCCGACGATTTCGTGGTCAAGCCCTTCAGCTCGCCCGAGCTGTTCGCACGCGTGAAAGCGCTGATTCGCCGCACCGCCTGCGATCCGCCGGAGAGCGGCGATTCGCCCGGCGGAATTTTCATCGACACGGGCAAGCGCGTGGCCAGGCGCTGGGACGGTGCACAGGTGCGCCTCACGCCGCTCGAACATCGCATTCTCGAAATTCTGGCGCGCCATCCTGACCGGGTCGTGGTGCACCAGCGGCTGCTTCAGGAAGTGTGGGGAACCGAGCAGGCGGACATGCGCGCATTGCGCCTGTACGTCATGAGCCTGCGCCGCAAACTGGAGAGGGATCCTTCCCGGCCCGTACAAATACTCACCGAATCGGGTGTGGGCTATCGACTGGCGTCGGACGCGCCGCAGCTTTAGCGGCCGATGCGGGCTGAGTTCAGCGTGGGCGACACCCAGGCGGCACGCGGCGCCGAATCCGCGACCGCGGCAGGCGCACGGGAGGCTGCGGCAGGCGCGCCGGAGACCGTGACGGCCGAGCACATGGTGGTGGCGATTGCGCCGGATGAGGACGCGGATTTTGCGGAGCAGCTGCTGCGGGCCGCCCAGCGCCTGGCCGCCGCGCTCACGGCGCAGTGGACCGTGGTATCCGTGGAGACACCGGCCTTCCTGCGGACCGCGGCCCCGCAGCGGGACGTGCGCATCGACATGTTCCGCCTGGCCGAATCCCTGGGCGCGGAAACAGTGACCATGGTGGCCGCATCGCCGCCCGATGCGATCCGGGAATACGCCGAATTGCATGGTGCGCGCACCATCATCGCCGGCGCGCCGCGGCGTGCGGCGGCATGGCGGTGGCTGCGCGAATCCACGGCGTCGGCGCTGCTGCGCCTGGCCGCGGACGCCGACGTCATCCTGATCTCCCGCGGCGCGAAACGTGGAGCGGCGTCGCCAGGCGCCCGTCCCCCGGCCTCCAGGCGGGCCTTGATGGCTTACGCCGCCGCCCTGGGATTGACCGTGCTGTGCACCGCGGTGGCACTGCCCATGCTGGATCATTTCGACCTGATCGACATGGTCATGGTGTACATGCTGGGCGCGACGCTGGCGGCTCTGCGTCTCGGCCGCGGTCCCGCCATCGTCAATTCCCTGGCCAACATCGCCGCCTTCGATTTTTTCTTCGTCCCGCCGCGCTTCAGCTTCTTCGTCTCCGATCCGCACTACATGGTGACCTTCGGCGTGATCCTGGTGGTGGCGATCATCATTGCGAACCTCGTGTCCGCCGTCCAACAACAGACCCTGGCGGCGGTGTCCCGCGAGCGCCGCACCGCGGCGCTGTACGCCATGAGCCGCGAACTCGCCGTTACGCGCGAAGCCGACGGCATGGCCGACGTCGCCGAGCGCATCATTTCCGAGGTGGCCCACGGACCCGCGATCGTCCTGGTGTGCGACGAGCGAGGGCGGCTGCGGCAGCGGCCTTCCGCGACCGGGCGCACGCCGGATCTGGCACTGTGCCAGTGGGTGGTGGAGCATCGACAGCGGGCCGGCCATGGATCGGCGCAGTTCGGCGCCGACCGTTGCATCTATCTGCCGCTGATCGGCAGCCAGGACGCCAGGGGGGTGCTGGTGCTGCGCCCCGCGGATCCGAAGCGCGCACTGCTGCCCGAACAAAGCCGCCTGCTCGAGGCCCTCGGCCATCTGCTGGCAGTGGCGCTGGAGCGCGCGCGCCTCGCCCAGGTGGCGGAGTCCGCGCGCCTCAGCGCGGAACGCGCGGCGCTGCGCAACACCCTGCTGGCGTCGATCTCGCACGATCTGCGCACCCCGCTGTCGGCCATCGCCGGTGCCGGCAGCATGATGGCGCAGGACAGCTTTCCGCTGGACGCTCACCGGCGCACCACCCTCGGCCACCTGATCGAGGACAAGGCGCGCGACATGACCGAACTGCTGTCGAACGTGCTCGAACTCATGCGCCTGGAAACCGGAATGGGTGCGGTCAAGCGCGATTGGCACCTGCTCGAGGACCTGGTGGGCCAGACCCTGAGGCAGAACGAGGGCCGACTGGCACGCTGGCGGGTATTCGTGGATCTGCCGGCGGATCTGCCGATGCTGTACGTGGAAGCCGGATTGATCGTGCAGATCCTGAGCAATGTGGTCGAGAACTGCACCAAGCACACGCCGCCCGAGACCCGCATCGCTATCGCGGCGCGTACCGAGGATGAGCAGGTGGTGATCAGCGTGGAGGATGACGGACCCGGATTCGGGTCCACCGACACCGAGCGGTTGTTCGACAAATTCGAGCGCGGCCGCGCGGAGAGCAACGTCGCGGGCGCCGGCCTGGGGCTTGCGATCTGCCGAGCGGTCGCGCGGTTGCACGGCGGCGACATCCGCGCCATGAACGGCCGGTCGGGCGGGGCGTGCTTCGAGATCCCCCTGCCGCAGCCGGCCGTGACGCGCGAGGCCGTGGCCGGTACGGCATGACGGAGGCCATGCATCTGGTCCTGATCGTCGAGGACGATGCGGCGATCCAAAACATTCTGCGAATGCTGTTCGAGGCAAACGGCTTTCGCGTCGTGGTCGCCGATACGGCGGCCCGCGGCGAGCAGGACGCCCGCCTGCACCGGCCCGACATCCTGGTGGTCGATCTGGGGCTGCCCGACCGCGACGGCCTGAACGTCATCACCTCGGTGCGCTTGTGGTCACCGGTGCCCATCATCGTGCTGTCGGCGCGCACCGCCGAGACCCAGCGACTCGCGGCCTTCGAAAGAGGCGCCGATGACTACATCATGAAGCCGTTCAGCGCGCCGGAATTGCTGGCGCGGGTGCGCGCCACCGTGCGGCGCCACGTGCGCGGCGAACTGCCCATGGGCGTGCTCGCACTCGGGGACGTCACCGTGGATCTGGGCCGGCGCACCGCGCAGCGCCGCGACGGCCGCGAGGTACGACTGACGCCGCTGGAGCACCGCATCCTGGAGACCCTGGCGCGTCACGGCGATCGCATCGTGACCCACGCCGCCCTGATCAGGGAGGTCTGGGGCCCGCATCGCGACGACTCGCGCTCGCTGCGGGTCTACATCGGCAGCCTGCGCCGCAAGCTCGAAGCAGAGCCCAGCCGTCCGCGCTACATCCTGACGGAACCCGGGGTCGGCTACCGGCTCAACACCGAACTCGACGACGCCTCCAAACCCGGGGATTGATCCGCCGCAATTTTTAACGGCTTCCGGTCTTTGCGCGGGCCCCCACAGCAGTAGCATGTCGATCAACATCGAGCGGCGTACCGTCATGAGCAGCAGCGGTTTTGTGCTTATTCTCGGATCCACCTACCTGATGGCATCGAGCCTGCAGGCCGGCTGCAGTCCGGCGTTGACCGAAGAAATCGCGAGCGCGGAGCGGATCGTCGATTCGCTGCGCCCGGACAAGGCCGGACAGATGCGGGAGTTCGCCAGCGACGGGTCCGAGTACAGCGCGGGCGAAGCCCAGTGGCTGAAGGGGCAGCTGAAATCCATCTTGGGTTCCTGCGGCCGCGGTGACGAGGCGGCCGCGGCGGCCACCCTGCATGATGTCACCGAGTTGCTGAAGGCACACCGGCGGGTGTCGTAGGCCCGGAAAGCCGCCGCCGGAGGCCGCTCGCGCGACCGGCGTTGCGTGCAACATACAACTTTTACAAGACTTTTACGGTCGCGGAATGAATCGCGTCGTTTTCTTAACACGGTGCTGTCTATCCTCACGCGGTACTCTCCGTACGCTATGGAGCCTCCTGAAGGAGGACCGAATCGATGATGAACATGCGCTTGCGTGCAGCCCGAACTTCGCTGGCCTCGGGACTTTTATGTCTGTGGGCCGGCTATGCCATCGCAGACCCCGCAGCGACGGCGTCCGACGCAGGCAGCGCTGCGCCCGCCGATACACCCACCGCCTCCGGCGCTGCGCCCGCTGCAACGGCCGCGGCCAATCCCGACGGTCCGGCGGAGGGCTGCGCCAAGGGATCGGAAAACGAGGGCTTCTTCCAGCGCGTCAAGGATAGCTATCTGTCGCACTTGAATTGGAACGGCGGCGATCCGAATGCGCCGCCCACCCTGGTGGTCGGGGGTGCGGAGGTGCCGGAAAACAACCCACCGTGGCCCTACGCCACCTGGAATGTCGGCGGTTCCACGGCCATCGGCGTCGAGAACATGTATTACAACTTTTTGATGGACGCACTGTACTGCGGACAGGGCGGCCAGAAGCTCAAGGACAGCCGCTTCACCATCTACGGCTGGGTGGAGCCCGGCGGCAATGTCAGCACCTCGCACACGCGATTCAACTATGCCACGGGCACCGGCGGTAACTACCCGGCGGCGTATTCGTTCGAACCCAATGCCGTGCAGGTCGACCAGGTGGCGCTGTACTTCGAGCGCACCCCCGACGAGATCCAGCGTGATCACTTCGACTGGGGCTTCCGCTTCACCGGCCTGTACGGCACCGACTACAAGTACACGTTCAGCAACGGCATCTTCAGCAATCAATACACCGACAGCGCCAAGCAATATGGCTTCGATCCGGTGATGTACTACCTCGATTTCTGGTTTCCCAAGGTGGCCGAGGGCATGAACATCCGCGTCGGCCGCTACATCTCGATCCCGGACATCGAGGCACAGCTGGCGCCCAACAACGTCACCTACAGTCACTCGCTGCTGTACAGCTACGACCCCTATACACAGAATGGTGTGGTAAGCACCGTCAGGCTCGACAAAAACTGGTCACTCCAGGGCGAACTCTCCGGCGGCAACGACATCGCTCCGTGGGACAAGAACGAGCGGCATTTGACGCCTGCGCTGTGCGCGATCTGGACCTCGGATTCCGGGAAGGACAACATCTATCCCTGCATGAACGGATTGAACGACGGCAATTGGCGCTGGAACAACATCCAGCACGCGGTGGTCACCTGGTACCACAAATTCAACTCCAAATGGCACATGGACACCGAGGTCTGGTACATGTGGGAGAGCCACACGCCCAACGTCGCCAACGACACCGGCCCCGGCGGCTCGGATCTGGGTACCGCCGTCATCGCCCAGCAGTATTCGTATCTGAATTACGGCGCGCCGTCCGGCGGCATCTGCAAGCCGACCCTGGTGTATTGCTACACCTACGAATGGGCCGCGGTCAATTATTTGAACTATGAATTCGGTCCGCGCGACGTCGTGACTTGGCGCACGGATTACTTCAATGATGCCCGCGGACAGCGCACCGGCTTCAAGACGCGGTATTACGAGTTCGATCTGGGATATACGCACTGGGTGGGCGACACCATCGAACTGCGGCCGGAGCTGCGCTTCGAACATGCGCGCGATGTGGATGCCTACGACAACCCGACGGCGACGCCCGGGGCCGGCAGGAATTCCCAGGCCATGATTGCCATGGACGCCATTTTCCACTTCTGAGCGCAATCCGCAGGATTTCCGCTGCCGGCGGTTTGCTATGCTGCGCGTCGCGCTTGGGGGGGGCGTCGCGAAGTTACGCCACGCAACGAAGGGCGCAGGGCCTGGTTTGTTGCAGGGCATGGATTGTTGGTTCTCGAACGGGAAGGTGAATGACTGAAGTGGCGAACGATGCCGGAGAACCGGGCAACGGGAATACCATCGGCCGTCGAGCCTGGCCGCCCGGGCGCCAGTGGCGGGTGGTGGGCGTGGCCGCAGCCGTCGTGATCTTGGTCATTGCCGGCCCCTGGCTGGGCGGGCGGTTCTTCGGCAAGCCGGAAGCCTCGCCCGCGCAGGCCGCCTCGCCGCCCGGCACCTTCCGGCCCACCGATCAGCAGCTGAAGACGCTGACCATCGAGACCGTCGGCGAGCATGGCTTCGTCAGCGAGGAATTGACCGAGGGCAAGATCGCCGTCAACGGCGACCATGCCACGCCGGTGTACTCTCCCTACTCGGGTCGGGTGACACGGGTCATCGCGGGCCTGGGCGATACGGTGAAGGCCGGCGCGCCGCTCGCCACGCTCGAGGCTTCGGAATTCGTACAGGCGCAGAACGATCTCGCCACCGCGCTCGCGCAGGTCAAACTCGCGCGAATCAACGAAGCGCGCAAGCATGCGCTGTATGAGGCCAAGGGCGGCAGCCTGCAGGATTGGCAGCAGGCGCAGGCCGACCTCACCACGGCCGAAACCGCGGTGAATTCGGTGCGCAACCGGCTGCGCATCCTCGGCAGGTCCGAGGCGCAGATCGATCAACTCGAGACGGCGCATGGCATCGATCCGGTGGCGACCCTGGTCGCACCGATCGCCGGCGTGGTGGTGGATCGCCAGGTCGGTCCCGGTCAGTTTCTGCAGCCGGGCTTCGGCACACCGATATTCACCATCGCCGACCCGACCAGCGTCTGGCTGCTCGCCAATGTGCGCGAAACCGATGCCGCCCTGGTGCACCCCGGACAGGCCGTCGAAGTCCACGTGCTGGCCTATCCGAAGCGTGTGTTCAAGGCGCGCCTCACCTACGTCGCGGCGGTGGTCGATCCGGTCACGCACCGCATCGCGGTGCGCGCGGAGATCGACAATCACGACGGCGCGCTCAAACCGGAAATGTTCGCCAATTTCCGGATCGTCACCAGCGATGCGACCCAGTCGGCCGCCGTGCCCGAGGCCGCCGTCGTCTATGAAGGTGAAACGGCGCATGTCTGGGTGCTGGACGACAAATTGCTGGCGTATCGCGCCGTCCATACCGGGCGCACGGAGAACGGCCTGGTCGAGGTGCTGGACGGGTTGAAACCCGGTGAAAAAATCGTCACCAAAGGCGGCATTTTCATCGATCAGGCCGCCGTCCCCGCGTCCACATGAACTCGATCGTCTCCTTCGCGCTGCGGCAACGCGTTCTGGTCGTGGTGCTGCTGGTGATGATGCTGGCCGCCGGCGTGGCCAGCTTCAAGGTGTTGAACATCGAGGCCTACCCCGATCCGGTGCCCCCGCTGGTGGACATCGTCACCCAGAGCACGGGACAGTCGGCCGAGGAGATCGAGCGCTACATCACCATACCGCTCGAGATCCAGATGGCCGGTATCCCGAATTTGCAGGCCATCCGCACCATATCGCTGTTCGGCCTGTCCGACGTCAAGGTGCAATTCACCTACGACTTCACCTATCAACAGGCCGAGCAATGGGTGACCAACCGTCTGTCGCAACTCGGCCCCCTCCCGAACGGTGCGCAACCGCAGATTTCGCCCACCAGTCCCATCGGCGAGATCTACCGATATCGGGTGGTCGGACCGGACAATTATTCGGTCACGGACCTCAAGACCCTCGAGGATTGGGTGTTGGAGCGGCGCTTCAAGGCCGTCCCCGGCGTGATCGACGTCACCGGCTGGGGCGGCAAGACNNAAGACCAAGACCTACGACATCGCCATCGATCAGCGCAAGCTGGTCGGTTACGGACTGTCGGTGCCGCAGGTGTTGACCGCACTGGGCAACGCCAACATCAATGTCGGCGGCCAGACCGTCAATTTCGGCGAGCAATCGGCGGTGGTGCGGGGGGTGGGGCTGATCCACTCCGCCGAGGAGATCCGCAAGACCCTGATCGCCAACGTCCAGGGGGCACCGGTGCTCATCGGCGACGTGGCCGAGGTCACCATCGGCAATCTGCCGCGCCTCGGCATCGCCGGCACGGATGAGTCGGACGACATCGTGCAGGGCATCGTGCTCATGCGGCGCGGCGCCGAAAGCGTGCCCACCATCCAGAGGGTTGAAGCCGAGGTCGAGAAGGTCAATTCCAGCGGCATATTGCCGCCGGGCGTGAGCATCCAGCGGATCTACGACCGCAGCGATCTCATCAACCTCACCACCCACACCGTGCTGCACAACATGGTGGAGGGAATAGTGCTGATTTTCCTGCTGCAATGGGCATTCCTCGGCAACGTGCGCAGCGCCGTCATCGTCGCCATGACCATCCCTTTTGCGCTGTCCTTCGCCATCGGGCTCATGGTGATCCGAGGCGAATCGGCCAATCTGTTGTCGGTGGGCGCCATCGACTTCGGGCTGGTGGTGGATGCCACCGTCATCATGGTGGAGAACATCTTCCGCCATCTGGCCGAGGCCTCGGCGCATCTGGGCACCGGCCCCAGCACATTGCACCGCATCCGTCCGCCGAGCGGATTCCGCGGCAAGATGGGCACCGTGTCCATCGGTGCCGCCGAGGTCAGCCAGTCCATATTCTTCGCCGCCGCCATCATCATCGCCGGCTTCGTGCCGCTGTTCACGCTGTCGGGCATCGAGGGCCATATCTTCGGTCCCATGGCCAAGACCTATGCCTATGCCATCGCCGGCGGACTGATCGCCACGTTCACGGTGGCGCCGGCGCTCTGCCTCCTATTCCTTCCCGATCAGGTGGAGGAGAGGGAAACGCCGGTAGTCCGCGGCCTGCGCAGGGTGTACGAGCCCGCCATCGAGTTCGTGCTCGCCAATCGCATCATCACCTTTGCGGGTGTCGGCTTGATCGGCCTGCTCGCGTTCTTCGCGGTGCGCTCCCTGGGACTGGAATTTCTGCCCAAGCTGGAAGAAGGCAATCTGTGGATTCGGGCCACCTTTCCGCAATCCGTCTCGCTGGAGAAAAGCGACACCTATGTGAACCGGATGCGGGTGCTGATGAAATCCTACCCCGAGGTGCAGACCGTGGTCTCGCAGCACGGCCGTCCGGACGACGGCACGGATGCGACCGGATTCTTCAATGCGGAATTCTTCGTACCGCTGAAGCCCTTCGACACCTGGCCGGCCGGCATCGACAAGGAAAAGCTCACCCAGTCCATGACCGAGGCATTGGAACAGAACTTCCCCGGCGTGGACTTCAATTTCTCCCAGTACATCCAGGACAACGTCGAGGAGGCGGCGTCCGGGGTCAAGGGAGAGAACTCGGTCAAGGTGTTCGGCAACGATTTGGAGACGCTGGAGAAGACCGCCAACAGCATCGCGGCCGTGCTCGCCAAGATTCCGGGCATCGAGGATCTGGCGGTGCTGCGCTCGCTCGGGCAGCCGACCATCCGCATCGACGTCGACCGGGTGCGCGCGGCGCGCTTTGCGCTCGCCCCGGGCGACGTCAACGCCGTGGTGCAGACCGCCATCGGCGGCCAGAGTGCCGGCGACCTGTACGAGGCCGGCAGCGACCGGCACTTCCCCATGATGGTCCGTCTGGCGGCCCCGTATCGCCAGAGCCTCGACTCCATACGGCACATTCCAATCCAGGCCACCGCCGGCAATGGCAGCCCCATTCAGGTGCCGCTCGAGGATGTCGCCGACGTCACGCTGGTGTCCGGGGCCGCGTTCATCTACCGCGAACAGCAGCAGCGCTACGTGCCCATCAAGTTCAGCGTGCGCGGCCGTGACCTGGGCGGTGCGGTGCTGGAGGCGCAGCATGCGGTGGACTCGAAGGTGCTGTTGCCCGGCGGCTACCGCCTCGAATGGGTGGGCGAGTTCGGGAATCTGCAGGAAGCCATTTCCCGCCTGAGCGTGGTGGTGCCGCTGTCCATCGCACTGATCATCCTGCTGCTGTATCTGAATTTCGGCAATCTGCGCGATGCCCTGCTCGCCGCGAGCGTGATCCCGATGGCGCTGCTTGGCGGCATCTTCGCCCTGTGGCTGACGGGCACGGCCTTCAGCGTGTCCTCCGCCATCGGTTTCGTGGCGCTGTTCGGCATCGCCGCAATGGACGGGATATTGGTCCTGTCGTACTACAATCTGAGCCTCGAGTCCGGCCTGGATCGGCCCAGCGCTATGCTGACCACCTGCCGCACCCAGCTGCGGCCGGTGATGATGACCTGCATCGTCGCCTGCGTGGGCCTGATACCGGCGGCTCTGTCCACGGGCATCGGCTCGCAGGTACAGCGGCCGCTGGCCTTGGTGGTGGTAGGCGGCATGCTGCTGGCTCCGGTGCTGATCCTGCTGGTGTTGCCGGTGCTGATTCTGCGATTCTCCAGGGCCCAGGAATTGCCGCCGGAGGAATCCCGCGAGGCCGGGACATGAGGCGTGGTTCGCGCAAACCCGGTTGTCACGCGCTGCGCATCGCCGCGTGGACAGGCCTGTGGACGGCACTTGCCGGCTGCGTCGGGCCGAATTTTCACCGACCGGCGCCGCCGGCGGCCGAACGCTACACCGAGGAACCGTTGCCCGCCGTCACAGCCGCGGGCAACGGCCCGGGCGGCGCGGCGCAGCGTTTCCTGGCCGGCACCGATGTGCCGCGGAACTGGTGGACCCTGTTCGGCAGCGCGGATCTGGACGCGCTGGTGGAGCAGGCGCTGCACGCCAATCCCAGCGTGAGCGCCGCCCAGGCTGCGTTGCGACAAGCCCTGGAGAACACCGCCGCGCAGCGCGGCGCGTATTTCCCGGACGCGCAGGTGAGCTTCGATCCCAGCCGCCAGCGCAATGCGGTGGGCGTGCTGGCGCCGACCCTGAACTCCGGCACGGCATTGTTCAACCTGTTCACCACGCAGGTCAGCGTGAGCTACGTTCCGGACGTGTTCGGTGCGAATCGACGCCAGGTGGAATCGCTCGCGGCGCAGGCCGAGGCCAGCCGCTTCCAGCTCGATGCCACCTATTTGACCCTGACCGCCAATGTGGTCACGGCGGCGGTGCAGGAGGCCGGGCTGCGGGCGCAGATCGCGGCCACGCAGCGGGTGATCGAGCTGGAGAAAGAGGCGCTTGCGGTGCTGCGGCGCGAACTCGAACTCGGCGCCATCGCGGAGGGGGACGTCTACGCACAGGATGCGGCGCTGGCGCAGATCGAAACCACCCTGCCACCCTTGATCCGCCAGCTGCAACAGACCCGCGATTCGCTGGCGGCGCTCACCGGTCGTCTGCCGGCGGACCTCGGGCCCGTGCACTTCGAGTTGGAACAATTGCAGCTGCCGGCCGACCTGCCGCTCGGTGTGCCCTCGCAGCTGGTCGAACGGCGTCCCGATGTGCGCGCGGCCGAAGCCGAACTGCATGCGGCCACCGCACAGGTGGGCGTCGCCATCGCCAATCTGCTGCCGCAGATCACGCTCACCGCCGGCGCCGGCAGCACCGCCACCGCGATGGCCGATCTCTTCAAAGCCGGCACCGGCTTCTGGTCCGTGGGGGCGAGCCTGTCGCAAACCCTGTTCGAGGGCGGCACGCTGGTGCATCGCAAGCGCGCCGCAGATGCGGCGCTCGACCAAGCGGGCGCGCTGTACCGATTGGCCGTGCTCACCGCCTTTCAGAACGTGGCCGACGCTCTGCACGCGCTCGCCACCGATGCGGACGCCATGAGTGCGGCGGGCCGCGCGGAGGAAGCCGCCCGCAAGAGCCTCGACGTCGTGCGCCACCAACTCGAACTCGGATCGGTGAGCTATCTGGCATTGGTGAACGCGGAGCAGACCTACCAGCAAGCCGTGATTGCGCTCGCCCAGGCTCGCGCGAATCGCTATGCCGATACGGCGGCCCTGTTCCAGGCCCTCGGCGGTTCCGTTGCGCCGCCCGGCGGAGCGACCTGATCCGCAGCAATTGACCTATAATGGACCCCATGTGTGGAATCGTGGGTGGGGTCGCAGAGCGCAACGTGGTGCCCATCCTGGTCGAGGGTCTGCGACGGCTCGAATACCGCGGCTACGATTCGGCGGGCCTCGCCGTGTTGAACGGCCATCATCATCTGGCGCGCCTGCGCGCCGTCGGCAAGGTCAAGATCCTGCAGGAGGCCCTCGACGCCAGCCCGATATCGGGTCACGTGGGCATCGCCCACACCCGCTGGGCGACGCACGGCGTTCCGACCATGCAGAACGCCCATCCGCACGTCTCGCGCGACGGCATCGCCATCGTCCATAACGGCATCATCGAGAATCATGAGAGCCTGCGCGGCGAGCTGACCGACAGCGGCTATTTGTTCACCTCGGAAACCGACACCGAGGTCATCGCCCACCGCATCCATCAGCATCTGGAGAATTCCGCGGATTTGCACGAGGCGGTGCGCAAGACCGTCGCCGAATTGCGGGGTGCATACGCGCTGGCGGTGGTCTGCGAGAAAGATCCGGAGTGCATCGTGCTCGCGCGCGAAGGTTGCCCGGTGGTCGTCGGCCTCGGCATCGACGAGAACTTCGTCGCCTCGGATGTGGCGGCCCTGCTGCTGGTCACGCGCCGCTTTATGTTCCTGGAGGAGGGCGATGTGGCGGAGATCCGCCGCAAGTCGATCAGGATCACGGATGCCGCCGGCCGGGTGGTGTCGCGTCCGGTGCACGAAAGCGACCTGGCAGCCGATGCGGTCGAGCGCGGCCAATACCGGCATTACATGCTCAAGGAGATCCACGAGCAGCCGCGCGCCATCGCGCAGACGCTGGAGGAGCGGGTGGCGGGGCCGAGACTGCTGGATGCCGCGTTCGGTCCCGGCGCTCAGCAGGTGTTCGCGAAAACTCGGGGGGTGCACATCGCTGCCTGCGGGACCAGCTACCACGCCGGTCTCGTGGCCTGCCACTTCATCGAGGAATTCTGCCGCATTCCGGCCCGCGTCGAAATCGCCAGCGAATACCGCTATCGCCACCCGGTGGTGACGTCCGACACGCTGTTCGTGACCGTTTCGCAGTCCGGGGAAACGGCGGACACACTCGCCGCCCTGCGCACCGCCCGGGAATCGCGTTATCTGTCCACGATGACCATCTGCAACGTGGCCGAGAGCACCATGGTGAGGGATTCGGAATTGGTGCTGTTGACGCGCGCGGGTCCGGAAATCGGCGTGGCGTCGACCAAGGCATTCACCACCCAGCTGACCGCGCTCGGCATGCTGGTGGTGGCGCTCGCCAAGAACCGTCGCCTGGACGCCGAGCAAGAGCGCGATCTGGTGACGCAGCTGCTGCAGTTGCCGGGACTGGTGGAACAGGCGCTCGAGCTCGATGCCCGCATCCAAACCCTGGCCGAGGAATTCGTCGACAAGCGTCACGCGTTGTTTCTGGGACGCGGTGCACTGTATCCCATCGCCATGGAGGGCGCCTTGAAGCTCAAGGAAATCTCCTATCTGCATGCCGAGGGGTATGCGGCGGCCGAACTGAAGCACGGCCCGCTGGCGCTGGTCGATGAGGACATGCCGGTGGTGGCGGTGGCACCGAACAATGAGCTGCTCGAAAAGCTCAAGTCCAACCTCCAGGAGGTGCGTGCGCGCGGCGGAAAGCTGTTCGTGTTCGCCGACCCGGTGGCCGGAATCGACAACACCGAAGGCGTCACGGTGGTCAGGATGCCCGGCCGGATCACCGCGTTCCAGGCGCCGGTGGTCTACACCATCCCGCTGCAGTTGCTGGCCTATCACGTGGCGGTGCTCAAGGGCACGGACGTCGATCAGCCCCGCAATCTGGCCAAGAGCCTCACGGTCGAATGAGCCGTGGCGGCGCGCTTGCCGCGAAATGATACTTGCGGGAATTGTGCACTCGAGAGGGAATGTACGACCGCTCTGAGTCGGCGCCGGTCGCCCGACGAGATTGCACATTGCTACAATGCAATAGGCGCAGAAAACGGCGGAAATCGATGTGGGAAGGGAATGGACATCAAAGCGCACAACCAGCCCTTCGGCCCCGCCTATTTCCGCAAGTACTACCTGAACCGCGCGACGCGCGTGACCACGGCGGCGGAAATGGGTGCCCGCGCGGCGCTGATCGCGGCCATCCTGCGGCACGCCGGCATTCCCGTGCACGGCATCCTCGATGCCGGATGCGGCCTCGGCCTGATGCGCACCGCCTTCGCCGAATTGTTGCCGCGGGCTCGCTACCGCGGCCTCGAGGCCAGCGAATATCTGTGCGCGCGCTTCAACTGGAGCTTCGGGTCGGTGGTCGACTTCCGGCCCGTCAAACCTTATGACCTGGTCATCTGCTATGACGTGCTGCAGTACCTCGGGGAGCGGGATGCAGCGCGCGCCATCGTGAATCTGGCGGCACTCAGCCGCGCGGCCTTGTACGTTTCGGCGCTGACCCTGGAGGATTGGCGCAGCAATTGCGACCGCAGCCGCACCGATCGCAACGTGCATCTGCGCTCCGGACTCTGGTACCGGCGCCGGCTGCGCAGGCACTTTCGCCATCTCGGCTTCGGTGTATGGGTCCGCAGGAACGTCACGGCGATCGTGTGGGACATGGAGCGGCCCGCGCCGTAGAGAAACATACCGGGGCGGCTGACGATCCCCTCAGAGATTTCCCAGCACCCAGTTCACCAGCGCGGCGTGCACCGGCTCACCGGCGCCGGTGTCGGCGCGCACGTCGTTGATCAGGCAGACCACGACATAGGTCTTGCCGGCGGCGGTGGTGACGTAGCCGGCGACGCCGCTCACGCCGTCGATATGACCGGTCTTCAGACGCACAGCCCCGGCGGGAATGTCCTTCATGCGCGTGCGCAGGGTGCCGTCGATGCCGGCCAGCGGCAGGGATGCCATGAATTCCGGCGCATAGCGGCTGTGATACGCCGCATTCAGCACGTTCGCCAGCGCCAGCACCGACACCCGGGTGGTGCGCGACAGCCCCGATCCGTTGTCGACGCTCAGGTCCTCGAGCGCCAGCCCGCGCGCCCGGCCCCAGTCGCCGATCGCGGCCACACCCTTCTGCGGCGTTGCCGGCGCGCCGAAGCGCTCCTCGCCGATGGCCAGCAGAATGTGCCGCGCCATGAGATTGCTGCTGTATTTGTTGGTCAGGCGCACGATCTCGCCCAGTGTCAGCGAATCGAAATTCAACAGCAGGCGTGCGTCGGCCGGCGCGGCTTCGACGCGCAGCCTGCCGGCGACGTCGCCGCCGAGTTCGCGCCACAGCTGCGTGAAGGTCCCGTAGGCGTATTCCGCCGGGGTCAACAGCACACGGGTGAAGCTGCGCGCCGCGCAGCGGCCGGACAGGGCGCCGGTGAACTGCACGCGGTTCCAGCGCGCCGAGGTCACCTCGAAATCGACGCGGCTGGCGGCACCGCTGCAGCGACCGGACACGAAGCGGATGCGGTTGTCGATGCTCAGATTGGCCGGCGCGGGGTCGGCAAGCACCTCGACCGTGCGCGTGTCCGGGTTCGGCACCAGCGAGAATTCGACGGTCTGGAAATTGACCATCATCGCGTCGGGGAGCACGTTATAGGCCCGATTCGGGCGCCCGTCGAAGGCTCCCGGATCTTCGGCCGGCAGCGCAAAGCCGGTATTGTCGACGACCACGTCGCCGCGGATGCTCTTCAGGCCGAGTCCGCGCAATTGGCGCGCAAAGGCCCACCAACGTTCCAGGGTCATGTACGGATCACCGCCGCCCTGCAATATCAGGTCGCCGTCCAGAACTCCGTCCCTGATGGCGCCGCGGATCAGCGCACGCGTATGCCAGGTGAAGGCCGGACCCAACATGTCAAGACCGGCAAAGGTGGTGAGCAGCTTGATGGTCGAGGCAGGACTGCGCGGTGTCGCGACGTTCTGGCCCGCCACCGCATGACCGGTCTCGGGATCCAGGACCACGAAGCTCACCGTGGAGTCGGACAGGCCGTGGGCCGCCATGGCCCGTGCTATTTCGACGGGTGCCGCCGGCAGCGCCACCACGGGCCAGCACAGGCACGCCGCGGCGAGCACTCCGCCGGCGCGCGCGCGCGGCCGCCGGCTCATGGCGGTGGCGGCTGCAACGCGCCGCGCAACAGCAGCGTGCCCGCCGCCGCGGCGGCGCCCGAGCCGAGAATGACCCCGAGCTTCACCAGCGTGGGATACCCGCCGCCGTCGCCGAAAGCCAGCGATCCTATGAACAGGCTCATGGTGAAGCCGATCCCGCACAGGCAGGCCGCGCCCCGCAGCATGGCGAAATCAACGCCCTCCGGTAGCTCGGCGAATCCGCTGCGTACCGCCGCCCACACGCCGCAGAGCACACCGGCAGGCTTGCCCAGAAAAAGCCCGAACGCGATCCCCAGCGTGACCGTATGCCGTAATGAACTCAAGCGCACATCCGCAAATGACAGGCCGGCGTTTGCCAGCGCGAACACCGGCAGAATACCGTAATTGACCCATGGTTCCAGCGCACGTTCGAGCCCGACCAGCGGCGGTGGCGGCGCCTGCGGATCGGTGCCGGGCGGTGCGAGCGGTATGGCGAATGCCGTCGCAACGCCGGCGAGCGTGGCGTGCACGCCGGACTTGAGCAGGCAGACCCACAGCATCACGCCCACGAGCAGGTAGGCGGCGGGCGGGCGGACCCGCAGGCGATTGAGCGTCACCAGCGCCGCCAGGCATACCGCCGCGGCCCACAGCATGGTCGCCGACAGATCGTCGGTGTAGAACGCGGCGATGATGGCGACCGCGCCCAGATCGTCGAGAATCGCCACTGCGGTGAGAAAAATCCTCAGGGAATCCGGCACCCGCGACCCGAGCAACGACAGGGCCGCGAGTGCGAAGGCGATGTCGGTGGCGGTGGGAATGGCCCAGCCCGACATGCCGATCGGATCGCGCCAGTTGACGGCGGCGTAGATCGCCGCCGGCAGCGCCATGCCGCCGACGGCCGCCGCCATCGGCAGCGACAGCCGCCGTGCCGAGGACAGCTGACCGGCGAGGATCTCGCGCTTGATTTCGATTCCGACCAGGAAGAAGAATACCGCCATCAACCCATCGTTGATCCAGACGAGCAGCGGCTGCATAACCGCCAATTCGCCGAAGCGCCCGCCCAGCTCGGTGTGGAGCAGCTGCCGATAGCCGGGAGCCAGCCCGGAGTTGCAGATCCCCACGGCGGCGAGCGCTGCCGCGCCGAGAACCAAGCCGGCGGACGAATCGCGTTTGAAAAAATCCCGCATGGCCGTAACTTAGCATGGCCGATCCGGATGCACGGTACACTGCCATGATGCCGGCCGTTCGACACTTCAGCGCGAAATTCCGGTGCGAGGATCTCGGCAAAGACCGCTGGCTGCTGCGCAGCCTCGAGCCCCCGGATGTGCAAATCCACGTACATGCCGCGGGCGTGCGCGTGGCCGGCGAACCGGAGACATTCCAGGGGGTGCGCATCGAGTGGGGCGGCGCGACTTTGCTCACTCTCGGGTCGGCGCGCGGCGACCGCTCCCGCCGCGTGCAGGACGTGGTGGTCCACGAACCGCGCGGGCACCTGTACGACGCGTTGCCGCTCGCCCGCTTCGATGACCCGGCCAGGCGCTTTTGGCGCCGGGTTTTCACACTGGTGCGGCTCCCGGGAGGCAGATTTCTGCTGGGGCTCCTCGCGCGCCGCGCCGCTTGACCGGCGCCCGGATCCAGCCCCGGTCCGAGACCCTCGTCACAACCCACCAGGGTTATTGTCAATTGGGGCACCGGCGCCGCGGCTCCTCACGTGTATTTGGGAGACCCATCAAGGATGCGCGCCATGGATTCGCGCACATTCTCCGGCATTCAAAAGCTCGTGATCAACAGGACGGCCTTAGTGCTGGATATTGAGTCTTCCGACACAGAGCGCTCCCCCTCGGAAGCCTCGTTCGAACCTTATGCGCGTCTGCTCAGGATGCTCATGCCGAGTCTTCGGGGCGTGGTCGTGCACGATGGATTCACCAACCAGGTGTGGGCCACCGACGATTGGGACGTGCCCGAAGGCGCCGACATCGTCAAACAGGCGATCACCAACACCCTGTCAGATCCAGGGGAATTTGCAGGCATCATGGTCACGCTCGATGCCGATCGGACGGTGTATTCGTTCGCCGTCCGGGGCGATCACATCGAGCTTCTCGGCGTGGTCAGTTTGTCGGTCCGGATGACCGGCACGCAGGCCGAACCGCGTCCCCTGCATTACATCCGCCAGCTGGTGCAGCCGGCGCTCGAGTGCCTCAAGCGGGAGCTGGCGCTGCGCTCGAAGCTCGGATCGCGCGAGCGCGATCTGACCGTGCGCGAACGCGATATGACGCTCATGCTGGAGATGTCCTCGCACAAATCCGCCACCGCCAGCGATGCCGACGAATTCGATCTGATCCTGAAAACGGGTCTGGAACACATGGGCTGCACACTGGCCGCCCTATGGGTGCCCGAGAAGAACATCTCGTTGTCCCTGACGCGCAGCGGTGCGCCGATGCAGCCCGGGCTGCTGATTCGCGCCGAGCAGCACCTGATGGCCTGGATGTCGTTGCAGCAAAGAACCATCATCATCAATCGCATCGCGAGGATCGCGAGCGAGGTCGCGGCGCCTTACAAGATCCTCGCCTGCCCGATCCGCCATCCGTCGGAACGGGTGATGGGCGTGCTCGCACTGTTCAACCCGCCGAGCTGCCCCGACTTCGACCTGCATCAGACGCGAATCGCGGAGCTGCTCGCCAAACGTGCGACCATCGTCATCCAGGCGCAGTATGACCCCAGCACCGGGCTCATGACGCGCCATGCCTTCGAACGGCAGGCCGCCGTCCTGTTCTCCTCCGGCACCCCGCTGGTGGCGCACAGCATCCTATATCTGGACATCGACCGGCTGCACGTGATCAACGAAACCTTCGGCATGCACGTCGGCGACGATGTGATCGTCAGCGTCGCCGAATGTCTCGCCAAGGGGCTGCCGCCCGCCGCCCTGTCCGCGCGGATCTCGGGCGATCGCCTGGCCGCGCTGATTCCCAATACGGGCCTGGAATCGGCCACGGCGGTCGCCGAGTCCGTGCGCGCCGCGGTGGCCGCCATCGTGCCGCGTGCCGGCCAGGGATCCTTCGAGGTGAGCGTCAGCGTCGGGGTGGCTCCCATCGGCGTCTCCGACCATCCGCTCGCGCATGCGCTTGCGACTGCCGAGATCGCCTGCAAAGCCGCCAAGGATCGCGGCCGCAATCGCATCGAGGTGTTCCAGGATTCCGACCAGAGCATCATCCGCCGACACACCGACATCTTGGTGGTGGGCCGGCTGCGCGATGCGCTCGCCAACGACAGTTTCAGACTGGATGCGCAGCCGATCCTGCCATTGCGCGGTAATTACGGGAGACCGCGCTTCGAACTGCTGCTGCGCATGGTCGGAGACCGGGGCGAGATCATCCCCCCCGGAAAATTCCTGTCGGCGGCGGAGCGCTACCAGCTGATGCCGACCATCGATCGCTGGGTCGTGCGCCGTGCATGCGAGCTGCTGGGCCGGCACGTGGCCAGCGTCGGGGAGGACATCGCGCGATTCGCGATCAATCTGTCCGGCCAATCCCTGCAGGACGACACGTTCCTCGATTTCGTGACCGAACAGATCAACGCCTCGGGCGTGGCTCCCAGCGTGATCTGCTTCGAGCTGACTGAAACCGCGACCATCGGCAATCTGACCAAGGCACAGCGCTTCATCCACAGTCTGCAGGACCTGGGCTGCCAGTTCGCCCTGGATGACTTCGGAACCGGCGTCAGCTCCCTGGCCTATTTGAAGGATCTGTCGGTCAATTACATCAAAATCGACGGCAGCTTCGTGCGTGACGCCATCGCCAACCCGCGTTCGGAATCGATGATCAAGGCGATCGCGCAGCTGGCCAAGGTCATGTGCATGGAGACCATTGCCGAATACGTCGAGACCGACGCCTTGCGCGTGCGCATGACCGATTTGGGCGTCGACTTCGGACAGGGTTTTGCCATGGGCAAGGCGCAGCGGCTCGAGGACCTGCTGGCGGAGCTCGCTATTTATGAGGCCACCGTCAACGACTGGAATCCGGCGCCCGGCGGCATCGACCATGGCGTGCCGAACGGCCCCGAGTTGCCGGGCGCGGACGAGTTCGCCGGGGAGGCGGTGGTGCGTGGGGCGGGCGGCGGTGTGTGAGGCGGCCGCCCTGCCTGATCAGGAGACGACTGATCAGGAGACGAGGGAGAAACGGATCCGGATGCGGGCGCGCTGCGGCACCGGCCTGGAATCGCGCACCACCGGCTGATACCGCCACTGCGATAAGGAGTCGATAGCAGCCTGTTCGAACAGCCCGGGCGCACTGGCACGATGTACCGCGATGTCCCGGACCTCGCCGGTCTCGGCCACGGTGAAATCGAGTTCCACCCAGCCCTCGACCTGCGAGCGCCGTGCCTTCTCCGGGTATTCGAGCGGTGTCGACCTGGCGAGCACCAGCGTGCTGGCGGGCACGATGTCGGCCAAAAAATGCTGCTTGACGGCGGCATCCAGATCCGGCCGCGCGGCGGCCGCTTCCCGCGACTCGCTGTCGGCCTGATGCCGGGTTTCGGCCAGTTGCCGGTGCACGTCCTGGATGTCGGCCTCGCTGGCCACGCCGGCGGCGGTTTGCAGCAGGGCGTCGGCCCTGTCGAAATCTCGGCGCTCGATGGCACTGCGCGCCGCGGAGAGCGGCTGTTGCGCCAGAGGACCTTGGGCCGGCGTGTCTTGCTCACGGGCGGCATGGCCCGGGGTCGGGGGACGGGAATGCGTCTGCGAGAGACGCAGACGCTCGCGACTCTTGGCGAGTTGCGCCGCCAGGAAGTCGATGCGACTGCCCTCGACGCCGGATTTGCGCGCGGCGTCGATGGCGGCGCCGGCTTCATCCAGCCGATCCTCGAGCAGGGCATTTTCGGCCCTTGCCAGCAGGCGCTCCCGGTCCTCCGCGGCTGCCGCCGCGGCCTGCGCAGCGGGCGCACCTGCCACGGACTGTGCGGCCGGGGCTGCGCCAGCGCTTTGCGCCAGGCGTTCCATGCCGGACCGGTACAGCCGCAATAGGCAGGCCGCGACGATGAGCACCAGCAGGCCGAGTACCATGCCCAGGATCCGGGGATTGGAAGCGGTGCGCATCGGCGCCGGCGGCGGCAGCCGACGGCGCTGCTCGCCATGCTTTCGCACGGCCGCATCGACGAACAATCTGGCGCGGCCCGGCGAGAGTGGCTTGTGGACGAAGCGATAAACGGTGCCGGCGCTGATCAGGCCGGCCAGCGTCGTTTCGGCATCCCGATTGCCGGTAGCGAGCACCACCAGATCGGGGAATTGCCGGCAGATGTCGCCGATGAACCGCGCGGCGGAGTCCTGCAGATCGTGCACATCGAGCATCACGATGCCGACCTCGCCGGCCACCAGCAGGTCGCTGATCTTGTCCGCGGCGGTGACGTGCCATAGCCGCCGCGCGCCGCTCACGGCCTCGCGCAAGGTTTGCATGGTCGCGCCGTCGGTGGTGAAAACCACCAATTCCACGATGTCGCTGGCGAGGCTGAAATGCTGTGTTTCGAGCGCGCCGTCATTCTCGTTCGAAGCGAGCACGGGTACCTCATGATGACCGCAGGTCCCGGACTTATGCCGCAGAGCAGCAGTCCATCCAGGGTACTCCGTAACGCTAGTGCCATTCTGCCGGCGACGCTATACGATACGGGGTCTCAGGGAACAGACAGATCGTGCTGCATCGCGGCAGCGGTGTCTGTGACTCGCTACACATTGCGCCAATTCCAGATCCGGGGTGACTTTGCACGAGTCGATCGTAATCACCTCGACACTCGCCCTGGAGCAGCGCCCGGCGCTGGAAGAGCTGCTGTTCTTCAACGCCAACCAGCACCGCGTGCGCAACGGCATCGAGCATTCGATAGAGGCCTACGGTGCGCCGGAGATCCATGCACAGGACGGTGCCTTGCGGATACGGATCGGCAACCTCGGCGTTCAGAGTCTGTTCGCGGTTTCCGCTGCGGGCCGGCCCGTGGGGGTGGCCGTGTTCGTGCACCTCACCGACGAACGCTTCGTCGTGCTGCATCTCGGCGTGGCGCCGGGACTCGATGCCGCGGCGCGAAACTCCACGATATTGCTCAAATTGATGCATGAGATCCGCCGCTTGGCGCGGCGCACGCATGGCGTCAATCACATCGAATTGGTCTACACCCAGGGTCCGGCGAACCAGGCAGCGAACCGGCTCCACGGGATTTTTGCACCGGGGTAAACATGGCAGACAGCATCGAAACAGTCCGCGGCAAACGGGCCGTCATCCGCTTCGAATCGAAAAAATGCATCCACTCGCGGCATTGCGTTCTCGACCGGCCCGACGTCTTCGTGCCCAATGTGTCCGGCGAATGGATCCATCCGGACAGCGCAACGCCGGATGAGCTCACCGAAATCGCGCGCAATTGCCCCTCCGGCGCCATTCAAGTCGAGCGGCTCGACGGCGGTGAGGAGGAGCGCCCGCCGCTGGTCAATGTGGTGCGGGTGCGGGAAAACGGGCCGCTGGCATTTCGCGCGCCGCTGCGCATCGGGGGCGTCGATGCCGGCCTGCGCGCCACGCTCTGCCGCTGCGGGGCATCGAAGAACAAACCCTATTGCGACTCGAGCCACATCGCGGCGCATTTCGTCGCGAGCGGTGAACCGCCGAGCGCCGAGTCGAAGCCGCTCGCGGTGCGCGACGGTCCACTCGAGATATCGCCGGCGCCCAATGGTCCCCTCAAGGTGAGCGGCGCGCTCGAGTTGGTGTCCGGCACCGGTCGCACCTTGCTGCGCACCGTGGAAACCTATTTGTGCCGCTGCGGCGGCTCCGCCAACAAGCCGTATTGCGACGGCAGCCACGTCAAGATCGGATTCAAGTCGGGCTGATGGCGCGGGCGCCGCACGTGGACGGCAGGCGACGCTGCGCCTGGTGTCCGCCGGATCCGCTGTACGTGGTCTACCACGACACGCAATGGGGGGTGCCGGTCCACAGCGACCGCGGACTGTTCGAGATGCTGTGCCTGGAGGGCGCGCAGGCCGGTCTGTCCTGGCTCACCATCCTGCGCAAGCGCGACTCCTATCGGCGGGCCTTCGACGACTTCGATGCCGCCAAAATGAGCCGCTACGGCGCCGCCAAGCGCCGGCAATTGATGCACGATCCGGGCATCGTCAGGAACCGGCTGAAGATCGCGGCCTTCATCGACAATGCGAAGGCCTACCTTGCCATTTGCGATGCGCCGGGCGCTTTCGACGCCTACATCTGGGGGTTCACCGACGGCCTCACCCTGCGCCGCCGGCCGGCCCGACGCAGTGAGTTTCGCGCCTCGAGCAAGATCAGCGATGCCATGAGCAAGGACCTGAAACACCGGGGCTTTCGCTTCGTCGGAACCACCATCTGCTACGCTTTCATGCAAGCCGTCGGGATCGTCGACGAACACCAGCGGGATTGCTGGGTGGCCACACCCGCGAATCGCTGACAGGGCGCGGGGTGCGACGCTGCGTAAATCCTGCCAGGAGCGCCTACGGGTGCTGTGGATCGCTCACCGGTCGTTCGCCGGGAGGGTCGGGTGCCATTCCCTGTTCGCGGATGATCGCCAGGCAAACGTCCTCCTCGCGCTGGGTGCTGCGCATGCGTGCGAGGCGCCAGCGGGCGCGCTTGTTCCTCAGCCAGGGCAGCAACGGGTCGTCGAATTTCGCGGCGGTCGACAAGCGATAATCGAGAACATGCCGCCGATCGTCGATCGCCCGGGCCTCCCTGCCGTCCGGGGACGCGAAGCGCCGCTCCATGCCGAATCCCACGAGCTGGCTGCTGATCACATCGCCCTGCTGCATGATTCTGGCGAGCTTCAAGCAGGAATCGCGCCGTTCGCCGGCCCCGCCCGGCGACCTGCAGGCATCGATCAACGGGTGGTAGGCCGGCACTACTTCGGAACCCGCGATTCCCCGCACGATGCGCAGGCGTCCGGCATCCGAATTGAAGGACGCGCCGGGCAGGCTGCCGGCCACCGATTTCAACGCGTCGATCATCATGACGTTGATGCGGTTCCAGTAGATGTCGAAACGCTTGCCGAGGACCATGTCCGCCAGGATCCGATCCACCTCGGTCTTGTCCCGATCCTTTTGCGCCAGGGACAAGTTGGGCAGCCAAGCGGCGGCATTGTCGGCGGCGATCCAGCGCATCGCGGTGGCGGCATCGCGAAAGTCGCAATCCGGCGCCGCCCTGCACAGCTGCAGGCGCAACCAGGCGATTGCGGCATCGGAGGGCGCCAAGGCGCTGGCGCGGGCGGCGAGGTCGAGCGCGGCCGCATCCGCACCGGGTTTGGCGGACGCGCCGGCAAACAGCAGCGCCGCCGCAGTGGCCAGAGAGTCCGCGTCGGCGCGCGCGCCGAGCTTCTGCGCGGCCGCGGCTTTCCAAGCCTGAAAGCGCTCGGCCGCGGATTTCTGCTGGGCGTCGTGCGCCGCGACGGCACACCATGCAAAACTCGAATGGGCCACGCAGATGACCAACACTTGGAGCCACTGGCGCATGATCGAGGCGGCCCGTCTATACGCTTCTAGGCCGCCCGCCCGCGGCGGTGAGACCCGCGGTGATGGCAAGCCGCATCGCATCCTCGACCGAGATGTCCAACGCCTGGACGTGATCGCGGTGCACGTACAGCGTATAGCCGCCGAACGCGTAGCTCATCGGAAAGTAGACGGTGACCCAGTCATGGCCGCCGTGTGCGAACAGCACCGACGGCACGTCCTCGCGGGTCACGAAGCCGATCGCGTGAACTTCACCGAATCGCGCCACCACCACGCGCTGCAGGTCGCGCTTCTCGCCGCTGCCGGACGGCAGCAGGCTGACCACGTCTCTAAATCCGCCGTACAGGGTCTTGACGAACGGAATGCGGCCGAGGAAATCGTCCCAATAGCCCAGGAATATCCGGCCGGCGTAGGCATTGACCAGGCCGCCGACCGCCAGCAGCAGCAAAAAACCCGCGATCAATCCGAGTCCCGGCCAGTAGTGCTCGGGACTCACGATCTTGAGCGCGATCAATGCGCGCCGCAGCCATTCCTCGACGGTGTGGACCAGCCACCAAATCACATAGACGGTCAGCGCGAGCGGCAGCACCGTCACCAGGCCGCTCATGGTCAGGGTCAATATCTTGCGCATGAACCAATCATCGCACGATCGGCCCGCCGCTCGTACTCCAAAGCCGGCAAAGGGCTAAACTCGGATCATCATGACCGCAGCCGATCCGGACATTCGCGCCGCCACCGCCGCGGACATACCCTTGATGCTGGCTTTCATCCGGGAGTTGGCCGCGTACGAGAAACTCGAGCATGAGGTCGTGGCCAGCGAGGCCTCCCTGCGGGAGAGTCTGTTCGGCGACCATCCGGTCGCGGAGGCAATCGTGGCGAGGTGCGGTGGCGAACCCGCCGGATTCGCCCTGTATTTCCACAATTTCTCGACCTTCCTCGGCAAACGCGGATTGTATTTGGAGGACCTGTACGTGCGGCCCGCATTTCGCGGCCGCGCGGTCGGCAAGTCCCTGCTGATACACCTGGCGAAGCTCGCGCTGCAAAGGGATTGTGGCCGGTTCGAGTGGGCCGTGCTCGATTGGAACCGGCCCGCCCGTGATTTCTACGAGTCGCTCGGCGCCAAAGCCAATGCCGAGTGGGTCAGCCACCGTCTCTCGGGCGAAGCGCTGCGCCGGCTGGCGCAGGGCGATTGAACCCGATAGCGGCGCCGGTCGATGTACAGCCGTCCGCGCCTCTGGCAGGATGCCGGGGCGCATATGCCGCAAGGAGAGAACAGCATGTCGTCAGTCGCCCGGGTCACCGAAATCATCGCCTCGTCCAAGAAGAGCTTCGAGGACGCCGTGGACAACGGCGTCAAACGTGCGACCAAGACCCTGAAGAACGTCGCCGGCGCGTGGGTGGCGAGTCAGGAACTGGTCATCGCCAAGGGCAGGGTGACCGAATACCGGGTGCGCCTGAAGGTCACCTTCGTCCTGTCCGATTGAGCCCCGAAAGATCGCCGACGGCCAGCCCGGCGGATCACTGCCGCGGCAGCAGAAACCGCAGTCCGTGATAGTCGAGTACGGCGCCGTCGCGCCGTATGCGCTCCAGCACGGGCCCTTCCTGAAGCGTGGCGCCTTCGCGGTATTTGCGCATGTTGATGTAGACGAACCGGTCCGAGGGCTTGGTAGCGAACACATGCACGTCGATGTGCAGCTCCGGCAGACCATCGGCTCCGGTGAGATTCAATTCACTCATCGACGGCAGCACCTCGTCATTGTCCGAATCGGCGGCGTCGCTCAGCAGCGGATCCCGGTGCAGCCCGGCCGGTCTGGCGGCGTGGCCCGCGGCGGGCGGCTTGTGCGCCGACGGCGCATCGTCGGCGCCATCCACCGGGATTTCCGGCGCGTACTCCGGGGCCGCATCGGCCAATGCGGGCGCCGCCGCCGCCGCTGATGCCGCCGGCGGCGCGTCGAGCGGGCTGAAGTGGGGGGCCTGCGCGCTTGCGACTCCGGCTGCCGCCGCGGCCGGGGCGTGGGGCGGCGCGGCCGCGTCGAGCGGTGCGGGCGCGGCATTGCGCACCAGTACGATGATCAGCACGATGAGATTGATGCCGAGCAATATGCCGAGCGCGATGGCCCAGCGCGGCAGGTAGGGGCGCGACGGCGCACCTCCGGCGTCCATCAAGCCCGGCACCGACTGGCGTTGCCGTTCCGTCTCCGATTTCTTCAGCGCGTCGAGTATGAAGGACATCGGTGTTCACCCGCCGCGCGGAGTGGCGGATTGCAGCAGCGGTGAGCCCGGCTCGGCCAGCGCCGTGTCCAGCACGACCTGGGTTTGGATGCCGGCAATGCCGTCGACGTTGAGCCGATGTTCGCGCTGGAAATTCTGTACCGCGATGGCCAGCTCCTCATCATAGGTGTCGCCGTGATCGCGGTCCGCCGCCGCGCCGCGCAGCGCCGCCAGGCTGCGGCGCAGCCAGCGCACCGCGTCGCCGCTCATGCCCACCGACAAATCGCGGGGCAGCTGGGTCTTCGGCTTCCAGACCACCGTGAACTCGCCGAACCACGCCCGCGACAGCTCACTCAACGGCACGCGCACGTCGCGCTCACCCAACACCAGCGTCGCCATGTTCTCCTCCAGATTGCGCAGCACCACCCGATGTCGCTGGCCCTGATCGTCGGTGAGGGTAAGGATCGCCGGGCGGTTGAGCACCCTCACCTGCGCCCAAGAGCCGCGCTGATCGAGACAGGCGAGCCCGGCCTTGGCGGCCTGCGCACAGGGATCGCGATCGTTCGCCAGCGCGGTTCCCCACAGCGCCAGCAGCCGGCGATAAGCCGCCGCATCGGTGGTGCTGGCGGCGTTTGCGTTCAACAGGGCGTTGATGGACACGGGCGCGGGCGCCGTCGCCACGGTGCTCGTGGCACCGGCGCTCCTGGTACCGGCCGCGGGTGCGGCCGCGGGCAGGGCGGGCTCGGCGGCGCCCGCCGACCCTGCAGCCGGTCGGATCGGCGACGCGGGCTCGTGCACCGCACCGGGCATGCCGGCGTGCAGGCTGCTGGCCGGCCGCGGCCAGTAGCCGGTGCGCCAGGCGCCGAAAGCGGCAGCCGCGACCAGGATCGCGGCCGCACCGGCGCCCAACCAGCCCATCCACCGCGGAGTGAATCGCCGTCCGTACACCTCGCCGGCGGCGCGGCGTACCAGCGCCGCCGTCACCTTGCGCACCTCGCGGGTGTACGCGCCGAGCAAGGCGCGGTCGCAGGTCACGTTGATGACGCGCGGGATGCCCGAGGAGAGCCGATGCACTTCGTTCACGGCCGAGGCGCCGAATATCTCGCTGGAGGCGCCGGCCACCCTCAGCCGGTGCCGCACGTACCCCTTGGTCTCCTCCCTCGACAGCGGGTTCAAGTGGTAGCGGCCGGTGATCCGCTGCGCAAGCTGGCGAAGTTCGGTGCGGTCCAGGAGGTCGCGCAGCTCCGGCTGGCCGATCAGGATGATCTGCAGCAGCTTTTGCGTCGGGGTCTCCAGATTCGTGAGCAGTCTGACCTGTTCGAGCACGTCGGCCGACAGGTTTTGGGCCTCATCGACGATGACGATGACGCGGCGTCCTTCGGCATGCGCCGTCAGCAGCCGCCGGTTCAGTGCGTCCACCATCTGTTTGACGCTGCCGCGATCTGCATCCTCGACGGCGATGCCGAGCTCCTCGCAGATGGTGAGCAGAAACTCCACCGGTGTGATGCGCGGGTTCATGATCACGGCGACATCGGCGTGGTGCGGAATCCGCGACAGCAGCGTGCGAACCACCGTGGTCTTGCCGGTGCCCACTTCGCCGGTCAGCTGGATGAAGCCGCCCGATTCGTTGATGCCGTACAGCAGATGCGCCAACGCCTCGGCGTGGCGCTCGCTCAGATAGAGGTAGCGCGGATCCGGCGTGATGGCGAACGGCTTTTCGCTGAGACCGAAGAAACTCGTATACATGAGGACTCGATGATATCAAGCCCTGTTGCGCGGCGCGCCCGGACCGGGCGGATCCGCATCCAGCAGGCTGGCCCGCGTCAGGAGATCGCCGCCGAACCGGCGCCTGATGTCGTCGACGGCGGCATCCAGGCGGGCATCCCGGAGCGCGCCGCCGGCGAACAACCCCGGCCCGGGAATGCACTGCAGTTCGCCGGCGCCGACCCCCAGCAGGCGCACCGCCGATCCGGGATGCCCGCGCAGCCATTCGTCGAGCAAGGCCTGCGCCATGCGACTGATGGCGGCGGTATCCTGCGTGGCGGGTTCGAAGGCGCGCTGCCGGGTGAATGTCGTGAAATCGCCGCGGCGGATCTTGACCACCACCTTGGCGGCCGCCAGATCCTGCGCGCGCAGTCGCGATGCGGTGCGGTCGGCGAGCCGCAGCAATTCGGATCTCATGCGCGCCGCGTCGCACAGATCCACGGCGAACGTGCGTTCCGCGCTGACGGATTTCTCCTCGCGCCGTGCAATGACCGGCCGGTCATCGATGCCGTCCGCCAGATCGCGCATCGCCCGTCCATCCTTGCCGAACGCCCGCCACAACTGCTCGTCGGCGGCCTTGCGCAGATCGCCGAATGTGTGGATGCCGGCGGCGAGAACCCGCGGCAGGGTCTTTTTGCCCACGCCGAACAGGCGCGAAACGGGCAGCGGGTCGATAACTTCGCGCAGATTGTCGGCTCCGATGCGGCACAGGCCGTCGGGCTTGTTCAGGTCCGAGGCGATCTTGGCCAGCAGCTTGTTCGGTGCCACGCCGACCGAGGCGGTGAGGCCGGTGTGCGCGCGGATGCGGTGCCGGATCTGCGCGCCGATCGCTGCGGCCTCCCCGAGCAGGGTTTGGCTGGCCGTGACGTCCAGGAAAGCCTCGTCCAGGGACAAGCCTTCGACCAGCGGCGTGAACTCGTGGAAGATCGCGAACACGCGCGCGGAAACCTGCGCGTAGCGTGACATGCGCGGTGCCACGCACACCGCCTGCGGACAGAGCCGCAGCGCCTCGCGCATCGGCATCGCGGACCGCACGCCGTAGCGTCGCACCTCGTAGCTGGCGGCGGCAACCACGCCGCGTACGCCGGTGCCCCCGACGATCAGCGGCTTGCCCCTCAATTCCGGGCGGTCGAGCGCTTCCACGGACGCGTAGAAGGCATCCATGTCGACGTGCAATATCGCCCGCAGGTTCATGCGCGGCTCAATTCATCCGCCGCAAAATCATCGACGTCGACGATGTCCATGACCTTGGCATCATACTCGCGCAGCAACCCGGCCTCGGCCGCCGTGAGTATGCCGGCCTGCAGGGATTGCTCGATCTGCCCCGGCAACTCCAGGGCCGTGACGCGCCCCGTCTTGATACCCTCCACGCGAATGCGCTTCTCCAGCAGTTCTGCGGGCGCACACAGCACCAGCGCCTCCTGCAGCAGCCCGAGGGCGTTGCCGGGGGCCAGGGTCTTGAACAAATTGGCGCTCATGCGCTCCCGGGCCGCGGTGGGATTCATGATCAGGTCGGCGATGCGCCGGCCCTCGGCGTCGCTCGGCGGGAAATAGGTGAGTCCGCGCGGGAAGATGAACAGGCGCATGGCGGCGGCCAGCAGGCGATTGGGGAAATTTCGCAGAAACTGATGCAATTGCTCCTGCGCCTGGTAGAGCAGGCTGCGGCAGGCCCATTCAACCAGCGGCAGGTCCTCCTCATGAGCGCCCTGGTTGTGGTGATGCTTGAGCACCATCGAGGCCAGATACATCGAGGAGAGCACATCGCCCAACCGACCCGACAAGGACTCCTTTTTCTTTAGATATCCGCCGAGTGCAAGCATCGCGACATCGGTGGCCAGCGCAAAGGAGGCGCTGAAGCGGTTGATGTGCTGGAAATAGCGGCGCGTCGCGCCGGGCTGCGGAACCCGGGTGAAGCGCGCCAGGCTGAAGGCCATCACCAGCGATCTGACCGCGTTCGATATGGCGTATCCGATGTGGCCGCGCACGGCTGTGTCGAATTCCCGGATGCCGGCGTCGCGGCTCGGATTGCGAGCTGCATTCATCTCCTTCAGCACCCAGGGATGGCAGCGCACGGCGCCCTGGCCGAAGATGATGAGGCTGCGCGTGAGGATGTTGGCGCCCTCCACCGTGATCGCCACGGGCACGATCTGATAGTTGCGGCCCAGGTAATTTCTCGGTCCGAGGCAGATCCCCTTGCCGCCGTGCACATCCATGGCATCGTTGGCGACCAGGCGGCCGAGTTCGGTGACGTGATACTTGAGCATGGCCGATGGAACGGAGGGCTTCTCGCCGCCGTCGATCGCCCCGGCGGTGACGGAGCGTGCCGCGTCCATGATGTAGGTGCGGGCCGCCATGCGCGCCAGCGCCTGCTCCACCCCCTCGAAGCGGCCGACCGGCATGTTGAACTGCCGGCGAATGCGCGCATAGGCGGCGGACGCGTAAACGGCGGCCTGTGCCGCGCCGGTGGCGTTCGACGGCAGCGAGATGCAGCGTCCGACCGACAGCTGCTCCACCAGCATGCGCCATCCCTGACCCGCCATCTTGAAGCCGCCGATGATGGCGTCCAGGGGCACGAACACGTCGTGGCCGTGGATCGGGCCGTTTTGAAAGGGGATGTTCAGCGGAAAGTGCCGCCGGCCGATGCTCACGCCCGGAGTGTCCCGGGGAATCAGTGCACAGGTGATGCCCAGATCCTTGGCAGGTCCCATGAGCTGATCCGGGTCGAACAGCCGGAACGCCAGTCCCACCAGGGTCGCGACCGGCGCCAGGGTGATGTAGCGCTTGTCGAAATTCAACTTGAGTCCGATGACTTCGCGGCCCTGCCACAAGCCGCGGCATACCACGCCGGTGTCAGGGATCGACGCCGCATCCGAACCGACCCGCGGCCCGGTCAGCGCAAAGCAAGGAATTTCCTCGCCGCGCGCCAGCCGCGGCAGATAATGGTTTTTCTGCTCGTCGGTGCCGTAATGCAACAGCAGTTCCGCCGGGCCCAGCGAGTTCGGCACCGCCACGGTGGATGCGCAGGTGACGCTGCGGCCTGCCAGCTTCACCAGCACGCTCGAGTGCGCGTAGGTGGATAGCTCCAGACCGCCGTAGCGCTTGGGGATGATCATCGCAAAGAAGCCTTGCGACTTGATGAACTGCCACACTTCCGGTGGCATGTCGCCGCGACGGTGCGTGATGTCGAAATCATCGAGCATGCGGCACAGGGTGTCGCACGGGCCGTCGAGAAACGCCTGCTCCTCGGCCGAAAGTTTCGGGGGTGCGGCGGCCTGCAATTTGCGCCAATCCGGATTGCCGGTGAACAGCTCACCTTCCCACCACACCGTGCCGGCCTCGAGCGCGTCGCGTTCGGTCGCTGACATCGGCGGCAGCAGCCGACGGTAGGCGCGCATGAACGGCCGGCTGATCAGCGCGATGCGCAGCGGTCGCAGGTTCAGCAACCAGAAGCATGCCAGCAGCACCCAAAGCGCGCCCTGCCAGGCCCCGGCCGGATGACCCAGCACACTGTAGGCCAAAAGCAGCACCGTAAAGGCGCTGGTGAAGGACAGCAGCGGCAGTCGGCGGTACGCCAGGTACAGCACCGCNNGCGCCAGGGTGATGTAGCGCTTGGAGAAATTCAGACGGATGCCGACGACCTCGGCACCCTGCCAAATCCCCCTGCAGATGATCCCGGTGTCGGGAATCGAAGCCGCGTCCGAACCGGCCCGCGGGCCGGTCAAGGCGAAGCAGGGCACCTCGTCGCCACGCGCGAGGCGCGGCAGGAGGCGATCCTTCTGCTCGTCGGTGCCGTAGTGAAGCAGCAATTCGGCGGGGCCCAGTGAATTGGGCACGGCTATGGTCGAGGACGCCGTGGCCGAGCGCGAAGCGATCTTGATGAGCACGCAGGAGTGCGCATAGGCCGAAAATTCCAATCCGCCATAGCGCTTCGGGATGATCATCGCGAAGAAGCCGCCGGCCTTGATGAAATCCCACACCGCCGGCGGCAGATCGGCGCGGCGGTGGGTGATGTCCCAGTCATCGAGCATGGCGCACAGCCGCTCGCAGGGGCCGTCCAGGAAGGCCTGCTCCTCGGGGGTGAGCGCCGGCACCTTCGCCGACATGAGTTTGCGCCAATCGGGGCCGCCGGTGAACAATTCGCCGTCCCACCACACGGTTCCGGCCTCGAGGGCCTCGCGCTCGGTCGCGGACATGGACGGCAGCATCTTCAGATAATTCTTGAGAAACGGCCGCGTGAAAAACGCCAGGCGCAACGGTCGCAGGTTCAGCAGGCCGAGCCAGACCCAGGGAATCGACAGCGCGATCTTCCAACCGATCGCGGCGCCGCTGGCCGCCCAAAAAGCCAGCAACAAAGCGCCGAGCACCGCGGTCGACGCCGCCAGACCCACCCGCCGGTAGGTGAGGACCGCCAGCACCACCAGCAGCAAAGCGAACCAGCCGACAGCCGCGGCCGCCGCGGCGGGGAAAGTGTCCATGCGGGCCACTATAGGCCCCGCACCGGTCAGATCAAATCTTTGACCCCGTCGCGCTCCTCCAGCAATTCCTGATGAGTGGCGGTCATTTTGCCGCGGCTGAATTCGTCGACGGACAGGCCCTGAACGATGCTGTAGGCGCCGCCCTTGCAGGTCACCGGATAGGAGTAGATGACGCCCGCGGGGATGCCGTAACTGCCGTCGGAGGGCACGCCCATGCTGACCCAATCGCCGGCGGCGGTGCCATGGATCCAGTCGTGGATGTGATCGAGCGCCGCGGAGGCGGCCGATGCCGCCGAGGAGGTGCCGCGCGCCTTGATGATGGCGGCGCCGCGCTGCTGCACCGTCGGGATGAAATTCTCCTTGAACCAGCTTTGCTCCACCAGCGACAGCGCCGCCTTTGCGCCGACCGTCGCGTGATGCAGATCGGGATACTGGGTGGCGGAATGGTTGCCCCAGATGATGACCTTCCTGACGTCGGCCACGGCGACGCCGGTCTTTTCAGCGAGCTGCGCCAGGGCGCGGTTGTGGTCGAGCCGCGTCATGGCGGTGAAACTCGCGGCCGGCAGCGACGGCGCATTGCGCTGCGCGATGAGCGAATTGGTGTTGGCGGGGTTGCCGACCACGAGCACACGCACGTCGTGGCTGGCCACGGCATCCAGGGCCTTGCCCTGGGCCGAGAAGATCTTGGCGTTCTCGAGCAGCAGGTCCTTGCGTTCCATGCCCGGGCCGCGCGGCCGCGCGCCCACCAGCATCGCGAAATTGCAGTCCTTGAAGGCCACCCTGGCGTCGTCCGTCGCGCTGACGGCGTGCAGGGTCGGAAATGCGCAATCGTTCAACTCCATCACCACGCCGCGTACCGCGGGCAGCGCCGGGGTGATCTCCAGCAGGTTCAGGCTTACCGGCTGATCCGCACCCAGCATCTGTCCCGATGCCACGCGAAACGCGAGTGCGTAGCCGATGTTGCCGGCTGCGCCGGTGATGGTGACCGTGACTGGCTTTTTCATGAACGCTCCGCGGCGAAAAGTCGGCAATGGTAGCCGAAAATCCGGATCGAGGGGCCCTCGAGGGCGCTACGGATGCACGGGCAGCGGCGCGGCCCCCGCCGCGGGCAGTCCCACCCCGAGAATCCCGGCCACCGTGGGTGCGATTTGCCGCATGTCGATGACTCCCAGGTCGCGGTGGCGGGCGATTCCCGCAGCACGGGCGCCGCCGCGGTGCAGTGCGCCGCCGCCATCCATGGCAACGGCGCGGCGCTCCTGCGCGCTACCATTCGGTGTCGCGTGCGAACGCGGGATAGGCCTCGAGAAACCGGCGATACTGCACATCGGCCTCGGCCTCGCGGCCCGCCTTGCGCAGGGCGGCAATGCGCGCCAGCCAGGCCGACGGCGTCTCGCGCGGCGCCGGCGGATCGCTGGTATACAGCTGCCGATTTTGAATGATGCCGGGCGGCGCATCGTGCCGCGCCGCCCGGGCGGCGGCCGGAAGCATCCGCGGCGACTCCTCGCCGCGCCGGATGGCCTGCGGCCCGAAGACCATGGCGAGCACCACGGCCACAGACAGCAGCACGCTGGCCGCGAGCGCGAGGGGTGCCAGATACTGCGACCTGACCGGCGTGCGCTCGGCGGCCGTGCATGCCGCAGCCTGTGCCGTGCGTGCCGCGTGCAGCACCCGGACATCGAGGGTCCGCGGCGGCGCCGGCGCCGGCAGACGGTGATAGGCGCGGCTCACCGAGGCGCTGTCGAGCCGGAATTTTTGCAGATCATCTAGCCGGGGGTTCATGGGATTGGCCCCGGATCAAAAGGCGCGTGCTTTGACGGATTGCGTCATGGGGTCCGATGCCTCGCACAGGGATTTCTTTAATTTGCGCACGGCGTAGCGCAGACGGCTCTTGGCCGTTTCGGGGCCGACGCTGGTGACCCGGGCGATGTCCTCGATGCCGAGCCCGGATTCCTCGTGCAGCAGAAACGCCTCGCGCTGCTCCGGTGGCAGCGCGGCCAATGCCGCGAGCAGGGCGAGCTGCCGCTCTGCGTATTCGGCGAGCCGATCCGGCCGCTCGTGCTCCGGGACTTCCGGTTCCGGGCAGGCAAACTGCGCGTCGAGCGGCGCCGCATGGCTGCGGCCTGCGCCGCTGCGGCGATGATGATCGACGGCGCAGTTGTGTGCGATGTGGAACAGGTAGGTGGCGAATTTCGCCCTCGGTTCATACCGCGCGCGCGTGGCGATCACGCGCGACCAAACCTCTTGAAAGAGGTCGGCCGCGGCTGCTGCATTGCGCACGTGGCGCAGCAGATACCGATACAGCGGCCCCCGGTGCCGGGCATAGAGCGTCTCGAAGGCGCGCAAATCCCCGTCCCGGTACTGCAGCATGAGCACCACGTCGGCCTCGGCCGCAACGGCCGGCTCGGGCGCGCAGTCGGGATGGGGCGATAAGGAGTTGGGGACGGTGTGCGGCATTTCAAAGATCCAAGAGTCAGCAACGCGCAAACGCCTCCATCGGGGTCAAGCATGGCTCGGGCGCCCCGATGCTGCAAAGAAAATCGCTGCAAAAAAACGTGCATCGTGTGATCTGGTGTTATATCGTACTATATAACCAACTTACCAAATCACATGCCATGAAGCCCTCTTGGAACGACAACCAGCCCATCTATCGCCAGCTGCGGGATCGCATGGTGGCGCTGATTCTCGAGGGCGCCTTGAAGGAGGGTGATCCCCTGCCCTCCGTGCGCGCGGTGGCGGCCGATTACCGGCTCAACCCCCTGACGGTGCTCAAGGGCTACCAACAACTGGTCGAGGAGGGCTTGGTGGAGAAGCGCCGCGGGCTCGGCATGTACGTCAGTGCGGGCGCACGGCGCGAGCTGCTGGCCGGCGAGCGCAGCCGTTTCCTGACCGAGGAATGGCCGCAGATTCTGGCGGTCATCCATCGGCTCGGATTTTCCGCGACGGAACTGTTCGCACGGACCCCCGCAATCACCCATCCGGCGCCGCCGTCCCGCGGCGGCGAGCCGAAAGAACCCGGAAGCGTGACATGACCGCAATCATCGAAGCTCACGGCTTGAGCAAGCGTTACGGCGCGCATCTGGCCCTCGATCACGCCGATTTCACCATTCAACCCGGGCGCATCGTCGGTTTGATCGGTCCGAACGGCGCCGGCAAGACCACCGCGATGCGCGCCATCCTCGGCCTCACCCCCTATGAAGGCAGCCTGTCCGTGCTGGGCCGCGAGCCGTTTCGCGAGCGCGCAGCGCTGATGCGCGATGTCTGCTTCATCGCCGACGTTGCCGTGCTGCCGTCCTGGCTGCGGGTCGACCGCGCGATCGATTTCGTCGGCGGCGTGCATCCGCGCTTCCGTCGGGAACGCGCCCTGGAACTGCTCGCAAGGACTCAGATCACCCGCAAACAGACCCTGCGCGAACTGTCCAAGGGCATGAAAACCCAGGTCCACCTGGCGCTGGCCATGGCGATCGACGCGAAACTGCTGGTGCTCGACGAACCGACTTTGGGACTCGATCTGCTGGCGCGGCGCGGCTTTTACGACGCCCTGCTGAACGACTACATGGACGCGAGCCGGACCATACTCATCACCACCCACCAGGTCGAGGAGATCGAAAATCTGCTGACCGACGTGATGTTCATCGAGCGCGGGCGGATCGCGCTCGACTGTCCGGTCGAGGAACTGGGCACCCGCTTCGCCGTCGTCGCGGTGAACGAGGATCAGACCGAGACGGCGCGCGCCGCGAAGCCGTTTTACGAGCGCCGCATGCTGGGCAAGACGCTCTTCTATTACGAGACGCCCGACCTGCAGAAGCTCGGGGCCTTCGGCGAGCTGCACACGCCGAGCATTGCCGACCTGTTCGTGGCCAAACTGTCGAGGCAAGCCGCATGACCACACCGCCGCACGCCGCGCTGAACAACACCTTGTGGCTCATCCGCCGTGAACTGTGGGAAAACCGCTCCATTTGGCTGATGCCGCTGATTCTCGGCGGCCTGCTGCTGCTGGCGGCGCTGTTCGGCCGCGTCGACATCGAAGTGCCCGCGCACGCCGGCAGCGGCGTCGGCGTCAGCTTGCTGTTCGGCTTCGGCATCACCTTCTTTCTGGTGATGTCGATCTATTCCACGTGGTATCTGCTCGACTGCCTGTATACCGATCGCAAGGACCGCAGCGTGCTGTTCTGGAAATCCCTGCCGGTGTCGGATACCGAGACGGTGCTCTCCAAACTCGCGACCGCACTGCTGGTGATTCCCGTGGTGTACTTCGTGGTTGCGGACCTGACGAGCCTGCTGATCGCATTCATCATCTCGGTGCGCGCCAGTTCGCTGCTCGGTGGATCGCTGTGGCGCATGGACCTGTGGCTGCAGCTGCAGGCGCTGTGGCTCTATCTCATAGTCACCCTGGCCATCTGGTACCTGCCGGTGGCCGGGTGGCTGATGCTCGTGTCCGCGTGGGCGCGCCGCGCCGTCATGCTCTGGTCGATATTGCCGCCGCTGGCGCTGTATCTGGCCGAACGCTGGTTCTTGGGCACCGACGTCCTGGGAACCCAGATTGCCGGACGTCTGTTCGGCTACATCGCCGTTGCATTCCACGCGCGCGCAGACGGCCTGGCGCACTTGGACGGACCGGCGGTCGCGGCCAGCGCCTGGGACCTGATGAACCCGGCGGCATTCCTGTCGAACGCGGCCACGTGGGCGGGCGCCGCGGTCGGATTCGCACTTATCTATGGGGTCATCCAGGTGCGCTACCGGCGAACCGACGCCGGATGACCGGCCGGCGATGCACCGTAGGTGGCGCACTGACCGCGGTCGCCGGTCTCGGTCTGCTGCACGCCGCCGGCAGCGGCGCCGAGGAATTCTTTCCCATCCGCGACGAGAACCCGCTGCTGCGGGGCTTTTACCTGCCGCTGGCGAGCGACGCGCGCAGCAATGATCCCGCAATGCTCACCGCCGCGCTTACGATCAGCAACACCATCAACGTCGAATCCAGGGGTGATGAGAACCTGTTCGTCGACGGCGAAAGCGACACCCTGCGGATCAGCTACGGCGATGTCTTGGCGGCCGGGTGGCGCTACCGGTTCACCGTACCGCTCATTCGCGACGGCGGCGGCTTCCTGGACACCACCATCGACACCTGGCACCAGTTATTCGGTCTGCCGCGCGGCGAACGTCCCTATTATCCGAAGAACCAGCTGGATTACTTCTACAGCGGCAACGGCCAGATCCACCTGGATCATTCCCAGACGAGCTTCGGGAATACGGCGACCGAGGCGGGCTGGTTTGCCGCGGACGACGATGCGCGAACGGTGTCGTTATGGGGCGGCTTGGAGGCGCCGACGGGCTCCACGGCCAAACTCACCAGCGACGGCGCCTGGGACGCCGCCGTGTGGGCGCACATGGCGCAGCGCGGCATCCTTTGGCAGATCGGCGCCGAGGCGGGCGTGGTACAGGCGTTCGGCGACGAATTGTTCGCCGGTTCCGGGCATCGAGCCGCCGCCTTCATGCGCACCGCGCTCACCCGCAGCCTGGGCGGCTGGTCGCTGCGCGCGCAAATAGACGGGCAGACCCGCCGCGTCGACAGCGAACTGCGCTTTCTCGGTCCAAGCCTGCAGCTCACCTTGGGGGCCGCGCATCGGTTACGCGGCCGCTGGCGGGTGGAAATGGGATTCATGGAAGACCTCGCCGTGAACACCGCCCCCGACATCGGTTTTTTCTTCGGCATTCATGATTGACGAAACCGGACCTATGTAGAATTGGCAAAATGGCTGGTATCGTTGAAAGTCGTCATCGAAGGAGCGCAAATGTACAAGACGAAGATAGACTTGTCGGAGAAAACACGGCGCAGCGTCATCGTGCTGCTGAACCTCCGCCTTGCCGACGCGATCGATCTGCAGACACAGGTCAAACAGGCGCATTGGAACGTCAAGGGTCCCCAATTCATCGCGCTGCATGAGCTGTTCGACAAGATATCCGATCTCGTGCTGGAACAGATCGACGACATCGCGGAGCGGGTCACCAGCCTGGGCGGCATCGCCGAGGGAACCGTGGCGGTGGCCGCCAAGCGCAGCAAGCTGAAGAATTATCCCCTCAACATCACCGCCGGCAAGGATCACCTGTTCTATCTGTCGACCCAGCTGTCGGTGTACGGCAAGGCGATGCGGGCCGCAATAGACGAGAGCGACAAGCTCGGCGATGCCGATACCGCGGACCTGTTCACGCAGATTTCACGCGCCGTCGACAAATACCTGTGGTTCCTCGAGGCGCATCTGCAATAGGCGCCCCGCGATTCCGCCATGAATGACCCCGCCGCCGCGCTGCAGTCCGACGAGGATTCGAGCATCGCCGAAGCCCTGGCGACCTTGAAGGGCTTGTTGACGGTCGACGAAACCCTGGAGGCCTGGGCGGTCCAGCACCGCCTGTTCGCCATCGCGCACCGGCGGGTGCTCATCGCGGCGACCACCGGCCGCTTCATCTCCCTGAGCCGCCGCTTGATCGGCGGTTACGATTCCGCGGACATCCGCTGGCAGGACCTGAAGGAATCGCACATCAAGGCCGGTATCATCGCCGCGGACCTGACCCTCGTGGCGCAGTCCAGCGCCGATTTGAACATCGCCTCCGAGGTCAACCGCGTGTGGACATTCGAGGGTCTGCGCAAGGATCAAGCGGCGGCGATTTACCGCATCTGTCAGCAGCACGATCAGGTGTGGCGCGAAAAACGCCGTGTGCGCGAACTCGAGGAGTTGCGCGCCAGGTCGGGCGGCGTGCAGATCGGCGGCGGCCAGAACCAATTCGCCGCCGCGGACTCCACGGCGGGCGCTGAATCCGAATCCGCCCGCCGCCTGCGCCAGGCACGCGAAATGCTGGATGCGAAGCTCATCAGCGACGCGGAATTCGAGACCATCAAGGCCAAGATCATCGCCAATCTCTAGGAGATGTCGGGGCCCTAGCCCAGCAGCGCGGCGAAATAGCTGTTCTGCAGGCGGTTGAGGGGGTCCGTCCGATTTCGCAGCTGACGGAACAGTCTGCCGCGGTCGCCCAGCGCCTTGGAGACGTGTTCACGCAGCAGTGAGCGGGTCTGATTGAACGTCGGCGTGCCGCCGCAGGCGGAGGCAAAATCATTGAAGTCGATGAGAAAATCGTCCCAACCCCTCTCTCCGGCGGATGACGGCTCGATGGTGCAGGCGGCGCCCGCATAGCTCACGCTGAACAGGGAGCCGCGGTCCTGATGCAGCCGGCTCGAGCCGCTCACCACGTTGCAGCGGTAGCGATGCTGTTTTTGATGGCTGCGGCAAAAGGCGAAATATTCGCCGACGATGCGCGGAAAATCCCGCTCGGGAAAAGCCCACAGACTGTAGGTATAGCGGGCCTTCCAGGCCTCCTCCGGCAGATCGCGCATCCAGTCATGGGCATGCATCACCACGCCGCTGGCGGCGCGGTCCAGGGTGGCGCGCAACGCGCGCTGCACGCCGGACAGCACGGCGTGGCGCATACCGGGCGCGGACAGAACGCTGCCCACCGATGAGCCGAATGCCGGCAACACGTTGCGCATGACGGAATTGCGGATCTGCCATATCCCCGAGCGGCCGACATTCGCCTCCTCATCGAGCGTGCGCCGCTCGACGGTGACGCGGTCCTGGAACGAAGACAGGTGTAGACGCAGGGCGCCCGGCGCGGTCGTGATCTCGTCGAAGCGGGCGGCGAAATCCGCCAGCGGCAGGGCCTGGTAATCGATCTTGACCGGCGTCAGGGGCCGCACCCGGAGCACGACCTCATGCACGATGCCGAGCATCCCGAAGCTCGAACGCAGCACACGCATCAGATCCCGCTGGCGCTCGCTCACCGTCATCTGCTTGCCCTGGGGCGTGATCAGCTTCATCTCGGTCACGCAGGAGGACAACTGCGCCAGACCGGGGCCGTAAGACGGCTGCGGCAGCGTGGTCACGCTGAGCGCGCCCACCGAAATGTTACCGATCTCAGGTGTGAGCGGCAGCTCCAGGCCGCGTTCGGCGAGCGCCCGGACCAGGGCGCCGACGCGTACGCCGGCCTGTGCACGCACACAGCCGTCGTCGAACTCGAGGATCTTGGAAAGGCCGCCCATGTCGAGCGCGGTTCCCCCGTCGCTGGCCACGCAGCGCGTCTGTGAATAATTCGCGCCAACCGGCCGCACCGGCGCCGGATAGGATTTGGGTTTGCCCAGAATGCCGGGTATCTCGTCGCAGCGTACCGGCCGAAGCAGGACCTGCGGTCGCCGATAAACGCCGGAATTGTCCGCATTGGCCGGACGCGAGACCTTCAATACCATCTAGCTGCCTCTGAAATGATGATGAACGCAAAAATAATATCGGGACAGGGTTCAGGGCCTCAAGTTCAGGGGACGAGAGACGCGCGGCGATGATGTTCGCCGACACGCGCGGGGTTCAGCCGATACTATGCAATCATCGCAGCACTGTCAAAGAGTTCAAGGCGCGGAAAAATTACAAATTTATCACGCAAAATTATCATGCGACACCGACCCGGCGCGACACCGGCCTGGAAATCAACGCCATCCCAACAGCAGCAGGTCATCCCATCAACAGCAATGTCTCTGCATGCTCGACGGCTTCAGGTGTGCCGCACACCACCACGACGTCGCCGACCTTGAACACCGTCTCGGGTGCGGGTTCGCGGCCGACGATGCCGTCGCGACGTAACGCGCTCACCGACGCCTTCGATCCCCGACCCTGCAGCTCGGCGACGCTCCGGCCCACTGCCCAGGCATGCGGCGGCAGGACGACGCTGTGCAGCTCCTCGCGGTACGCATGGCTGTCGTCGAGGTATTCCGCACCCTCGGCGCGAAATATCTGGCGCAGCATTCCGTAGCGATGGCCGCGGATGTCGTTCACGGTGCGAATCACCCCGGACACCGGAACCTTCAGCAGCAACAGCAGATGCGACAACAGCATCAGGCTGGCCTCGAAAGTCTCGGGCACCACCTCGGTCGCTCCGGCCGACTGCAGCTCCTCCAGCTTGGTGTCGTCCTGGGTGCGCACCAGCACCGGCACATCGCTGCGCAGACCGCGCACCGCGCGCAATATGCGCAGCGACACGCTCGGATTCGCGAACGTGATCACCACGCAGCTGGCATGCGCGACGCCGACGTTCTCCATGACTCCGGCCTCGCCGGCGTCGCCATACATGATCGGATCGCCGGCCTGTCTGCCGACGCGGATGCGGTACGGGTCGAGATCGAGCGCAATGTACTCGAAACCCTTCTGTTCGAGCACCCGCGCGATGTTCTGCCCCACACGGCCGAATCCGCAGATGATCACATGATCGCGTCCCGCCACCGCGAGCGTGGCCTGCTGCTCGCGCATGGCCTCCGAATGCGCAGGCCCGGATTCAGCCAGCAGGAAGCGGGTGATCCGGCGGTTGTGCCGGATCAATACGGGCGACAGCACCATGCTGAGCACCGTTGCCGCAAGCAGCGGCTGCACGACTGCCGAGACCAGCAATTCGTTGCGCAGCACCAGTGTCAGCAGGGCGAAGCCGAATTCACCGCCCTGCGCCACCACCACGCCGGTGCGGATGGATTTGAACCAGCTGTGCGTCGCCGGCTCCGCCACCAGCGCCACGACGGCGGTCTTGATCACCAGCATGCCCACCAGCAGCATGCTGACCAGCAGCAGGTGCCGCAGCAGAAGCTCGAAATCGAGCAGCATTCCGACCGTGATGAAGAACAATCCCAGCAGTACTTCGCGATAGGAGCGGATGGTCGCCTCGACCTGATGGCGGAATTCCGTCTCCGCCAGCATCATGCCCGCCAGAAAGGCGCCGAGCGCCAGCGACAGTCCGGCGGCATGCGTCGCCCAGGCCGACGCCAGCACCGCAAGCAACACCGCCAGCGAGAACAATTCCGTCGAGTGCACCGAGGCGATGGCGAGGAACAGGGGCCGCAGCAGCCACCGGCCGGCCGCCAGCACCAGCCCCAGGGCCAGCAAAGCGATCGCGATCGCCTGCGCGATCTGCTGCGCATCGGCGGAGCGGCCCTCGATGGTGAGCGACGATAAAAGCGCCAGGAGCAGCGGAAAGGACAGATCCTGAAACAGGCAGATGGCGACGGCCAGCCTGCCGTGGGTGCGGTTGTTCTCCGATTGTTCGGTGAGTTGGGAGATGATGATAGCCGTCGAGGACATCGAGACGGCGCCGCCGATGACCACCGCGACCGCGGGTGCGACGCTGAACGCCAGCAACGCCACGGCCGCGACCAGCGCCGTGGTCAGCAGCACCTGCGCACCGCCCACCCCGAGTACCTCCCAACGCATGGCCACCAGGCGGGGCAGGGAGAACTCGAGGCCGAGCGTGAACACCAGGAACACCACTCCGAAATCCGCCAGCAGCCGGGTCGTCTCGTTGTCGGCTGCCAGTGCCAGGGCGTGCGGGCCGAGGAGCATGCCGACGGCTAGGTATCCGAGAATGGCCGGCAGCGCCAGTTTGCGCACGGCTGCCACCACGCAAACCGAAGCGGTCAGCAGGATCAGGATTTGCAGCAAGGGGTCGTTGTGCATCGCTGACGCCGACGTTAGACCCTCCGGGGCCCGCGACGCAATCAAGGACAGCCCAAAAGGCGCCTGCTGGCATACGCCCCTGCTAGCATACGTGCATGAATCCGCTGCCCGTCGACGTCGAGGCCGGAAAGACCTATTGGTGGTGCCGCTGTGGACTCGCCGCACAGCAGCCGTTCTGCGACGGTTCGCACAAGGGCGGGGATTCCTCGCCGCTCAAGTTCACGCCGGTGCACGGCGGCCGGATCTGGCTCTGCGCCTGCAAGCGCACCGCAACCCCGCCGTATTGCGACGGTAGCCACGCGCGCGAGGCCGCGGGTCTCGCCGACGCCGCGCCGCGGACGAAATGACCGCACCGCTGGATCTGGACGGCGAACGCCGAAGCTGGCGCCTGCGTCTGCACGGCGATTGGTCGCTGGCCGCGATGGCGCAGATCGAGGACAGCCTGGCCGGGCTGCCCGAGTTGCACGGCGCGCTGTCGTGCGATTGGTCCGGTGCCGAATCGCCGGGCATCGGACCCACCTGGGCGCTGCTGGCGCGGCTGGCGGCGATCGGCGCGGCCGATCTGAACGTAACGCACGTCGGCGGACCGCCGCGTCATCTGGAATTGTTGCGCAAGCTGGCGCCGCCCGGTGAAATGTCGCCAATAGACGGGCGGGATGCGCCGCAGGGAATCGAGGGCATCGCGGACCGCCTGGGACACTGGTCCATCGCCCAGGGCCGCGCGGCGCGAGCCGCTACCGGCTTCTTCGGGCGGGTGGTCGCGGTCTGCGGCGAGGCCTTAACCCGCCTGCGCGCGCTGCGCGTGCCGTCGCTGGTCCGCCACTTGTACGAGACCGGCGTGACCGCCATTCCGATCGTGGCACTCATCGCCTTTCTCATCAGCGTCATCGTCGCCTATCTCGGCGCGCAGCAACTCGCACGCTTCGGCGCCGACATCTTCGTCGTCGATCTGGTGACCATTTCGGTGCTGCGCGAAATGGGGGTGTTGTTGACCGCCATCATCGTGGCCGGGCGCTCCGGCAGTGCGTTCGCCGCCGAGATCGGGGTGATGCAGTTGAATGACGAGATCGACGCCCTGCGCGCCATGGGCATGAACCCGATCGAATTGCTGGTGCTGCCGCGAATTCTGGCCCTGGTCATCGCCATGCCGCTTCTCACCATCCTTGCGGACGCCATGGGGCTCGCCGGCGGCGGGCTGCTGGCTGCGCTGCAGCTCGACATCCCCTGGACGGAGTTTTTCAACCGGCTGCACGAAGCCCTGTCGCCGACCACCTTTTGGTCCGGCATGATCAAAGCGCCCGTGTTTGCGGTGCTCATCGGCATGGTGGGAACATACCGCGGTATGCAGGTGCGCGAATCCGCGCGCGAGCTCGGGCGTCTGACCACGGTCGCCGTCGTGCAGTCGATCTTTCTGGTGATTCTCGCCGATGCGCTGTTCGCCGTGTTGTACGTGAAAATCGATTTCTGAATGCCGCAAGACGCCCAAGCGGTGATCCGTGTGCGCGGGCTGGTCACCCGTTTCGGCGCACAAACCGTGCATGACGGACTCGATCTGGTGGTTCGTGAACACGAGATATTCGGCATCGTCGGCGGCTCCGGCACCGGTAAATCGGTGTTGTTGCGCACCATTTTGGGATTGCGTCAGCCGGATGGAGGCACCGTCGAGATATTCGGCCGCGACATGCAGTCGCTGTCGCGATCCGGCCGCGAAACACTGGTGCGCAGCTACGGGGTGACCTTCCAGAACGGTGCGCTGATATCCTCGCTGACGGTCGCCCAGAACATCCAGCTGCCGCTGCGGGAAAATTTCGCACTGTCGGAACATACGCTCGATCTTCTGACGGGGCTGAATCTGGCGCTGGTCGGACTGCCGCCGGACGCAGCCGCCAAATTCCCCGCCCAGTTGTCGGGAGGCATGGTCAAGCGGGCTGCGCTCGCCCGCGCACTGAGCCTCGAGCCGAGGCTGCTGTTCCTCGACGAACCGACCTCCGGTCTCGACCCGATTTCCGCTGCGGCCTTCGATCAGCTACTGTTGTATCTTCATACGCAGCTGCAGCTCACCGTCGTCATGGTCACCCACGATCTGGATACCCTGTTTAGAACCTGTAACCGCGTCGGCGTGCTGGTCGACGGCCGCATGGTCAGCGACACGCTCGAAGGGATCCTGTCGAATCCGCATCCGTGGATACACGAGTACTTCCATGGCGCACGCGCTCGCGGGGCGGAACTGGAGACCCATGGATAGGGATGCCAATTACGTCGCCGTCGGCGCCTTCGTCATGCTGGCCATCGCACTCGGCGGCGGCTTCGTCTTCTGGTACACCGATGCCCGCGAGAAACGCGCGTACGAACGCTACGAGATCTATTTCGAGGGTACGGTCAGCGGGCTCAACGAGGGCAGTCCGGTGCGCTATCTGGGCGTCAACGTGGGCCAGGTCAAGCGCATCAGGCTGGATCCGCGGCAGAAGAAGACCGTTCAGGTCATCGTCGACGTGGATTCCGCCGCGCCCATCGACAGCCGCACGCTGGCATCGCTCAGTCTGCAGGGAATCACCGGCCTGCTGTACGTCGACCTGGAGCAGCAGAAAACCGCGGCTGCGGCGGGCCCGTTGGCGCCGGGGGAGCAATATCCGATCATCCGCTCGGCGCCGTCGGATTTCGACCTGCTCCTCTCCAGCTTGCCGACGCTGGCGACGCACGCCGTCGATCTGGTGGATCGCATGAACCAGGTGTTCAGCGAGCAGAACATGCGCGCCTTCAAGACGACGCTGGACAATGTGCGTAAGGCGAGCGAGCGCATGCCGGCGGCGTTGCGCGACGCGCAGACCCTGATCGCGGATGCACGGCGTGCTTCCCAGGAAATCCAGGGGACGGCGGCCGAACTGCGGGGCATTGCCGGGAATTCCGCGCCCGACATCCGCGAGGCGCTGACGCGGGTGCGGGAGGTCACTCAGAACCTTGCCGTCACCACCGGCCGCCTGGACCGCTTCGTGGCCGACAATGAGCCGGGCCTGACGCACTTCACCAATCAGAGCCTGCCCGAGCTCGAGCGCCTGTTGCGCGAGAGTCAGGACGCGGCACGGGACTTCCGCGACCTCTCCCGCAGCCTGAAGCAGGATCCGTCCCAGCTGATCTACCAGCCGGTGGATCGTGGCGTGCAGGTGCCGAAATGAACGGTCCGCCGGCACGCGCCGCCGTTGCGCTCGTGATTTTGTTCGGGTCGGCCGCCTGTGGATCGCTGTTCGAAAACAAGAGCGAACCGGTGGCCGTGTACCTGCTGTCCGCGACTTTGGCCATGCCACCGGCGGCGATCGCCGCGGATCTTCAGATGCGCAGGCCGAAGGTTCGGACCGGGCTGAACTCCGACCACATCGCCGTGCTGTATCCCGACCACCACCTCGATTTCTATGCCGGCGCGCGCTGGAGCGGACCGCTGGACGAGGTGGTGCGCGATCTGGAGTTGCAGGCGTTTCGCGCCGGCTCCGGCCTGCGCAGCGTGAGCGAGGACGGCTCCCATTTCGGCGGCTATTGGCTGGAAGTCGAGGTGGTGGATTTTCAGGCCGAGACCGACGGCGCGTCCCCACCGACGGTGCACGTGCGATTTCTGGCGCGCATCGGCGATTCCACGGACGGCCGCGTGCTCGGGACTTTCGAAGCCGCCGCGCAGCAGGCCGCCGCCGGCAACCGCCTGAGCGCCATCGTCGAGGCCTACAACCGCGCGGCGGGCGACGCGCTCGCCCGATTGGTCGCCCACAGCGACGCGCTGCTGGGTGCGTTCAAAACGTCGACAGGCCGGTCGCCTCCATGAAGCGGTATCGCCAGTACTTGGCCGCGGATTCGTCCGCCAACTGCTCGTAGGGCGCGGCACCGGCCCATTGGTCCTCGAAATAGGCGGTGGCCGCACGCGCCGCAGCGGCACGCGCCGGCAGCCGCAGTTCCACGTCGGCCTCCAGGTTCAAATCGTCCAGATTGCGCCGGGTGTCGTTGGCCGATCCCAGGCTCATCCACAGATCGGCACCGTGCGCGATCAGCGTCATCTTGGAATGAAATTGCTCCCCTTGGGTCTTGTACCAGCGCACCTCGATGCGGCCGGCTCCGCCGTGCACGAGTTCTGCGGCGACAGCCTGGTTCGGAATGCCGTCCTTGGTCCTGCCGAACGCCCGCTGGTTGCCGTCGAGCAGCAGGCGCACATGCACGCCGCGCGCCGACGCGCGCAGCAGCGCCTCGATCAGCCGGCGTTCGGAAAGGTAGAACATCGCCAGGCAGATCTCGTCCCCCGCACCGGCCGCGGCGACCGCGTCGAGCATCGCGGCGTGTATGGCGCCTTCCGTGAGGAAGCGGGCGTCTATCGAACCGATTCCACCGCCCTCGATGGAGGGTCGCGGCGGCAGGCGGTCGTCATCGACGCTCCATGCCGCGATCTGCAGTTCGCTGCCGATGATGGCGCCGGCCAGGCGGCCGCGGAGTTGCAGCGCGACATTGCCGTTATTGCTGCTGGCGTCATGCGGATTGGCGGAGGTCACGATGCTGATCCAGCCTCCCGCACCGTCGTCGGCTGCCAGGAGCTTGCGGTGGTTGGCCTTGAAGTTGAGCAGCTGCAGCCACGCACGCAGCCCGACCCTCTGCGGCCCGTCGTCGAAGGGATTGTCGAGCCAGCCAAGCTGCGGAAAATCTCCGCCCCACCAGCCGATCAACAAACGCCACAGCCCGGAGTACAGCGGATTCGAATCGCGCAGCGCCTCGAGCCGCGTACGCACGACGATGACGCCGGCACGCTCCAATTCTCCCAGGTACGGCGATCGCACGGCGCCGTACACCTCGTTGATCGGGTCGGTGATCAGCACCACCCGCAGGTTGGGCCGCGCGCGCTTGCGCGCCAGCAAATGCTGCGTCAGTTCGCGCGCCAGCGGTTCGTCATGGCGGGGATCGGCGCTGCCGCGAAAATCGTTGAACAGGAAGAAATCCAGCACCAGGAGCTGCGCGGCATGATCAATCGCGGAGAACACATGGGCAAAGATCTCGCGGTGCGCCGGCGGACCCGGCCGCGCCGGCGGGCTCGAATCGTAGAGAAATTCGACGTCCGGCTCGGCAAGCCGCGTGGTCAGAGAGGCGACGTGCATGCCCGGTGGCAGCGGCTTGACCGAATGCCAGAAGCCGAGCGCCGCCCATGCCGCCAGAAACACCGCGAGCAGAGTCCGCGTGCGGCGGCGCCTCGGCGGGGAGGCCGGCGGCTCCGCTGCCGACATTCAGCGGCCGCGGCTCGCCAGCAGGTCCACGCGATGCTCGAAGTCGCTGCGCTTGGCCATATGGATGCTGCCGGCGGGAAACTGGGCCGGATCGACGTAGCACGACGCGGCTCCGCCGATCCAGATCTCGGTCTCCGGCGGCAGTGCATCGCGCAGCACCGCCAGCTGCTGCAGCGACAGATTGATCTCATCCGGCATCACCAGGCTGATCGCCACGGCGGCCGCATTCGACCGGCGCGCGAGATCCGCGATCTCGCTCGCCGGCAGGTCCGGACCAAGATACAGCGTGCGCAAACTGCGGCTGGCCGCGAGCGCCGCATGCATCAGGATCCCCAACTCGTGCTGCTCGCCGCTGACGGTGGCGAACACCACCGTCTCGCCCTGAGCCAGTCCGCTGAAGGTGTTGAGCAGTCCGCTGACCAGCCGGCGCACGGCGCTCGACAGGAGCCGCTCCTGGGCGACCGTGAATTCCCCACGATGCCAGCGTTCACCGGTTTCGCGCAGCACGGGCGAGAGCACGTCGCGAACCACGTCGACCGCCGGCAGCAGCGCGAACGCCATGGCGATCGCAGCGTCGCATTCGTCCGAGCGGTACTTCTCGACCGCGCACAGTATGCGCTGCACAAAGGCGCGCGCGGCCATCCCGCTGTCGCTGTCCCGATCGGACAGCAGCGAAATCAGGTCCTCGTCGGACAGGTGCGCGATCTTGCTGATCGGATGGCCGCGGTCGGTGCTCTCCCTCAGCCGACGCAGCCTCGAGACGTCGCAAGCGGTGTAGATGCGATGGCCGCTCGGGTCGCGCTTCGGTTCGATGATCCCGTAGCGCCGCTCCCAGGCACGCAGCGTCTCGACGGTCAGACCGGTTGCCTGCGACACCGCCCGGATCGAGTACAAGGCACCGTCGTTGTCGGCCATCAGGACACCGTTCCGGCTTGCGCCGCGTTGACCCGCTCGAACAGCGGCAAAGGACCGCGCCGCAGGGTGAGATCCCGGGCCGATAGCTTGGCCGGCGATTCTAACCCGGCAGCATCCGGGCGGCCATCAGGATGCCGCGGTCAACGGCCGCACCGTGGGTGCGCACAAGGCCGCGTGGTGGGCGGAGCCGCCGCCCTGGCTCTGGTTCACCAGAATGGCCAGCAGTTCAGCCGCCGCCATCACGTCCCCGAACAGCCGGCCCTGCGCGAAGTAGCAGCCGTGCTTGCGCAGGAACTCGAGTTGCTCGCTCGACTCGACGCCCTCGGCGATGACCTCCAGATCGAGGCTCTTGCCCATGTCGATGATGGTGCGCACGATCGCCGCGTCGTCCGAATCCACGGCGACGTCGCGGACGAATGACTGGTCGATCTTCAAGGTGCCGATGGGAAACTGCTGCAGGGCGGAAAGCGACGAATAACCGGTGCCGAAATCGTCGATCGCCAGATGCAGACCCATCGCGTACAGCTCGTTGAGCAGACCGATGGTGCGTTTCGGATCGGTCATCAAGGTGGTCTCCGTCACCTCGAGTTCGAAGCAGGTGGGCGAGACCTCGTGCTTGCGGAACACGGCGCGGCAGCGCGCGATGAAGCTCGCCTGTTTCAGCTGGCGCAACGACAAATTGATGGCGATGCGTCCGGGCTGCGGCACCGACTTCTGCCATTCGCGGTAATCCTCGCACACCCGATTCAAGACCCATTCGCCGATGTCCAGGATCAGGCTGGTTTCCTCGGCCAGCGGTATGAAGTGCGACGGGGATATGTCGCCGTAGCCCGGCAAACGCCAGCGCAACAGCGCTTCCGCCCCGACGACGTGACCGTCGCGCAGATCCACCTTGGGCTGGTACAGGATGACCAGCTCGTTGCGCTCCAGCGCACGGCGCAGCTTGCTCTTCAGCATCAGCCGCTCGACCGCGGCGGCATTCATCTCCGGGACATAGAAGGCGCTGGAATTGCCGCCGTTCTGCTTGGAGTGATACATGGCCGCGTCGGCATTGCGGATCAGATCGATGACGTTCTCCGCATCATAGGGGCAGATTGCGACGCCGACGCTCGCGGTCAGATAGACCTCCTGATTGTTCACGTAAAAGGTGCGGCTGATCTCATCGAGCAAAGTGCGCGCGAGCGCGCCGATCGCGGCCCGGTTGTCGGCATCGACCGGCAGGTCGTCGACGAACATGGCGAATTCATCGCCCGCCAGCCTGCCGATGACCGTGTCCTTGGTCAGATTGCGCGTCAGGCGTTCGCTCAATATCTCCAATGTGCGGTCGCCGGCGGCGTGCCCGAAGGTGTCGTTGACCTCCTTGAAGCGGTCCAGATCCAGATACAGGAGCGCAAGCGAGCGTTGATTGCGCCGCGAGCGCGCGATCGCCTGCTGCAGCAGATGCTGGAACTGCATGCGATTCGGCATCTTGGTCAGCGTGTCGTATCGCGCCAGATAGCGGATGCGCCGCTCCGCGCGCTTGCGCTCGGTAATGTTTCGGGCGACGTAGATGTTCCCCTGGAATTGCGGGTCCTCGGTGGTGATGGTCGAGCCGGCCATGGACACCGGGATGGTCTGGCCGCTGGCCGTGCGCAACACGGTCTCGCGCGCTTCGGGCGCGGGATGCGAGGAGTCGAATGCGCTGCGATGCACCTCGTCGATGAAACCGACCAGCGGCTTGCCCAGCAGTTCATTCTCGCCGAAGCCGAGCAGCCGCTGCGCCGCCTCGTTGCAGCTCTTCACCACGCCCTCCGGCGAGGTCACGAGCACTGCATCACTCAGGCTGTTGAGCACCGTATTCAGATAATTCTTGGTGATGGTGGTTTCGCGCAGCTTCTGGCGCATGTGCTCCAGCGCATATTGCAGATCGCCGAGTTCGTCGTGACGCACCACCGCGAGCGGTCGCGTGTAGTCGCCCTGGCCGATCCGGTCCGCGGTCTTGACCAGCGCCGATATGGGTCTGGCCAATTGGCGGGCGATGAACCAGGCGCCGAGCAGCCCCAGGGCCAGCAGCGGCAGGGTGATGGCGGCGAGCACCCGCTGCGAGCGCTTGGCCTGCAGGAGCTGCTGGTTCGCCAGCCGCTGCGCCAGGCCGCCGAGCGTCTCCTGCATCGCCGCGCGGCTCATCCAGATTTGCAGGCTGCCGACCCGCTGGACGGCCGCCGCGCCCACGCCGGCCTGGATGGGGGTCTGCAAGGTGAACGGGCCGAAGGAGGAATGCTGCAGGTTCGGGCTGTTGCCGTTGAACAGCACCTGGCCGTTCGCGTCCAGCACTTCGACCCGCTCGATGTCCCGCTCGTCGAGCAGCCGCTCGGCTATCGTGGCGACGGCGGCCGGTTTCACGGCGAACGGGACCCTGGCGGGATTCGGCGTGGCGGCCGTGGCGGCCATCATCGAGGCGGCGATCCTGCTCAGGCTGACCGCGCGCTGTTCGAGATCCGCCTCGAGCTTCTGGCCCACGATCTGGTACGTGAGCTGGTTCACGTCCGCGGCATCGATGCGATGTTCGTAATAGGCGAGGCCCACCAACAGCAGCGACAGCGAGCCGCCGACCGCCAACGCGACCAGCAAATATTTAGTTTTCAGGCTCTGGGCCATTCAACGCACCGGCCGTTTCGGCAGTTTTCAGCCACAGAATGATACCCGTTCACGCCAAAGCCCATAAGGGGCCGGTACAATTAGTAAAATATGGTCTCCAAATTCCGGATTGACGTGTATTCCGACACGGTCTGCCCCTGGTGCCTGCTGGGCAAGCGGCGCTTCGAGCTGGCGCTGGCCGAGCGCCCGCACTACGAGCCGCGGGTGATCTGGCGGCCATTCGAACTCAATCCGGACATGCCCGTGGACGGGGTCGACCGCGCCGCCCATCTGGCCACGCGCAGCGGCGACCGGGATCGGATGCTGGAGACCCAGGCTTCCCTCACGGAGCAGGGGGAGGCCGTCGGCATTCATTTTCGATTCGACCTGATCCAGCGGCTGCCCAATACGCGCCGATCGCATCTGCTGATTGCGCATGCCGCCCGTTATGGCCGCCAGAGCCAGATGAAGGATCGCGTCATGCGGGCCTACTTCGAGGAGGGCTGCGACATCGGCGATCTGGATGAGCTCGTCCGCCTGGCGGTCGAGTGCGGACTGGCGGAAAGCGATGCCCGCAACACCCTGGTGCTGCGCGCCGGACAGGACGGCATCATCGCGGCCGAGCGGCATGCCGCAGCCTTGGGCATTACCGGGGTGCCGAACTTCATCTTCGACGGCCAATACACCCTGTCCGGCGCACAACCGGTCAATGCAATGGCACGGGTGTTCGACCAAGTCATGGAATATTCGTCCTCGCGGGAAGTGGCGTCGTCTTGAATGCGGCGGAGTTGACCGGACGCGCGCGCACGCATGTCGCGACCGTACCGCAGCTCGCCTCGGACCTGCACGTGCAGGTGATCGCGCCGTTCCTGAGCCTGCGCAAACAGGCGCTGCTCGACGGCTTCGATCTGGTGGCGCACAGCGGCTTTCGGGATTTCGAGCGCCAGCTCGCGATCTGGAACGGCAAATACCAGGGGACGCGGCCCACCTACGATGCCGCCGGACGGGCGGTGGACATGCACAGCCTCGATCCGGCCGGCCGGATTGCCGCCATCTTGCATTGGTCGGCCCTGCCGGGCGCCAGCCGGCACCATTGGGGCACCGATGTGGATCTGATCGACGCGCGCGCCGTTGCGCCGGATTATCGGGTGCAGTTGTTGCCCGAGGAGTACGCCGGCGACGGACCCTTCGGGCGGCTCGGCGAGTGGCTGCAGACGAATGCGGCGCGCTTCGGATTCTTCCGGCCGTATCGCGGCGTTCTGTCCGGGGTGCGGCCTGAGCCCTGGCATTACAGCTTCGCACCACTGGCCGAAGGCGCTCGGCGGGCGCTCGGCGTGGATGTGCTGGCGCAGGCCATCGAGGCGGCGCCGCTGGCGGGAAAGCAGGAGGTGCTGGCGCAGCTCGATGAGCTGCACGCCAAATTCGTGGCGGCAATCGATCCGCCGTAGTATCCGATCAGAATCGGGGCCGGTCAGGCCCAGAGCGACTTCAGGCGATTCAGCATCATGCCGCGCACCTGTGGAAGCTGGTTCTCGCCCACCGTGAACAATGGCGGATTGCGGCGCAGCATCGGCCAGCGCTCGGTGCGCAACACCCGGTGCAAATAGCCGAGATTGCGGTCGATGGCCTCGACATACGGGTTCTTGCCGCCGAACAGGGGTTCGAGGTAGCGATAGGCGTGCCCGAACTCCCCTTCCAGCCGGCGTATGCGGGTGTCGCGCACGAACTGCGGGGTCTGTCTCAGCAGATCGACGCCCGAGCTGTAGCGCACCTGCATCGCGCCGTCGCTGCCCGCCGCCGTCGCGACGCCCCCCAGTACGAATTCCAAGTACAGACGGTCGCGGCACTTCTCCAAGTAGCAGCGATCGGCCATCTGCGCGATCAGGTCCGCGGTGCCGAGCAGGTGACCGACCTTGCGGTCGCGCCCGTCGGACAGCTGGATGTCGGAGAGCTTCATCTCATAGCCGGTGAAGTGCACGATGCGTGTCGACACCCGCACCCAGTCGTCCATGCCCACGCTCGGCAGGAAACGCCCCAGGAAGCGCGCGCTGCGGGTCACGTGGTACAGGGTGAACTCCGCGCCGTTGGTGTGCTCGCGATCTCCGAATTCGCGGATATAACCGGCGTCATGGAACAGCGAAGTGACCAGCGCCATCACCGCCCGCTCGGGACCGAGCTTCAGGGCCGCGTCCGCGGAGCGCTCATAGCCGACCATGAGGCGCATCATGGCGAGCGTCATGTCGAGCGTGTGCTGACGGTCGTGATACACGGTGTCGACGCCGTGATAGCCGGGCATGCGTCCGGTGAACAGCTTGTCGAATTCGTCGAACGCCAGCGCGACCCGGTCGAACGACGCTCCGTGCCAGGTGGCGGCAAACAGGTCACGGACCGCAATCGCAACCGATGCCGTCGAGCTGACCTGGATGGAGTTCGTAACGTCGTAATCGTTACGGCGGACGTCTTGCATGCGCGGAAGTCTAAGCTCTTAGCCGCCCCGGCGCCATGTGCCCGGTTCTCCTTTTTGGGCGCCGAGGCTCAGCCCGGCGGCCGATAAGTCAACGCAATTCCGATATGTAAAGTCGCGCGCTTCGGGACGCTAATAAATCTTGATGCCGCCGAATTTCCGACTGATGCGGCGCGCCAACGTGGCGTATCCGAACCAGAATCCGACCGCGAGCGACGCACCGCCGGCAGCGGCATAACGCCAGAGATTCGGCGGTAATCCACCGGCCGCCGCCGCCGGGGCGCCGCGCGCCGCCGGCAGGCTCGCGCGCACGCTCGCGAGCTCCGTCTGACTCGCCGCCAATGCCTGCCGCAGCCCCTGTGCTTCGCTCTGCGCCGCGGCTTCGGCGAGCGCCGGCGTGGTTGCATGTGCGCGGCTCAATTCATCCTCCAGCTCCTTGACGCGGGCCGCCGCCGGCTCGTGCGACACCAGAAAGCTGCTCTTGACCCAACCGGTGATGCCGTCGCCGGTGCGCACCTGGGTATAGTCGCCGCTGCTGCCGAGAGTTTCCACGCCGGTTCCCGAATGCAGCGTCGCAAGACGCTGGCCCTGCTGGTTCTGCTCGGCGTAAACGCCGAGTATCAGCTGATCGGTGACGTAGGCGGTGGCGGCCAGGGCACGCCCGCATTGCGCCCACGCGCCGATGAGCGCCAGCAGGCACACCGCGCCCTGCTTCAAGCGGCTATCCCCGTTTGTCTGAGCAGCGGCCGCACGTCGGGCCGGCGTCCGCGGAACATCACGAACGCGTCCATCGCGTCGAGACTGCCGCCGCGCGCCAGAATGGAGTCCCGAAAACGGCCGGCGGTGGCGCTGTCGAACACACCCGCCTCTTCGAAGGCCTCGAAGGCGTCGGCGGCCAGCACCTCGGCCCACTTGTAGCTGTAGTAACCCGCCGCGTAGCCGCCCGCGAATATGTGGGCGAAGCTCGCGGGCATGCGGTTGAACGGCGCGGTCGGCGCGACCGCCACCCGCCGGCGCACCCCGTCGAGGATTTGCGCGACCCTTGCGGCCGCAGCCCCCGCAACCGGATCGAATTCGGCGTGCAGTTCGAAGTCGAATGTCGCCAGTTCGATCTGCCGCAGGGTGGCGAGCGCGGCATTGAAGGTGCGCGTGCCAAGCAAACGCCCCAGCACGTCGGGCGGCAGGGGCGCGCCGCTGTCGACGTGTGCGGAAATGAGCGGCAGCACCTCGGTGCGCCACACGAAGTTCTCCATGAACTGGCTGGGCAGTTCGACCGCATCCCAGGACACGCCGTTGATGCCGGCGATGCTCGGATAGGCGACGCGGGTCAGCATGTGGTGCAGACCGTGGCCGAATTCGTGGAACAGCGTCGTCACTTCATCGTGGGTGAGCAACGCCGGCTCCGCGCCGACCGGGGCCGTGAAATTACAGACCAACTGCGCCACCGGCAGCGCATGGCCCGTGGGGAGGGACTTCCCGATCACGCACTCATCCATCCAGGCGCCGCTGCGCTTTTCGTTGCGAGAATAAGGATCCAGGTAGAAGCCGGCCACGGGACTTCCGTCCGCATCGAGCAGGTCGTAGTAGCGCACGCTCGGATGCCAGACAGCGGCCCCCGGGCGCTCCCGAACCCGGATCCCGTAGAGCCGCTGCGTCAGCGCGAACAATCCGTCCAGCACCTTCGGCAGCGGGAAGTAAGGGCGCAATTCCTCCTGCGAGACCCGGAAACGGCTCTCCTGGAGTTTCTCGGTGTAATAGGCAACGTCCCAGGCATCGAGCTTGCGGCCGGCAAAGGATTCCAGGTCCGCGAATTCCCGGATGGCCGCGGGCCGGCAGCGCGATGCCAAATCCTCGAGGAATTCCAGAACCTGGCGGCTGCTCTTCGCCATGCGCGTGGCCAGCGCGTAGTCCGCGAAGCTCTCGAAACCCAGCAGCCGCGCGGCCTCGTGGCGCAGCGGCAGAATTTCCGCGATCAGCGGATTGTTGTCGAACTGGCCGGCGCTCGGTCCGACTTCCGATGCGCGGGTGACCCAGGCTTCGTAAATGTCGCGCCGCAGCCGCCCGCTCGATGCGCTGGTCATGACCGTCATGTAGGTCGGCTGATCGAGCTTGAGCAGCCAGCCGCTCTGCCCTGCCTCACGCGCATCCGCCGCCGCGCGATCCACCGCGTTCGCCGGCAGCCCGGCCAGCTCGGCCTCGTCGGTCACGATGCGCGTGTAGGCGCGCGCCGCGTCCAGCACGTTCTCCGAGAATTTCGTCGCCAACTGGGCCAGACGCTGCATGATCTCGCGGAAGCGCTGTTTGCGCCCGGCCGGCAGATCGACTCCGGCCAGGCGAAAGTCGCGCAGCGCGTTCTCCAGGACTTTTTTCTGCTGCGGATCGAGGCTGTCGCCCTCATGCTGCAAAACATGCAAGTAGGCCGTCTGCAGCGCCGCATTCTGGCCCAGCTCGGAGGTGTACTCGGTGAGCAGGGGCAGGCATTCGTTGTACGCGGCGCGCATCTCGGCGGAATTGGCGACCGCGTTCAAATGACCCACCGGACTCCATACCCGGCTCAGGCGGTAGCTCAACTCCTCCACCGGCACCACCAGCGAGTCGAAGGTCGGGGCGGCCTGTGCCGTCAGTTCCGCGAGGCGCGCGCGGTTCTCGGCCAGCACCTGGCGGAGCGCCGGCGCGGCATGGCGCGCCTCGATGCGCCCGAAGGCTGGCAGGGATTCCAGTTCGAGAAGTGGATTGTTCACGCGGCGATTCTATCAGACGTGAACCGCGGAACGGGCGTGTGGCCGGTGCGCAGCGCAGAGCACCCGCTGGCCATTCGCCCCGCGAACTATTCGCCCGTGAACTCGAGCGGCTGGGCCGCCGCGAAGCCGAAGTTCCGGGCGATCAACATTTCCGGAAACACCCCGAGCCGGATGTTGTTGATGCCAACCTGCTGGTTGTAGGTTTCGCGCCGCTCCACCAATGAGGCATTCGCCGCGCCGAGGCGGTTCTGCAACGCGCGGAATTCGGCGTCGCGGAGCAGCCCCGGATGGTTCGCGGCGGCCGCGAACAGTTGCGCCGCCGCGTGGCGCAGCCGCTGTTCGGCCGCGCCCAGCGCCGTCACCGCCCGGGATGCGCGCGCGCGGTTCACCGTGTCGAGCGCGCGGCGCAGCTTCTGCAGCAACTCCTGCTCGGCCGTCATGTGCCGCGCGCAGATCTCGAGGAGCTTCGCGAAATCCGCGTCGCGCTCGGCGAGCAACGCTTCGACGTCGGTCCAGGCGATCGTGACCGCCTCGCGCAACCCGACCAGCGTGTTGTACAGGCCGATGAAATACGCGCCCAGTGCGGCAATCAGAGACGCCAGCAGAAAACCGGCCACGGGAACCTCTTACAACGGGTACTTGCGGCTGCGCAGTATATCATTGGCGCATCACGGACCCGATGGAGTCTACAGTGCCCGAACAGGCTTTTGATCTGATCAGCGTGGGCGGCGGCAGCGGCGGGCTCGCCTGCGCGCAGCGCGCGGCAGAGCACGGCGCCAAGGCCGCGGTCATCGAGTCGCAGCGTCTGGGCGGTACCTGCGTCAACGTCGGCTGCGTTCCGAAGAAGGTCATGTGGAACGCATCGGGCATCGCCCGGTCCATCGCCGACGCGGCGGACTACGGATTCGACGTCGCGAGCGGCGGCGGCGATTGGGCGGTGTTGAAGGGCAAGCGCGATGCGCTGGTGCTGCGCCTCAACGGCATTTACGAGCGCAACCTCGCCAACAAGGGGGTCGCGTACGTGCGCGGAAGGGGGCGCTTTCTGGACGCGCACACGCTCGAGGTGGACGGCCGGCGGCTGAAGGCCCCGCACATCGTCATAGCCACCGGCGGCAAGCCCAGCCTGCCGGCGGTGCCGGGCGCGCAGCTCGGCATCACCTCCGACGGCTTCTTCGATCTCGAACGCCGGCCGCAGCGCGTGGCGGTGGTCGGCAGCGGTTATGTGGCCTGCGAACTGGCGGGCGCGTTTCACGAGCTCGGCAGCGAGGTGCAGCTGTTCGTGCGTAGAGACCGGGTGTTGACGCACTTCGACGCCATGTTGGGCAAGTCCCTGATGCGCGAGATGTGTGCCTTGCAGATGGTGATCCACGAGCACTTCGTGCCGGTGGCGGTGCGCGCCGGCACGGCCGGCAAGTCGCTGCTGGCTGAGGATGGCCGGCAATTCGACGGCTTCGATTGCGTGCTGTGGGCCGTGGGCCGTGCCGCGAACGTGGATGGATTGGACCTCGATCGGGCGGGGATCTCGCCCGACCGGCATGGCTTCGTGGCCGCCGACGGCTTCCAGAACACGGCGGTTGCCGGCATCTACGCCATCGGCGACGTGACCGGTCGCGCGCCGCTGACGCCGGTCGCGATCGCGGCCGGCCGGCGCCTCGCAGACCGCCTGTTCGGCGGCCGCCCCGACCGGCGTTTGGATTACGATCTGATCCCGACCGTGGTGTTCACCCATCCGCCGATCGGCACGGTCGGCTTGAGCGAGGCCGCGGCGCGCGCCGCGCACGGCGACGCGGTGAAGATCTACGAGACCGGATTCGTCGGCCTGTATAACGCGCTGACCGGCCGCAAACCGCGCACCGACATGAAACTGGTGTGCGCCGGCCCGGACGAGAAAATCCTCGGCTGCCACATCATCGGCGCCGGAGCCGATGAAATGCTGCAGGGCTTCGCGGTGGCGATCCGCATGGGTGCGACCAAGCGGGATTTCGATGATACTGTGGCGATCCACCCGACGAGCGCCGAAGAGCTCGTCACCATGCGTTGAGGATGCACATGGGAATCCGCGCCTATCGGGGAATCTACCCGACTCTGGGAGCACGTGTGTACATCGACGAGTACGCGCTCGTGATCGGACGCGCGACGCTCGGTGATGACGTATCCGTGTGGCCGTTCGCGGTGCTGCGCGGCGACGTCAACCGCATCGAGATCGGCGCACGCACCAACATCCAGGACGGCAGCGTGCTGCACGTGGTGCACGACGGACCCTATGACCCCGGCGGACTGCCGCTGATCGTCGGCGAGGACGTCACGGTGGGCCACAAGGCCATGCTGCACGCGGCACGCATCGGCAACCGCTGTCTCATCGGCATGTCGTCGGTGGTGCTCGACGGCGCGGTCATCGACGATGAGGTGCTGGTGGCCGCCGGCAGTGTCGTGCCTCCCGGCAAGCGGCTGGCCTCGCACGGCCTGTACATGGGCAATCCGGCGAAGCGTGTGCGCGACCTGACCGCGCCGGAAATCGAGCAGCTGCTCTACAGCGCGCGCAACTACGTGAAGATCAAGGACCACTACCGGCCGCCGGATCCCGGACCGGCCGGGGATCCCGGACCTTAGCCGAACTTCGCGGATTCG
>PLET01000094.1:0-27308 GCA_003137095.1 Gammaproteobacteria bacterium
CAGCTTCTGCATCGGCAAATGAAGCCCTCCGACCCATCAGCGCCGGCACCGGCGGCGGCGGCGCCATCGGCAGCATCAGCTCCCTTCTTCGCGGTGTCCCTGCCGAAGCTTGCGATCATGTCGATCTTCAGCTTCGGCCTGTATCAGGTGTACTGGTTCTACAGGAACTGGCAGCTCATCGAGAAGCGCGAGGGTCGGGACTTCGCCCTGATGGCGCGCGCGTTGTTCTCCGTGTTCTTCTGTTACCGGCTGTTTGCACGGGTCGCGACGGCGGGGGCGGCGGCCGGTGCCGGGCACCTGCGTGCCGGCATGCTGGCGGCGATCTACGTGGTCACGAGCGTCTTTTGGTTAGCTTCCGACTGGGGGCTGATCATCGCCAATCTGGGCGTACTGCCCCTGCTGGCGGTGCAGAGGGTGGCAAACCGGGTGAACGCGAATCAAGCCCCGGGACACGACCCCAATCGCCGTTACAGCGTCTGGAACGTCGCCATCATGGTGCTCGGCTTGCTGGTACAAGCCGCGAGCGTCGCTTACTGGAAGTGGGCGCTTTCGGTCTGATCGATGACGGCCACGCCGTCGGTGTCGCTGGAACGGGCCAGCGCGACGGAAACGGCCAAGGCCGCCAGAACCGCGACGGTGGCGATCGAGGTAGGAACGGGATGGTGCCAGAACAACCACAGCATGCCCACCGCCGATGTCAGTAGAATGCACAGCAGCAGCGACGAATTCCGCGCGTTGGCCAAGTCGGACATGCCTCTTCCCCCACCCGATTCACAAACTTTCGTGTTTCACTAGGACTTGCGTCACATTATCTGCAAGCCACCGGGTCGTCAATCGGGGCGGTCCGAATCAGCAATTGCCCTAAGCGCGATACACCAAAGACCCGAACATCATCCCAAAATGCGCTCCGTACGCCAGTGTCTGGCGGTCAGCACCATGAGTACGGCCGCCAAACCCAGGCTGGCGGCCGCGGAAATCAGCACATCCGGAGCCGCCACGGGCTCGTCCTTGAGGATGCTGGTCATGAGCAAATGCTGGCTCAAGGAGGGGATGAGCATTAGCGGTCGGCTGGTCTTCAGGGAATAGATGCCGGCGAAGGCGATCGGCAGGGTGGGCACCAGCAGCACCGAGGTCAGATAGGTCTGCGCTTCGCGGTAACTGCGGGTGAAGGAGGCGACCAGACTCATCAAGGCCGCGCCGAGCGGTATGAACGGCAGGCAAATCGCGAACAGGATCAGGCCCGAGCCGGCTCCCAAATTGGAGCTCATCCCGAGCTTTTCGAGCGGCACGAAGCGGAACACCGTGACGAAGGCCGCCAACGTGATGGCCAGCGAGAAGCTCATGTAGGCACAGGTGGCGAGGATCTTGCCGCCCACCAAGGCAGCTCGCGGCACCGGCAGGCTGAGCAGCGCCTCCAGCGAGCCGCGTTCGCGCTCGCCCGCGGTCGAATCGATGGCCAGGTACAGCCCTCCCATCAACACCGCGAACAGCACGAAGTAGGTCATGAATCCCAATATCACCGCGCCGCGACCCGACGGGGTCGCGACGTCCACGTCATTGACGGCAACCGGCACCGTGAGCAGCGGATCCACGCCGCGGGCCTCGAGCCGCAGCTGGGCGATACCGCTGCCATAGGCGGACAGAATGCTGCGTGCGCGATCGGCCAGCTTGCGGTTCTGCGAATCGGAACTGTCGGCCACCAGCAGCAGCGGAGCCGGCTGACCGGCCGCGAAGCGCGGCGCGTATTCCGCCGGCACGATCAGCACCACGGCCGCTTTGCCCTGGCGCACCGCGGCCACCGCGCCGTCCTCGGTGAGCGGACTGCGGATGAGTTTGACGCCCTGGGATTCGAGATGGCGCACCAAACCGGGCGCCGTCTCGGCGCCGCTCACGGTCAGGTGCAGCGCCTGGTCCGATTCCAGCACGCTCTGATCGAGCATGCGCGACACCATGGCGCCGAACAGCAGCGGGCCGAACAGGGGTCCGAACAGCAGCGCCGAGAACAGCGTGCGGCGGTCGCGCAGGTTCTCGAGGAATTCCTTGCGAAACACGGTGAACAGCGCGCGCATCGTCTAGTTCACGCCCAGAACGCGCACGAACGCCTCCTCGAGCGTGCCTGCGCCGCTGCCCTCGCGGATGGCCGCCGGGGTGTCGTCCGCGATGACCCGTCCGTGGCCGATGATCACCACCCGGTCGCACAGCGCACCGATTTCCTGCATGACGTGGGAGGAGAACAGGATGCAGTGTCCGGCGCTCTTCAGTGCCGCCAGCATGTCGCGCAGGCTGCGAATCGCCATCACGTCGAGCCCGTTGGTCGGCTCGTCCAGGATCAGATTGCGCGGGTCGTGCACCAGGGCCCGCGCCAGCGCCACTTTGATGCGCTGCCCCTGGGAGAAGCCCTTGGCGCGCCGGTCGATGAACTCGCCCATGTCGAGGGCGCGCACGAACAGTGCGGTGCGCGCGCGGATACGCGCCGCGTCCAGGCCCTGCAGGGAACCGAAATAGGCGATGTTTTCGCGCGCCGTGAGGTTGCCGTAGAGCCCGGCGGCATGCGGCAGCACGCCGAGGCGCGCCCGCGCTCCCGAAGTTTCGCCGAGGATGTCGATGCCGTCGATGCGCGCCTGGCCGCTGTCTGGCGTGAGCACCCCGTACAGCATGCGCAGGCTGGTGGACTTGCCGGCGCCGTTCGGTCCGAGAAGTCCGGTGATCTGCCCGTCGCGCGCCGTGAACGAGACATCGCGCACCGCGTCTATGGAGCCGAAGCGCTTGCACAGGGCGCGCGCTTCGATCATGGTACCGGCCCCGTCAAGCTCACGAAAAACGGCGGCGCGCGATGCTGCGCCAGGCATCGGATATCGAGATTCCGCGGGTCCGTATGGTCGAGGAATTGCGCCATCAGGCGCGGCACGCAGCCCGTCGCCAGTTGGCCGTGCCCCTCGCCCGCCAGCACCACCAGGCGGTGGCGGGAGAGATCTTGCGCCGCCCGCTCGGCATCGGCGGGAGGCGTCACCGGATCGGCCTCGCCGGACAGCAGCAGCGTCGGAATGTCGCTGTGCAAGGCCGCGTGCAGATCCACATCCACCGGCCCGCGCGGCCACCATTTGCAGATCTCCCGGAATGCGTCGAGCTGATCCGCACCCTGGTAGGTCGGCAGAATGCTTGCGCGGTCGACGCCGGCGAATCCGAAAAAAGGCTCATCCTCGCTGCAGATCACCGTGTTTTGCATGCCGCCGGCCAGCTGCTCGCCGATGCGTCGCGCCGCCATGATGGGCTGCGCGGCGAGCGGCGCCAGATTGCCCAACGCAGCCTGATGAAGCAGCGCCGGCAGCAGCGAACTGGTGCTCGAGCTGTAGCTGAGCAGGCGCAACGCCGCGTTCAGCAGGGCGCGATTGAAAACGACGGTCTGCGGCGTGCCGGCGGTCGGATCCTCGATGGTGAGCGGCAGCTCCTGCGGACCGAAGCGGGTCCGCAGCCCCTGCAATTCCTGGCTGAGAAGCGGAAATGCCGTGGCGCAATCGCGCGCTTCCCGGCAGCGCGCGATGATGAGCCCGAGCGCGCGCTCGCCATCCAGAGGAGTCTGCGGGCCGATCGCCTGCTCAGGATAGGTCACCCCGTCGAGGATCGCGGCTTGCACCCATTCGGGGTGGCGGCGCATGTAGAGTTCGGCCACGCGCGTGCCATAGGAGGCCGCATACAGCTCGATCCGCCCGTAACCGAGCGCCCGTCGGACCTCCTCGAGATCCTGCACCGCGACGCTGGTGGTGTAATAGCGCACCCGTTCACCGTATTTGGCCAGGCAAGCCTGGGTGGCGCGCCGCAGCTCCGGCAGCGCGTCGGTGGCTTGCTGCTGCCAGTCTTCCGGGTAGGGGCAGACCAGCGGCGCGGATCTGCCGGTGCCGCGCTGATCCAGCAGCACGATGTCGTGATCGCGGCCGATGCGTGCGAACGCCGCCGCGAACGCGACGTACAGGTCGATGGCGCTCTGTCCGGGGCCGCCCGCCAACAGGAACAGCGGTGCCGCCATGGCGCGGCGGTTGAGCGCGGGCACCACCGCCAGCTGCAGGTCTATGGTGCCGGCGCCCGGGACGCCGCGATTCTCGGGCACGCGCAACTCGCCGCAGCGCGCCGCCGGCGAGCTGAGGCGAAGCGGATGTTCGAGCCGGCACTCGTGCAGGGCGATTGCGGCCGCCGGTGCAGCAGCGCCGGCCGCCGCCGGGTCCAACCAGCCGCTGCAGCCCATCAGCACCCACCAGGCCCATCCGCGCCGCATACCCGTCCCCCGTGTTCACGTTCGAGAGGCCGCAGTGTAGCGATTAGCCGCCCCGGGCCGCCCGCAACTTGGTAGATTTGCGGCCCACATCGACATTCTTGACGGGAAATGCCATGACCGTGATTCGCGAAGCGGACCTCATCGCGAGCGTCGCCGACGCCTTGCAATACATCTCCTACTATCACACGCCGGATTTCATCCAGGCGATGGGCCGGGCTTATGCGATGGAACAAAGCCCATCCGCGCGCGACGCCATCGCGCAGATTCTGACCAATTCGCGCCTCTGCGCCGAGGGCCATCGGCCGATCTGTCAGGACACGGGAATCGTGGTGGTGTTCGTCAAGGTGGGCATGGACGTGCGCTGGGATGCGCAGCGCGATCTCGATGCGATGATCAACGAGGGGGTGCGGCGTGCCTACCTCGACCCCGGGAACAAGCTGCGCGCCTCCATCGTCGCCGATCCGGCGTTCAAACGGTCCAATACCCGCGACAACACACCCGCGGTGATCCACACGGAATTCGGACCCGGCGGCCTGCTCGAGATCACGGTCGCCGCCAAGGGCGGCGGGTCCGAGAACAAATCGAAGTTTGTGATGCTAAATCCCTCGGACAGTGTCGTCGACTGGGTGCTCAAGACCCTGCCGACGATGGGGGCTGGCTGGTGTCCGCCGGGCATGCTGGGCATTGGCATTGGCGGCACGGCCGAAAAGGCGATGCTCATGGCCAAGGAAGCACTCATGGAGGATATCGACATGTATGAACTCAAAGAGCGCGGCCCGGCCAACCCCACTGAGGCACTCCGGGTGGAACTCTATGAGAAGGCCAATGCCCTGGGGATCGGCGCCCAAGGTCTGGGCGGCCTGACGACGGTGCTCGACGTCAAGATCAGGATGCATCCCACTCACGCCGCCTCAAAGCCTGTGGCCATGATCCCCAATTGTGCGGCGACACGCCACGCCCACTTTGTCCTCGACGGCTCGGGGCCGGCCTATATCGAGCCGCCCGCGCTCTCCGAGTGGCCCGACGTCAACTGGAAGCCAGATACCCAACTGTCCAAGCGCGTCGATCTGGATCGGCTCACTCCCGAGGAAGTCGCCGCGTGGGAGCCCGGGCAGACGCTGCTTCTGAACGGCAAGATGCTGACCGGTCGCGACGCCGCCCACAAACGCATCGCGGACATGCTGGCCCGGGGGGAGCAACTGCCGGTGGACTTCACCAATCGCGTGATCTACTACGTGGGTCCGGTGGATCCGGTGCGCGAGGAGGTCGTGGGTCCGGCCGGCCCGACGACCGCGACGCGCATGGACAAGTTCACCGAGATGATGCTCGCCCAGACCGGACTTATCGCGATGATCGGCAAAGCCGAGCGCGGGCCGGTGGCCATCGAGGCGATCAGACGCCACCGCTCGGCCTACCTCATGGCCGTCGGCGGGGCCGCCTACCTCGTCTCCAAGGCCATCAAAACGGCGCGCGTGGTCGCGTTCGCAGACCTCGGAATGGAAGCCATCTACGAATTCGAGGTGCGCGACATGCCGGTCACCGTCGCGGTCAGCGCCGACGGCGTGTCCGTGCACGAGACCGGTCCGCAGCATTGGCGCGGAAAATTCGCCGGCATTCCCGTGTCCGTCGAATAGCCTGCGACGCGGCTCGCGCCCGCCGTGCGCGGCCGCTCAGTACTTGACGCTGCAGCCGTAGGCCCGGGTCACGGGATGCGCCACCGGCTGGCCGGCGACGACCGCGAGCATCGCTTCCTTCAAATAAGGCTCCGCCCGGGCGATGTCGTCGACGTCGGCCGTGGCGAGGCTGTCGATGCCGCCCATGTATTGCAGCGTGCCGTTCTTGTCGACGACGAACAGATGAGGCGTCGTTCTGGCGTGATAAAGGCGCCCCACCTTGCCGGCCGGATCGAGCAGCACGGCCGTGGGCGCCGCGCCGCGCGAGCGGGTGAGCGCGTCGGCCGCCGGTCCGTCGACATAGCCATCCTTGCCGGGCGCCGAGGAGATCACGCTCAGCCACACCACGCCGCTGCGCTGCGCCAATGCCTGCACGCTTTGCATGTTGCCGCTGCCGTAGTGCTTGCGCACATAGGGACAGTCGGCATTGGTCCATTCCAACACCACGGTCCTGCCGCGAAACTCGCTCAAGGTGACGGATTTGCCCTTGCTGTCGACGGCGCTGAAGTCCGGCGCCGCCTGACCCACCTGCGGCGGGCCGGCTTCGGCGGTGGCGGGACGGTCGGGGACGGCGGCGAACAGCGCGGCCAGTGGTGCAAGCAGCATCCAGCGGAATAGGGTACGCATGAGACCTCCGATGACGATCGTGTGACGGCTACGATTATCATACTGGCGCTTTCGGGCGGCGCCCATTACAGTGATCGGCCCTGCCAAAAGTTCCTTGGATTCAATGCCATGCATATGCCGAGCGAATTCGACGTGATCGTGGTGGGCGGCGGCCACGCCGGTACCGAGGCAGCGCTCGCCTGCGCCCGCATGGGCCGGCGCACGTTGCTGCTCACGCACAACATCGAGACGCTGGGACAGATGAGCTGCAATCCGGCGATCGGCGGCATCGGCAAGGGCCATCTGGTCAAGGAAATCGACGCGCTCGGCGGCGCCATGGCCTTCGCCGCCGATCAGGCCGGAATACAATTTCGCACCCTCAATGGCAGCAAGGGTCCGGCCGTGCGCGCCACTCGTGCCCAGGCGGACCGGCAGCTGTACAAGCGCGCGATCCGCCGCCGGCTCGAGACCCAGCCCAACCTCGTCCTGTTCCAGCAGGAAGCGGCCGATCTGCTGATCGAAGGCGGACGCGCCGTCGGCTGCACCACCCAGAGCGGCATCGAATTGCGCGCACGCGCCGTGGTGCTGACGGTCGGCACCTTTCTCGGCGGCAAGATCCACGTCGGGTTGCAGAGCCATGCTGGCGGCCGCGCGGGGGATCCGCCGTCGGACCGACTTGCGGCGAAATTGCGCGAACTGAATCTGCGGGTGGGACGCCTGAAAACCGGTACTCCGCCGCGCATCGACAGCCGCAGCATCGATTACGCGTCGCTGCGCAAACAGCACAGCGATCATCCACGGCCGGTTTTTTCGTACCTGGCAACGCGCGCCATGCACCCGCGGCAGCTGCCCTGCCACATCACGGCGACGAACGAGCGCACCCATGACATCATCCGCCGCGCGAGCGGCCGCTCGCCGATGTTCACCGGCCTGATCGAAGGCGTCGGACCACGCTACTGCCCTTCGGTCGAGGACAAGGTCGCGAGATTCGCGGACCGCAGCTCGCATCAGATTTTCATCGAGCCGGAAGGCCTGGACACCCTCGAGATATACCCCAATGGCATCTCGACCAGCCTGCCGTTCGACGTGCAGTGTGAATTCGTGCGCAGCATCGCCGGCTTCGAGCGCGCGCACATCACGCGCCCGGGCTATGCCATCGAGTACGACTTCTTCGACCCGCGCGATCTGAAGCACAATTTGGAGACCAAGCAGGTAACCGGACTATTCTTCGCCGGCCAGATCAACGGCACCACCGGCTATGAGGAGGCCGCGGCCCAGGGCCTGATCGCCGGCGCGAATGCCGCGCTTCTGGTGCTCGGCCGCGAACCCTGGTGGCCGACGCGCGGCGAGGCCTACATCGGCGTGCTGATCGACGATTTGATCACGCGCGGCGCGCCCGAACCGTACCGGATGTTCACCAGCCGCGCCGAATACCGCCTGTCCCTGCGCGAGGATAATGCGGATCTGCGCCTCACGGCGCGCGGCCGCGGGCTCGGGCTCATCGATGAGGCGCGCTGGGTTTTCTTCGAGCGCAAGCGCGACGCGGTGGCGCAGGAGATCGCGCGCCTGTCCGCATGCGTCGTGCAGCCGGATGCGGTGGATGCCGCGCTGACCGCCAAGCTCGGCAGGCCACTGGCGCGCGAGACGCCGGCTTTCGACCTGCTGCGCCGGCCGGAGCTGTCTTACGATGATTTGAGCGCGGCCGCGGGCGCGCCGGACGGCGGCTGGTGCGGCGACGACCCGCTCGCCGAACAGGTGAAGTTGCAGGTCGAGGTGCAGGCAAAATATTCCGGCTACCTCAAGCGCCAGATCCTGGAGATCGAGCGCCAGGCGCGTCACGAGGACCTGCGTCTGCCCGCCGACCTCGATTATGCCGAGGTGCGCGGGCTGTCCAACGAGGCGCGCCAGCAGCTGCTCGAGGTGCGCCCGGAAACGCTGGGCCAGGCGGCGCGAATTCCCGGCTTGACACCGGCCGCCGTCTCGCTGCTGCTGGTGCACCTGAAGAAGCGCGAGGCGGCATGAGCGATTTTTTCGGATTTGCCGTGCGCCGCCTCGATGGCGCCCCCGACCTGCTCGCCGGATTGCGCGGCAAGGTGGTTCTGGCCGTCAACGTCGCGAGCCGCTGCGGCTACACGCCGCAATATGCCGGGCTCGAGCGTCTGCAGCAGGAGCTCGAGGACCAGAACTTCACCGTGCTCGGATTTCCCTGCAATCAATTCGGCGCGCAGGAACCGGGCAGCGCCGCAGAAATCGCCGAATTCTGTTCGGCCACGTACGGGGTGAGCTTTCCGCTGTCGGAGAAAATTGAGGTCACGGGCGCGCATCGCCATCCGCTCTACGCCTGGCTGACCGCGCCGGAAAACGGCTTTCCCGGCGACGTCGCCTGGAATTTCGAGAAATTCCTGATCGACGGCCGCGGCCGCGTGGTGCGCCGTTACCCGTCGGCCACCAAGCCCGAGGATTCGGGGCTGCTGCAGGACCTGGCGGACACAGTGGCAATTTGAGCCTGCACTCTTTAACATCAGCGTCCGATCATATCCCCGTATTTCGGAGAACTGGATGGCTTGTCGATTGAATGGCCGGATGTGGCTTGCGGCCGCGGCGGCATTGGGTTCGTGTTTTTCCCTCTTCGCGCATGCAGCCGGTGATTCGGGTCTGGGCGAGAAAAAGTTCTACACCTGCTTCGGCTGCCACGGCGTCGAAAACTACCGCAACGCGTATCCTGATTACAGCGTTCCGAAGCTGCGTCATCAGAACGCGGCCTACATCATTTCCGCGCTGCAGGAGTACCGCTCGGGCGATCGTCCGCATGCCACCATGCACGCGCAGACCGCCTCGCTGACCGACCAGGACATGGAGGACATCGCCGCCTATCTGCAGGGTCCCGAGCCGGTGAAGCCCAGCACCCTGGTGTCCGGCACGGTCCCCACGCAGGTTGCGACCTGCGCAGCTTGCCATGGCGAAAACGGCCTGGGCGTCGATGCGCCCCTGGTGCCCAAACCACCGCTGCTCGCCGGCCAGCACGTCGACTACCTCGAACAGGCGATCGCCGCCTATCGCAACGGCCGCCGCAAGAACGCGGTGATGAACGGCATGGCGCAGACCCTCGCGAGCGACGCCGACGTGAAAGTCGTCGCCGAGTATTTCTCCAGGCAGTATTCCCCGCTGGTCACCGCCAAGACGGGCGGCAAGTAGCGGCGTCAGCGGACGGCGTTCAGGAACTGCGCAAAGATGCGCCGGTAGGCGACCTCGTCGGCGTGCCCGGTGAATGGGCCGCCCTTCCCGTCGGCCAGCAAGTACCACACCTCGGCCCCGCGGGCGCGAAGCCGGTTGACCAGCTGCTGCGACTGGCCGGGGGGCACCAGCGGATCGCCGCGGCCCTGCACCACGAGCACGGGCTTGGTGATGCGGTCGGCGCCGGTGAACGGGGAGATGCGCCGCAGGAATGCGCGTGTATCCGCATCGCGCTCGTCGCCGTATTCGGCGCGCAGCCGGGTCTTGAGGCGCGGCTCGGCGCCGCTCAACAGATCGACGAAATCCACCATGCCGCCGAAGTCGATGCCGCCGCGCAATCGGTCGCCATAGTTGATGAGCGCGGCAAGGCTCAGATATCCGCCATAGCCGCTGCCGGAGATGACCACGTGTGCGGCATCGAATTCGGCCTGCGAACCGAGCCACACCAACAGCGCGCCGACGTCCTTGACCGCATCCCCGCGCAGCAGGCCGCTGTCGAGCGAACGGAAGGTCTTGCCGTAACCCGAGCAGCCGCGCACGTCGGGGGCCACCACGGCAAATCCCAATTCGTTCACCACGTATTGGATCCACGGATCGAAGTCGGGCCGGAACTGCCCGCCCGGGCGCGCGCCCAGCACGATGAGCACGGGGTGGGGACGTTGGTCGCGCGGTTCATACACGGTCGCCGCCAAGCGGCGCGCGCGCCCGTCCGGCCGGTCGAAGGTGGGGAACTGCACCAGCCGCGGACTCACGAACGTCGAGAGATCCACCGCACCCGCCTCGCTGCGCGTCCAGGCCTCCACCCGCAGCGAATCCGTGTCGAGCACGAACGCGTCGTGCGGCCGGGTGGCTGTGCCGAATCCGAAGGCCAGATGCTTTCCTTCACCGTCGAAGCTCGGCGAATCGAGGACTCCGGAACCGGGCAGCTGCGGCGCGACCAGATCCTGGTGCGTGCGCAAATCCAGCAGGTTGAGCCGGCCGGCGCCGCCCTGGTTGCTGACATACGCGAGATAATGACCGTCGCGGGACAGCGCCAGGCCCTCCACGTCCCAGGGAATGTGCGCCGAAATCACGGATTTCTCCGCGCTGAACAGACTCACGTATCGCAGCTGCGCAAACTCGCCGTCGTGATCCGACAGCAAATACACGCCCTGCCCGTCCCGGGAGAAGCGCGCATCGGTGATCCGCACCCGGGACGGAGCGGGCTCCACCTCGCGCTTCTGGCCGCCGGCGATGTCGAGCACGTACAAATAGCTCTCCGCGTCCGACAGCGTCTTGAGCACCAACAGCTTGCGGTCGTCGGGCGACCAGTCGAGCGGCCGCCAAGCCGCGCCGTCGCCCGCCATGGCCAGCCGCGGCAGGGACCCGGACTCGGCCTCGACGATGTCGACGTCGGTGGTGGCGCCGTCCCTGGCGGAGCTGAAGAAGGCGATTTCACGGCCGAAATTCGACCAGACCGCGCCGCCGTTGCGCGACCTGCCGTCGGTGAGCATTTTCGCCGAGGCCTCGCCGACACGCTGGTAGTAAAGCTGGGTGTTCCCGTCCAGATCCTTCAAGAACATGAACGCGCGTCGTCCGGGATCGGGAGAAAAGGCGCCGTGGCCGACCGGTTCGCGATGAAACGTCAGCTGGCGCCGGTCGCCCGCCGCCGTCTCCACCACGTGCAACTGGTCCGTGTCGCCGAAGCGGGTCACCACCAGCAGCTGTCCCTGGGGAGACCAGCCCAGGGGATCGGCGCGGCGCGCGTTCAGGTAATCGCCCAGCCGGTCGCCGCTCTCCTGCGGCGCGGTGGGAATGCCTTCGAGCAGCGGCGCGGCGTGCTCCACGGCCGGCGCTGCGGCCGCCCGTCCCGAGAGACAGGCCATCGCCGACGCCAAACACCCTGCCAGAATCCGACCGATCATTTCCCATGTTCGCACACCGCGAGGATAATGGGATCGTGGCCGGCTTCACTCATCTGTTGAAATCCGTCGATGTCGCAGATCTGCTCGACGACATCGCGAGCGCCGATCCTCCCGCTTATCTCGTGCGCTGCTTCGCCGAAGGCCTGTCGGCGCCGTACCTGTCCTGGCCGCGCATACAGCAGCTGGCCGTGTGCGCCATGGCCGTCGACGCCGTGCTGAGCGGGCGCGAATACCCGGGCTTCGAACCCGAACTGATGGCGGACTGGCGGGCACATTACCAGCCGGCCTTCGCCCGAATGGCGCAGCCGGCAGCCCGGGCGCTCGAGCGCGCGCGGCTGCGCGATTCGGCGATTGCCGACCCCGCCGCGCCGGACCCGGCCCACAAGGGCGACGTGGCCGCCGAGCTCGGGGAGCTCGAACGCCGCCTGGGCGCCGCGTGAACGGAATCTTCACCATCGACACCCGCTACGTGCGGCCGCACATGGATGCCAGCCATCTGATCCTCGACGGCGGCCGCGCCGCCTTCGTCGACACCGGCAGTGAGCATTCGGTGCCGTTTCTGCTGGAGGCGCTGGCCGAGCACAACATCGACGCGGCCCAGGTCGACTACCTCATGCTCACCCATGTTCATCTGGACCATGCGGGCGGGGCCGGCCGGCTGGCGGCGGCATTGCCACGCGCCAAGGTGTTGGTGCACCCGCGCGGCGCGCCGCACCTGGCCGATCCGTCGCGCCTGATCGCGGCCACGCGGGCGGTGTACGGAGCGCAGCGCTTCGCCGAGCTGTACGGCGACATCCGGCCCATACCGGCGGCCAGAATCGCGGCCGTCTCCGACGGCCAGAAGATCGTGCTCGGCACACGCACCTGGGAATTCATCCACACGCCGGGGCATGCATTGCATCATGTGTGCATCGTCGACCGGGAAGCGGGTGACATCTTCACCGGCGACACCTTCGGCGTCAGCTACCGTGAATTCGACACCGCCGCGGGCGAATTCGTCTTCACCACGTCGACGCCGACGCAATTCGATCCGAGCCAGTTGCACGCTTCGGTGGAGCGCCTGCTGAAGTTCGAGCCGCGCGCCCTGTACCTGACGCATTATGGCCGCGTCGGCGACGCGCCCAGGCTCGGCGCCGATTTGCACGCCGACATCGATGCCTTCGTCAGCATTGCGCGCGGCGCCGCGTCGGCTGCGGATCCCGTCGCCGACATGGCGCCAAAGCTGTTCGCCCATCTGTCGGCGCGTCTCGACGCGCATGGCTTCGCCGGCGACTCGGCCCGCCGGCACGCGATTCTCGACGGCGACATCGAACTCAATGCCGCGGGACTGGCCGCGTGGCTGGCGCGCGGTGCTTCATGATCGCCTGCATCGCGGCCGGCCGCGGCTTGTACCGCCTCGCGCCCCTGGCGTGCGCCGTGAGCGTGGCGGCCGCCATGGCCGGTTGCACCAATGCGCCGGGCCGCGCGGCGCCTGCAGCTGCCGCGCCGCTCCCGGCTTCCGCCGATCCGTCCGTCGATTGGCACGGCTTGATCGCCGCGCCGCTCGACAGCACCTTGAAGGATCTACCGTTCGCGGTGCACGAGCTGCTGCAGTTCAGCGAGGAAACGCGTGCGGCCGGCGAGCCGTCCGGCGGCGAGGAATGCTATCGGCCAGGGCAGGGCACGCCGCGCTTCGTCGACCGTGAACTCGACGACTACGTGCTGTGCTACCGTCGCGATCGTCTCGCCCGCATCGAAGCGGATCTGCACGTGGAAACTGCGGACGCGGATGCGCTCTTTGCCCGCTATTGTGACGCCTGGCTCGAAAATAGCACGCTGGTAGCCCGCGACGGGGCAAACTGCCGGGGTCGGGCCGGGCAGATCGCTTTCGACGCCCGGTTGGACGAGGATCGCGGCGAATCCACCACATCGATGTCCATGATCATCTCCAAGGATCCGGACAGCATGCCTTGACGGGGGAACACGATCACATGGAGCGCTTCAGGGTATTTCGAATCCATCTGGAAGCCGACGCGGTGCGGGCGGGCTACGAGTGGTCGTCGCTCGAGGACCTGTCCGCCGGCGAGGTCGTCGTGCGGGTCGCCTGGTCGAGCATCAATTACAAGGACGCGCTGGCCGCCACCGGCGCCGGCAAGATCCTGCGCCGCTCGCCGCTGATCGGCGGCGTCGACCTGTCCGGCATCGTCGTCAGCTCGTCGGATGCTCGTTACCGCGAAGGCGACGCGGTGCTGGTCACGGGCTGCGGCCTGTCGGAAACCCACGACGGCGGCTACGCCGAATATGCACGGCTGTCCGGCGACTGGGTGGTTCCGATGCCCCCCGGGCTCGACCTGCGCACGGCCATGGCGGTGGGTACCGCGGGCTTCACCGCCGCGCTCGCCATCCAACGGATGGAGCACAACGGCCTCAAACCCGGCGGTGCGCCCGTGGTGGTTACGGGCGCGAGCGGCGGGGTCGGCAGCATCGCCATCGACATGTTGTCGGGACGAGGCTATGAGGTCGTCGCGGTGAGCGGCAAGGAGTCCGCCGACGGTTTTTTGACCGCGCTCGGCGCCGCGCGCATTCTCCGCCGCCAGGACATCGACCTGGGCAGGCGGCCGCTGGAGCGGGCGCTGTGGGCGGGCGCGATCGACAACGTCGGTGGGGAGATTCTCACCTGGCTGACGCGCAGCGTCGATTCCTGGGGATCGATCGCCAGCATCGGCCTCGCCGGCGGTGCGGAGCTGCATACGACCGTGATGCCGTTCATCCTGAGGGGGATCAACCTGCTCGGAATCAATTCGTCGGCAACGCCGCGGGACACGCGCCTCGCGGTGTGGCAGCGCATTTCCACCGACCTGAAGCCGCGGCATTTCGACGAGCTGATCTCCCGCGAGATCGCCTTCGACGCATTGCCCGCCGCATTCGGCGACTATCTGCGCGGCACCGTCACCGGCCGCACCATCGTGCGGATCGCGGGAGCCCCTCATGGCGAATGAAGCGCCCGGCTCCCGGTTGCGCGCGGCGCTGCCGGCGGAGCGGCCGCTGCAGATGGTGGGCGCCATAACGGCGTATGCGGCGCGGATGGCCGAGGCGACCGGCTTCAAGGCGCTGTACCTGTCGGGCGGTGGCGTGGCCGCGAATTCGCTCGGTGTCCCTGATCTCGGCATCAGCAACATGGACGACGTGCAGACCGACATCCGCCGCATCACGGATGCCTCTACCCTGCCGCTGCTGGTCGACGCCGACACCGGCTGGGGAGGCGCCCTGAACATCGCGCGCACCGTGAAGTCCTTTACCAAGGCCGGCGCGGCCGGCCTGCACATCGAGGATCAGGTGCAGGCGAAACGTTGCGGGCATCTGCCGGGAAAGGAGATCGTACCGCTCGAGGAGATGGTCGATCGCGTCAAGGCCGCGGTGGATGCGCGCACCGACCAGTCCTTCGTGATCATGGCGCGCACCGACGCCCTCGCGAGTCTGGGGCTCGAGCGCGCGATCGAACGCGCCCTCGCCTGTGTCGAAGCCGGTGCCGACATGATATTCCCGGAGGCGATTCCCGAACTGGCGATGTACCGGCGCTTCAAGGACGCCGTCCGGGTGCCGATCCTCGCCAACATCACCGAATTCGGCCAGAGCCCCATGTATACGACGCCCGAACTGGGATCGGTGGGCGTGGACATCGTGCTTTACTGCTGTGCCGCCTACCGCGCCATGAATGCCGCGGCACTCGCCGTGTACGCCGCCATACGCAGGGACGGCACGCAGAAGAACGTGCTCGACCAGATGCAGACCCGCGCCGATCTGTACAAATACCTGAATTACGACTCCTATCAAAAACTCGTGGACAAGAAATGACCGACGAACCCGGCGGCGCCGCCCCGAAACCGAAGAAATCCGTCGCGCTGTCCGGGGTACCGGCCGGCAATACCGCGCTGTGCACCGTCGGGCGCACCGGCAACGATCTCGCCTATCGCGGCTACGACATCCTGGAAATCGCAGAGACCTGCGAGTTCGAGGAGATCGCCTTCCTGCTGATACACGGGCATCTGCCGAACCCGGCCGAACTCGCGCAGTACAAGGCGAAACTGCGCTCGCTGCGGGGCTTGCCGGATCTGGTCAAGAAGGTGCTCGAACAGCTGCCCGCGGCCACGCATCCCATGGACGTGCTGCGCACCGGCGTGTCGGCGCTCGGCTGCGCCCTGCCGGAGAAGGATGATCACGGTGCCGCGGGTGCGCGCGACATCGCCGACCGGCTGGTCGCCTCGCAGGGCTCGATGCTCGCCTATTGGTACCATTTCAGCCACGATGGCCACCGCATCGAGGTTGCCACCGACGACGACTCGGTCGGCGGTCATTTCCTGCATCTGTTGCACCGGCGCGCGCCGTCCGCCGCCTGGGTGCGCGCCATGCATACCTCGCTCATCCTGTATGCCGAACACGAATTCAATGCATCGACGTTCACCGCCCGGGTGATCGCCGGGACCGGGTCGGATCTGTATTCCTGCATCACCGGTGCCATCGGGGCCCTGCGCGGTCCGAAGCATGGCGGCGCCAACGAGGTTGCGCTCGAGATCCAGCAGCGCTATGACGATCCGGACCAGGCGGAAGTGGACATCCGCCGGCGTGTGGCGGCCAAGGAGGTGGTCATCGGCTTCGGCCATCCCGTCTACACCATCTCCGACCCCCGCAACCAGGTGATCAAGACCGTCGCGCGGCGGCTTGCCCAGGAGGCGGGCGACACCCGGCTTTACGACATCGCGGCGCGGCTGGAAGGCGTGATGTGGGACGCGAAGAGGATGTTTCCGAATCTCGACTGGTTCTCCGCCGTGTCCTATAACCTGCTTGGCGTGCCCACCGCCATGTTCACGCCGTTGTTCGTCATCGCCCGCACCACCGGCTGGAGTGCGCACGTGATCGAGCAGCGGGCCGACGGCAAGATCATACGGCCCAGCGCCAACTACGTCGGGCCGGAAGCACAGACCTTCATTCCACTTGCCAAGCGGACCTAGACCATGTCGGACATCGGAATCAAATCGGCGCAGCGCCCGCCCCCGGACCAGGTTCTGGTCGACATCGCCGGGTACGTCGCGAATTTTGCCATCGACTCGGCCGCCGCCTACGACACCGCCCATTACTGCCTGATGGATACCCTGGCCTGCGGTTTCCTGGCGCTTCGCTATCCGGCCTGCACCAAGCTGCTCGGCCCGGTGGTGCCCGGCGCCACCATGACCCAGGGCGCGCGCGTGCCCGGCACGAGCTACGAGCTCGACCCGGTGACGGCCGCCTTCAACATCGGCGCCATGGTGCGCTGGCTGGATTTCAACGACACCTGGCTGGCGGCCGAATGGGGCCACCCGTCCGACAATCTCGGCGGCATCCTCGCGGTTGGCGATTATCTGTCGCGCAAGGCGCGCAACGAGGGACGCAAACCGCTGGTGGTCCGCGACCTGCTCACAGCCATGATCAAAGCGCACGAAATCCAAGGCGTCCTGGCGCTCGACAACAGCTTCAACCGCGTGGGACTCGATCACGTCATCCTGGTGCGCGTGGCCTCCACCGCGGTGGTCACGGCCATGCTCGGCGGCAGCCGCGAGCAGATCGTGAACGCCGTTTCCAACGCCTGGATCGACGGCGCTGCGCTGCGCACCTACCGGCACGCGCCCAATACCGGATCGCGAAAGAGCTGGGCCGCCGGCGACGCCACCAGCCGCGCCGTGCGCCATGCGTTCATGGCCATGGGCGGGGAGATGGGCTATCCGTCGGCGCTGTCGGCGCCGCGCTGGGGCTTCTATGACGTGCTGTTCAAGGGCCGGGCGTTCACGCTGCAGCGGCCTTACGCAAGCTACGTGATGGAAAATGTCCTGTTCAAGATCAGCTATCCCGCGGAATTTCATGCGCAAACGGCCGTCGAGTGCGCCATGAGCCTGCATCCGCTGGTCAAGGACCGGATCGATCAGATCGACAGGATCGGCATCGAGAGCCAGGAGCCGGCGCTGCGCATCATCGACAAGACCGGGCCGCTGTCGAATCCGGCGGACCGGGATCATTGCATTCAATACATGACCGCCATACCGCTGATCTTCGGCAGGCTCGAAGCAGCCGATTACGAGGACGGTGTGGCGCGGGATCCGCGAATCGACGCCTTGCGCGCCCGCATGACCGTGATCGAAAACGCCGGTTTCACCCGTGATTATTACGATCCCGCCAAACGCTCCATCGGCAACGCGGTGCAGGTGTTCTTCAAGGACGGCGGCAGCACGCCGCGCATCGCGGTCGAGTATCCCGTGGGTCACCGGCGCCGCCGTGCCGAGGGCATTCCCCTGCTGCTCGAAAAATTCGCAGCCAGCGTCGCCGGCCATTTCGGCTCCGACCAGGCGGCGCTGATCCGGGCCCGTTTCGCCGATCGGGACGCGCTGCTGCGCACGCCCGTCGACGAATTCGCCGCAACGCTGGTGAAGAACGGCTGATCCCTTGTCCGCGGCCGAACTCAAGAGTCTCGCCGCGGGCGCCGAGCGGATCGGATTCGTCCTCGAAGAGGCACAAGGCCGCTCGCTGCTGCGCCTGGTGGACGCGCTCGAGGCCGGCAATGCGCGTTTCAATCTGACGGCGATTCGCGACCGGCCCGGCATGCTGCTCAAGCACGTGCTCGACAGCCTCACCCTGCAGCCCCATCTGCACGGCCGGCGCGTGGCCGATGTCGGCACCGGGCCCGGCTTCCCGGGCCTGCCGCTCGCCATCGTCAATCCCGGACGGCGCTTCGTTTTGATCGAATCCACGGGCAAGAAGGCCCGGTTCGCCGCGCAAACCGCCCTGGACCTCGGTCTCGGCAATGTGGAAGTGGTGCACTCGCGCTCGGAGGACTATCGGCCGCCCGAACTTTTCGATACCGTGGCGGCCCGCGCGCTGGCGCCTCTGGCCGAATTCGCAGCGTACGCCGGCCATTTGTGCGGGCCCGGCGGACGGCTGCTGGCGATGAAGGGCAAACGGCCCGACGAGGAAATCTCCGCGATGCCGAAATCCTTCCGCGTATTGGCCGTCCACCGGCTGCATGTGCCGGGGCTGGACGCCGAACGCCATCTTGTGGAACTCTCTGCGGCCCGACGGTCCTCGAGCGCGCCATGAACCGGGTCATCGCAGTTGCCAATCAAAAGGGCGGCGTCGGCAAGACGACGACCGCCGTCAATCTCGCCGCGTCCCTGGCCGCGACCAAGCGCCGGGTTTTACTGGTGGATCTGGATCCGCAAGGCAACGCCACCATGGGCTGCGGCATCGACAAGTATGCGCAATCGCGCACCAGCTGCGACGTGCTGCTCGGCGACTGCGCCGCCATGGAGGCCCTGGTGCCGGTGGAATTCGGGGGCTTCATGCTGATGCCCTCCAATCAGGACCTGACGGCGGCCGAGGTGCGCCTCTTGATGATGAGCGCCGGACGCGAGTTCAAGCTGCGCAATGCCCTCAAGTCCATCCGCGCCGATTTCGATGTGATCCTGATCGATTGCCCGCCGTCGCTCAACATGCTGACCCTGAACGCGCTGGTGGCTGCGGACTCGGTGATGGTGCCGATGCAATGCGAGTATTACGCGCTCGAGGGCCTGACCGCCCTGGTGCAGACCATCGAGCAGATCCGCGGCAACATCAACCCGGAACTGAGGATCGAAGGGCTGCTGCGCACCATGTACGACCCCCGCAACAATCTGGCCAACGAGGTCTCCGAGCAGCTCATCCAACATTTCGGCGAGAAGGTGTTCCGCACGATGATTCCGCGCAACATCCGGCTGGCCGAGGCACCGAGCTTCGGCAAACCCGCCCTGTTCCACGATCGGGAGTCGCGCGGCGCGCTCGCCTACCTCGCCCTGGCCGGCGAAATGATTCGCCGCGACGAGGAACCTGTCGCCCCCGTATAATCAAGCATGTCCGGCAAAAAGCCATCCCTGGGTCGCGGGCTTGCGGAGCTCTCCCCGCTGCTGGCGCAGCGCGCAGGGACGGCTGCGGTGGGAATGGCCGTGCCGGTGGGCGATCGGCTGGCGAGCCTGCCGCTCGACGTACTGCAGCGCGGCCGTTACCAGCCGCGCATCGACATGCGGCCGGAAACACTGAGCGAACTCGCGGATTCGATCAAATCCCAGGGCATCGTGCAGCCCATCCTGGTGCGGCCGTTGAGCAAACGCAGCGCCGCCGAGACGCAGCGCTACGAGATCATCGCCGGGGAACGGCGCTGGCGCGCGGCGCAGATGGCGGGCCTCGCCGACATACCGGCGGTCATCCGCGACGTGCCCGACGAGGCCGCCGTCGCCATGGCGCTGATCGAGAACATTCAGCGCGAGAACCTCAATCCCCTGGAGGAGGCGCGTGCCCTGGCACGGCTGGTCGAGGAATTCGGTCTGACGCACCAGGCGGCGGCCGAAGCGGTGGGCCGGTCGCGCGCCGCGGTGAGCAACCTGCTGCGGCTCATGGATCTGGCTGACGAGGTGAAGCAGCTCCTGGAGTCGCGCAGCATTGAAATGGGGCATGCTCGGGCGCTGCTCGGGCTGACTTTGCGCCGCCAGCAGATCGAAGTGGCGGCCCTGGTCGCCAAAAAAGCGCTGTCGGTCCGCGAAACCGAAGCGCTGGTGCGGCGGCTGCTGCAGCCATCCGCCGCCGCCGCCGTGCCGGCGGCCGCCGACCCCGACATCCGGCGGCTGGAACTCGAGCTGGCGGAGAAACTGGGCGCCAAGGTGCTTTTCCAGCACCAGGCCTCGGGCAGGGGAAAGTTGGTGGTGGCGTACAACAGTCTGGACGAGCTCGAGGGGATACTGGGGCACATTCGCTGAATCCGGAGCGGGTGCTGACCGGAGCGAGTGCTGAACCCGGAGCGGGGGCTGAACGGGGGAGTGGGCGCCCACAATGGAACGGGCGCAGAACGACGTTGGTAATTGCCGCAAGGACGCAACATAAGCCGGCCCCGAAAATAAACCATTTCGCCGCCTTGATGCACCGGAGCCGCGTCTCTATAATGCGCGGGTTTTAACGGCCGGGGTGGCGGGCCACGCAGGTGGAATCTCTTCACTTGCGGAAATGCAAAGCTAAGGCGAAGCGTTCGAGTCTTCCCGACAGTCCGGGATCGCACGCCTCGCTCCACGAGCGGGATTTGACGTGATCGCGATCGACTCGGCCCTTGCGCGGCGCCTGGCTCTCAGCGTCGTTCTGGGACAGGCGGTCGTGACGATATGTTGCGCGCTGCTGTGCCGGCTGGTCGTGGATTCCCATGCCGCGCTGTCGGCGGTGCTGGGAGGCGGGATCAGCACCGTTGCGAGTCTCGCCATGGCCCTGCTGGGCTTCGGCGGCCGCTCGGCGTCGGATCCGCAACGCGCGTTGCGCGCGTTCTTTCTGGGCGAGACGGCAAAGCTCACGTTGGTGATCGTGCTGTTCGTGGCGGTGCTCAAGACGATGAAGGTGGTTCCGCTGGCGATGCTCGGCACGTACATCGCAACTTTCTTCGTGTTCTGGGTTGCGCTGGCCAATGCGCTGCCGCCGTTGGGCGGGATGCCCCGCAAACGGACGCGGACGGGTAATTGATCTGTTGTCGGGATAGGGGCGAGAGCGAGCGCAAATACTTCAAATGGCAGTCGAGCAACCCACCACAGCTAACGAATACATCCTTCACCACCTGACGTTCCTGTCGAACAAGGAACCCCACGGGGTGCTGGATTTTTCCGTCATTCACCTGGACAGCGTGTTCTTTTCGGTGGTGCTGGCGGTGGTCTTCGGCGGATCCTTCTACCTCGCGGCGCGCACGGCGACCGCCGGCGTGCCGGGAAAATTCCAGAATTTCGTGGAACTGGTGGTCGAATTCATCGATACGCAGGTCAAGGACAGCTTCCACGGCACCAACAAGCTGCTGGCGCCGCTCGCCCTGACGATCTTCTGCTGGGTGTTCCTGTTCAACGCCATGGACGTCCTGCCGGTCGATCTGCTGCCCGCCCTGGCCCACGGCGCGGGCATCGGCCATCTGAAAGTGGTTCCCAGCACCGATCTGAACGTCACTTTCGCCATGGCGTTGACGGTCTTCGTCCTGATCATCTACTACAGCATCAAGTGCAAGGGCCTGGGCGGATTCCTCGCCGAACTGACGCTGCAGCCCTTTACCGCCAAGAATCCCGTCGTCAAGACCCTGCTGGTTCCCGCCAATCTGCTGCTGGAGATCGTGCCGCTGCTGGCGCGCCCGATCTCGCTCAGCCTGCGCCTGTACGGCAACCTGTTTGCCGGGGAGATGATCTTCCTGCTGCTCGCAACCCTGACGCTGCACGGCGTCGAGCAATTGTCCACCTTCGGCGGCTGGTTCTTCCTGACCATGCAGTTTCTGCTGAGCTTCGTATGGGCGGTGTTTCACCTGCTCGTGATCACGCTGCAGGCCTTCATATTCATGGTGTTGACGGTCGTCTATCTGGCGATGGCGCAGGAACACCATTGAACTCTCGTGTCCGTTATCAGCCGCAATTTGGGCATCAATTTGGCATTTGTTTCGCTTAGGAGAATTGAATGGAAAATTTAGCACACGTCCAGGCCATGACCGTGCTCGCCGTCGGAATCATCTTCGGCATGGGCGCGCTCGGCACCGCGATCGGCTTCGGCATACTCGGCGGCCGCTTTCTCGAGGGCGCCGCGCGCCAGCCTGAGCTCGCACCGATGCTGCAGGTCAAGATGTTCATCGTGGCGGCACTGGTCGACGCCGTCGCCATGATCGGCATCGGCTTCGCGCTGTTCTTCACGTTCGCGAATCCCTTCACCTCCGGGCTGACTCACTGACGGGGCGACCGGCTCGCGCTGGTCAGGAGAGAACTGTGAACATCAATCTCACGTTGGTCGTGCAGATGCTCGTATTCATCGTGCTCATCTGGTTCACGATGAAATTCGTGTGGCCGATGATTCTCGGGCCGATGGAGGAGCGCTCGCGCAAGATCGCAGCCGGGCTCACCGCCGCCGCCAAAAGCGAAAAGGATCTGGGCGAGGCGGAAACGCGCGCCAAGGAGATCATCCGCGAGGCGCGCGACAAGGCGACGCAGATCATCGATCAGGCGGGCAAGCGTTCCAACGAAATGATCGACGAGGCGAAGGGCACGGCGTCCGCCGAGGCGCAGCGTCTGGTGGCGCAGGCGCATGAGGATGCGGCGCTGGAGAGCACACGGGCGCGGGAGGGCCTGCGTCGCGAAGTCGGCAAACTCGCCGTGGACGGCGCGGCGCGGCTGCTCGGGCGTGAAATCGACCCGAAGACGCACGCGGAACTCCTCGACAGCCTGGCGGCCGAGATCAGCAATGGCTGAGCGCGCGACCATCGCACGTCCCTATGCGAAGGCGGCGTTCGAGTACGCGCGCGACGCGAATGCCTTCGCCGCCTGGTCGCAGGGCCTGGCGAAGGCCGCCCGGATCGTCGCAGATCCGCGGGTCGCCGCCCTCATCGGGGATCCCGCCCATACCGCCGCGGAATCCGCCGCCGTCGTCACCGATGTGGCCGCAGGCGATCTCGACGCCGGCATGCGCAACTTCGTGCGCGTGCTGGCGGAAAATCACCGGCTGCTGCTGCTGCCGGAAATCGTGGCGCATTACGAGGCCGAACGCTCGCGCGTCGAGAACACCGTCGACGTCGAGGTCGTCTCCGCCGTGCCCTTGAGCCCCGCGCAGAGCGAGAAGCTCGGCCAGGCCCTGACCGCACGCCTGAAACGCCGCGTGCGCATGCAAAACTCGGTCGACCCGGCGCTGCTCGGCGGTGCGGTGATCCGCGCCGGGGACATGGTGATCGACGGATCGTTGAAAGGCCGTCTGGAACGGCTCGCAACCGAATTGGCAAGCTAGAGGTTATATGTCCATCAAGGCTTCGGAAATCAGCGACCTCATCAAGGCGCGAATCGATAAATTCCAGTCGACCACGGAGGCGCGCAACGTCGGCACCGTGGTCAGCGTCACCGACGGCATCGTGCGCATCCACGGGCTCGCCGACGCGCGCTACGGCGAGATGCTGGAGTTCGAGGGCAACATCTTCGGCCTGGCTCTGAATCTGGAGCAGGATTCCGTGGGTTCGGTGGTGCTCGGCGACTACAAGGGTATCGGTGAGGGCGACACGGTCAAGACCACGGGGCGCATCCTGGAGGTGCCGGTGGGGCCGGAACTGCTCGGCCGCGTGGTCGACGCGCTCGGGCTGCCCATCGACGGCAAGGGCCCGGTGAACGCGAAGCTCAAAGCGCCGCTGGAACGGGTCGCGCCGGGCGTGATCTTCCGCAAGAGCGTGTCGCAGCCGGTTCAGACCGGCCTGAAGTCGATCGACTCGATGGTGCCGATCGGCCGCGGCCAGCGCGAACTCATCATCGGCGACCGCCAGACCGGCAAGACCGCGGTGGCGATCGACACCATCATCAATCAGAAGGCCACGGGCGTGAAGTGTGTATACGTCGCCATCGGCCAGAAGCAAAGTTCCATCGCCAACGTGGTGCGCAAGCTCGAGGAACACGGCGCCATGGGGCACACCATCATCGTGGCGGCCTCCGCCTCCACGCCGGCGGCCATGCAATATCTCGCCCCCTACGGCGGCTGCGCCATGGGCGAATATTTCATGGACAACGGCGAGGATGCGCTGATCGTGTACGACGACCTTTCCAAACAGGCGGTCGCGTACCGGCAGATTTCGCTGCTGCTGCGGCGCCCGCCCGGCCGCGAGGCGTATCCCGGCGACGTGTTCTACCTACATTCGCGCCTGCTCGAGCGCTCGGCGCGCGTCAACGAGGAATACGTGGAGAAGATCACCAACGGCCGCGTCAAGGGCAGGACGGGATCGCTCACGGGACTGCCCATCATCGAAACCCAGGCGGGCGACGTGACGGCGTTCGTGCCGACCAACGTTATCTCGATCACCGACGGGCAGATATTCCTCGAAACCGACCTGTTCAACGCCGGCATGCGCCCGGCGATCAACGCCGGCATCTCCGTCTCGCGCGTCGGCGGCGCGGCACAGACCAACATCATCAAGAAGCTCGGCGGCGGCATCCGCCTNNTACCGCGAACTCGCCGCCTTCTCGCAATTCGCCTCGGACCTCGATGAGGCGACGCGACGGCAGCTGGAGCGCGGCCAGCGGGTCACCGAACTCATGAAACAGAAGCAGTACTCGCCCATGTCCGTGGCGGAGATGGCGCTGTCGCTGTACGCCGGCAACAGCGGCTATTTCGACAAGGTCGACCGCGTCAAGGTGGTCGAAACCGAGGCGGCCTTGCAGACCTTCGCGCGCGGCAGCTATGCCTCGCTGCTCAAGGGCATCAATGACAAGCCGGACCTCTCGAAAGACGTCGAGGCGGCGCTGAAGAAGTGCTGCGACGAATTCTTCGCGACTCTGTAAGGGAAGATCATGGCAGGCGCAAAGGAAATCCGCGGCAAGATCTCGAGCATCAAGAACACCCGCAAGATCACCAAGGCCATGGAAATGGTGGCGGCGAGCAAGATGCGCAAGGCGCAGGAGCGGATGCGTGCGGCGCGCCCCTATGCGGAGAAGATCCGCGTCATCGTCGGCCATCTGCGCCAGGTCAATCTGGACTACAAGCACCCCTTCACCCTGGAGCGCCCGGTCAGGACCGTGGGCATCGTGGTGATCAGTACCGACCGCGGACTGTGCGGTTCGCTCAACCTGAACCTGTTCAAGGCCACGCTCACCGCGATCCGCGAAGCGCAGGCCAGGAACGCCAAGGTGAAGCTGTGCCTGATCGGATCGAAGGGCCTGCAGTTCTTCCGCCGCCTCTCCGGCGTCGAGATCTCGGCGTCGGTCACCCATTTGGGCGACCGGCCGCACGTCAAGGATCTGATCGGAGCGGTCAAAGTGATGCTCGACTTCTACCGCGACGCATCCATCGATCAGCTGCTGCTGGTGCACAACGTTTTCGTCAACACCATGACCCAGAAGGGCGTGGTCACGCAGCTGCTGCCGCTGCAGGTCATGGACCAGGGCAAACTGCAGGAGCGCTGGGACTACATCTACGAGCCCGGTTCCGTCGAGATCCTCGACGGCGTGCTCTTGCGTTACATCGAATCACAGGTTTTTCAGGGCGCCGTCGAGAACGTGGCGTGCGAAATGGCGGCGCGCATGGTGGCCATGAAGAGCGCGTCCGACAATGCCGGCAATCTCATCGACGAGCTGCAGCTCATCTACAACAAGGCCCGGCAGGCGGCGATCACGAAAGAGCTTTCGGAAATCGTCGGCGGCGCGGCAGCGGTTTAGGCAACGAGGTAATATCATGTCCAGCGGCAAAATCGTGCAAATCATCGGCGCCGTCATCGACGTCGAATTTCCGCGCGATCAAATTCCCAAGATTTACGAAGCGCTCAAGCTCGATGACGTGGATCTGACCCTCGAGGTGCAGCAGCAGCTCGGCGACGGCATCGTGCGAACCATCGCCATGGGCCCCTCGGAAGGATTGCGCCGCGGCCTCACCGTCAAGGGCACCGGCAAGGAGATCTCGGTGCCGGTCGGCGCCGGCACCCTCGGCCGCATCATGGACGTGCTCGGCACGCCGCAGGACGAAAAAGGGCCGGTAGTCGCCACCGAGTACCTGCCCATCCATCGTCCGGCGCCGCCCTACGACGAACAGGCGGGCGGCCAGGATCTTCTGGTCACGGGCATCAAGGTCATCGATCTGCTCGTGCCCTTCGCCAAGGGCGGCAAGGTCGGNNTCGGCGGCGCCGGCGTCGGCAAGACCGTCAACATGCTCGAGCTCATCAACAACATCGCGAAGCAGTACAGCGGCTTGTCTGTGTTCGCGGGAGTCGGTGAGCGCACCCGCGAAGGCAACGATTTCTATCACGAGATGATCGAGTCCGGCGTGATCGACAAGGACAATCTCGCGAACTCGAAGGTGGCCATGGTGTATGGCCAGATGAACGAACCGCCGGGCAACCGCCTGCGCGTGGCGCTCACCGGACTGACCATGGCGGAGTATTTCCGCGACGAAAAACAGGCATCCGGCAAGGGCCGCGACGTGCTGTTCTTCGTCGACAACATCTATCGCTACACGCTGGCCGGCACCGAAGTGTCGGCGTTGCTCGGCCGCATGCCCTCGGCGGTAGGCTACCAGCCGACCCTCGCGGAGGAAATGGGCGTGCTGCAGGAGCGTATAACCTCCACCAAAACCGGATCGATCACCTCGATCCAGGCGGTGTATGTGCCGGCGGACGATCTCACCGACCCGTCGCCCGCGACCACCTTCGCGCATCTGGACGCCACCGTGGTGCTGTCGCGGCAGATCGCGTCCCTCGGCATCTATCCGGCGGTCGATCCGCTCGATTCAACCAGCCGCCAGCTCGATCCGCTGGTGGTGGGCCAGGAACACTACGATACGGCCCGCGGCGTGCAGGCCGTCCTGCAGCGCTACAAGGAGCTGCAGGACATCATCGCGATTCTCGGCATGGACGAGCTTTCCGAGGAGGACAAGCTGTCGGTGTACCGCGCCCGCAAGATCCAGCGCTTCCTGTCGCAGCCCTTCAACGTCGCCAAGGTCTTCACGGGCCAGGACGGCAAGATCGTGCCGCTCAAGGATACGATCCGCGGCTTCAAGGCGATCATCGCGGGCGAATACGACCACCTGCCCGAACAGGCCTTCTACATGATCGGCGGCATCGAAGAGGCCGTC
>PLET01000094.1:27351-27854 GCA_003137095.1 Gammaproteobacteria bacterium
GCGCCGCGCCATGCGCCGCTGCTGACCACGCTCAAACCCGGTGAAGTGCGCGTGCAGACCGAGGGCCGCGAGGAACAGAGCTTCTACGTCGGCGGCGGAGCCCTGGAGATCCAGCCGCACCAGGTGACCGTGCTCGCCGACACCGCGGCGCGGGCCCATGACCTCGACGAGGCGGCGGCACTCGCGGCCAAGTCGCGTGCGGAGGACGCCGTGCGCACCCGCGGCGACAAGCTGGAAATCGCCGAGGCGCAGGCCGAACTGGCGCGCGCCGTGGCACAATTGCGGGCGATCGAGCGCATTCGAAAGAAACGCTGAGGAGCCGCTTGCGCAACGGACATGCAGCTTTCCGTCGTCATTTTGGCAGCCGGTCAGGGCACGAGGATGAAATCCGACCTGCCCAAGGTGCTGCTGCCCCTCGCCGGCCGGCCGCTCATCCGTCACGTGCTCGACACCGCCGAGGCGCTCGAGCCCAAGGAAATCTACGTCGTCTACGGCTACGGCGG
>PLET01000006.1:0-865 GCA_003137095.1 Gammaproteobacteria bacterium
CAGCTTCAAGCAACCGAGCGCGGAGGAGCTAAAGCACGATTTTCTCTGGCGCACTACGTGCCGACTCCCCGAGCGCGGGCGAATCGGCATCTTCAATCGTTCGTATTATGAAGAAGTGCTCATTACGCGTGTTCACCCCGCGATCCTGGGCACTNNTACCGCTCCATCGTCGAATTGGAGGCGCATCTGCATCGAAACGGCACTCAGATCGTCAAATTCTTCCTTCACCTATCGAAGAAGGAACAGGCCAAGCGGTTCCTGGAGCGCATCGGTGAGCCCGACAAGAATTGGAAATTCAGTGCGGCGGACATTCACGAGAGGACCTTCTGGCGGCATTACATGCATGCATACGGGCAATGCCTGGCCGAAACCAGCAAGCATCACGCACCCTGGTACTCGGTTCCCGCGGATGACAAGGACAATGCCCGATTGATCGTATCGCAAATTCTCATGGATGCCTTCGATGACCTCAAGATGGCCTATCCCAAGAGCACTCCAAAGCGGCGGCGGGAATTGCGGGCCATCGGCAAGCGGCTCATAAAGTCGGACTAGACAATTGAACGAAGTGAACCGTGTCATCGGGGCAGAGATTGAGACGCTGCAGCGTGAAACCTTCGGATACTTCGAACACGAAGTCAATTCCGCCAACGGCTTGGTGAGAGACAAGACCTCGCAAACCTCGCCCGCCAGTATAGCCGCCACCGGCTTCGCGCTCGCCGCCTACCCGGTTGGTGTCGAACGGGGATTCATCCCTCGGGCCGCCGCCGTCGAGCGTACTTTGAGAACGCTGCGTTTCTTCTCGAATAGTCCGCAAGGTCCGGAACCTGATGCCACGGGGTATCAGGGCTTTTATTATCATTTTTTG
>PLET01000006.1:934-4558 GCA_003137095.1 Gammaproteobacteria bacterium
CCCCGAGAGCGGTTTCCTTCCGTATCGTTGGGAGGGCTATGACGAGGGCCTGCTCCTTTACATGCTCGCGCTCGGCTCCCCGACGTATCCGCTGGTCGGCGACGCCTATGCGGCGTGGTGCTCGACGTATCAGTGGAAGAACCAATACGGCTACGAGTATCTGTATGCGGGATCGCTTTTCACGCATCAACTCTCGCACTTATGGATCGATTTTCGCAAAGTCCAGGATGGCTACATGCGCGACAAGGGAATCGATTATTTCGAGAACACCCGCCGCGCTACCCATGTTCAACAACAATACGCGATCAACAATCCTCTCAAGTTCAAGGGCTACGGCCCCACTTGCTGGGGAATCACCGCGAGTGATGGCCCCGGGCCCGACACCATCAAGATAGACGGCGTCGAGCGGCAGTTTTTTAATTACATCGCTCGGGGAGTACCGTTTGGACCGGATGATGGAACCATAGCGCCGTGGGCGGTCGTCGCCTCGCTACCGTTTGCGCCCGACATCGTGCTGCCGTCGATCGAATATTTTATTCGTGAGCTCAAACTGAAAGCCAACAATCCCTACGGGTTCAAGGCGACGTTTAACGCTACGTATCCGGCAAATTCCGGCAATCCGAGCGGGTGGGTGTCGCCGTGGCACTACGGACTCAATCAGGGACCGATCGTGCTGATGATCGAAAATTATCGGAGCGAACTGCTGTGGCGATTGACGCGCCAGTCCCCCTACATCGTCAGCGGCCTGCGGCGAGCGGGTTTTCGCGGAGGCTGGCTTCCGAGTGGCGAAAGGCCGCTGCCCCTGGTGATTCTATAAGGGCTCACCATCGTGCGTTGCCAATGGTTTAGCCCCAATCTGCTTAATTAAATTGTTGGCTAACGTTTCTGGAAGGTATTCGCGACTATCACCGTCGCCAACGCCACCGCCTTAGGTATTACCCTGCGCCGCCAACGTTCCGGCGTCGGTCGCTTTGCCTTTCAGAATCCACTCGAAGCCTACAGCGATGATTGCGCCTAGGACGGGGCCCACAACATAGATCCACGTAGTCATCAGATTCCCGCGGATCAGGTCGGGGGCGAATGAGCGAACCGGATTCATCGACGCACCGCTGACCGGCGCCGCCCAAAGGCCGGCCAACGCAATGTAGCCGCCGACCGCGAGAGCTCCGTTGGATCCGATATTGCGGGCGCCCGAAGCAGTGCCAAGAATCGTGCTGACCAACCCGGTCGTCAATAGGACTTCCATGGCGAAAGCTTTGAGGTCGCTCACGCCTGGACTGGGAGTCGTTGCGCCGAGTAAGCCTATGGCGCCGAACATCGTCCGCAGCACACCCGCCGCAGCGATGCTGCCGACGAGCTGGGCCCCGATATATCCGGGCACTCGGCGCCAAGGAAAATTGCGACGCGCCGCGAAAGCCAGCGTGACCGCCGGATTAAGATGGGCGCCCCCCACGGCGCCCATGAAATAGATGATTGCCATGACCATCATTCCCGGTGCGATGACCTTCATACTCAGGGTTATCGCCCCTCCGCTTTGGGCGCCGACAACGCCAGCGCCGGCCGCGACGACAACGAGTAGGAACGTGCCCCACGTCTCTGCGAAGAGGCGCCGCCATTCGTGGGCGGAATCCAGAAAATCGGGCGTTGCGGAGCTGCGTAACATGCGCTGCTCCGGTGTCGATTCGGTTGGGTCAGCGTGAGTGGTTGCCATGATTACCCCCTGATATTAGCGATGTCTATTCGATCAGACGACCTTGTGAGGAATCACGGCATCCTATGCGAATGCATCGACCGCGCACAGGCGGTGATAGCCGTCGGTGATAATCAGAATTTCACCTGACGTGCGGTGGATGTGGCGATCGAGCTCACGGATGATCGATTGCGTCATTCAACACCTCGGAAAATGGTTCGCGCATTTTATCCTATGCCGCGCATTGCACCGGAGCCCGCCCGGTGGGAGCGGGCCTTCAGGGCTTCGGCGTCAGACCTTTAGACCCTCGGTCGGGGGCGCCGGCGTCGATCGTTGCCGCAGCGATCGGCCCGCGTTCGGGCACCGCAACAGGTGCGTCACTCGCATCGTCGGTGCCCCTGTGCGAAGTTACGGGGGGTGGCGATTTCTGCGGAATCATTGGCGCGGGCGGCATCGCCGGCCAATCTCGGCGCCACGCATCGGGCTCTGCTGTTCCCCCATATTCGATCCGCACCGGCATTTCGCTCAATCGATCGTACAGCCGCGCCTCCGTGCGGATCGGCCACCAGCCGTAAAGAAGAATCTCCAAGGGGCGCCACATGGCGACCCAGCCGCAAATCACGAGGCCCTGTCTCAGTAGCTCCCCGAAGCGACCGCCTTGCATCGCGCTGGCGATTACACCCCCCAGAGTGACCGCGAGGGCGAGAAACACCAGCCCGACCATCAGGCTGATGCGGCCAATGCGCAGCAGCTGACGCAAATGTCGCCTCGTGACCTGCGCGCGGTGCCGGAAAAATTCATGCACGGCGTCGCGCAGTGCCTCCGCTTCCTCAGCGAGGCCCGGAGCCCGGTCCAGAGNNTCCAGATCCCGCTCGCGGAACGGGGAAGCGTCCATCGCATTGAAGAGCTGCTTAAGCTCCATGACATGCACCTCGATCAGCTCGGAGCCTTTCGGAATTGGATCACCCGCCGCTTGAGGCATTTGATGCACGCAATGTCCTCGCTTTGTCGAAGATTGTCGTCCTGTCACTTAGCTCGACCACCGACTGGGTTGACCCGCCGAGTGAGATGCACTGCACTTGTCTTGCCTGCGGCCATTTTGCTCCTGCAGGCTGTCGCATGCGAGTTGGCATGCAATGCAGGAGTTCAAGCGGCGCACCCTGCACCTCCAGGTCTCGTGCGGACCATCCGGCTTTCGAGGCGCTAAAGCTGAATCGAGCTGCAGCCCCTGTCGGCGATCAATGAGGTCTTCGCAGGTCTCGAACAGCGAGAGACTGCACGATGCTCTGAAGGAATATCGCGTCCACAGCATGCTTGGTGCTGTCCTCATGATCAGCCTGATGGTGTCGGCGCAGGGCCGAGGTATGAACGATCAGGAGCTTGACAGCCTCGGTCGCTGTGAAATGAAATATCTTGGCCTCGCGGCGGTCAATCCAGACAATGGCGTTCACGTATTGGCTCATGTTGGGCTTCCTAAAGAATCGGCTACCACTCGAATGTCCGCAGTTGCACTCAGTGAAATGGTCACACGACTACTGGTTAAGGACGCAGTGGAAACGCCCCGGATCGTAGCCGCTGCGTGGCTTGTGGAGCTAAGGCTATGCCGCCTTCCTCGTGAGTTCGTCGACCGAAATGCCCAGACCCGTTGCCACACGGCTTCCGTAGTCGGCATCGGCCTTGCAGAAGTGCATCAACTCGCGCAACTGAATGGGCCCGTGACACGATTGCGGCGGCGTGGCCAAGTTGTTGATGGGTAGCGATTTCTGGTCCTGAAGTCAGAGAACTTTAAGGGATCACGTATGAAAAACACCGGCGTGTTATTGCCCAAGAGATCTCAATTACTCTCCGCCGTATAAAACTTTAGCAAGAAGCCGCGCGTATAGTGCGATAGCTCGCGGGTGATGGTTAAATTGCCGTGGGCACCCGCGCCCGTG
>PLET01000119.1 GCA_003137095.1 Gammaproteobacteria bacterium
TTGGGAAGCTAGGGTATTACCATTATACGACGCCCGCGACCCCCTGATATTAGTCGGGTTGAGCTGGGTCGGCAAACGGCGCGGGCCGATGCCACTTTTGTGAGGCCCGTGTAACAATGCATGCGGCGCCGGGGCTAGACTGTCGCCAACTCAGCAACCGGAGGGCCCCGACGCTTGAGCTTCAACAATGTCGATGCCGGCAAGAACGTGCCGGACGAATTCAACGTGATCATCGAAATACCCATGAATGCCGACCCCATCAAATACGAGGTGGACAAGGATTCCGGGGCGCTGTTCGTCGATCGCTTCATGATGACTGCGATGCATTATCCGGCGAATTACGGCTACGTGCCGCGCACCATCGCCGCGGACAACGACCCCGTTGACGTGCTGGTGCATACGCCCTTCCCGCTGCTGCCCGGGGTGGTGGTGCGCTGCCGNNGCGCTCGGCGTGCTGCGCATGGACGATGAGGCCGGCGGCGACGCCAAGCTGCTCGCGGTGCCCACGGACGACATCTGTCCGCTGTTTGTGCACTGGAAGACCATCGACGATGTTCCCGAGATTCGCCTGAAACAGATCCAGCATTTCTTCGAGCATTACAAGGATCTCGAGTCCGGCAAATGGGTCAAGGTGATCGGTTGGGCCGGCAAGCAGCCGGCGCATGAGGAAATTCTGGAAGGCATCAAACGCCATGAGAGAGCCAAGGCCGGCTCGATCCAGGAGCCTCTCTGACGCCGATGGAAGTGGCGTCAGCCGACGCCGGCCGCGGCGGCATCTGGATTGCCCTCGCGGGAATCGCGCTGCTGTTTGCGGCGACCGGCATCGCCTACCGCCCGCCCGCCCCGGCGCAGCAGGCCACAGCTGACCGATTTTCCGCCGGGCGCGCCAGAGACAACTTCGTGCGCCTTCCCGGCGCCAACCAACCCCATCCCACTGGAAGCGCCGCCAACGAGTTGCTGCGGGCAGGCATCGTCGCGCGGCTCACCGCGCTCGGCTACTCGCCCGAACTGCAGTCCGGATTCGTGTGCAACGACGGCGGTGAATGCGCAACGGTCACCAACGTCGTCGCACGGCTCGAGGGATTCGCGCCCGACGCAGCCCGCACTCCGGCGGTGCTGCTTGCGGCACACTATGATTCCGTGCCGGCCGGTCCCGGGGCCTCGGATGACGGCGTTGGCGCCGCCGCGGTGCTCGAAATCGCCGCCGTTCTCAAGCACTCCCCCGCTTTGCGCGGCCCCGTCATCCTGCTGATCGACGACGGCGAGGAAGGCGGACTGCTGGGTGCCTCGCTGTTCGTGCGGGAACATCGGTGGGCGAAGGGGATCGGCGCGGCGGTCAATCTGGACGCGCGCGGCACCAGCGGCCCGGCCCTGATGTTCGAGACCGGCGGCGCCAACGCCTGGTCGATCGACCTGTATGCGCGCGCGGTGGCGCGACCCGTCACAAACTCCATTTTTTACCTGGTCTACAAGCTGTTGCCGAACGACACAGATTTCACCGTGTTCAAGGCGGCCGGCTGGCAGGGCTTCAATTTTGCCTTCATCGGCATGGTCAGCCGGTATCACACCCCCTTGGACACCTGGGCCAACGCCGACCCGGCCAGCCTGCAGGACATGGGCGAACACGCCCTCTCCTGCCTGCAGGCGCTCGCCGGCGCCGATGCATTGAATGCGCCGGCCGGCGACGCCGTGTACTTCGATGTGTTCGGACGGTCGCTGTTGCGCTGGCCGGCGGCGCTCAGCCTGCCCGCGGCGCTCGGCGTGTTCGTACTGCTGCTCGGCGAATGCGCCATCGCCCTGCGCAGCCGCCTCACCGGCCTGGGGCAGATCCTCTGGGGACTGGCGGCGGCGCTGCTCGGGGTCGCGCTCGGCCTGGCATTGGCCGTCGGCCTGCAATGCGCCTTGAGTCTGCTGGGCAGGGTTCCGTCGGGCCTCGGCTCCGCCTGGATCGCGTACCCGGTGCCCCTGACCACCGCATTCGCGGCCATCGCCTTTCTCGCCGTGGGTTCAGTGAGCCTGTTCTTCGCGCCGCGCGCAGGCTTCTGGGGTCTCTGGTTCGCGGTCAGCCTACTCGGCGCGGCGCTCGCCGCGGCGCTCGCCTGGCTGGTGCCGGCCGCCTGTTTCGTGTTCCTGGTTCCGGCCCTCGGCGCGGCGCTGGGCTTTCTGCCCGCGGTGGGTCGCGCGGACGCGCGCCGGGCGCCCTGGCAATGCCAGCTCGCCGCCCTGCTGCCCGCGCTGCTGCTGTTCGCCATGGTGCTGCCCATGCTGTGGTTTCTGCCTGATGCCCTCGGCAGTCTCGCCTGGCCGATCATCACCCTGGTGCTGGGCTTCGGCGCCATCACGCTGCTGCCGCTGCTCGCCGCCGCCGCCCGGCGGCAGCGGCAAACCTTGAGCGTGCTGGCATTGCTGATCGCGCTCGCCGGCGCACTCGGCGGCGCGGCACTGCCGGCCTTCAGCGTCGACTGGCCGCAGGCCATCGACCTCGAGTATTGGCGCGACGCGACGTTGAATACCTCGCAGTGGCGGGCGCGCACCGGCCGCCCGCTGCCCGCGGCGCTCGCCGCCGCGGGGCATTTCGACACCGCCGCGCGCTCGCGCTTTCCCGGGAGCCTGTCGCGCGCTTTCTTCGCTGCGGCCCCGGCGCTCATCCTGGCGCCGCCCGAACTCGATCAGCTCGGCGCATCCCCGGTAGGCTCCCTGATCAGCTACCGCGTGCGGCTGCGTTCACCGCGCGGCGCGCCGTTGACCTCGGTGATTTTTCCTCCGGCGCTGCAGGTCGACCGCGTCGAGCTGCTTGCGGATCCGGCGGCGGCCGCACACAACGTGCGGCTGGAGCGGATGCACAGCGGCGCCCGTGCGCTGCGCATCCTCACCATGCCGCCGGCGGGCGTCGAGTTCACCTTCCTCGCACCGGCCGCTGTCGAACTGCAGGTGTTCGACCTGAGCTACGGACTGCCGCCGGCCGGCCAGGTCCTGCAATCCGCCCGGCCGCCCACGGCCACCGCGTTTCAGGAGGGCGACCTGACCGTCGCCTATCGGCGCGTCAGACTGGCGGCTCCCTAGGCCACGCCGAATGCTCAGCCGACTCGCGAATGCACGGCGCGCAGCGCGACGAGCCGCGGGTTGCCGACCGCCGACACCGCCCGCGCGATGGCTGCCTCGCGGCACTCCAGCGTGCGCTGCCGCGTGTGCAGATCGCCGTTGAATTCGACGCGACACACGCGATCGGCGGCCCTGACCAGCCGGCCATACAGGGTATGCACGCCGGCATCGGTGCCGAGATTCAAATCCCCGTATTTGACGATGACGCTCGGCACCTCATCCACGGTGGCGGCACCGGCGGCCGACAGCGCCGAACAGGCGGTGAGCAGGCTGACGGCGATGATGCGGCGCGGCGCAAGGCTGAAAAAATAGCTCATGGTGGATCTCCTTCAAGGGGTGAGTGATGACGCGCTCATGAGACACCCGCCAGCCCGGCGCGGTCAGCTGCGCGCCCTCGAACTCGTCCCCGGCGGCGACGAATTCGTCCCCGGATCGGCGTCCGGCCGCCTGGCACGGCGCCAACTGCGCTAGTCTTGACGCCATGAACGACCCGGCCAGTGCGGCTCCAAGACCACCGCTTGCCGCGGCCTGGCAGGCGCCGCGGTTCATCGGCATGGTGTGCCTGTTCTGGGTCTTCGTGACCCTGTCGAACCTGCTGTATGCCTACAGCATGCGCATGGGTCTCGGCAGCCTGACCAAGGAGCCGCTGTTCGTCACCTGGAATGTGCGCGTCCTGCAGCACCTGCTGCTCTTGCCGGTATTCGCAGGCGCAGTGTGGGCGTCGCTGCGCATTCGCTGGCGCCCGCGCTGGATCGCGATTCCGCTGCAATTGCTGCTGGGCGCGGGGTTTGCCGCGCTCGCCTATCCGGCGCTGATTGCCGGCATGGCCCTGCTCGGTGATCCGCAATTCACCGAACATATGGCGAAGCACGACTTTGCCGCCGGCCTGTTCGATCCCGCCGTCCTGTTGCTATGGGTCGCCAGCTTCGTCAGCTTCATTCCGGCCTACGGCTTCGGTGTCGCTCTGATCACCGGCTTCGCGCTGTACAGCCGCTTCCGCGATGCCGAGCTGCAGGTCGCCGCACTCGAGCGCGAATGGAGCGCAGCGCGCCTCGCGGCGCTGCGCATGCAGCTCTCGCCGCACTCCCTGTTCAATCTGCTGCACACCATTCGCGGACTGATCGAGTGGGATCCGCAGGGCGCGCAGTCCATGGTGGTGCAGCTCGCCGATCTGCTGCGGCGGCTGCTGCGCGCCGGCGAGCGCGATTTCGTCCCGCTCGCCGACGAGCTGCACGTCGTCTCGCTGTATCTGCAGCTGCAGCAGAAGCGCTTCGCGGACCGCCTGTCGCTGCAGCTGCCCGACCCCGCGGCGCTGCCCGCCGTGTGGGTGCCCAGCCTGATCCTGCAACCGCTGGTGGAAAACGCGGTGCTGCATGGGTTGGCCGGGCATCAAGGCGCGGTGCGCATCCGCATCGAGGCGCATGCATCAGCCGGATCGCTGCTGCTCGAGGTCATCAACACCACCGCACCGGACAAGGCGCCCGGCGAGCGCGGCATCGGCCTCGAGAACGTGCGCGAACGCCTCGCGGTTCAATTCGGCAGTGGCGCGCGCATGACCGCCGGCGCGGATGCCGGCGAGTGGCGCGTGCGGATCACCCTGCCCGCGATTGGCGGGCTGGCGCAGCAGGGCGTCGGCGCGGCGGCGGCATGATGGACGTGGTCATCGTCGACGATGAGCCGGCGGGGCGGCGCACCCTGCGCGAATTGTGCGCGGCGGAATCGGATCTGCGGGTGGTTGGCGAATACGGCGACGGCGGGTCGGCCCTCGCCGCGCTGCGCGCGCACCCGCCGCAGCTGCTGTTCCTCGACATCCAGATGGGTGCGATCAGCGGCATCGAGCTGGCGCGCGAACTCGGCGCCGCCTCACCGCCCTCGATCGTGTTCGTCACCGCCTATGACGCCTATGCGCTCGAAGCCTTCGAGGTGTGCGCCGTCGATTATCTGCTGAAGCCCTTCGATCAGGAGCGCTTCCAGAGGACTTTGGCCCGCGTGCGGCCGCGGCATGCAGCGCCGGGAGCCGCCGAACGCCAGATCGCCCTCGACGCCCTGCTCGCCCAGCTCGAGCGCGGTGCGCACGAGCAGCCTCCCCGGCTGCTGGCCGAATCCGGCGGCCGCCTGCACGTGCTCGATGCGGCCCGGGTGGAGGCGATCGAAGCCGACCGCAATTACGTCGCCATCCGGGTGGGGCGCGAGCGCTACCACACGCGCAGCACCTTGAGCCAGGCCGAATACGCGCTGCGCTCACAGCCGCTGCTGCGCATCAGCCGCTCCTGCCTGGTGAACATGAACCACGTGCGCGAGGTCAGCCGCACGCCGCGCGGCGACTATATTCTGGTGCTGACCGGCGGGGCCACCGTCACCAGCAGCGAGGGATTTCGCGGCAAGGTCAAGGAGCGCCTCGGCACGCTGCGGATCGCCGGCTCATAGCAACTCCTCCGGGGCGAACGGCGCGAGCAGCATCAGTGCAAGGCGCTGCATGAGCGTGGTCTCCGGATCGGTGTGCCAGCTGCGCTCGGCGCCGGGCTCACCGCTGTACCACACGATGCGATTGCTGTGGTCCTCCAGGGCCAGCCGGTAGCTGCCGTCGGCGCTGATGTCATCGAGCAGGCTGGTCACCTGGTGGGCGATGTCGGCGCTGCGGATCACCAGGCCGAGTTCGCTGTTGGTGCGCGCCGAGCGTGCATCCATGTTCATGGATCCGATGAACACCGTCTTCTGGTCGATCACCAGCGCTTTGGCGTGCAGGCTGGCGGTCGAGGAGCGAAACGGGTGGAAGCGCGCGCGGCGCATGCCGAGCTTGGGCCGCACCTCGGACAATTCCACGCCGAGCTTGAGCAGCGGCAGCCGGTAGCGCCGGTAACCGGTGTCCACCAGCGGCGAGTCGGTCGACGCCAGGGAATTGGTGAGTATGCGGATATGCACACCGCGGCCGACCAGTTCCCGTATCAGCGCCATGCCGTCCTTGCCCGGCACGAAATACGGCGAGATCACGATCACCTCCTCGGTGGCCGAGCGCATCAGGGTGGCGATGTCATCGGCGACGCTCACCGTCTGGTCCGGCTGCGTCTCGCTGGCGATTTTAGCGGGCCGGTCCGCGAGCACCGTCGCGGGCACCCAGGCGAGATCCAGATGCCCGGCGTCCAGCTCGCGCGCCAGGAATTGCGCTTGCGTCGGAAAATCGCTCTCATCCACCGGCAGCGGCACCTCGGAATCCACCGACTCGGCCAGCGTCGACAGCGGATAGGCATAGCGGCTGTTCCAGAAGGCATCGAAGGAGGCCGACAGCTGCGGCACGATGCTGCCCGCGACCACCACGTCGAGATCGATGAAATTGGCCGTCTTGTCGCGGGTGAAATACTGATCGCCGATATTGCGGCCGCCGGTGATTGCGAGCGCATTGTCCGCCACGGTCAGCTTGTTGTGCATGCGGTGGTTGATGCGCGGGATGTCCGATGCCGATTCGAGGAAGCGCGTCCACATCCGGAAGCGGCCTCCGGGAAACGGGTTGAAAACCCGCACCTGGATGTTGGCGCGTTCGCCGAGGTTCATGAAGCGGCGGTCCTCCCCCGCCGTGTTCAGATCATCGACCAGCAGCCGCACGCGCACGCCGCGCGCCGCGGCCAGACGCACGTGATACAGCAGTGCGCGCGCCGATTCGTCGTGCTCGATGATGTAGTACTGGACGTCGAGGGTGCGCTGCGCGTGGTCGGCGAGCGCGATCAGGCTGGCGAGGGCCTCATCCCCCGAGGACAGTAGCCGCACGCCCGACAGATTACGCCCGGCGCCGCTCGCTGTGACGATGCGTCCAAGGGCGGTGCTGCCGGGATCGGGCAGCGCCACCGTGCGGATCTTCTCCGTCTGACGCGGCAGGCTTGCGCAGGCGGACAGGGCGAGACACGCCAGTATCATCGCGCGCCGCGATCCGCTCGATTGCAACATTGCGGCATCATATCAGGCACACTGCGCGGCCATGGAGATACCCCACCGCATCCGCAGCTACGTTCTGCGCGCCGGCCGGATCACGGCCGCGCAGGAACGCGCGCTCGGGCAGCTGTGGCCTTCCTATGGATTGGATGCCACCGCGGCGCTCGATCTCGATGCGGTCTTCGCACGCCGCGCGCCGCGCTGTCTGGAGATCGGTTTCGGCGCGGGCGAGGTGATCGGCGCGCTCGCCGAGCGCAATCCGCACATCGACTATCTCGGCATCGAGGTGCACCGCTCCGGCGTCGGCCGCCTGCTCCTGCACGCCGAGCGTGCCGGGCTCGCCAACCTGCGCGTGATCTGCCGCGACGCGGTCGAGGTGCTGCGCGACGCACTAACGGATGCCAGCCTCGATGAGGTGCTGGTGTTCTTTCCGGATCCCTGGCACAAGAAGCGCCACCACAAGCGCCGCCTGATCGAGCCCGTGTTCATCGCACAGCTGGCGCGCAAATTGCGCCCGGACGGCGTGCTGCGGCTCGCCACCGACTGGCAGGACTACGCCGCACAGATGCTCGCCGTGTGCAACGTCGAGCCGTTGCTTGAGTCTCTGAGCGTCGATCGCACATTCGTCGCGCGGCCGCCGTTTCGGCCGCCCACCCGCTTCGAACGGCGCGGCGAGCGCCTCGGGCACGGCGTCTGGGACCTCGCCTATCGCAGGCCCGGCGCTGAACCAGGGCGCGACGCAGGGCCAGGGCGCGACGGCTAGAAAAAGCTGCCGCGGATGCCCTCGACGATGAACTGCACCGCGAGCGCCGCCAGCACCACGCCGGAGAGCCGATTGATCACGTTCGCGCCGGTGACGCCGAGCACCGTGATCAGGCGCGGTGTGGCGAGCATGATTGCCCAGCAGGTGATCAGCACCAGGGCCACCACCACCAGAAAACCTGCGAACAGCAGCGGCTTGCCCGATACCTCGGCGACGGTGAGCAATATCGTTGCGAGCGCCCCGGGGCCCGCGATGAAAGGAAAGGCGAGCGGGAACACCGAGATGTCGTCGCGCTTGCGGCACTCCTCCTCTTCGGGGGTGGTGGTGCGGGTGCCGGAGGGCCGGGCGAACACCATTTCCAGCGCGATCAGGAACAGCAACACGCCGCCGGCGATACGGAATGAACTCAGCGAGATGCCCATGAGTTCGAGGAATCGCGCGCCCACCAACGCGAACAGCACGCAGATCCCGAGGGAGATCGCGGCCGCCTTGCCGGCCATTTTCCGTTTGTAGCCGGTGCTCGCGCCCTGGGTCAGTCCGGCGAACACCGGGATCAGCGACACCGGTTCCACCACCACAAAAAAAACCACAAAGAATTTAACGAGTTGCTCGATCACGATGCTTGCTGCTGCGCGCAAAAACTACTTATTGCGCGAACCATCCATTGAGAGTTGAATGCTGTGGAGCATAGCAGACGGAGATTGCCATGAACGTTGTCAAGCCGATCGTGGGTCAGTGGTACCGGGGCGGCGGCAAAGAGGTCTTCGAGGTGGTCGCCATTGACGACGCGGACGAGACCGTCGAGGTCCAGTATTTCGACGGCACGGTGACGGAAATCGATTTCGACTCCTGGAATGAACAGGTGCGCGACGAACTGCTCGATGCGGTGGAGGCGCCGGAGGATTGGTCCGGCTCGGTGGACGCGGGGGCCGAGGATACGGGCCGCGAATTCGAGGAAGGCGCTCTGGCGTCCTGGACCAACTCCCACGAACAGTCCCTGCGCCGCAGCTGACCCGGACCTCAAGCCACCAGCCCGAAATCCGCGCGCCGCGACAACACCCACAGCAGCACCAGCGCCGGGATGCTGAGCGAGGCCGTATATAAATAGAACGGCGCATAACCGACGGCGTGCACCACGAAGCCCGAGGTGCCCATGAGCAGCTTCGGCGGCAGCGCATACAGCGAGGACAGCACCGCATATTGCGTCGCCGTGTACGAGGCGCTGGTCAGCGAGGACATGAAGGCGATCAGCGCCGTCCCATGGGCGCCCTGCGCGAAATTATCCAGACTGATGATCGTCGCCAGTCCGGCCACGCCGGCCTCGCGATGCGTGGCGAGCGCGGCGTAGGCGAGATTCGACACGATCACGAGCATGCTGCCGAGCACCAGCGAGCGGGTGCGGCCCCAGCGCGCCACCGCCAGGCCGCCCGCCAGGATGCCGGCGAAGGTCCACAGCGTGCCGTAGACCTTGGCCACGGCGGCCACCTGCTTGAGCGTGAAGCCGAGATCGAGATAGAACGGGTTCGCCATTACGCCCATGGTGAAATCCGTCAGGCGATAGGTGCTGATGAAGGCGAACAGCAGCAGCCCGAGTCGGGCGCCGTAGCGCGCGAAGAAATCCAGCACCGGGCAGATCACGGCCCCGATCACCCACGCACTTGCATTTCGCAGCCCGCCGGGCCAATGCGCGTGCCGCTCGAGCCAGTCCACCACCCGCTGCTCGGTCAGCACCGAGATTTGCGGCACGCGGCGGGCAGGCTCGGCCACCAGCAGCGTGGTCAAGACCCCGATCCCCACCAGCATCGCCATGAGCGCATACGCGCTTTGCCAGCCGAGATCGGCCGCGGTCCACAGCGCCCCGGCCGAGCCGACGATCAGCGCCAGCCGGTAGCCGAGCTGATAGGCGCCCGCCATGGCCCCCTGTTCCAGCGCGGGCGCGGACTCGATGCGCCAGGCGTCCACGGCGATATCCTGGGTGGCGGCGGCGAATGCCAGCCATAGCGCCAGCCAGGCCACCCGCCCGACGTGCGCGCCCGCATCGCTCACCGCGATGGCGGCCAGCGCCGTGGCGATGCCGAGCTGCGCCAGCAGCATCCAGCTGCGCCGCTGTCCCAGCAGGGTTCCGATGAGCGGCAGACGCAGCCGGTCCACCACCGGGGCCCACAGGAACTTCAGCGTGTAGACCAGGCTCACCCAGGAGAACATCCCGATGGTCACCAGTGCAACGCCGCTCTGGCGCAACCATGCGGACAGCGTGCTGAATATCAGCATGAAGGGCAGACCGCTCGAGAATCCCAGCGCCAGCATCGACAGCATGCGCGGCCGGGCGTAGACGCCGAGCGTCTCGCGCCATCGCAGCGTCGGCTCGGGCTCGGTGTCGATGCGCATCGCATCCGATGATACCAGCACGGCTTGCGGAGCAGAGCGTCCCTTGCGAGACTTAGGCACCGATGGCCCACGTATATCAACGCGATTTCATCGATCTGTGCGTGCGGCTCGGCGCCCTGAAATTCGGCAGCTTCAAGCTCAAGTCCGGCCGCGAGAGTCCGTATTTCTTCAATGCCGGCATGTTCAACACCGGCGAGTCCATCGCCGCCGTGGGACGCGCCTATGCCGCCGCGGTCGCCGCCTGCGACATCGCATTCGACATGCTGTTCGGCCCCGCCTACAAGGGCATCCCGCTGGTCACCGCCACCGCCGCGGCGCTGGCCGAGCGCGAAAGGATCAACGTGCCGTTCGCCTTCAACCGCAAAGAGGCCAAGGATCACGGTGAAGGCGGCGCCGTGGTCGGCAGCCCGCTCGCCGGACGCGTGCTCATCGTCGATGACGTGATCACGGCCGGAACCGCGATCCGCGAATCCATCGATATCATCCGTGCCGCGCGCGCCACCCCGGCGGGCGTGGTTATCGCCCTGGACCGCCAGGAGCGGGGCACGGGCGCGCTGTCGGCGGTGCAGGAGGTCACGCAGCAATTCTCGATCCCGGTGGTCGCCATCATGAATCTCGCCGATTTGATGCGCCACATGTCCGCCGGCGGACGGCAGGCGGAACTTTCCGGCATGCGAAGCTATCGGGAACGCTACGGGATTGCAGATTGAGGAATTCATCGTGGAAATCGGTACACTCGCCGCTCACAATTGGCGGCCGATTTATCGAGGGCATCGTCTTGAAGACTAGCGCAACGGTCATAGCCATTGCCCTGGCGTTTGCCTGCGCCGCGACGGCCGACAATGCGTCCAGCGGCCGCAAGCTGTACAAATGGGTGGACGCCCAGGGCGTCACCCACTACGGCGATCAAATACCTCCCGAATACGCCAGCCAGGAGCGGCAGGTCATCAATTCCCAGGGCGTGGAGGTAGGCCGCGTGGAGGCCCAGAAGAGCCCCGAACAGATCGCCGCCGAGGAGCAGAAAAAGGCCGATGCGGCGCAACGTCAGGCCCGTGACCGCAATTTGCTCAACACCTACGTCTCGGTCCAGGAGATCGAAAGGTTGCGCGATCAGCGCTTGAACCTGCTCACCGACCAGATCAAGGTCACCAGCCAGTTCCTCGACACCCTGAACAGCCGTCTGGTGAAGATTCGTGCCGGCAGCATGCATTTCAAACCCTACAGCGACGATCCGAAGGCTCCCGCCATGCCCGACCAGCTGGCCGAGGATCTGGTGCGCACCGGCAACGACGTCCGCACCCAGGAACAGAACCTGCGCCAGAAGCGCGCCGAACAGGCGAGCATGAGTTTGCAATTCCAGAGCGACATCGATCGCTTCAAGGAATTGAAGGGCATCCATTGACCCCCAAGCGCCGCATCCTGCTCGGGGTCACCGGCGGCATCGCCGCCTACAAGAGCCCGGAGCTCGTCAGGCGGCTGATCGAACGCGGCGCGGAGGTGCAGGTGGTGATGACGAGCGCCGCCCAGCGATTCGTCTCGCCGATGACCTTCCAGGCCGTTTCCGGGCGGCCGGTGCGCAGCGACCTGTGGGACGGCACCGCCGAGGCGGCAATGGGTCACATCGAGCTCGCGCGCTGGGCGGAGGTGGTGGCGATCGCACCGGCCAGCGCGGATTTCATTGCGCGCCTGGCCGGCGGCCGCGCCGACGACCTGCTCGCCACCCTATGTCTCGCCACCGAGGCGCCCATCCTGGTCGCTCCGGCGATGAACCGCGTGATGTGGGCCAACAAGGCCACCGAGGCGAACGTGAACACGCTGATCGCCCGGGGCGTGCGTATCCTCGGCCCCGCCTCGGGCAACCAGGCGTGCGGCGAGGTCGGCGCCGGTCGCATGTGGGAACCGGACAAGCTCGCCGCCAGCCTGCTCGAACCGCCGCCCAACGCCGGATTGCTGGCCGGCCTCAACATCCTCATCACCGCGGGCCCGACCCGCGAGCGGCTCGATCCGGTGCGCTACCTCACCAACCGCAGCTCCGGGAAAATGGGCTTCGCGGTGGCCGCGGCCGCCCGCGAGGCCGGCGCCCATGTGACCCTCGTGACCGGACCTGTGCACCTGCCGACGCCGGCCGGCATCACCCGCATCAACGTCGAGAGCGCCCGCGACATGTACGCCGCCGTGCACCGACACGTGGCGGAAGCGGACATTTTCATCGCCGCCGCCGCGGTCGCCGATTTTCAGCCCGTGACCGTCGCCAAGCAAAAGATAAAGAAGCAGGGAACATCGGTCAAACTCGATCTCGAGGCCGCGCCGGACATCGTCAAGTCGGTCGCCGAGATGGCGCGACGACCCTTCGTCGTCGGCTTTGCCGCGGAAACGAACGATGTGGAGGACAACGCGAAGTCCAAGCTCAAGCGCAAAAAGCTCGACATGATCGCCGCCAATCTGCGTCGGCGAGGGCATCGCCTTCGATTGCGAGGACAACGCGCTCACGGTGCTCTGGCCCGGCGGCAAGGCCGACATCGCACGCGGTCCGAAAATGGAGGTGGCGCGCGAACTCATCGGCCTGATCGCCAAGCGCCTGCCGCCCCCCAAGGGCGGGCCGCGGCGCGGCGTGCGAGCGCGCCGCGCCGGCGCACCGGCCGTGCCGCGCAGCCGGCTGCGCAGCCGCCGCGCGCGCCGCTGATCGCATGCGAGCCCGGGTCAAGCTGCGGATCCTCGATCCGCGCGCCGGCCGGGATTTTCCGCTGCCGCAGCCGGCGAGCCCCGGGTCGGCTGGCCTGGACCTGCGCGCCTGCATCGCTGGCCCGCTCGAACTCGCACCCGGCCAGGCCGAGCTCATCCCCACGGGCCTGTCGATGTACCTCGAGGATCCGGGGCTCGCGGCGCTGCTGCTGCCGCGCTCCGGACTCGGCCACAAGCACGGCATCGTGCTCGGCAACCTGGTCGGGCTGATCGATTCGGACTACCAGGGGCCGCTGATGGTGTCGCTCTGGAATCGCGGCGCCGACGCCTTCATCATCCAGCCCGGCGAGCGCATCGCGCAGATGGTCATCGTGCCGGTGGTGCAGGTGGAGTTCGAGCTCGTGGAGGATGTCGCCGCATCGGCGCGCGGTGCCGGCGGCTTCGGCAGCTCCGGACGCGAATGAATCTGCCCGCTCGCCCGCGAAATGCCGCTGGCGGGCGGCCCGCGGCCGGCTCAAGCTTTCCGGCATGTCAATTCGGGATTGGCCTCTCGATGAGCGGCCGCGCGAGAAACTGCTGGCGCGCGGCGCCGAGGCGCTGTCGGACGCGGAATTGCTCGCCATACTGCTGCGCACCGGCGTTGCCGGCCGCTCCGCCGTGCAGCTCGCGCGCGAGGTGCTCGGGACCTTCCATTCGCTGCGCCGGCTGATCGCCGCGGACCGGCCGCGATTCTGCGCCCAGCCCGGGCTCGGGCCGGCGCGCTTCGCCGAACTGCAGGCGGCGGTGGAGATTGCGCGGCGCCAGCTGGCCGAAACGCTGCGCACGGGCCCGTCCCTCGCCAGCCCGCGGGCCACCAGCGATTACCTCATCGCCCGCCTGCGCGACCTCGAGCACGAGGTTTTCTGCTGCCTGTACCTGGATAATCGCCACCGCCTGATCCAATTCGAGGAGCTTTTCCGCGGCACCATCGACGGTGCCAGCGTGCATCCGCGTGAAATCGTCAAACAGGCGCTGCGCCGCAATTGCGCCGCCGTGATTGTCGCCCACAATCACCCCTCCGGCATCGCCGAACCCAGCCGCGCCGACGAGCAGATCACCCAGCGCGTCCGGGATGCGCTCGCCCTGGTGGACATCCGCCTGCTCGATCACATCATCGTCGGCGACGGCGCCAGCGTCTCGCTCGCCGAGCGCGGCATCCTTTGATATACGGAGCATGCGGGCCGCAGCGCGGTTTTATACGGCTATTCGCGCGTTTGACTCCGCCGCGTTTTCTCTGCTTTTAATTGTCGCGTCAACGCACTGAGCACGATTTTCGCGATATTCGCGATTTTTCGAAATGATGCAGGCGATGACGCGCATCGAAGTCTGCGCGCTTTCTACCGCAAGCACAGGCAATTGAGACATAACATGTAGACAATAAAAAATCCTTGCGTTATCTCAGATCTCGAGCGCCTACTGCATGCACCAAGAAAGAATATTTTCGATTGGGAGAACTGAAATGGTCGCGCAAATGTTTTCACGCGGTTGGGATGGATCCTCGTGGCCGAACCGGTCAGCGCAGTGACCGGCGTTCCGGCAAAGCCATCAACAAACGGTGAAAAATTCACGATGTTGAGATTCGCATTGGCCGCATCGTTCGCCGTGCTGATGGTCGCCTGCAGCAGCAGCAAAGACAAGAATTCCAGCGTGTCGTCCCCTAGCGGCCTTTCCTACACCAGTCCCGTCATTGCCACCGTCGGCACCGCGCTCGCCTCGCTGTCCCCTACCGTCACGGGGACCGTGTCGAGCTATTCGGTGAGTCAAGCCCTGCCCGCGGGCCTGTCGCTCAATACCACGAGCGGCGTGATCTCCGGCACCCCCACTGCCGCCGCGGCACAGGCAAGCTACACCATTACCGCGATGAACTCCGGCGGCAGTACGACCTTTGCGCTCTCGCTCACGGTCAACACGCCGATCACCGCGCCCTCGGCCCTGTCGTACTTGAGTCCGCTGGCGGCCACGGTGGGCACGGCGATCACGCCGTTGTCGCCCACCGTCACCGGCACCGTCACCAGCTATTCGGTGAGTCCAGCCCTGCCGGCGGGCCTGTCGCTCAATACCAC
>PLET01000045.1 GCA_003137095.1 Gammaproteobacteria bacterium
CGCTTACCGCATAGTTGGGGGACACTGGCATGCGCGATGATCCGAATCCGAACCATCTCATGAGTCGATCGGCTGCCATTTTTCTGTTGTTCGTCGCTTCCACCACCCTGGCGGGACAACAGGATGATCGGGTAATCAATTCCGGGAGCGAACTTCGAGACTGGTGTCGGGAGGCTTCTGAGGCAACGCTGGTCGGTCGAGGCATGACTCCGTTCAATTGGACGGCTTCCTACTGGGACCAAGCCAACACACTGATGGTCAAAGGCCAGTGGCGCATTGAAGGCTCCAATTTGACGGTCGATTGCAGCATTACCAAGGGTGCACAAGCGCGGTTCGCGAGCGTGTCGATTCAAGGGGCTCCTTAGCGTCAAGGTGCGCAAGCCCGGCACCGGGAGTCAGAACGCCTCGCGGATCGTAGGTTGCCTTTGCCGCCATGAGACGATTCCAGGCGGACTGACCAAATTGACGAAGTCTCTGACTCGAATCCAGCAGGGGCGAGAACGGAAGATAGACGGTACCCTCACTAGCAAAGATTCGCGGCAAACACTCCTTTTGGTTCAGCTCGAGCATTCGAAGATGGTCGGGCGAACCCTCCTGTGCGGCTACTCGGTATATGCGCATATGGTAGGACAGCGATCCTACGGGCATGCGTTGCAGCGTTTGCTTGAAGTTGGCATTGATCATCGGGAATACGGCTATCTCGTCCGCTCCGAGCGTCGCACCGGGTGTGTTCATCAGATAATCCACCATCGCGGGAGTTTGCCCGGCGGGAAGGAAGAAGTGCATGTACACGTGCGGCAGAAACCTGGCTCCGCTTGCAAGAGTCGCCATGTACTCTTCGGTGTTCCGATTGAGGTACTCGACGAAACTTTGCGTGATCGCCGCCTGCGTCTGCTTGCCCGTGATCTGGCTAAGCCATGCGGGTTCACGGCTGCGAATACTGGTGATCGTGATGACCGGAGTCCACGTTTTCCCGTCGCTTTCAAGATTAAAATCGCCCGCGATGGCACCCTCCGATTCGGCAGACGCCAGCATGGCGAGGTCAGAGAGAAAGTCGCCCGACTTCTCGTAGGTAAATCGGCGGACGACAACCTGGTCGGGAGACGGCACGAGCCGCAAGCGAGCACGCACGATCAGCCCGCATTGCCCCATCCCGGCCAACACCATTTGAATCAAGTCGGCATGGCGCGAGGGTGAACAGGTCAAAAGGTCCCCGGTGCCGGTGACCACGTCAAGTTCCACCACGTGATCGACTTGTGCGCCGCACCGATAACTGGTCTCTCCGAGACCGCCCGCATTGAGAGTCCCGCCCACGCTGATATAGAGACTGTCCGGAACAACCGGCGGCGTCATCTGGCGAGTCGTCGTAAATTCAACAATTTCCTTCCAGAGTGCCCCGGGCCCTGCGTCTATCGAGTCCGCACCCACCCACGCGATATGGCTCAATGTGCTTGAATCAATGACGATGCCGGCTTTCACTTGCGATTGTCCGTAGGCGGCTCCGCCGGTCCCGCGCATGCTGAGCTTCAGGTCGTGGGAGTTGGCGAAACGAACCGCTTTCTGTACATCCATGACTGACTTCGGCAATAGCGCACCTAGCGGCAGGTGATGAATATGGTGGCCGTAGTCGGTCGCCATGGCGCGACAAACAGACTGGTCAAACACAAAAACTCCGTCAAATGCCGGCAAGTCCGCTGCGAGACGCCCGGCCAAGGATTCGCGAATCCGCATTTGCTGCGCGCCCGGCACCTCCTGCGAAAATGCCAATTGTCCGTTGGCAGTGAAAGCCACTGATGCCGCGACGGATCCGAGAAACGTCCTGCGGCTGATCGGCTCCATGGATTCGCTCCTGTGCGCTTAAGGCGCCTATGGCGTTTTGCGTTGCCGATGATAATAATTGCGGGAGTGTCAATTGTGTACCATGCGGCGGGGATTTTTACGCGGCCAACGTCCGCTACCCCGGGTGACGCCACCCGCCTGGAAGCCACCGCGATGCCGCAACACATTGGAATAGTTGCCTGTTCTGCAGAGGGTGCAGCGCTTTGCTACCGAACGATTTGCAGCGAGGGCGCGAAGCTGCTTGGCCCGCACGCCCACCCGGAAATATCCATGCACACGCACTCGTTCGATGAGTACGTGCAGTGCCTCGATCGCGACGACTGGGAAGGGGTCGGCAATTTGATGCTCGGCTCTGCGACCAAGCTTGCCAAGAGCGGGGCCGAATTCCTGATTTGCCCCGACAACACCATTCACCGCGCGTTGCCCCACGTGCAGTCGCGATCGCCGTTGCCGTGGTTGCACATCGCCGAGGTTGTTGCGGAGCGGGCCGTGGAGCGCGGGTTTCGATGCCTCGGTCTCACCGGGACCCGTTGGCTCATCGACAGCGAGGTCTATCCGGAACCCATTACGCGGCGCGGCCTCACCTATATGCGGCCTGGCCGGGCGGAACGAGACGAGATCAATCGCATCATCATGGAGGAACTGGTGTACGGGGAGTTCAAGCCCGATGCCACCGCGTACTTTCAACGTACGATCGGAAAAATGAAGGAGGCGGGCTGCGATGCCGTCGTGCTCGGCTGCACGGAGATCCCGCTCCTGATGAACGACTCGAACTCGCCGCTGCCGACGCTGGATTCCACACGTGAACTCGCGCGCGCGGCGCTGCGGAAGGCCCTGGGTATGGCCGTGCCGCGCTGAAGGTGGGGTCATGGACTATTTCAGTTGCGCACCCGTCAGCTCGGCAACTGCGCCCAGCGTTGTCTGCGCGGCATTCAGGCCAAGGCGAAAATCCTTGTCGGAGTACGTGGCGTAAAGATCGCTGGCCTGATGGTAGTTCGGGTTCCAGCCGGCGCCGAGTTGCATGCCTCTTTCATTTTCACGAAGGCTGATTGCCGGCACCAGGTCCATGAACGGGTCCGAATCCGTATTCGTCATGTGATTGCCGACCGCGGCGGGATAATCGCTGGCGTATTTCTCGTTCGCGACGCGGAATAGAAACGCCAATCTCATCGACTGGTCCGCGAACTTTGACGTACCGCGAAACTCGATGTTGACATCCGCTTCCGGCCGCTGCTCCGGGTTGACCGTGCCATCCGGGCGCGGCATGCCGTGATCCCATAGCATCATGTCGTGCTGGATCATGCCGAGCCATTTGGGTTCCGGATATTTCCCCGACCCCGCAGGCGACTCCTTGCCCTGCAGCGACGCGCGTTGCTCGACATAGGCATTGGAGCCGTTGAGGCCGGTCTCTTCATTGTTCCAGAGAACGAAGCGTATCGAGCGCTCGGTCTTCACGTCGGGGCTGCTGAAGATCCGGGCCAGTTCCATAACGAGTGCCGCGCCGGAGCCGTCGTCATCCGCGGCCTCGCCAAATCCAATGCCGTCCATGTGGCCGCCGACGATATACATTTCGTCCGGATGCGTGGTGCCGATCTTGGTGCAATACACCTCCTCGCGTGACCCATTGGCGGGATCCTGCGCATTCAGCTTGCGCAGAGCGGGGTCCGTCTGCTTCTCAGGATCTACATTGACGCTCACGGGTCCCGTAACACCCCGCATCCGCGAACCGCCAACGTTCATGCGGACTTCGCCGCTGGCGATCACCGGAGAACCGGTATCGGGCGCCCGGTATTGCCGCGGCGGCTGATCGTAGACATACCTCAGGCGTTCCGTCGGACATCCGTAGCTCTGTAGTTGCGCCTCGATCCAATTGACCGCCGCCCGGTTGCGGTCCGTACCCTGCTTGCGGTCGCCGAACTGCGTCAAACCTTTGATGGTAGCCTTGTACCTCGCCAGATCGAGGCGGCCGACCAGGGTTTTGATGGAGTCGGTTTGGGCAAACGCGGGGATGGAGCAGGCAATATTCAAGCAGCTGACAACAACGGCGAATCCAATTGCGCGCATATTTTTCCCCGGCTGCATCAGATTGAGAAATGGCCGAAAATTCCGCGTCACCGCCTGCTCACGCAGTCAAGCTGCAGTCGGGCGCCCGGCAAGCACATAAGCCACAACAAGACTTCCAAACAGTACGGCGGAGAACAACGCCGGCAAAGGCAATATGTACACGTAGGCAATGATCGCGCATGAGCCCGTGGCAACAATGATTGCGGCGATCATCGGGCGTGATTTGCCGGGATTGGCGGAGTCGCGCGCGGCGATTTGCCAGAGCAGAATGGCGAGCATGACCTGAAATACCGAGATTGAGTATCCGAACCCTCTATAGAAGTCGAGGTAACTGCGGCTCATTCCGTTAAGGTCGAAGTGAACGGTCCTCATCGCCTGCAGGACCTGCGTATCCCCCATGGGGGACCAATATTTCAGTCCGCCGAGCGTGTGGCCCAGCGCGAAGATCAATGTCAGAACAGAGGAGATGCGTAGCCATCGTGTTGCGGTCATATGGGTGATTCCCTTGGCCTGTCGAACGGGACTCTGTAGCGTTGATTTCTCAGGTGCCTGCTGCCACTTCCGCGACATACAAATTGAGCAGTCCGGGCCAACCGTTGTCCACGCCGTTGCGCATGGCTTCGCCCTCAGCGCTGCCCATGCGTTCGAAGTGCCGGTGTTCGAGGTCGACTCGGGTCCCGCCTGCGGCATCCGGCGCAAAGCGCACATCGATTTCTGAGGCAAACGCGACTCGTGCATCGGGCTTCCAAGCCGCATTGACCTCCCAGGTTACCACCAGCTGAACTCCGGGCTGCCAGACACGCACATGCCCGACCACCACGTCCGATCCGTCCTCGCAGCGCGTATACCAGCGCCCACCGACGAAAGGCTCGATGATTGATTCTTTGATCGGCGCCGCCCCGATGCCGTGCGTTTTGGGCCACCATCGGTCAATTCTTGCCGTAAACACGTCAAAGGCGCGCTCGGGTGTCGCCTGGACCACCACTGATTTGCGTACCGGCGCAATGCTGATGGTTCGATTCATGTTTTATTCCTCACTGGTCGCTCTTCTGTTTTTTCAACTTCATTCTTGAATGTTTCCAATGCATCATCCCAAAAGCCATCCAACCAACGCCGCAACTCCCCAAGGCCGTCCGGATCGATGTAGTACACGCGGCGGGTGCCTTCAGGTCGATCTTTCACGAGTCCCGCGTCCTTCAGTGCTTTGAGATGCTGCGACACGGCTGGGCGGCTCACCGGCAGACCCGCGGCGAGGACACCGACTGATTTCGGCCCTCCCCGCAGCCGTTCGAACACTCGACGGCGCGTCGCGTCACTCAAACATTGCAGTGCTTTCCCGTAAGCCATGACTAACGGTAAGTTATAGATTACCGATTGTCAAGAGCCCTACAGCGGTCTCACCATTTTAGGTGCGTTAGGTGCGAGAGATGGGGGCGGCGATAGCAGGCGCCCATCGCAAGGTCCGGCCCGCCGTATGTGTTGCTGGCGCCACACCCGGCTCGTCGTTAGGATGTCTCCTCCCGCACTCAAACAGACTCGCACTCAACAGTGACGACGACATGACGAGGCCGCCATGACATCACCCATCTCGAGTGCCGAGACGGGTCATGACCATGATCATGATCACGATGCTGGCCACTCGCGTCAGAAGCTGCCTTCTGACCCGGCACTGCGCGTTCAATCGCTCGAATCGCTCCTGGTGGAGAAGGGCTTGGTTGATGCGGCAGCACTCGACGCCGTGGTCGAAGCCTATGAACACCGAATCGGTCCGCGCAACGGCGCGCGCGTCATTGCCAGGGCCTGGGTTGACCCGGCGTACAGGCAACGACTATTCGCCGACGCGACGGCTGCGATCGCAGAGCTGGGCTTCTCGGGCTCGCAGGGAGAGCACATGGTCGCCGTCGAAAATACCTCTCGGGTGCACAACCTGGTGGTGTGTACCCTCTGCTCCTGTTATCCGCTTCCGCTGCTCGGCCTCCCGCCGGTCTGGTACAAGTCGCCGGCCTACCGTGCCCGTGCGGTCATAGACCCGCGCGGAGTGCTGCGCGAATTGGGTTTGGAGATTCCCGATGAGGTCGAGATTCGCGTCTGGGACAGCACCGCAGAGATTCGCTATCTGGTGGTGCCGGAGCGGCCTGCGCGCACCGATCACTTGAGCGAGGACGACCTGGCGGCGCTTGTGACTCGCGACTCCATGATCGGAGTCGCCAAAGTCGCATCATGAACGGCATTCACGATCTCGGCGGCATGCAGGACCTGGGGCACATCCCCTACGCAAGAACCGAACCGGTGTTTCACGAGCGCTGGGAGGGCCGCATCTTTGCGCTGAATCGCTGCGCCGGCGCCTGGCGCAAATGGAACCTGGATGCGTCCAGGTTTCAGCGCGAACTCATCCCGCCGGCTGAATACCTGCGAATGAGCTATTACGAGCGTTGGGTTGAGGGCCTCGTGGCGTTGCTCTTAAAAACGGGACTCCTAGCCCGAGAAGAGCTCGCGTCCGGTAGACCCTCTCCCGGAACCTCCAAGGTCGAACCTCTCCTCACACCTGACAAGGTCTGGCCCTTTATTGCCCGTGGCACTCCGGCAAATCGGGACGTGCAGGCGCAACCTCGATTCCAAGTGGGTCAACCCGTCCGGACCGTGAACATCCATCCCGAAGGCCACACCCGCCTGCCGCGCTATGCGCGTGATAAGGCCGGAATCATCGTGCGCGATCATGGAGTGTTCGTCTATCCGGACACCAATGCGCTCTTTCAGGGCGAGCAACCACGACACCTGTACTGCGTGCGCTTTGGCGCGCAGGAGCTTTGGGGGCCCCAGGCAAATGCGCAGGATTCGGTGTATCTGGATTTGTGGGAGACTTATCTTGAGGCCCCCTGAGCACGCGATCGACTCGGACCGCACCGGCTCCTTGCCGCAATTGCCTCGCGAACGCGGCGAGCCCGTGTTTGCAGAGCCTTGGCAGGCTCAGGCGTTCGCGATCGTCATTGAACTCTCCAGACGCGGCTGCTTCACCTGGCCTGAATGGACGCACGCACTTGTGCAAGAACTGAGTACGGCGGCAGGAAATGGCGAGAGCGATGATGGGTCAAGATACTACGAGTATTGGCTCGCTGCCCTGGAACGGCTGGTTTTCGCGAAAGGCCTGACCGACAGCAATGCGCTGGTGAAACGGAAAAGCGCCTGGATTGACGCCTATCGACACACGCCGCATGGGAGACCGGTGGTTTTATCGAACTCCGCCTTGACTTCATCGGGTACGCTGAAATTGACGGTCGCCTGCGCTACCCGACGTATTGCCGGAGACCATTGACGAGGGCATCGAATGCGATCCGGCAGCGCGGACTATTGCGCAGGTCTTCGTGCATCGNNACCCAGGTCTCAAGCGGCAAGGAGAACTGTAGCGGGAATAGCCGCACCAGCGCGTCATCGCGGCGGGCAATCGCGGACTGGCAGACACCGATCCCGGCGCCCGCACGGATCAGTGCGAGTTGGGCAAGGTTATTGTCGGTGCGCATCGCAAAGGCCTCGCGGCGCCATCCGCTCAACGACTTGCCGGCACCACGGACGAACAGGGTCGGCTGATCAAATCCGATCAACGCATGGTGGGCGACGTCGGCCATGGAATTCGGCGTGCCACGACGTGACAAGTAGCGTTGATGGGCGAACATGCCGAGTTCAATCTGGCCGATGCGACGCGCGACCAGCAACTCCTGTCGGGGCCGCGTCATGCGCACCGCAATGTCGGCCTCGCGGCGTAACAGATCTTGTATGCGGTCCGTGAGCACCAGTTCCACCACGAGTTCGGGGTGCTCATCACGAAGCCCGGCAATGATGGGCGGCAGCACCTCGACGCCAATGACGTCGCTCGCCGTGATCCGCACCGTACCGCGCACGCCCGAGCCCTGGCTTGCGGCGGCCCGCTCCAGAGCCGCCGCCGTGTTGCTCATGGATTCCGCGTAAGTTCGCAGCGCCAGCGCCGCCTCCGTCGGCATCAGGCCGGTCTGGGAGCGGGTAAAAAGCGCCAACTTCAGCGATTTCTCCAATGAGGCGATGTGACGACCCACCGTCGGTTGCGCCACGCCGAGGGTGCGCGCCGCGCCCGACAGCGATCCCTCATCCAGCACCGCCAGCAAGGAGCGGTACATTTCCCAACCAATGTCGGATACCATGCATTATTGTATAGCTGCACATCAATGTTGAGCAATTCCATAGGAACTTGGCAAGGCCCACAATCTCCCCCGTCAACAACTTGCGGAGAGAGAAATGACCAGCATGAACACGGCATTGATTTTGGGAGCAACCGGGGGCATCGGCGGCGAGGTGGCCCGTCAACTGCGCGATGGCGGTTGGACTGTTCGCGCGCTGCAGCGCGGTGCAGCGCAACCCGTCGAACAACGCGACGGGATGACGTGGATTCGCGGCGACGCCATGATTGCCGCCGACGTGCGCGCCGCCGCCGCGGGCTGTTCGGTCATCGTGCACGCGGTCAATCCGCCGGGTTACCGGCACTGGTCTGAAGTCGTACTGCCCATGCTCGACAATACGATCGCCGCGGCGCGCGCCGTCGGCGCAACCATCGTTCTGCCGGGGACCATCTACAACTTCGGTCCCGATGCGCTGCCACTGCTGACCGAGGAGTCTCCCCAGCATCCCGTTACCCGCAAGGGAGCCATTCGGGTGGAGATGGAGCGGCGGCTCTACCAGGCGAGCAAGACCGGCATTCGCGTCCTGATCGTGCGCGCCGGAGACTTCTTTGGTCCCACGGCCAAAAGCAGTTGGTTCTCGCAGGGCCTGGTGAAACCCGGCAAGCCCGTAGGCGCGGTCAGCATTCCAAATGCCCGCGGTGTCGGGCATAACTGGTCGTACCTGCCTGACGTCGCCCGCACGATGATCGAGTTGCTCGCGCGTCGCGAGTCGCTTGCGCCATTCAGCACCTTTCACATGGCTGGTTACTGGGACGCGGACGGCACCCAGATGTCAGCGGCGATCCAGCGAGTCGTCACGCGTAGAACCGGCCGTGAGCCGCGGATTGCCGCCTTTCCCTGGTGGCTGGTGTCGCTGGCGTCGCCCTTTGTGACGACTTTTCGCGAGATGCTCGAGATGCGCTACGTCTGGAGAGAGCCCGTGCGCCTGGACAACGCACGATTGATCGCCGAACTGGGTCAAGAGCCTCACACACCACTCGACGAGGCGGTCGAAGCCAGCCTCCGTGGCCTCGGTTGCGTGACGTCATGAAAATCTCGCCAGTTGCTCAACCATCGCGGTGGCGTTCGCAGGTCAACGTAAATGGCTCGCGTACGATATGCTCTTAGACGCGTGAACAGGCTGTGCGCCAAGTGATATGAAAACAATAGGCATACTCGGCGGAATGGCTGCTGCGTCGACGCAGACCTATTACCGGGAGCTTTGCAGATTGACGCGCGCGCGGCTGGGGGGCCTTCACTCGCCTGAGCTGCTCATTCGCTCCCTCGATTTCGCCAAAATCGAGGCGCTGCAGACGAAAGGCGACTGGACCGCCGCCGGGGCCATTCTCAACGATGAGGCAAAGGCCCTACAGCGTGGCGGCGCGCACCTGATCATCCTCGCAACCAATACGATGCATAAATTGGCGCGCCAAATGATGCTCGGAGTCGAGGTGCCATTCATTCACATCGCGGATGCGACCGCCAAGGCGATCAACGAAAAAAGGCTGCGCCGGCCGGGGCTGATGGCAACCGCCTTCACCATGGAGCAATCGTTCTATACCGACAGATTGATTGCCGCCGGCTTGGACCCCGTTCTTCCGGGTGTTGCCGACCGTGCAGAAACACATCGCATCATCTATGAGGAACTCTGCAAGGACATAACGACCCCCGAAAGCACCGCAACCTATGTTGCAATTGCGAATCGTGTTGTCGCATCAGGCGCGGATGGCTTGATCTTGGGATGCACCGAGGTCGGCATGCTTCTCAATCAAGGTAATGTCTCGGTACCTGTGTTTGATACAACGCTGATTCACTGCGCCGCCGCACTGGACTGGGCGTTGCAATGACCGAACCGCAGTGGCATCACGCTATCGCGAAGGTTAGGTCTTTTCCGCAATGATTTCCATCACCAGGGGCGTCACCATGACGGCATCCGGGTTCGACGCCAGCGCAGCGAACTCGCCTCGCAGGGCGTTCGCCCATTCCTCGGTGACGCGGCCGAGATCCACCAGGCGCTGGGAGTTGCCGTTGACGAAGGAGGCCGGCCACTGCCAACCGAATTCCGCGGCTCGGACGGCGAAGATCAGGGGTCGCACCTCGATCAGCCTGAAGCCGATGCCGGTCAGCAAGGGCAGCAGCGTGGCGACGATGTCCGGCTCGCCGCCGGTCGCACGCCAGCTGGCCATGACTTCGGCGACGAAGCGTTCCAGGTGCGCGCTGCGGGGGATCACCTGCCAGGTAGCGTAGTTCTGGTATTCGTGAAATACCGCCCGGCCTCCCGCGCGCAGCGAGGTGTGAATTTTTTTGACCAGAATCTCCGGAGCCGGGACGAAGGACGTTACCCAGCGGCACC
>PLET01000084.1 GCA_003137095.1 Gammaproteobacteria bacterium
GGGATGACGTTCGCCGATTCTGGCGCGGCGATGAGGGATTACTGGGTGCCTTTGCGAGTCGCCTCTGCGGTAGCGCCGATATCTACGCCGCGTCCGGAAAGGGACCCGAAGCCAGCATTAACTTCGTGACCTGCCACGACGGCTTCACGCTACATGATCTGGTGAGTTACCAGCATAAGCACAACGAAGCCAACGGAGAAGACAATCGGGATGGTGGCAACACGAACTTCAGCGACAACTACGGTGTTGAAGGCCCGACAGCAGATCTTGGAATCGACACAGTGCGCAAGCGCCAAATCAAGAACTTTCTCCTCACCCTGCTGATTTCGCGAGGAGTGCCAATGCTCCTCGGCGGAGACGAAGTCCGGCGCACGCAAGGCGGCAATAACAACGCCTACTGCCAGGACAATGCCACCAGTTGGTTCAATTGGGCTCAGGTCGGAAAAAACCGGGAGATTCATCGCTTTACCCGCGACCTCATTGCCTTTCGCGCGACCCATCCCGTCTTGAGCAAGGAGGAGTTTTATTCGGATGCGGAAATCCAATGGCTCGGTCCAACCGGCGAAGTGCCCAGATGGACGGACCCAAAAGAAAAGCAGCTCGGGTGCTTGATAGCGGAAGACGGAGAAGCGGTGCTGTTAATGATGTTCAACGGGGGTACGCAGGACACTGAATTTATGTTCCCCTCACCACTTCCTCAGTCCAATTGGCAGATGGTGTTCGATACCGCTCGAGTGGCATCGAAAGACGAGGCTCCTGACGACAATGACAAACCCTCGAACCGTTTAAACTCCATGTTCTTCGCGCGCGCTCGAGCGCGATCTGGGTGCGGACACCCCACTGATCGCGTTGGGGTGTGGCACACCGAACAGACCGCGCAGTAGAGCACGCGATACAAGAGCCCCAAGCGACATATTCGACCATTCAATGCAGGAGTTACCCATCATGACCTTACAACTCGACCGCGCCGGGTCAGGCGATTACGCAGAGAAAGCGAACCTTGATGTCTTTCTAGTGGCCTTAGCGGACGTGGAAATAAAGATCCAGTCCATAGATCCTCAAGCAGAGTTAGCGGAGCCCAGCCTACGACGCGACGATGCTTGGCGTCACAAGCGAGTGGCGACGGCGGCCTACTATCTCGCCGCCAATCGCGGTTTCGAACCTGGGCACGAGGCGGAGGATTGGTCGCTCGCGGANNTCATGGCGTCATCGCGCAACGATCGAGCTGCCTGCACTCAACGATGAATCCGAATAGGCATTCCACAGGGCAATGACCGGCACCGTCGGGTGGCCGGACTCGTAGTCCAGTATGCTGAGCGATGCCGGACCGAATGCGAGATGTTGCGCCTCGCCGACTGCCAATCCGATCCATCGCGCGGCGAGCGCTGCGCCAAATTGACCGTGCGAGAAAAGCGCGACATTGCCTGATAGCGCGCGCAGATGGCCAAGAAGCCTGTCGGCACGACCTTCGATGTTGACGGGTGATTCGCCATGGGGACAGCCATCACGCCACACATTCCAACCGGCGTGGGTACGTTGTATGTCGGCCGTGCGCTTGCCTTCGTAATCACCGTAGTTCCATTCCACTAGATCAGGTTCAATACGCGCTTCAGCGCCAAACCCTGCCAACTCGCAGGTTTGTCGCGCGCGTCGCAATGGACTGGTCAATATTCGCGCGAAAGAGGTCGTCCGCAANNAGTCCGGTATGTTGCCCCGTGATCGACCAGGCGGTCTCTCCGTGCCGTACCAGAAAGAGCCGCAGCGGCCGATTCAATTCCGTTCCATCTCCACGGTGTATTCGCCTCGAAGCGCCGCCCGGTTGCAATGTGCGCGATGCCGCAGCGCTTCCTGCGCCGCGCCGCGGTGCGACTCCTCGCCGCCCCAAATCCCCAACGCCGGCTGCTGAATGGCGCGGCCAAAAGAAAATGTCAGGGCCCACGGAAGCGGCGATGTCCCCGTCTTCGCCTCCACGTGCATCGCATTTAATCGAGCCGAGGCTAGTTCGCCCGATTGGCCGCCCGATAAAAACGCTATTCCCGGAACTGCCGCGGGAACGACCTCGAGAAGGCATTTCATTGTGGCGGCTGCGACCTCATCTACCGATTCTTGGTGCGGACAGCTCAGTCCCGGAAGGACCATGTTGGGCTTCAGAATCATTCCTTCCAGCAGCACGCCCTGGGAACGGAGTTGCTCGAATACGATCTGCAGACTCAGCCCCGTCACTTCACTGCATCGCTCGAGGGTATGATCGCCGTCCATCAGCACTTCCGGTTCGACCACGGGCACGAGGCCTGCTTCTTGGCACAGCGCGGCGTAGCGCGCAAGCGCGTGCGCATTGGCCTCGATGCAACCCCGGCTTGGTCGATAATTACCGATGGCAATGACGGCGCGCCATTTCGCAAAGCGAGCGCCCATTAGAAAGTAGTTGTCGAGACGATCGCGCAATCCATCCAACCCCTCGGTTACTTTCTCTCCGCGGTGGCCGGCCAGCGCCTTCGCGCCCATATCCACTTTGATGCCCGCAACGATCCCTGCGTCCATTAAGGACTCGAGAAAGGAAGTACCATCTTCCTTATCCTGGTGGATCGTCTCATCGTAAAGAATTACGCCGCTGATATCCTCGCCGAGCCCGGCCGTGGAGATGATTAACTCTCTATATGCGCGCCGCGCAGCCACCGTTTGGGGAATGCCGAGCTTTGCGAACCGCTTGTCGCAGGTCATGGTGCTTTCGTCAATCGCGAGCAATCCTTTGCCGGTGCCGACCAGGGTTCTCGCGATGTCGATCAGTGCTTGATCGTTCATCGAAGTCTAACTGGCCTTTTTGAAAATCTTGGGCTCAATAGGGACACCCCATTGCCAATCGCGAATCTCCGGCATGTCTTGACCGTGCTTATTGATGTAATGCTTGTGCTCGATGAGTTTGTCTTGAAGCTTCTGCTTCAGATACGCCCCAGCCATGCTCAATCCCTGCAGCCGATCGATGACGTCAATGACCAAGTGATATCGGTCGAGGTCATTCTGCACCCGCATATCGAACGGCGTGGTGATCGTGCCTTCTTCCTTATAGCCCCGGACGTGCAAGTTGCGATTCGTTCGACGGTAGGTCAACCGATGGACGAGCCACGGGTAGCCGTGGAAGCCAAAAATGATGTGCTTATCCCGGGTGAACAGAGAATCGTAGTCGCTTTCACTCAATCCATGCGAATGCTCACTGCACGACTGCAGTTTCATCAGATCGACGACGTTGACGACCCGAATCTTGAGTTCGGGCAGATGCTCGCGCAGGATCGACACCGCAGCCAGGATTTCCAGCGTCGGCGTATCGCCGCAACAGGCCATGACCACNNCCGATGCCTTCCGTGCAATGGATAACGGCCGCGTCCATGCTGAGCCATTGCGGAAGCGCATGTTTGCCGGCCACCACGACGTTTACATAATTTCGGCTCCGCAGGCAATGATCGAAGACCGACAGTAGACAGTTCGCATCGGGCGGCAGGTAAACCCGGACGATATCGGCCTTCTTNNTGATCCTGCTGCCAGACATGGGATGCGAGGAGGTAATTGAGCGATGCGATCTTGCGGCGCCATGGCAGCTCCAAGCATACTTTGAGCCATTTCGCGTGCTGACTGAACATCGAATCAATGATGCGGATGAAGGCTTCATAGCTGTTGAACAGTCCGTGCCGTCCGGTCAACAAGTAGCCCTCGAGCCAGCCCTCACATTGGTGTTCGCTCAGCATCGAATCCAGAACTTGTCCCTGCGGCGCGAGGAATTCGTCATTTTTGACTTTGCGGGCCTCCCACTGGCGGTTGGTGACCTCGAAGACGGCGCCGAGCAAGTTCGAGAGGGTTTCATCCGGCCCGAAGACACGGAAGTTTCGATCTTTCTGATTGAGCTTCGCTACGTCTCGCAAAAACTGACCCAGCACTTCCGTGTCGCACGCCTTGGACGCACCGGGGGTAGAACCCTTAACTGCGTGATCATGGAAGTCCGGCATTTTAAGATCGTGCAACAGCAAGCCGCCGTTGGCGTGTGGGTTGGCCCCCATGCGGCGCTCACCCTTCGGGGCGAGGTCCGCCAACTCGGCGACGAGCCGGCCGCTGGCATCGAACAGTTCCTCCGGTCTATAGCTTTTCATCCAACTCTCGAGCAGCGGGACGTGGTCCAGATGCTCCGGATCCACGAGCATCGGCACCTGATGCGCACGGAATGTCCCCTCGATCTGCAACCCATCGACGACTTTGGGTCCCGTCCAGCCCTTGGGCGATCTCAGCACGATCATCGGCCAGCGCGGCCGTGCCGGGCTTTTTTGGGTACGCGCGGTGTTCTCGATGCGGCGGATGTCCTCGATGGCGGACTCCATCGCAGTGGCCATGAGCTCATGCATGGTGTCCGGGTCATCCCCTTCGACGAACAGCGGCGCCCAGCCGCAGCCGCGCA
>PLET01000124.1 GCA_003137095.1 Gammaproteobacteria bacterium
GCCGCTCAGGCACCGCTTACGCTCAGGACGCAGTCGCAGCCTCCATTGCCAAGTTCGGCCGGATTGACGTTCTCGTCAACAATGCCGGCAACTTTTACGCCGGCTTCTTTGAGGAACTCAGTCCCGTGCAGGTCCGAGCCGCTGCGGGCGTGGCTTTACCGTAGCGCCAACACCAGTTGACTATCTGGACTGAGAGGGCAGCGCCACCGAATGCTTAAGCCGTGTTACCACATTGTCACCGCTCTACCCAATCTTGATTCCGGCCGGTCCCACTGCAAGCGAGCGGTCCCGATGACAAGAGCGGATCGGAGCCTGCGTGCCATTCCAAAGTCGGTGGCCTCATTGGTATCGAACCAATCGTCCGGCGGAGACTCCTCTCGACCCGATGTCGGTTGCGCCACAACTGCTTTTCGGCAGCTGGATCACTTGGCCGAAGCTGGGAAGGGACGTCCCAGGCGTGTCAACATAGGGCCGCCTTATGCGACATGCCAGCCCTTGCCCAGCAATGGCACTGTGGCGCAGGCCGCACCGCCGTTTCGCCCAGTGCCCACGAACTGCACTTCCAATACGCCAGAACGTTTTGCCTTCAACTCCAGCAGTAGCTCACGGGTAATGCCTTCGAGTCCAATCTTGGCGCGCCAGCCCGCGGGGGCGCCTACTTGCCCTGCGTAGGCACCCATTCGCAAATAGACGAAGCGCTCACCAGGACGGCCCTGAACCACTGGACCGCGTAGTCGGAAGCCGGGCGGCGAAGAATCCTCGATTACTTCGACTGCAAATTCGAAGCAGATACGATTCTTAGCGTTGGTGGTGGGTTCGACAATGTCTTCTCGGCCAAGCTGGAGCGCCCATAGGATGTTCTGCGGGGGATCAACGACGACAATGCGGAGTCGTAGCGTTTCGGCTGAGGACTTCTTTGACGCTGGCACGGACTGGCACCTACGAGCGCCGGTCTGCGATGTGCCAAAGCACACCGCTTGGGTCGCTGAGGTACAACACGCGCAGCCCCCACGGCTGCAGCGTCGGCGGTTTGATCACGATGCCGGGATACTTTTCTCGGAATCCCACCGTCTCGATGTGCTGCCACCAAACGTCGCTGTTCTCGACCATGAGGTGCATCATGAAATTGCCCGCATGCTGCTCGACGTAGAAGTTCTGGAGTATGAAGCCGAAGGAGCCAAGTCGAAGTTCGGCAGCGTTACCCTCTGCCCATTGAGTATGGAAGCCCAGTTCTGCGTAGAACTGTCGTGACAGAGCAAAGTCCTCGGCAGGCACAAAGGCCTTGAGATCGATGACCGGTGTCGGAATGTTGCTTGGCATGTTCAGGTCCCCTCCTTTCGGTACACGCTGGCATCGCACAACATCATGTTAGCGAACTCCTGCGCGCGATGCCTCAGCTCATCGAGGGGACCATAGGCATGCTTGGGTGCCCCATTGGGACAAACGCAATCTTGGCTGGCGTTGGCCAGCGACGGCTGGAGAATGGAGCGGGCGATGGGAATCGAAAATACCGCTGGTGCGCACCAGCATTTTGGGATCATGACGTTGTAAGCGCGACCGGAGCCGCGTGCGATTTTTGTGTGAAAAACGGTGCCATATGAGCCAACGCCAGCCAATGCGACCATTGGGGACGAACACCGATTCGATAGCGTCGAGAGAGCGAACGGTCCTCGATTAATACCATCACGCATCATCAGCATCTTCCGACGCAGCTCCTACTCGCGCTTCGCTGATCAGCTTTTTTGATGTGCCGCATCGTCACACCAGGACCGCACGGTGCCTACTACTTATGCGCACTCCCCGGACGATGAATCGGTGCGTGAAACCCCGGCAACAATAAGTCTCTGATCGGGCCCAGCTGCGGTCAGTGGAAAAGGAGGAACGCCCTCCAGAAAGGCGGCTTTCCACATCACTGCCGATGCAATCGTACTGACACCGAATGCGAGGCATGCTAGTCTGGACAGATCGTCTTACGTAATCTTGATCGATCGGAGATTTGTATGAGTACCATAACCGTATCCTCAAAGTACCAGATCGTCATTCCGTCGAAGATTCGTGAAGCGCTCGGGATCAAGCCAGGCGAGAAGCTGCATGCCATTGAGTATCGAGGGCGGATCGAATTGGTACCGGTGCGACCGACCAAATCTGCGCGCGGATCACTCAAGGGAATTGACACCGACGTCCCGAGGGAATCTGATCGGGTATGAACGTCGTCGATTCCTCAGCTTGGTTAGAGTACTTCTCCGACGGGCCTAACGCTTCAGCATTCGCAAAGCCAATCGAATCGACGCGGTCACTTCTCGTCCCGTCCTTGTCATTGTTTGAGGTGTTCAAGCGGGTTACCCTGCAGCGCAGTGAGGACGACGCGTTGCGAGCCGTCGCCGTTATGGAACAAGGGAGCGTCGTAGATCTCGACCGGGCGACGGCCATAGAAGCCGCGCGGCTTTCGATCCTGCACGGGATAGCGATGGCGGACAGCGTAATGCTCGCGACCGCGCAGCGTCATCGCGCGACGCTGTGGACGCA
>PLET01000060.1 GCA_003137095.1 Gammaproteobacteria bacterium
CGCAGGCGGCGGTGGCGGCCTCGACCTTGCGCACCCCGGTGAGGCCCTGCGCGCTCTGGCCCTTGTGCAAATGCTCGTTGATCCACAGGTCGCCCCAGGGCGCATGGCGCCGGAAGGTCATGCCGGCGTGCTGCACGCTGCCATCCTCGTACAAAAGCTTCACCCCGAGCACCCCCGGCTCCTGCAGCGAGGCATACAGGCTCAGCATCTCCCCCACCCAGCCGGTGGTCTTGGGCATCACGTCGGAATTCAGCAGCAGCAGGTGCTGACCGCGCGCCAGCGCGGCAGCCGCATTGTTGGCGCCGGCGAAGCCCAGGTTGCTGCCGGCGAAGGCCAGGGTGAACGGCACGCGGTACAGGCCGTAGAGGTCGTGGCAGGCGACCCTGAAGGCATCGTAGATCGCCGGGTCGTCCACGAAATAGATGAGCTCGAGTTTCTGAAAATCCGCATCGTCGGCGAACAGCGCGAGTTGCGTGTCGGCGAGGTCATGGCGGCCGTAGAGCGGCACGATCACGGACACCGCGGGATTTATGGGCGGCGGCCCGAACTGCTCGACGGTGGTGCTGCGCTTCGCGACGCGCCGGTGCTGCCACACGGCCTGCACCGCCGGCCCCACATGCTGGTCGAGCAGGCTCTTCAAGGAGCGGTGGGTGCTGTTGAAGGCGGTCAGAAGGCTTCTCACCGTGGGCAGCGTACCTGCGGCCGCCTGGGTGGGCAGGCGCATGCGGCGCACCGTGCCGTCGGCGGCGGTGACCGAGAGCACATAGGGCGCCTGGGCCTTCTTCAAGGGCACGTAGGCCACATAGCCATGATCGTTGTCGGCGACCAGCAGGCCTAAGTTGGTCAGATGCGTGCTCACGTCGGGGCGCGCCTGGCGCACCCAGGTCTCGTCGATGAACTTCAAGGCTAAGCCGCTGTGCACCGCGACGCAGCGGATGGTGCCTTCCTCGGCGTTGAACCAGCCGTTCAAGAACACGCCGTCATCGCCCATGGGCACGGCCGAATCCACGTGCAAATAATAGGGCGGATTGACGCTTTGCAGCGAGGTGGGCAGGCGCTCGACCGCGCGCCGATGCTCGGCCGCCAGCCACTCCACTCGGCCGCCCGGGCTCTCCTCGAGCAGCGCCGCGATGCGCTCCAGCAGGCCGATGGCGGCATCCGGTTCCAGCGCATTCAGGGTGTCGATCAATTCCTGGCGCGCCTTGGCGGGCGCCGCGAACGTGCGCCGCACCCGCATCACCTTCGGGCCCGCGGCCACATCGATGAGCACCTCGGCACCTGCCGCCGCACCTGCCAGCGCCGCCACGAAGGTCAGGCCCGTGGGGGCGATCGCCTGGCCGCGCAGGCTCGGCAGGGCCTTGGGATCCGGCGCCCGCGGCACGCTCGCCGCCAGGCTTTTCAGGAGGTCGATGCTGCTCTTGCCCGCGGTGAGCCGGGCCGAGCTCAGATGCGGGTCGCGCTCGTTGAGCGCGGCCGTGACCACCACGATGCGCTCCTCCAACAGGCAGCACATCTCCACCGCGAACTGCAGCTGCAGCGGCGCCGCGCCGCGCTCGGGGCTGGCCGCCGCCACGGGCGGCAGCGCCAGCGTGCGCAGCCGCTCAGCCTCCGGGGCGCTGAGGTTTTGCAACAGCCAGTTGAGGGTGGCGCGGTCTTCTTGGAAAAACGCCGTCACCGGCGCCTCGCCGAAACCCACCGGCCAGACCCGCTCGGTTTTCTCGCCCGAGTGCAGCAGCACCGCGAGCCTTAAGTAGCTCGGCCGCACGCCCCCGTCGGGCAGCGCGACGCAAAAGTAAAAGCCGTGATGATCATCCTCCGCGGCGGGATCGCGCGCACCCGGGGTGAAATGCCGGGTGACATCGGGCCGCGGCACGGACTTGGCCAACGCCAGCACATCGATGAGCACTTCGCCGTACTGGATCTCGGCGCGCGCCACGCGCCGCACCAACCCCCAGATCCAGCCATACACCAACAAGTGGTCGCGCGACACATTGGCGAAATCCACCCGGACCGCCGGTGCGGCAAGACCCACGCTGGCGTTCATTGGGGGCTACTGGCGTTGACCGGGTTCATCCCGCTTCCCTGGGGGTCTGGTTGTTTATTCACCATACCCGAAAGCGGCGTTTGCTGTCACGATTCGCGGGCCGGCTCTCGAGTGATTGCTCCCTCCGCGCTAGATACCCGTAATCAGAAGATCGATCGCGCCGATGATTTTGGCGCGCTCACTCGAGACCGTATCGACGATGCTGCCGAGCTCTCGCACGGATATGCCGGCCAGCTGGGGCGTCACCATGAGGTATTCTTTGCCGGCGACGTTGAGGTTCGGCGTGAGCGCTTGCATTGCGCGTGCCCTCGCCGTCGCCATAGGGCTCAAGGGAACCACCACGCGCGTATTGAGGGGCTGCAGAAGGTCTGATTGAACGTCGAGCAGCAAAGGAAACCGCCCCTGCGTGGCCTCGTTGCGATTCTCGTAGACAGCAAACTGCGGCATCAGAAGCCGCGCAGGTGATCGCCAAACGAGCCGTTCTCATCGACATCGCTGTTATACGCGTCGATAGCCGCTTCGTTGTCAGTCCGCCACCGGTCGCGTCGTCGAATACGCAGTTGGTCCGCCAGCGCCGCCTCCAGGGTTGCCGATAGGTTGATGCCTTCGGCGCGCGCCGAATCGAGCAACTCGGCCGGGATCGAGACGTTGACCGCTTTTTTGGCACCCATGGACCGTATCCGCATACTTAATGCGCATATTTTATGCGCATGACGACCGAGATGCAATTCGGCTTCTCGCGAACCCGTTACAGTGTAAAGGTGCGAGTGAAATCACCGGTGATGGCCGATAAGGCCGAATGCCGATAATGGTCTTCACAGTTGTCTTGTCGGCGGCGCTGCTCCACGCGACGTGGAACGCCATTGTGAAATCCGCGGGCGACAAGTTCCTTACGACGATCATGGTGACGGCCGCGGCCGCTGGTATAGCTGCGGCGTTTCTTCCATTCCTAACCGTCCCAGCCCGAGCTAGCTGGCCCTACATCGCCGTATCCGTATTGTTTCAAATCACCTATTTCCTGCTCGTCGCGCGCACCTACCAAGTCGCCGACATGAGCCAGACGTATCCGCTGATGCGGGGAACGGCGCCGCTTCTTGTGGCTCTCGTAACCGTGTTCCAAGCAGGTGATTCGTTGTCGTTCATCGCCTGGATCGGCGTCGTCGGTATCTGCGTTGGAATCTTTAGCATGACCTTGGACATCAAGCTCCATGATCGAAAAGGCATATACCTGGCGCTTCTGAACGCGTTCGTCATCGCGGGTTACACACTAATCGACGGTTTCGGCGTGCGGCGGTCGGGCGCACCGGCGGCATATACTCTTTGGATCTTCCTGTTGACCGGGTTGCCACTGACCATTTGGGCGGTCGTTGGAAGGAGGGTCACCTTTGTGCCCTACGTTGCTCGCCATTGGCGCATCGGTATCGTTGGCGGCATCGGTACGACTGCCTCTTACGGATTGGCGCTCTGGGCGATGACCATTGCACCGATAGCAGTTGTTGCGGCCCTGCGAGAGACCTCCATCCTGTTTGGTACGTTGATTGCGGGTCTCGTGCTCAAGGAGCACATCGGGGTGAGGCGAATCATTGCCGCTTGCATCATCGCGTCGAGTGCGGCGGTTCTGCGACTCGCGTAGCTCCCTGTGCTTGGGCGACGAGCACGCAATCGAAGGGATCCTTGTGCAGCGCGGGAAGATCTTCTATCGCGACGACGTGATCACTGCCGATGTCCAATTCGCCATAGCCTTCGCAATCTCCCAGATACTGGCTGCGCTGAAGTACGGTCATGACCCGGGCGCCATGCAGGCAGGACCGGCGTCCCGCCCTACTCCTCCGGCGCCGGACTGCGGCCCTCGAAATAACCGAAGTTCACGAAATGATGCTGGGCCGAGGGCATGAGGCCCTGCTCGATGGCCTGCGCCACATCCGGATAGGCCCGCAGGTAGCGCGCTTCGTCCACGGGCAGTTGGCTTAAATACCGCCGCAGCAGCTGCATCAGGGGCGCATCCGGGCCCTCGTCCAGGGGGTTTCGCCCCAGGATTGTCACCACCTCCACCCAGGTGGGCCAGTCGCCATGGCCATTGGCGGCGGGCGCTGCCGGCGGCGCGGCTTCGGCCGGCGTCGGCGCCGGTGACGGGTCGGCCGGCTCGGCGGCGACCGTCGGGGGCTCGGGCGATGACGGGGGCTGCGCCGCGGGCTTGGCCGCCGCCGCTGGGGATGGCGCGGCTGGCGGGGTTCCATGCCGCAGGCCCGGCACGGGGGTGGCGGCCTGGCGCAGCTTGGCCCAGGCCTCGGCCACGTCGTCCGCGATCCAGGCCGAGGGCTTGTCGGATTGCCAATCGTGGATGAGGCCCAAGTGCAGTTCGGCGCTGCGCTTGACGGCATAGTCGGCGCCGAGCTGATCGTAGCGCAGCAACAGGATCTCGGGGCTGGCCGGGAAGGACACCCGACCCTGGGCGGCGGCTCCTTGCCGGCCGAGGCCATAGTGAATCTCGGTGATGGCCTGGGGATCGAACACGCACACCTTGTCGAGGGCCTCGGAGCGCACGCCCTGGGTGACCGATTCCACCAGCGGGCGGGCGTAGCTCGGAAAGGCGTCCGCCACCATCTCGTAGCCCACCGCGGCGAGCGCCGTCACGTGGCGGGCGGCGCAGTCTTGCAGGTAGCCGATGAGATCGGCATGCACCACGAACTCATCGATGCCGACCACCAGCACCCAGTCGGCGCCGGCGCGGCTGTTCTTCCAGATGCCGTCGCACAGCCGCCGCTCCTCCTCGAGGTAGGGCCGGCCGCTCACGTCCACCGTGCGCAGGGTGACCTTGGGATGCGCCTCGAGCAAGGTGACGGACTCGTCGGTGGAGCCGAGTTCGGCCACGAAATAGCGGTCCACCAGCTCATCGTAATGGCGGAAAAAATGCGGCAGCATCCGCGCCTGATTCCAGCACAGACAGTACAGGTCGATTCGTGGTTTTTCGGCCATCGGCGGCGTTAGCATACCAAGCATGGACCTAAAACCCGCCCGCGAGGCGCTGGCCGCGGCGGACCTGCCGCGCCTGCGGCACGAGCTCGCGGCCTTGTTCGCGGACGACGATGAGTTCGGCCGCCTCCCGGATCTGGCGCGCTTCGCGGTGGCGGGCGGGGTGCCGCCCTCGGGATTGAGCGCGGCCAGCGATGTGCTGCTCGCGAGCCTCGCCAAGGCCAAGAGCCGCTCGCAGGGCTGGGAATTCACCCCGACGCGCTTCCTGCCCAAATCGCTCGATTTCATCGCCGACCTGGGCGGCGTTCAAGACTGGAGCATCGCGCGGGCGCTCAATCGCTTGACCCTGGAGCTCATCGAACCCAATCGCCAGGCCGCCCTCGTCGGCACCTTGCGCGATGACGGCATCTATATCTTGGAGTGGCTGGCGCATTACTTCGCCCTGGGTTTCGAGCATGCCTTTCTCTACACCAATGACAACTCCGACGGCTCCGACGCCCTGTTGCACGCCCTGGCGCAGGCCGGGGTGATCACCGTGATGCACAGCGAGATCACGGGTCAGCTGCCCCCGCCCGAGGCCAAGGCCTTCGGCCATGCCCTCGATCTGTTGCACGAGCTGCGCGAGTACGACTGGGCCTTGTTCGTGGACTCGGACGAATTCCTGGTGTTGGACCCCCGCCATGGTCATTCGATCCGGCAGTTCCTCGCCGCCTTGGACGCCGACCCCAAGCCCATCGGCGGGGTGTGTTTCGACTGGCTGTGGTTCGTGAGCGGCATGGAGTTCGAGCGGCGGCCCGGGCTGTTGTGCGAGCGCTTCGAGCATGCGCGGCCGCATTTCTTGAGTAAGTGCCTGGTGCGCCTGCGCGAGGTGCAATCCATGCGCCGCCAGCATTACCCCGAGCTCGCGCCGGGATCGCTCACGGTGGACTCGGCGCTCAATACCCTTAACGTCGCCACCTATTGGGAGCGGCGGGTGGCGGAATACGCCGGCGGCCGCCTGAATCACTATTGGCCGCGGTCCTTCCAGGAATTCGTGATCAAGAAGGCGCGTGGCGCGGCCTTAGGGGGCGAGGAGAATCTCTATGACCGCCCCTATGACACCTTCTTCCGCTGGAACGGCTACCCCAGCCGCGAGACGCATTACCCCACCGATTCGAAACTGCTCGCGGCGGTCAAGAAGAAGATTGAGGAGCTGCGCCGGCTGCCGGGCGTGGCGGCGGCGGCGGATGCCATCGAGGGTGGCTTCGGCGAACTCCTGGCGCGAAACGGCGACGAGGCCCACTTACGCACGCTGTACCGGCAATACCACACCGAACCCGGCGATTTGTGATCAATTTTGCTCATGCGTCGCCCCACGCGGTGACGCTATAGTCATCGCTCGTCGGATGCGGTGCGCATGTATATGTTCAGTCCGGATCAAGTTCAGACCTGGGAAGAGACGGCGGCGCTCGAGCCCGGCGCGCGCCGCATTTATCTCGACCGGTACTTGGGCTCGGCCTCGCTGTCGTTCAGCGCCGTGGACCGCTCGGAGCGGCCGAGCGTCGACGCCGGCCGCTTGCGCACGCCCGCCCGCATCTTCGGCACCCCCGAGGATGCCAGCTGCCTCGAGGGCATCGAGGACGGCCCCGTGCACATCCTGCCGCCGCGCATTTTCACCGTCGATCGCGCGCGCATCGTCGGCAACAGCGCACTCCTGAGCGGCGAGGGGGCGCTGTATCTGCCGGACGACGCAAGCCGCCTGACCCGCGCCGAGTTCGTCGCCGCCAACGCCCACGGTCATCAGGGATTTCTCATCGACGACGGCCCGGAGAACCTGTCGATCAGCTTCGCTCAGCGCGAGCGGCCGCGCGACTACCCGCTCGATGCGGTGTTCCTGCACAGCCTGGAGCCCGGCAATTTCGGTTCCTTCATGTTCCGCCAATTGCCGCAGATGCTGGCGCTGCGCGAGGCGGACCTGCCCTTCGATTGCTACATCAGCTCGGAGCGCACCTCCTTCGTCCTGGAGGCCATCGAGCTTTTGGACTTGCCGCGTCGTCCGGTGTTCTCCGGCCCCGAGGTCAGCGGCGATCGGTTTCGCTCCATCACGGTGTTTCGGATCGACGATGCGGAAGGGTTCGTGGGCCCGGGCACCCGCAGCCAGCTCAAGCGGCTGGTGGCCGAGGTGGTGAGCGAGCATCCGGTCACGGACCCCGATCCGGCGGTGTACGTGTCGCGGGCCTTAAGCACACTGCGCTTTCCGGGCTATCGCGTCATGACCAACGAGCTCGAGATCGAGGCGCTGGTGCGCTCGCGGGGCTTGCGGGTGCTGTATCCGGAGACGCTGTCCCTCCGGGATCAGATCCGCCACTTCTACGGCGCCGGCCGCCTCATGGGACCCTCGGGATCCGGCATGTTCAACCTGTTGTTCTCGCGCGCCGTCAAGCGCGTGGTCGACATCGAGACCTATCACGGCACCGTGCGCCAGCATGCCAAGCTCTACAGCGCCTGCGGCGCAGAGTATGCGTTTTTGTTCTCGCCCTTCTGCCCCGGCGATGATCAGGCGCCCATGTACCGATCCTCGATTTGCCCACCCCATCTCGCGGCCGAGGCGCTCGATTGGCTCCTGTCATAGGCGCTCGACGATGAGCGCGCTTTCCGGAAAGGACAGCATGACGTCGCGCTGTTCCTTGGAGTTATCCCAGGTGTCGCGTGCGAGATAATGAGGCCCCACGTCCTTGATCACGTGCAGCGCCACGCCGCGTTTGAGCAACAGCTCCTGCACGCCGCAGCCCGGGGGTTTGTTGTGGCCCCCAAAGGCCGCCACCTCGCGAAAGGCGTAGGCGGCCACGGCGTGTTCGGATAAACACAAAACACTCTCGGTAAAGGTCCCGAAGCTTTGGCAGATGACGCGGGCACCCAAGAGCTCCGCCACGTCGTCCTCGAGCGGGCCGCTCACCGCCCGGTGCTCGATCCCGCGGGCGTTCAGGTACTCGATGAAGGCGCCCACGCAAGGATTTTGCCTGTCCTCGTACACCACCACCGCGCGGCGGATGCCGGCATGCGCCGTGGCGTGCACCAAGGCGGCGGTGTAAAAAGCCAGCGGCGGCTGCAGATAGGTCATGTGCGGCGTGCCGGGCATGAACACATCGCCCGAGCGGAAATGAAAATGCATGGTGTCGGGCGCGGCGGGCCGTGCGCGCTCGAGTAGCGTCGAGTATTGCGGCCGAACGCACGCCTCGAGAGTCCTCGCCAGGTCGTCGAGGGTGATCCGCGGATGAAAGGCGGCGAAGTAATCCAGAAAATAGAACTTTCCCGAAAGCACCCGCTGGCAGCGGTCCTCGCCCTCGTGCACGAAGTGAAGGCCCCCCGCGGCGCCGGCCGCGACAGCGCCCAAGAGCCGCCCGCGCGGCAGGATGATGGTCTCGATGCCCCACAGCCGGGCGAGCAACGAGGCGTTGAAGATCTGATGGAAATTATTGCCGAAGCGCCCGTAGGGCTCCAGCTTTAGCGCAGTGATGGCGAGGTCATGCCCGGGCATCGATCCCTTCGCCGCCCGATACGGAAACTTCGTGGGGGCGGGATGAAAAGCGGGCTCCACGGACGCGAGCGATTGCCAAAAGTGCTCGAGCGCGAGGGAGTCGTTGCTAACCAGGACTTCCACTTGGGCCAAGTGCAGCGGCTGGTCCTCCTCGAGCGACACCCGCACGAAACGGGCCTCGATTTCCCCGCCCAGAAAATGCACCAGCGGCCGCGAGGTCCACAGGCCCCCGAAATACGTCACCCCGGCGTGCACCAGGGTCCATTGACTGCCGTCCGGCGACACATGGATCCGCAGGCTGCGCGCGCGGAACGCCAAATCATCGTCGCGGTTCCACACGACGATGGCATCCAAGGGATACGATCTCTGCAGATCCACCTGCCACCAGGGGAAGGGCTCGGGACTCGTGTGAAAGGACAGGGACCCCTGGCGGATGCCCGACACCGCCCGGCCGCTTTCATTGGGGGCCGACCACTCGGAGGTGGAGCTCTGGCTCGCCGGACAGTGTCGCGCCACGTTCACCGTGTCCGAATCGTCCAGGATCAACTTCAACACGTAAACCCCTTACACTGCGCGAATGCTGTATCTCGCCTATAGCAGTCTCTACCCGGACGGCGCCGGCGCCCAATTGCAAAGGATACTGGGAATCTATGCCCTGAGCCGGTTTCTGGGCTGCGGCTACATCCACGTGCGCGTCAAGAACATCAAGTACCAGGGACTCGGGGTTCTAGAAACGGGGATCGAGATTCCGGATCTGGCGGATTGTTACAACGAGCTGGTGCAGCTGCCGTCGGACCCCATGACCATTGCGGATTTTGGCGATGAGGTCATCAACATCGACCAGCCAACGATAGAGGATATCTTGAAGCTGCGGGAACAAAGCCTGATGACGGATCGGAACATGTTGCTCACCATGAATCTGCCGTACAAGGTGGTCGATCGATATCCGGGGGTCTATTCAACCGTGCGTGGGATCATCAATGAGGCGGCGAGAGAGCGGCTGGCGCACCGGCCGTTCAGCGGGGAGTTCAATCGGAAGGAAGGCGATGAAATCGTGGTGGCGGTGCACGTCCGGCGGGGGGAGCTCTTTTCCGTCGATTCGGATCGGATGCTTTCCAACGCGTATTACGTTGCGGTCTGCAAACAGATCGCAGATGTTCTAACACGCACGAATCGCCGATTTCGCTTTGAGCTATATACAGAAGTGCCACGCACCAATTTCGTTCGCAATGGCCACCACTATTCACCGGAAGATTTAAAACTGTCGGATTTCGACCAGATAGAGAACAATCTATACCGGATCAATCAGCACGCTGTCAGCACTCTGTTCAATTTGGCATTGTCGGATATTCTGGTCGGTAGCCGATCCTCTTTCAGTTACGTCGCGGCAATAGCCGGAACAGCGGGGCGCGTAATTATGCCGCGGTTTTGGCATGCATTATTGCCATGTTGGATCGAGTCGGACTCTGTCACAGGCACATTTGATCGCGAGATACTAACTATTAACTAGGTGCTGGGAAGGGCTTCCACCAGGACTGCCATATCGGGCGCCGCAGGCGACCACGCCCAGCCGCTCGCGCCGTGACGGGTGAGGCTGTCGACATGGCCCGCGGGCGCCTCGCCCAGGGTCCGCTGTTCGAGGAGGTCGACCAGTCCATCCGCTGCGAGGCCTGGGATCACGCGGACCCGGCGATGCTGCGGCCTCTGGTGACCTGGCCGCGCTTCAAGCGTTTTCCAGCATATTGAACAGGCGCATCAGCTTCTTCACGTCCACCTGTAGATTGCCGTTGAATTGGCCGCCCTCGGACGGGCAGGGCAGCATCCCGTATTCCTGGCCGAGCTTTTGCGACAGGAACCAGAAGAAGGGGCGCATTTCCGAATCCGGCGTGAGCTCGATGATCCGCGCCGAAGGCGGCGCGAAAATGAGATTGCTCAATCCCGCGCCGTGGGTGGCGACGATGAACTCCGCATTCGCGAAGAGCCGCGCCTGTTCGAGCAGCGGCAGGTCTTCCAGGCGCACGGTCATGAACCCCAAGCGCTCGAGCGAGTCGCGCACCTCTTGCGCATTGGCGACGCCGCGGTTGTGCGTGCGCTCGACGTAGAGTCGCAGCGGCTCGCGCTGTGGGCCGATGGCGGCCGTGGCGGCGGCCTGGAATTCCCGCAAGATGTGTTCCGGGAAGTCTTCGGCGAGATAGACCGGATCCACCCAGGTGGCGCGCTCCAGCCGCACCACCGGCGCGTCGGAGAACGAGAGATCATAATCGCCGAAGCTGAAGAGCTTCAGGCTGTCGCGGTAGGGGACCTTGGCGATCGCTTCGAGGCCGGCGGGCAAGACCACGCTGGCGCGGCCGTGCATGAGCTTTTGCAATAGAAACAGCGAGATGATGCCCTCGGCCACCCAGTGGTAATAGCTTTGCAGGTTGCCGTTGTAGAACACCATGAAATCCCCGGCGAGCAGCGGCGCCGCGTTCATCACGGCGGCATCGAGGAAATAGCGGTCCCCCTGTTGGGTCAAGCCGGCGGGAAAGGTATTGCAGACGGTCAAATATCCCCAGTCCTTGTACACGCCGCGGGCATCGAAGAGGAGGCCCTCCAGGCCGCGGGCTAAGAACATGTAACAGCCGTTGGCGCGCTTCGCCGTGATGTGGCTCGTGGTGTAGCCCAGCCGCGGGCGGCGGGTCCAGGCTTTCTTGACGAAGAACTCGCGATGCGCGCGCTCGACGAAGGCGGGCGGAAAATACAGCATCTCCGCGCATTTCAGAACCGCCGCGTCCTGATCGTAGGCGTCGGCGGGCTGGCCGGCCGGACCGTGGATGTTGCCGGGTGTATGGCCGACGTTGCGCAACCAGATGCGCTGGGGGTCTTTCTTCGGATCCTCGGCCCAGGGCGCGAATGCCGTCACTTTGTTGCCCTGCACGATGACGACGGCGCCGCGCGTGGCGTTGCCCTTGGCTCCCGGTTCGAACAAGAACAGCGGATGTCCCTGGGTCAGATCGATCTGATAGGCGCCGATCGACAGGAGAAAATCGCTCTTGAATGCCACCGCGCCGGCCGGGATGAGTTCGCCGCTCGCCGGATCGATCAGCGGCTGTTGGGTGAGCGCCGCCAACTTGCTGAGAAACGACACCGGCACCGGCAGGAACCTCTCCCAATGCCCCGGCTGTTCCCGGTCCCAGCCCACGTGCGGGTCCTCGCGTTGCGCGCACAGGTAGCGCGTCTCGCGAAGAAATGTGTAGCCGCGGCCGTCGGCGGCGCGTTTGGCCGCGGCATTGCCGAGGTCGTTGGATTCGAGGCGCAATGCCTCGTCGGCGATGGGCACGAGATCCGCGAAGCTCGGATCCACGGGGGAGACCAGGGTTAGGCGGGCGGCGCGCGCCAGGGAATCCGGCGCGTCGAGGGATTCCTGGGTGAGCTCCCCGCCCGTCCCGGCGCACAGCACGGTTCCATGCCAGGTGAGGAGCACGCACTCGATCGCGGTCGGCTTCGCGGCCATGGCGACATTTTGTTACACTTTCGGGGCTGGAGCTATCCAAAATCAATGACATGGAACCAAACCCTCGATCATGGATACTCCGTCGGAGTTGAGTCTCGCCGTCGCGCGCGGCAACGCCTTCTTTCGCGAAATCATGGAATGGGACCCGAAGAAGGGCACGCTTCCCGTGGCCGATCTGCAGGGCCAGCTGAATGAGCGCCTCACCCGGTTTGTGCGCTCCGCCAATACCGGACTTTCCGCCACCCTCGCCTTCGGCGACGTGCATGCGCGGATGCAGCGCCAATGGCATACCGAGCTCGCGTTTGTCGAGGTGCAGGGGGCGGAGTGCCGGCTGCTCTTCGATGCCTCGCTCCTGACTCAGAAGGATCCGCACGCCGGCCTGATTTTCGTCGCCAAGTCCTGGATCATCCTCTGGGTGATCGCCAAGGCCTTGACCTTGAATCCGGCCCTCAAAGGATCCTTCGTCTTCGAGATCGGCGACAACGCCACCTTGGGACAGGTGGGATACACCTCCTCGCATCCCAATGCCTGCCTGATCCTCGACTACGATTTCGCCGCCTCCGACGGCTATGCGGATTACCGCACGCTCTGCAACGCGCAGTTGGTGCCCTGGGAGGAGCGCGCGGCCAAGGTGTTCTGGCGCGGAACCACCACCGGCCGGCGGCTGTACCCGCCGCCGCCGGACGGCGAGCCCGATGAGTTGCGCTGGCTCGCTCGTCTGGCGCTGTGCAAGGCCTGCGCGGAACCGGCCTTGAGCGAGCTGTGCGATGTCGGCATCACCTCCATCCAGCAGATACCCGAACCCTATCTGCAGGCGCGCATCGCCGCGACGGGATTCTTGAAGGCGGCGGTGCCGCGCCGGCATTTCATGACGTATCGCGGCGTCTTCGACATCGACGGCAACGCCAATGCCTGGAGCGGCCTGTTCTGCTCCCTGCTGGGCGCCTCCTGCATCCTCAAGGTCGAATCGGCCAATCATCAGCGCCAGTGGTATTACGACCGCCTGGTCGCCTGGAAGAATTACGTTCCGGTCAAAGCGGACTTGAGCGATCTGCGCGAGCGGGTATCCTGGTTTGCGACCCACGACGCCGACGCTCGGCGCCTGGCGGAAAACGCACGGGCGCTCGCGGTCTCGATCGACACCGCCTCGGCCTTGACGCAGTCCGCCCGGAATTTGATCGACTGGCTTAGCCGGCGGCCAACATCGCCGTCCGTCGCGGTCAGTCGCCCTTGACCCACTGCACCACGGGCTCGGCCATGCGCGTCCAGTCGTACAGCCCAGCCCGGGCGCTGGCCTTGGGGGAGAGCTCGGCGAGCTTGTCCTCGTGGGCGATCTCCCCGAAGGCCGCCGCGAACTCCGTCACCGATAAGGGATCGAAGTACACGCCGGCATCGCCGATGACCTCCGGAAGGCTCGAGGTCCGGGCGGCGAGCACCGGCTTGCCCAGGCTCATGGCTTCCAGGGCGGGAATGCCGAATCCCTCGTAGATCGAGGGATACACCAGAAACTGCGCGTGGCGCAGCAGCCGGTATTTCATGAATTCCGTGACGAAGCCCGTGAACAACAGCCGCTCACGATCGCCGGGCGTCAGAATCGACGCGAAATCCTCGGTGTTCCAGCCCTGCCGGCCCATGACCACGAAACGCAGGCCGGAATCTTTGATCTCCGGCCGCTGCATCGCGCGCATCAACAGCGAGAGATTCTTGCGCGGCTCCAGCGTGCCGATCACCGCCGCGTAGCGGCCGAGCACCGGGACCGGCAAATTTCTATCCATGACCTCGAAATGCTCGGGCCAATCCACGTATTGGTGCAGGATGCGCGTCTTCTCCGCCACCGACGGGTAGGCCAGCGTGAGCGCCGCGCGCGTCGCATCCGACACGCAGAACACCTGATCGTCGGTGGCGAGCTGTCGCGCCAGATCGCGCATGTGGTGATCGACGTTCTCGCGGTCGTGATTCTCCGGCATCATGAGCGTGCTCACGTCATGGATGGTGCTCGCCTCGCGGTGCGACACCTGAAAGAACTCCTTGACCGAGGGAAACAGGAGCGGGGCGGCAGCGTCCACCAAGGGATAGGCGCTGCCGGCATTGCGCTCGAACTCCGCCCGCAGCAAGGTGCCGCTGCCCACCCGAATCGCCGCGTGCACCGCCGCCGCGGGAATCTGCGTCAGCCGGAAGGTGAACTGCAGATCGAGGCCGCCGTGGCGCAGCAGCGCCTGCACCAGGCGACGCGTGAACACGGGAATTCCCGTCCAGTGGTCCTCGACCAGCGGGCTGATGTCGACGCTGAGTCTCGGCAGCTTCGAGGCGGATCGCGAGTCGCTCATGTCATTCGGGCGTCCACTCGATCTCCGGTGCCCGCACCGGCAACAGGAAGCGCGGCGCCTGGCCGAAGGCTTCGCGCAGCAATTTCTTGGCGGCATCCGAGGGCCGCTTCCAGTCGGCATCGAGGATCACCACGATCTTGGCGGCCGACCCGTACACCGCGCGCGTGTAGCGCCAGTAGTCGAAGGTCTGATGCAGCATCAGCGACAGCCGCGAGCCCAAGGTCTTGAGCGTTTCCTCGGGCAGGTCGTCGCCGACCAGGAAGATATTGCTCGAACGCGCCTGCGGCAGACGCAATCCCGCCGAACGCAGGCCCTCGATCGTGAGTCGCATGCGCTCCCGCAGGTCCTCGCCCGGCGGCAAGCGCAGCAGCAGGCAGTTCTTAGGTTCGAAAAAGGTGCTTGCGATCATTTCGGTCACCACTCGTTGGAAGCTTGCGTCTTTCATGACGCACTCCGTGAGCGGGATATAGGTGATCTCGCGATAATCCGCGAGCGGCGGCGCCTGCAGGGTGCCCCAATCGAGCATGCGCTCGGCGCTGTCCTCCGCCGAGTGGGGATTGAGATAAAAATCGTAGAACCACGCCGCCTCGCCACGCCGCGGCGCGCTCGGCATCACCAGATGCGGTGTGGGCTCCACGGCGAGGCCGTCGGCGGCGATGCGATGAAAGCTGTTGACCTGGGAATCGTATTGCCCCAGAAGTTCGGGCGCGCGCCGCATGAGCTTCTTGAATTCGAGCTGGTGGCGCTGCGCGTGCAGGCCGTACGTAAACAAGTGGTTGCGCAGGTGCGGAATGAGCTTGACCGAGGTGCCGTCGCTGAGACAAATGTGATCCGTGGCCTTCCCGAGCTGGTTCTTCAGCCAGGCCAAGGAGGCGCCGTGGGTGAAAATTTCCGGCCGCACCACGCAGCGAATCGGCGCATCCACCCCATGATAGGCGCCCGCGATCAGATCCACCGCCAGCCGCAGATCCGGTGATAGGCCGATGACATCGAGCTCGGCGACGTCGAACACCGAACCGGGAATGGCGGGATCGGACAACTCGCGCGCCGGCATGGAAATCACGATGGGTTCCGGACCGAACATGGCGTCAGGCAAACGGGAAGCTGGGCGAATTGGGGGCCGCCAGCAGCCGGCTGCTCGCGCGAAACTCCTCGCTGTTGGCCAGCGCCTCGAGAATCCCGACCGGACCCAAGGTCGCATGGCGGATGTGGCGGGTGTAGAGCGCAATGCCGTTCGCATCGGCTGGCCGGCCGAGCACATAGGCATAGGCCGTGCTTAGGAAGGATTCGACGCCCTGCCGGCGGATGAATTGCATGAGCAGGGGTTCGCAGCGCTTGAGCTGCCAAATCCCTTGGATGATCGTGGGGTCGGCGAGGGTGAGTTCCTCGAGCGTCTCCAAGGGGGTCTCGCCGTCCTCCTTGAGCGCAATGGCCTCGCTGCGGTGGATCTCCCGGCCGGAACGGCGCTCGAGCAATCGCAAGACCGCACCCTGCACCAGATCCCGGGCCGCATCCAGTCGCAGCCGAAAGGCGCACCAGCCGAGGCCGCAGCCGGCGAGCATCAAATCCTCGCGAAAGCGATGCGCCAGTCCCCAGGCCACCTCGGCGTCGCCCGACTGCACCGAGACCTCCACCGCCTGGGTCAAATGTTCGCTGTCGTAAGCCCATCCTTCGATGAAACCCAGCGAGATGACCGCGTCGAGGTGGCCGTGCAGCATGCATCCGGATGATCCATCAGGAACCCGGCCGCCCGCAAGCAGTTGACGGGTGCCGGCACCGAGGGTCCTGGATTAGAATGACACCTCGGACGGTGGGTGCAGCCGGACAGCGCCAAGCCGTCAAAAACATGCGAGGGAACTGCACATGAAGAACCATAAGCGGGGGGCTCACGTGATCGGTGCCGCCGCGGCCCTGCTGCTGGCGTGGCCGCTCGCAGCCAACGCGCAATTGACCGTGGTCACCCAGAACGGTGGTCGCATGATCACGGATGGGGCATTGAACGTGACCTGGGCGGACGTNNCAACGGCACCCTCGGCTACGGCGGCTACACGGATTGGGTGCTGCCCACCGGAGACGGCTATTACACCCAACCCCAGGGCGATTGCGCCACGTCGCTTCCGGGGACCGGAGCAGGTTGCGGCGCCTCGACCAGCCGGATTCAAAACCAGCTGGGGTATCTGTTCATTAACGAACTCGGCAATACGGCCGGGGCCGCCGTGACCAACACCAGTCCCTTCACCACGCTCAGTACGAGCAGCGAGTGCTATCTGGTCTCGACGACTTACGTGGCCTTCCCCGGCGGTGACTGGTGCTTTTTGAATATCGGCGGGTTCGAGATTCCCTCCGGCAAGCTGGAAATCGCCAGCGGCGCCATCGCCATGCGCTATGGGCAAGTGGCCACGCTTGCCCAAACGGCGCCGCTACTCTGGAACGAGGGCGGCGGCCGGACAGCGCTCTGGTTCTTCAACGCCGGCGCCTTGGCCTCGACCGTCAATTTGCGCGAGGTTCCGGCCAGCTGGACTCCCTTGGCCGAGGCCGACTTCACCGGTGTCGGCAAACCCGACATTCTGTGGCGGGATTCCAGCGGCGGCGATGTCGTCCTCTGGTGGATGGATGGCGGGAACATCGCCTCCACACTTGATCTCGGCGTCGCGCCGTCCAGCTGGACCTTCGCCGGCGCCGTCGGCTCAGCCCGCCCCTACGTCAATTACGAAGGCGCCGTCGGCGACATTCTCTGGCGCCATTCGAACGGCGAATTGGTGATGTGGACCATCACGCACGGTGCGCTCGCCGGCAGCACCTACCTCGGTGTCTTGCCGGCCAGTTGGACGGTCGCCGGCACCGGGGACTTCAATGACGACGGCAACCCGGACATTCTGTGGCGAAACTCCAACGGCGAGGTCGTCATCTGGTTCTTGAACGGCAGCAATGCCGTCGCCTCGAGGGCCAGTCTCGGCGTGGTCCCGTTATCCTCGACCATCCAGGCGGTCGGCGACTTCAGCGGCGCCGGCTACTCCGACATCCTGTGGCGGGACGCTAACGGCGATGTGCAGATCTGGTTCATGAACGGCAGCACCGTCACCGCCAAATCCGATCTCGGCGCCGTACCGACGACGTGGATTCCGCAGGTGACCCGGGATTTCAACGGCGACGGCAAGACCGACATCTTGTGGCGCGATACCCGCAATGGCGAGGCCGTGATCTGGTTCATGAACGGCGCCACCTACACGACCTCGCGCACCTTCGACAATCTGGGGGGATGGACCGCGATTCAGTAAAATGCGCTTGCAGCCCCCTCAATTGGGCGAGGCGATGATCAGACGGAAGCACTCGCATGGCGGCGGCTGCGGCGGGCGCTGGACGAATTCGCGATGGCGAGCACGATGCTCCCGTTTGTCGCCGAGACGTTCGGACCCGAAGCGCTTCACGCGGCCTGGGCGGAATTCTCAGGGGAAGACGATCCGTTTGATCCTGAGACCCCGCACATCCAGGTGTTCATGCCGTGGTTCTTCCATCGCTGGTCGCCCGATCCCCACGACACCGGCGTGGCGGACACGGCGCTGCACGAGCGCTGTCCGACGGCGCTGTTTCTCGAGCGCCGGGGTACGCGGCTCGACCCGGTAATACGACGCTACCTGGGGTCGTGTCTTCTGGCCCCCTTCAGCTTCCACGAGGTTCTGCGCTGCGATCCCGGTCACGGGTTTCAGGCCCGTGATCTGTTCACCGGTGAGGAATACTCGGTGCGGGAGCGAAGTGCAACCCAGGGTATGCAACCCGGCGATATCCTATTCGGCCAGCTGATCACGGCAGAGGGCATCACCCTGCTCGAAGCCTCCTCGCTGTGCTTTATTCCGCCAATATACAAGATCGAGCTCATCGATTTTCGCAAGGAATTGCTGCGCGGCAGGCCCCGTTGCACCGCTGCGGCCCTGCGTGAATTCGACCTCGAGCTCATCGAGCGTTACTTAGGTGTCATGGACAAGGTGCTGCATCCGCAGCTCCCGAAGCTTCATAACACCGACGGCGAGCCGCTCGAGATGCACCGCCTGGTGTTCGACATCGACTCGCCGCGAAAAGTATTCGATGCGCTCAAATCGCTCGATTCCGACCGCTCCGAGGAGGCGCTTATCGACGCCGAGAGCGTGCACCTTAACTGGACGAAGCCGGGCAATCCATTGCACGAGAGCTGGTCCAACACCATCGCCGGTCACCTCGAGATCACGGGGCGGCAACTGGTGGCCGAAGTCAATTCCGCTCGCCGGGCGGAGGAATTCAAGCGCCTGGTCGAGGAGCGCCTGGCAGGTGAGGCGCGGTTTCGCGCTGACCGCATCCAGTCGATCGAAAAGATGTTAGCCGAGCACAACCGCGCCGCTCCCGGGAATGCTGTCCGGAATGCGGAATCCTCCGCGATCGCGGAATTGCCGGAGGTGCAGGCTCACCTGCAGCAGGTGATGGCTGAGCACTACGAGCGTTGGGTGTCCGACAAGATTCCGGCGCTCGACGGGCTGACGCCGCTCGAGGCCGTGCGCGATCCGGACGGCCGCGAGAAGGTGATGGCGCTCCTCATGGAGGCGGAGCGCAGCGCGCGCCGCATGCAGCCGCCCGTGGATCTATCCACCCTGCGCCGGGTCAGAGAGCGACTGGGGCTCACACGGGCTTGATAGGCCGCCGGCGGATTTCGTTCGCTGACACAATCGCGCGTACGATCTTAAAAGTCGGGCGTCAGGAATTGGCAGGCAACTCCAGGTGACTTCGAAAGCGGCTCATCGAGCGTTGCGAGCGGGAGGTTCACCGCCTCGGCAATGGCGACGTACCACGCGTCATAACTTGTCACGTTGTGCCGCAATTCCCAGATGCGGCTGGCGAAGGGCTCGAAAGGAAACAACTGGATATCGAGTTGCATGAGATCATCTTGCGCCGCATTCGCCTCCGGCGTCGTGATCAGCTTGGCCCTCTCCAGGCGACGAAATATGTTTGTGGCTTCGGCATGCACCAGCTCCGGCGCCTGCAGCAAACCACTTGCAAGAATTTCCTCCGCCCATTCGCCGTGGGGGCCGCTGTCAAGGAGAGCGGCTACCACGACCGACGAATCGATGACGACACTCAACGCCGGTCAGCGTTTCTGTTTTCAAGTATCTGTTTGGAAGAGATGCGAGTCTGCGTCGCGCGCTTTCTCTTGCGCACCTGCTGAAGCCAGGCGTCTATCGACGGGCGCGCGGCCAATCGCTCCAGCTCGGCGCGCAGGAACTCCTGCATCGACTTGCCCTGCAAAGCCGCACGGGCGGCCAGTTCGTCGCGCACTTTCTCAGGAACATCACGGATGGTGATCTGAATTGCCATGCTTGCATAATGCCAGCAATGAGAACATCTTGCAATCGTGCGCCTTACATTGCAGTCTGGGACATGCCTGGCATTCGCATGTCGGAAATCACGACAGGGACGGCCTGCAGGCGCATCAGCATGTCCAGGCCCTCTGCGCCGCTCGTCGCCGTGTGCACCTCGTAATCGCGCGATAGCAGCAGCTGCAAACTCAACAACACATTGGGTTCATCGTCCACGCAAAGAACTCTGCAATGCGCGCTCACAGAGGATTCCACGACCGGCCGGTGTGCAAGATTGGTTGACATGCGGATAGCAATCCCTTGTGTGACGTAATCGCCGCAGTGCGAAATTCATTAGCGGAGAATCCTCCTTAGGGTTATGTGACCCAGTTAAGCCCGAGCAGTCGGTGAGAATCTTTAGCGCGATGATTGCGCGCTTCCGCAGCGCAGCATAGGAGAAAAGTGCGGCGCAGCATTGTCATCGCCGCGAGCCCGCACGTGTCCGGTCGAGCCTAGGGAACCCGCGATCCCCGTCGACGGTGGGATTTCAGTTGCTTGCGCGTTAGCAATCGCGCATCGAACGCAAAGCGCTCGGGTCCCGCCTGAATCCAACCCAAAGAGAACTGCGGATGAAGGGGATTCAGCAGCACGTTCCATTCGCCGGGCGCCAGAATCGTCGGTACGCGCAGGGCTGGTGCCGCCTTCGCCGCGAGCCAGGCATCGCCGAATGCTCGACTCACATCAATACGGCTTTTCCAGCGCGTTGGGTAAGGCTCCGGTTTTAGGATGAAATTGTCCGGTATATCTGCGGTGTAGGACAAAAACGGCTCCACGTCACGAGTTTGTTTTAGGTGGACTAGAATCTCCAGCGCGGCGAGCGACAGTGACTGCGCGGCGTAGACGATCGGATGACCTGCGGTATGCCAGCGGCCGGAGGAAACCACGCCCCCTTTGCCGCTGAAAGCCTCCTTGCGCGTACGGAGGAAGCGCGCCAATCCAAGGCGGAAGACCCGCATCAGGCTTCAGGCGAACTGACCGTAAGCGAGTGAATGCAAGAGGTTTTCGACCTCACGGGCGCCGAGGTCCGTGTCGAGCAAGTCGATGGGCGCCATGTTCCCGAGGGCCGTGTCGGTCTTCGACATCCACTGCGATACCGCGACGTCGGTCGAAAACAGCAGGCGGCCGAGGTTACGAATGCGCGCCACCCGCAGCAGTTTCTCCGAGGTTTCACTCGACAGCGGCGCACCACTGCCGCGTTTGCGGGTCACCGTGCGACGCGCGATACCGAGCTTAGCGGCCAGCGCAGTACTCGAAAAACCCAGCGTCGCCGCGACTTGTTCAAACATGGCAGCCGGCAACCCGTGCCGCACCAGCGGCAGCACTTCGAGCAGAGGTTTCTCGGCGATAGCGAACGCGCTCAGCATCGGATCTCCATGAGCCAAATGGCTCAGGCTGATGGGCCATTCTACCCACTTAATCGGGTGCTGCAGGGAACAATTGCTGATCTCCACGACGCGACCTTGTGCTGGATATCCAACCAGCTTCCTGCCCCAACGGCGGGGCCACCAGGGCCGGCCGCAAACGCCTATTTCTGCCGAAGCGCCTTTCGCCCCGCCGCGTGGCCGGACCCATTGATCTTCACGGATACCCCATTGATCGCCAGGGATGCCCCATTGGCCGTTAGGGATGTTCCGTTGGTCGTCTTGCCCCGAGCGGCCATGCGGTCGATGACCTCTTCACGATGCACGGACACGGATTGCGGTGCTTCGATTCCGACGCGCACCTGATTGCCGCGGATGTTCAGAACCGTCACCGAGATCTCATCGGCTATGCGAAGAGACTCCCCAATTCGGCGGGTCAGTATCAGCATTCGCGCATGCTAAAAACGCGTGATGGCGGCCGTCTGTGCGGTACCGTACATAGCGGCAAAAACCACGCCATACCAACCCTGTCTGCAGTTTCCCAGCGTCAAGGACGAGCGCTAGCGCATGTTCCGATTCTTCGATGCCGCCCCGTGGCGCCCCGATCGATCGCCCTTCCACAGGGCCCATGCCCGGATGCACAGCGTTTCCCAACAGGCGATCGACAGGCTGCCGGTGATGTCATCGACCGGCGGGATGTGGTCCAGGTAGCCGAACAGCAGATCCGGCGCCGCGCGCTCCACGGTTCCGGCCGGGTGGGACTGATCGCACAGACGCACCACCAGCAAGGTGAGCGGACCCACCTGCCGGCAGGCCACGCACAGGGCCTGCGCCTGCTCCAGGGTCATCGTCGGACTTTTATAGACGAACAACCGCTCGCCGCGTGTCATCTCCTGCAACAACTTCTTCTTGAGGATCCGCATGCGCCGCATCTGGTGGTCGAGAAAGGTCTCGCGGGGAAAGGCGGCCTCGTAGATGAAGGTGTGCGAGACCATGCCGTATCGATCGTCGCTGATCTTGTACTCTCCGTCCGGCCACAGCTCGATGGTCACATGCTCGCGCTCCCCGACGCCGGCGAACTGGCTGCGTACCGCGGCGATGATGGGCGCGGGTTCGGTTCCGGCCCAGCGCAACAGACCGAGCGGCTCGTGACCGAAATGGCGCTGTAGAAAACCGAATTCGCAGTTGTCGCCCAGGCTCTCGAAATCCACGATGATGTCGCGGACGTCCGCGCGCAGCCGCGCGGGTCTCGGCGGATGGCAGTCGGCCGGCCACGCGTCGGGGGCATCCGCCGCGGCGAGGGCGGTGAGCTGGCGTTGCGCCTCGGCGTGGCGAAGTTCCAGGCGCACACTGGGATTTTGGGGATATTGCCGCAACACCTGCCGGTAGAGTTCTATCGCCCGCGGCCAGTCGCCCTGCCGGCCCGCAAGATCGGCGCTCTGGCGCAGCAGACTCTCATCGCCGGGATGCTCCCGCAGTGCCGCCTCGATCTGGGTGCGCGCCTCGGCATACCGGCCGTCGGCAATGAGGCAATAGTTGAGCCCGACCAGGGCCGCGCGATGTCCCGGAAAGTGCTTAAGGACATTGCGCCAGCGCGCGACCGCCTCCGCGAAGCGTCCGGCCTGCTCCGGGATGCGCGCATACACCACGGCCAGATCCGCATCCTCGGGCAGGCTCGGCAAGTGCCGGACGGCCAGCCGCTCGGCGGCCTCGAGGTCCCCGGCCCGCATCAGCTCGCGGATCGTCCCCAATCGCTCATTCATGCAGCGCGCTCATTTTTATCCTGACGCCGAACAATATCACGCCTGTATCCGCAGGCATCGTACGTACTGCTTGAGGAGATTTCATGTGACAATCGCCGCATGAAACACCTTCCGCTGTCGATTCTGCTGCCTCGGTTCATGCTCCTGCCGCTGTTGCTGCTCGCTGCTGCGGCCTTCCCGGGCGGCGCCCGCGCCGACGAGGCGCCGCTGCCGCCGCTGCGCCCCGACCAGGTGACTTTCCTCGCCCTCTACAAAGAGTTGGTGGAGACCAATACCTCGCTCTCCGTGGGCAGCTGCACGCTCGCGGCCGAGCGCATGGCGGCGCACTTGAAGGCGGCGGGCTTTGCCGATGCCGATATCACCCTGTTCTCGGTGCCCGAGCATCCCCGGGAAGGCGGCCTGGTGGCGGTGCTGCACGGCACCTCGGCGAAAGCCAAGCCCATGCTCTTGCTCGGCCATCTGGACGTGGTCGAGGCCAAGCGGTCGGACTGGACGCGCGATCCGTTCACCTTCATCGAGGAGAACGGCAATTTCTACGGACGCGGTGTCGCCGACATGAAGGCCATGGATGCCATCTGGGTGGATATGCTGTCGCGCTTCAAGGCGCGCGGCTATCACCCCAAGCGCAGCATCAAGCTCGCGCTCACCTGCGGCGAGGAAACCACGCATGCCTTCAATGGGGCGGAGTGGCTGGCGAAGAACCATCCGGACTGGGTGGCCGCGGCCTTCGCCCTCAATGAGGGCGGCGGCGGGCGCACCGACGGCCACGGCAAGCTGCTCGTGGAGAACATGCAGGTGGGCGAGAAGGCGGTGCAGAACTATTCGTTCGAGACCGTCAATGCCGGCGGCCACAGTTCCATTCCCATCCGCGAGAATGCCATCTATGAGCTCGCCGATGCGCTCGGCAAGCTGCGCGATCACGAATTCCCGGTGAAATTCACCGACACCACCCGCGCCTTCTTCGCCAAAGCCGGCGCGGCGCGCGGCGATGCCTTGGGTGCGGCCATGGTGGCGCTTGCCAAGAACCCGGACGATGCCGCCGCCGAGGCCATCGTCTCGAAGGATCGCAGCTACCACAGCATGCTGCGCACCACCTGCGTCGCCACTTTGCTGGAAGGCGGCCATGCCAATAACGCCCTGCCCCAGCACGCCGCGGCCAACGTCAATTGCCGCATATTTCCCGGCGAGACGGTGCAAGGTACCCGCGCCACGCTGGAAGCCGTGATCGGCGATCCCGGCGTGAAGGTCACGCTCATTCCGCCCATCCGCCCGCTCGCCATGCCGCCGCCGCTCGATCCGAAAGTCATGGGGCCCGCCGAGAAGTTGGTGGCCAAATACTTTCCCGGCGTGCCGCTCGTGCCCTCCATGTCGACCGGCGCCACCGACGGCATCTACCTCGAGGCCATCGGCATTCCGGTGTACGGCGTGCCCGGCGAATGGGCGGACCCCGACGGCAACGGCGTGCACGGCCTGAATGAGCGCCTCGCGGTGCGCGCGGTCTATACCGCACGGGATTTTCTGACCGAGCTCGTGAAGCAGTACGCGGACGGCGGTTGACGTCGAGCGCGAATGGCGCGGATGGGATGAGCCGCAAGAGGGACAGTGGAGCGATCTATGCAACTACCTTCGATCGAGGGGCTTATCGTGCTGCCGACCCATCATACCGCAGCAGCAATCGTGGCAAAGACCGTGGCCATCGCCCAAGCGCGGGGAATCACCGTCTTCGCAAACATTGATTTCAGCGGTGATGCCGCCCGATCGCAACTCACGTTAAGGCCAACCGCGCTCGTTATTCTTGGAAACCCCGCCGCCGGCACTCCGGTGATGGCTGCCGCGCAGACCACGGCAATCGACCTGCCGCTCAAGATTCTGGCATTCGAGGATGCTCAAGGGCGTACCTGGGTTGCCTATAACGATCCTGCGTATCTTCAGCGACGCCATGGCTTTTCGGATGCGCTCATGAAGAATCTGGCGCCGATCGGAAAATTGGCTGAGGCGGTGGCGTCAGCCGACTGAAATAGGTCTGCCCATGAACCTCCCGGGGGCACGAGGATCGCGCCGACGGAGGTGGTGGCACCGGTGGGTGTGCCCGCGCTATCTCCGCCCTTGCCGGAGGCAGTGGCGCTGTGGAACACTGAGCAGGCCGCACTGTGAGATGCTCATTCCAATCGCTCGATCGGCCCGCT
>PLET01000103.1 GCA_003137095.1 Gammaproteobacteria bacterium
CGACCACTCGGCCACCTCTCCGGCGGGGTTCCATGAGCCCGTTCGCGGGAGCGCCGGATGATACCCGCCGCAGCCCGGCGCGGTAAAGCTGAAGGTGGACGCGATCGTTAAAGGAGAGAATCAGACGTCGCCGGTGACCTTGGCGGCAGGCTGGGCAGGCTTGGAATCGCCGTCTTCTTCGCGCTTGATGCGCTCATAGATCTCTTCGCGATGTACGGCGACGTCCTTCGGAGCATTCACGCCAATGCGCACCTGATTGCCCTTCACGCCAAGGACAGTTACGGTGACTTCATTGCCGATCATCACGGTCTCGCCTACTCGTCTCGTCAATATCAGCATTGGCCGACTCCTGGCGTTCGTGGCCCGCTTGCGTCGCATCCGGTTGCGATGCAACCAGTCTTCACCCGACCACTTCCGGTGTTCGTCCCGAAGCTGGTTATCGGGTCCGGCGCAGAAATATTTAGCGCTGAATATTTAGTGCGGCCAAGGATACAAGAAAAGCCCCCCAAAAGGTCGAATCAGCAGATCTAATTCACCTGGATTTGACCGATTCAGGGGACGGGATTCGCCAGGCGGCTGCGCACCATCGCCTCCAATTCGGCCAGGGCGGCCCCGAGATGTTCCGGCTGAGTTCCCCCAGCTTGTGCGAAATCCGCCCGTCCGCCTCCGCGGCCGCCGACCTTCGCGGCCACGGCGCCGACGATGTCGCCGGCCTTGATCCTTCCGATCAGATCCGCCGACACCCCGGAAACCAGCACCGCGCGGCCATCCTGCACCGTCGCGAGCACGATCACCGATGAGCCCAGCCGGCTCTTGAGCCGGTCGAGCGCATCGCGCAGCGACTTCGCGTCGGCGCCTTCGATTTGAGCCGCCAACACCTTGACGCCGCCGACGTCGACGGCTTGCAGGGACAGATCGCCGCCCTGGCCGCTGGCGAGCTTCGACTTGAGCTGCTGGACCTCCTTTTCGAGGCGGCGCGAACGTTCGACGAGTTCGCGCACCTTTTCGTCCACGTCCTCGCGGCTGCCGCGCAACAACCCGGCCACATCGCGCAGAATCTGGTCGGTGCGCACCACCCAGTCGTAAGCCGCCTGACCGGTCACCGCTTCAACGCGCCGCACGCCGGCGGCGACGCCGGACTCGCCGATGATCTTGAAGAATCCGATGTCGCCGGCGCGCGCCACGTGCGTGCCGCCGCACAGTTCCATGGAGAAGTCGCCGATCGTCAGCACCCGCACGTCGCTCGAATACTTCTCCCCGAACAGCGCCATGGCACCCGCGGCCACGGCATCGTCGAAAGCCATCACACGGGTCTCGGCAGGCGCATTCCCGCGGATCGCCGTATTGACCAGCTCCTCCACGCGGCGCAGCTCCGCGGGCGTCACCGCCTGGGTGTGCGAGAAATCGAAGCGCAGGCGGTCCGGCGCCACCAGCGAGCCTTTCTGCAGCACGTGCTTGCCGAGGACCTCGCGCAGGGCGGCATGCAGCAGATGCGTGGCGGAATGATTGAGCGCGATGGCGTTGCGCCGGTCGGCATCCACCCTCGCCTCGACCGTGTCCCCCACCCGAAGCTCGCCCCGCTCCAGTGCGCCGACATGGGCGTGCGAGGCGCCGAGCTTCTGCGTGTCGCTGACCACGAAGCGCACGCCGGCTCCGATGAGTTCGCCGGCATCGCCCATCTGGCCGCCGCTTTCCGCATAGAAGGGCGTGTGATCCAGCACGACCTGTCCTTCCTGGCCGGGTCGCAGTTCATCCACCAGTGCACCGTCGAATTTGAGCGCCGTCACCCGGCCGGTTTCGCTCAGCAGCTCATAGCCGGAGAAATCCGTCTTTCCCTGGAGCTGTATGGTGCCGCGCAGATCCGTGCCGAACTTGCTGGCCGCCCGGCCGCGCCCGCGCTGTGCTTCCATGGCGGCATCGAAACCCGCCTGATCCAAGGTGAGACCGCGCTCGCGGGCGACGTCGGCCGTCAAATCGAGCGGAAAGCCGTAGGTGTCGTACAGTTTGAACACGATTTCGCCCGGAATGACCTTCGACTTGAGCTTGGCGGTTTCCGCGTCGAGCAGCGCCATCCCGGTCGTGAGCGTCTCGGCGAATCGCCCCTCCTCCTGTGCGAGCACCTGCATGGCGCGCAGCTCTCCCGCCGCCAACTCGGTGAAATAACCGCCCATCTCGCGCACCACGCTCGGCACCAGCTTGTGAAAGAAGGGCTGCGTCTGGCCGAGCTTGTAGCCGTGGCGGATGGCGCGCCGGATGATCCGCCGCAGCACGTAGCCGCGGCCTTCGTTGGACGGCACCACGCCATCGATGATGAGAAAGGTGCAGGCGCGGATGTGATCCGCGATCACGCGCAGACTGGAGGACTGCAAATCCTGCGTGCCGGTGGCCTCCGCGGCGGCATGGATCAGACTTCTGAACAGGTCGATGTCGTAATTGCTGTGCACGCCCTGCATGACGGCCGCGACGCGCTCCAGACCCATGCCGGTGTCGACCGACGGTTTCGGCAGCGGCGTGAGCGTGCCGTCGGCCGAGCGTTCGTACTGCATGAACACGAGGTTCCAGATCTCCACGAATCGATCGCCGTCCTCGTCGGCCGATCCGGGCGGTCCGCCGGGTATCTCCGGACCATGATCGTAGAAGATCTCGCTGCACGGGCCACAGGGGCCGGTCTCCCCCATTGCCCAAAAATTCGAATTCTCGCCCATGCGCGTGCAGCGGGTTGGATCGACATGGATCTCCTCGGTCCAGATGCGTTCCGCCTCGTCGTCCTCGGTGAATACCGTCACCCACAGGCGATCCTTCGGAATGCCGAGCGTGCCGGTCACGAAGTTCCAGGCAAAGTGGATGGCCTCGCGCTTGAAATAGTCGCCGAAGCTGAAATTGCCGAGCATCTCGAAAAACGTGTGGTGGCGCGCGGTGTAGCCCACATTCTCCAGATCGTTGTGCTTGCCGCCGGCACGCACGCAACGTTGCGAGGTTGCCGCGCGCGAATAGTTGCGCACCTCCTTGCCGAGGAACAGATCCTTGAATTGCACCATGCCGGCGTTGGTGAACAGCAGGGTCGGGTCGTTGCCGGGCACGAGCGAACTCGATGGCACCACCCTGTGGCCATTCTTGCGGAAGAACTCCAGGAAGCTCGCCCGGATATCCGAGGTCGTCATCATTTTCAATCCAGCATCGCGTCTCATGGCTCTTCGTCGTCTGTACCGAGGTTTGTGTCAAAGCCTAAGGCGGTTCTGATCTGGGCGCTCGTGAATCCGCGGTAACCCAAGAACAGGACCTGGCGCCGCCGGTCGGCCGGCAATTCGGGCGGCCGTGCGCCGAATTTCTTCTGCCTGACCTTCTGCAAACTCCCGATCCACTCGGGAAATGCGCCCAGGCAATTCTCCACCAGCGCGCCCTGCAGGCCCACCCGGCGCAATTCCGCCCGGATCCGCAACGGCCCCTGGCCGCGGGCTGCATGATAAACCACGAAGTTCTCGACGTAGCGGCGGTCGTTGAGCAAATTTTCGCTCTGCAGGCGCTCGATCAGCGGGTCCACCACCGCCTTGTCGTAGCCCTTGTCCTGCAATTTGCGCCGCAAATCCTCGGATGAGTGGTCGCGGCGCGACAGCGCGTCGAGCGCGGCCGCCCGCGCAGCACGTCCATCCTGCGGCTCCATGCCCGGGCGACGCAGGGGGCTTACGCCTCCTTGGCGTCGTTGCCGCGGTTCATGGTGGCCTTCTCCGGAATCAGTTTGGTGCGGATCTGCGTTTCGATGTCGTTGGCGATCTCGGGGTGCTGTTGCAGGAAGATCCGAGCGTTGTCCTTGCCCTGTCCGATGCGCTCGCCCTTGTAGCTGTACCAGGATCCGGATTTCTCCACCAGATTGTGCAGCACACCGATTTCGATGAGTTCACCCTCCTTGGAAATGCCGGTTCCGTACATGATCTCGAACTCGGTTTCGCGGAACGGCGGAGCCACCTTGTTCTTGACCACCTTGACGCGGGTCNNATCTGGTTGATGAAAATGACGATGGTGTTCGAGCGCTTGATGTTGCCGGTCAATTTGCGCAGCGCCTGCGACATGAGCCTTGCCTGCAACCCCATGTGCTGATCGCCCATTTCGCCCTCGATCTCCGCCTTGGGCGTCAGCGCCGCCACCGAGTCGACCACCACGACGTCGACGGCGCCGGATCGCACCAGCATGTCGGTGATTTCGAGCGCCTGCTCGCCGGTGTCGGGCTGCGACACCAGCAGATCATTGACCTTGACCCCCAGCTTCTCGGCGTAAACCGGATCGAGGGCGTGCTCGGCATCGACGAATGCCGCAGTACCGCCATGGCTCTGCGCCGAGGCGATGATCGCCAGGGTGAGCGTGGTCTTGCCAGAGGATTCCGGTCCGAAGATCTCGATGACCCGGCCGCGCGGAATGCCGCCCACGCCGAGTGCGATGTCGAGTCCGAGCGAACCGGTGGGAATGGTGTCGACCTCATAGGTCGCGCCCGCGTCTCCCAGACGCATGACGGAGCCCTTACCGAATTGTTTTTCGATTTGACTCAGCGCAGCCGCGAGTGCTTTTTTACGATTCTCATCCATGGGGAGTCCTCGACGAAGTGTAAGCGCATTATTTCATATTCAGCGGGCCGCGCTCACCTCATATGCATCCGAATCGAGGAGATTTTCTAAGTCGGCGATTCATCCAGTAGTGGCCATGCCTCGACTACTGTATAGACCCGCTCGTCGCCGGCGCCGTCGGCACGCATCAAACACAACTGGCGGCAGCTCCAGTGGAATGCGCAGATCGCAGGCAGGGCGGGCGTTTGCGACACCTTCCTCGCCAGCGTGACATGCGGCCGCAGCCGCTTCGGATTCAGGGCAAAATCGCCGGCGGCCAGATCCGCGTGCAGATGCTGCCATAATTCCTGCAGCGCAGGCGGTATGACGCGGGCCGCCGCCACCACGACCTCGGGTTTTGGCCAGTATTCATAGGCGTCGAAGCACGCATCGCTGCGCCGCGCGCGCTGCGCGCGGCCGATGCCGCGCAGCGCCACCTCCTGCCCGGCGGCAACGTCGCCGACGAAGGCAACGGTGATGTGATAGTTAACCGCCGCCACCGGCCGGACGTCGGGACCGAGATCCAGATCCGCCGCGGCCGCGGACATCCGCGCCCGCTCGGCGGTGTCGGGCATCAAGGCGAAGAACAGGCGGATTGATGCGCTAGCCACGATTACAACGCGAGCAAACCCTGCAGCGCGAGCCGCACGGTCTTGCGCCGCACCGCCTCGCGGTCGCCGCGGAAATGCCGCAGCTGCACGATGGCGCACGGCGCACGTGCGCCGCGGCTCATCCAGCACAGCCAGACGGTTCCGACCGGTTTGCCGGGCGTCGCGCCGCCGGGTCCGGCGATTCCGCTCACCGCCACCGCCATCCCGGCCCGGCTGCGCCGCAGCGCGCCGGCCGCCATCGCCCGCACCACCGGCGCGCTCACCGCACCATGCGCTTCCAGAACCGCGCGCGGCACACCGAGACTGCGCCGCTTGGCCTCATTGCCGTAGGTGACGAAGCCTTCGCCGAACCATTGCGAGCTGCCGGCGACATCCGTCAGCGCCTTGGCGATCCAGCCGCCGGTGCACGATTCGGCCGTCGTCACGCTGCGCCCCATGGCGAGCAGCCGGCGTCCGACGCGCGTGGCCAGTGCCCGCAATTGCCGATCGGTGATTTTCATGGACGAGTAATGTACTTCCTCGGCGAACCCCTACAATAGCCCGCGATGAATCTTTTTGAATCCCACACCCCCATGATGCAGCAGTACCTGCGCATCAAGGCATCCCACCCCGATACCCTGCTCTTCTATCGCATGGGCGATTTCTACGAGATGTTCTACGACGATGCGCGTCGCGGGGCCCAATTGCTCGATATCGCACTCACCCAGCGGGGCAGCTCGGCCGGCGCCGCCATTCCCATGGCCGGTGTGCCGGCCGCCGCGCTCGACACCTACCTGGCGCGGCTGGTGCGCAAGGGTGAATCGGTGGCCATCTGTGAGCAGCGCGGCGAACCCGGCAAGCTCAAGGGCCCGCTGGAGCGCGAAGTCGTGCGCATCGTCACCCCCGGCACCCTCACCGACGAGGCGCTGCTCGAGGAGCGCCGCGACACCTTACTCGCAAGCCTGTACGGTGCGGATGGAAGCTTCGGCCTGGCATGGCTCGACCTGTCGTCCGGACGCCTGAGCGTGACGCAAGTGGCCGGAATCGAGGCACTCGAGGCGGAAATCGAGCGCTTGCGCCCCGCCGAGCTGCTGGTGGCGGATGATGCCCGTGACGCCCTGGCCGCCGCCCTGGGCGCGGAACGCCCCTGGCGCTCGCGCTCGCCCTGGCAGTTCGACGAATCGTCGGCCAGTCGCGCACTCGCCGAACAGTTCCAAACCCGCGATCTTGCCGGATTCGGCTGCGCCGATAAGCCGCTCGCCATCGCCGCCGCCGGCGCCCTGCTCGCCTACGTGCGCGAGACCCAGAAATCGGCGCTGCCGCATCTGCGTGCCATCGTCACCGAGGAGCGCGAAGGCGCGCTGCTGATGGATGCAGCCACGCGCCGCAATCTGGAGCTCGACCAGAGCGTGGCGGGTCGGCCGGACCTCACCCTGGCGGGGGTCTTCGACCGCACCGCCACGGCGATGGGCGGCCGGCAGCTGCGCCGCTGGCTGCACCGGCCGCTGCGCGATCACGCCAGCCTGAACGCACGCTACGATGCGGTCGCGAGCCTGCTCGGCCGCAGCGCAGCGCTCGAGGCCCCGCTGCGCGCCATCGGCGACCTGGAGAGGATCCTCGCGCGGGTGGCCTTGCGGTCGGCGCGGCCGCGGGATTTGTCGCAATTGCGTGCGGCGCTCGCCGCGCTGCCGGGCTTGCACGCGGCGCTCGAGGGCATCGACTGCGCACTGCTGCGGCTGCTGAAAGCCGATCTGGGAACGCATGCGGACGAGCACGCGCTGCTCGCGCGCGCGCTCGCCGAGTCGCCGCCGCACGTGCTGCGCGACGGCGGCGTCATCGCCGCGGGTTACGATGGCGAACTCGACGAGCTGCGCCTGATCAGCGGCAATACCGAGGAATACCTGCTCGAGCTGGAGCGCCGGGAACGCGAACGCAGCGGCCTGTCGAGCTTGAAGCTCGGTTACAACCGGGTGCAGGGCTTTTTCATCGAGGTGAACCGCAGCCAGGCGGACAGGGTGCCGCCCGACTACGTGCGCCGGCAAACCGTCAAGTCGGCCGAACGGTTCATCACCCCCGAACTCAAGTCGTTCGAAGACAAGGTGCTCGGGGCGCGGGACCGGGCGCTCGCGCGCGAGCGCGAACTGTACGAGGGATTGCTCGATGCGTTGATCGCGCGTCTGCCGGCACTGCTGTGCACGACGGCGGCGATCGCCGACATCGACGTGCTCGCGTGCTTCGCCGAGCGGGCAGCGGCACTCGACTGCGTGCGGCCGGAACTGAGCGCGGAGCCCGTGCTGCTGATCGAGGGCGGCCGGCATCCGGTGGTGGAGTGCGCCGCCGGTGAGCCGTTCGTGCCGAATGACCTGCGTCTCGAGGATTCGCGTCGCATGCTGATCATCACGGGTCCGAACATGGGCGGTAAGAGCACCTACATGCGTCAGACCGCGCTGATCGCCATCCTGAGCCACGCCGGCTGCTACGTGCCCGCCAAACGCGCGGTGTTGGGGCCGCTCGACCGGATCTTCACCCGCATCGGCGCCTCCGACGACCTGGCGGGCGGCCGCTCGACGTTCATGCTGGAGATGACCGAGACGGCGAACATCCTCCACAATGCCACCGACCGCAGCCTGGTGTTGATGGACGAGGTCGGCCGCGGCACGAGCACCTTCGACGGCTTGTCGCTCGCCTGGGCCTGCGCGGCGCACATCGCGACGCAGATCCGCGCGTTCACCCTGTTCGCCACCCATTATTTCGAACTCACCAGCCTAGCCGGCGAGGCGCCCGGCGTCGCCAACGTGCACGTGCAGGCGATCGAGCACGGCGAGAAGCTCGTGTTTCTGCACAGCGTGCGGGAGGGACCCGCCAACCAGAGCTATGGCCTGCAGGTGGCGGCACTCGCGGGGATACCGAAATCCGTGACGGCGGCGGCGCGCCGCTATCTGACCGAGCTGGAGCGCGAGCGCGATGCCCTGCGCAAATCCGCCTCGCCGCAATCCGAGCTGCCGCTGTTCGCGCCGGCGCCCGCCGGCGCCGCACTCGAAGCGCTGCGCGCAGCCGATCCGGAGTCCTTGAGTCCGCGCGAAGCGCTGGATCTGGTGTTTCGGCTGAAACAGCTCGACGGTTGATCCTGCCCTCAGGGCGCAAATCTGCCGGCCCGCAGGAAGGCCGCCGTCTGGCGGACCACGGCGCCCGAAAACAGCATGCCGCTGTGGCTGACCTTCAGCACCCGGTGTTCGGTGGCACCCGCCAGCCGCGTCTCCCCGACAGTGACCACACCATCATTGGGTGCCGGCAGAGAAACGAGCAGGCGGCCTAGGCCGACCGACACCTCGCCGGCGATCACGCCGAGGTCGCGCCCGCCGTTCCAGCGGCGCGGCGCCTGCTCGAGCACCTCTTCGCGCATGCCTCGGCCCAACAGGCGCCGGCCGAACGGCAGGCGCGCCAGTGCCTGCGCCGCGCGGCTGCCACACAGCGGGGATCCGAGCAGCACGATGCGTCCCGGCGCCGGCGGCCGGCCGTTCGCGAACAGCGCTTCCTGGAACAATTTGAGGATCACCAAACCGCCCAAGCTATGGCCGACCAGATGCAAGCGGTCGGCGCTGCAGCTGCCGATTAAGCGGCCGAGGGCGGCGGCATTGTCCGCCATGCCTGCCGACACGGAAGGATAGGAGAAGACCCGATTCTCCGCCGCGAGTTCATGCGCGAGCCGGCGGCGCAGCCAGAAGGCTTCGCGACCGGTCATCCACAGGCCGTGCACGAATACCAGGACGCTGCTCACCGCACATCCGCCCGGCTCTGCGCAACGCGCAACTGTTCGATTACGGCGCGATTGGTGTGCGAGGAGACCGCGGCGGCGGCCTCGGTCCCCGCGAGCCAGCGATACTGCACGTGCTCCGTCGGACTCAAGGTCACCGGGACCCGATCCGGCAGGCTGAGCGCAAAGGCATGCTCGAGGTTGCGCGTCACGCCGGGCGCGTAGATGCGCCCGAAGGACGGCAAAATGTCGTAGGTCTGGGCCAGGTGCAGGTCCATGAGCCGACCGGCGGTGATGCCGGTCTCCTCGGCCACTTCGCGCGGCGCCGCCTGGCCGGGCAGCTCCCCCCATTCGAGGCTGCCGGTCACCGATTGCCAGAAACCCGGCGGCTTGCGGCGTTCGAGCAGCAGGAAATCGCCGCCCGCGGTGTAGATCACGATCAGCACCGATTCCGGCCGCCGGTACTGCGGCGTCGGCATTATTCGACCTTGAGCGGCGCGCGAACCCGGATGTGCAGTTCCCGCAGTTGCGCCTCGCTGACCTCGGTGGGTGCATCCATCATCAGGCAGGCGGCGGTCTGCGTCTTCGGAAAGGCGATCACGTCGCGAATGCTGTCGGTGCCGGCCATCAGCATCGCGAGCCGGTCCAGGCCGAAGGCGATGCCGCCGTGCGGCGGGGCGCCGTACTTGAGTGCATCGAGCAGAAATCCGAATTTCTGGCGCGCTTCCTCCGGCGTGATGCCGAGCAGATCGAACACCGTGGACTGCAGCTCCTGGTTATGGATACGCACCGAGCCGCCGCCGATCTCCGAGCCGTTCAGCACCATGTCATAGGCCTTGGCCACCGCCTCGCCGGGACTCGCCGCGAGGGCCGCGTAATCCGGGTCCAGCGGACTGGTGAACGGATGGTGCATGGCGGCCCAGCGCTTCGCGTCGGCATCCCATTCGAACATCGGAAAATCCACCACCCATAGGGGACGCCAGCCGGCAACCGCCAACTTCAGGTCGTGGCCGACCTTCAGGCGCAGCGCACCCAGCGCATCGCTTACGATCCTGCCGCTGTCGGCGCCGAAGAAGATTAGATCCCCGTCCTTGGCCGCGGTGCGCTCGAGAATGCCCTTGACGGCGGCATCGCTCAGAAATTTCAGGATCGGCGACTGCAGCCCGTCGCGGCCCTTCGCCGTCTCGTTGACCTTGACGTAGGCGAGCCCCTTCGCCCCGAAGCGCGCCACATAGGCGGTGTAATCGTCGATCTCCTTGCGCGTGAACCTGCCGCCCTGCGGCACGCACAGCGCCGTCACGCGGCCGTTCGGGTCGGCCGCAGGGCCGGCGAACACCTTGAATTCGCAGCCCCGGACCAGATCGGCGACGTCGATGAGCTCGAGCTCGATGCGCAGATCCGGCTTGTCCGACCCGTAGCGGCGCATGGCTTCTAAATAGCTCAGACGCGGCAGCGGCGTCGGCAGCTGCACGCCGAGCACCTGCTTGAACAGATGCACGATCAAGCCTTCCATCAGATCCTGGATCTGCCGCTGGTCGAGGAACGAGGTCTCGATGTCGAGCTGGGTGAATTCCGGCTGGCGCTCGGCGCGCAGATCCTCATCCCGGAAGCAGCGCACGATCTGATAATAGCGGTCAAAGCCGGCGATCATGAGCAGCTGCTTGTAAATCTGCGGCGACTGCGGCAGCGCAAAGAACTTGCCCGGATGGGTGCGGCTCGGCACCAGGTAATCGCGCGCCCCCTCCGGCGTCGCCTTCGACAGCATGGGGGTCTCGATGTCGATGAAACCGGCATCGTCGAGATAGGCGCGCATGGCGCGCGTGATTCGATGCCGAAGCATCAGCCGTTCGCGCATGTCCTCTCGGCGCAGATCGAGGTAGCGGTAGCGCAGGCGCACCTCTTCGCTCACGTGCTCGTCCAATTGGAACGGCAGCGGCTCCGAGCGGTTCAGGATCTTAAGATCGCGGCACAGCAGCTCCACCAGACCGGATTTCAGATGCGTGTTGGCGGTGCCGGGCGGCCGCGCACGCACCAACCCCGTCACTTCGAGCACGAACTCGTTGCGCACGCGCTCGGCCGTGGCGAATACGGCGGCATTGTCGGGATCGAACACCACCTGCAGTAGACCCGTGCGGTCGCGCAGGTCGACGAAAATGACGCCGCCGTGGTCGCGCCGGCGGTGCGCCCAGCCGGCCACCGTGACGGTCTGGCCGATCAGGGGTTCGCCGACATCGCCGCAATATTGAGTGCGCATAAGCGTGTGAACGATCGGAAGGAAAGCGCGCGATGCTAAGGCTTAGCCGGGCGGCGGGCAAGGCCCGCGGCCGTCAGCGCCGGCGCTTTGCCTTGGCGACGGAGGCCTTGACCGGTTTCTTGTGCTTGACCCGGGCCGCCGCGCCGCGCTTTGCGATCTTGGCCGGCGCGCGTTTCTTGGCGGCGGGCGGGGCGGTTTTGTCGGCGGCCTTCTCAGGCTTGGTGTCGGCGGCCGCTTTTTCCGCGGGCTTCGCATCCTTGGCCGCCGTCTCCACGGCGTCCTTGCCCTCCTTCTTTTCTTCCTTCGCCGCCTCCGGTTCGGGCCGATCGGCAAGATTACGCTTGTCGTCCTGGTCGGACTTGAAGTCGGTCTCGTACCAGCCGGCGCCCTTCAGGCGAAACACCGGCGCGGACATCAGGCGCGTGAGCGATGACTTGCCGCATTCGGGGCATTTCTTCAGCGGGGATTCCGTGATCTTCTGCATGGCCTCCAGGGCATGGCCGCAGTTTTTGCACTCATATTCGTAGAAAGGCATGTCTGTCCTCGCGGTGCACGCCGATCGCAGTATAGCGAAGAGCCGGGCCGCATCGCAGCCTCAATGCAGCCGCTCCTTCTCGAACACCAGCTGGTCGCGCTTGAGTTTCGCGATCACCCGGTCGCCGGACACGAAGTCACCCATCAGAATCCGCTGCGCGAGCGGATTCTCGATCTGCGACTGGATCGCGCGCTTCAGGGGCCGCGCACCGTACACGGTGTCGAATCCCGCCTCGCCGATCTTGTCGCGCGCATCCTCATCCAGGCGCAGCTGGATGTTGCGCTCCGTGAGACGCTGCCGCAGGCGTCCGAGCTGGATGTCCACGATGGCGCGGATTTGCTCGCGGCCGAGCGGGTGGAACACCACGATGTCATCGACCCGGTTGATGAACTCCGGCCGAAAGTGCTGCGTCACGACCTGCATGACGGCCGCCTTCATCTTGGCGTAGTTCGCCTCGCCGGCGAGCTCCTGGATCACCTGGCTGCCGAGATTCGAGGTCATGATCACCACGCAATTGCGGAAATCCACGGTGCGGCCCTGGCCGTCCGTCAGCCGGCCGTCGTCGAGAACCTGCAGCAGCACGTTGAACACATCCGGATGCGCCTTTTCGATTTCATCGAGCAGGATCACCGAATACGGCCGCCGGCGCACCGCCTCGGTGAGATAGCCGCCCTCCTCGTAGCCGACGTAGCCCGGCGGTGCGCCGATCAGCCGCGCGACCGAGTGCTTCTCCATGAATTCCGACATGTCGATGCGCACCATCGCGTCTTCGGTGTCGAACAGGAATTCGGCCAGCGCCTTGCACAGTTCGGTCTTGCCGACGCCGGTCGGCCCGAGGAACAGGAACGAGCCGCTCGGCCGATGCGGATCGGACAGACCCGCGCGCGTGCGGCGGATGGCGTCCGCCACCGCCTTGACCGCCTCGGCCTGACCGACGACGCGTGCGCCGAGCACCTCCTCCATGCGCAGCAGCTTGTCGCGCTCGCCTTCGAGCATGCGCGAGACCGGTATGCCGGTCCACTTGGAGACGATTTCGGCGATTTCCGCTTCGGTCACCTGGTTGCGCAGCAGTTGATTCGGCTTCTGTTCGACCTCGAGCGCCTTGGCGAGCTTCTGTTCGAGCTCGGGAATGCGGCCGTATTGCAGCTCCGACATGCGGCCGAGATCCTGCGCGCGTCGCGCGGTGTCGAGATCCTGGCGGGCGCGCTCCAGATCCTCCTTGATGTGGGCCGCACCCTGTACGCTGGCCTTCTCCGCCTTCCAGACCTCTTCGAGGTCCGAGTATTCCTTTTCCAGCCCGTGCAGCGTCTCCTCGAGCGTGCTGAGGCGCTTGCGCGACGCCTCGTCCGTCTCCTTCTTGAGCGCCTCACGTTCGATCTTCAACTGGATGATGCGCCGGTCGAGCTTGTCGAGGGCCTCGGGTTTGGAGTCGATTTCCATGCGGATGAGCGAGCCGGCCTCGTCGATCAGATCGATGGCCTTATCGGGCAGCTGGCGGTCGGAAATGTACCGGTGCGACAGCGTCGCAGCCGCCACGATGGCCGGATCGGTGATCTCCACGCCGTGGTGGACCTCATAGCGCTCCTTCAATCCGCGCAGGATCGCGATCGTGTCCTCGACCGAGGGCTCCTCGACCATGACTTTCTGGAAGCGCCGCTCCAGCGCCGCGTCCTTCTCGATGTACTTGCGGTATTCGTCCAGCGTGGTCGCACCGACGCAGTGCAGTTCGCCGCGCGCCAATGCGGGTTTGAGCATGTTGCCGGCATCCATGGCGCCCTCCGCCTTGCCGGCGCCGACCATGGTGTGCAACTCATCGATGAACAGTATGATCTGGCCCTCCTGCTTGGCCAGATCCGCGAGCACCGCCTTCAGGCGTTCCTCGAATTCACCGCGAAATTTGGCACCGGCGATGAGCGAGCCCATGTCGAGCGCGAGGATGCGCTTGTTGCGTAGCCCCTCGGGAACCTCGCCGTTGATGATCCGCTGCGCCAGGCCCTCGACGATGGCNNTCGCCGATGAGCACGGGATTGTTCTTCGTGCGCCGCTGCAGCACCTGGATGGTGCGGCGGATCTCATCGTCGCGCCCGATCACTGGGTCGAGCTTGCCCTGGCTGGCGCGTTCGGTCAGATCGATGCTGTATTTCTCGAGCGCCTGGCGATTCTCCTCGGCGCCGGCGTCCTCCACCTTGGCGCCCCCGCGCACATCGTCGATCGCCTTCTCCAGCGCCGCTTTCGAGGCCCCGCAGGCCTTCAGCGCACGGCCGAGTTCGCCCCGGTCCTCGCAGGCGGCCAGCACGAACAGTTCGCTCGAGATGAATTGATCGCCGCGTTGCTGGGCGAGCTTGTCGGTCACGTTGAGCAGTTTGTTGAGGTCGTTGCCGAGCAGCACCTCGCCACCCGCGCCCTCCACCTTGGGCGTGCGGTCGAGCGCGCCCGCGATCTCCGAGCGCAGCTTGGCGACGTTGACGCCGGATTTCTCGAACAGCGGCCGCGCGGTGCCGCCCTGCTGATCGAGCAGCGCCGCCATCAGATGCACCGGTTCGATGTATTGGTGATCGCGGCCGACCGCCAGCGACTGGGCGTCCGCCAGGGCCGCCTGGAACTTGGTCGTGAGCTTGTCCGTTCGCATAGCAACACCCATGGGGACTTTAGGCCCCGCTGGGGACCTATCTGGGGTGCGCTGCGGCCAATTCAACGGTCCGGGGGGCCCTGCAGCCAAATCAGCGTGGCCTGCCGGCCGCTGCGCCCATCGCGCCGATGGGAGTAGAAGCGACCGGCGCCCTCAAAGGTGCATTCGGTGCCGCCGTGGATGCGCTCGAGCCCGGCCGCGCAGAGCCGCTGGCGCACGATGCGGGACAGATCCGCCATGAACCGGCCGCGGGCATTCGCGGCAAAGGCGGCGGCGGCGTCCGGATCCGCGCGGATCATCGCCGTGCGCACCTCGGCGCCCACCTCGTAATGGGCGGGTCCGATGGCCGGGCCGAGCCATGCCGACAGGGTCCTGGGCGCGACGCCCAGCGCCGCGATGGTCGACTCCAGGATCCCGGCGGCCAGCCCGCGCCAACCCGCATGCGCCGCCGCCACCACACTGGCGTCGTCCGCCGCCAGCAGCACCGGCACACAGTCCGCGGTGAGTATGGCGCACACCCGGCCCGAGCGGCGGGTGTAGGCCGCATCCGCTGCGGCGGCCGGTTCGCCCGCGTCCAGATCAGCCACCGCGGTGCCATGGACCTGGCGCAGCCACACCGGCTCCGACGGCAGGGCGGCGGCCGTCCGCAGGCGCCGTCGATTCTCGGCCACCGCATCGGGCGCATCGCCGACGTGATCCGCGAGATTGAGCGATTCATAGGGTGCGGCGCTCACGCCGCCGATTCGCTGCGTCGACAGGGCGCGCACCCGGGGCGGCGCGGCCCAATCCGGCGCCATGAAGCACACGCTCAATCGGGCTCACCCCGGGCTTTGAGGTCCTTGCGCAGCGCCGCCAGCAGCCCGCGCAGATCCGGCGGCAGCGGGCTTGAGAGCGTGATGCGCTTGCCGGTGCGCGGATGATCGAAGGCAAGGCTCGCCGCATGCAGGGCCTGGCGCCTGAAGCCGGCCAGCGCGGCGACCAGCTCCGCGCTCGCACCGCGCGGCCGCGTCAGGCGTCCGCCGTACACCGGATCGCCGACGATCGGATACCGCGAATGCGACATATGCAGGCGGATCTGGTGGGTGCGGCCGGTCTCGAGTCTGACGCTCACGTGGGTGTGAGCGGCAAAGCGCTCGAGCACGCGATAATGCGTCACGGCCACGCGTCCATCCTCCCGCACCGCCATGCGCAGCCGGTCGCTGCGGTGCCGGCCGATCGGTTGGGAGATGGTGCCGCCGCCGGTCATCACACCAGTGCAAACGGCCTGATATTCACGCGCCACCGTGCGTGCCGCGAGCTGGCGCGTGAGCGCCGTGTGCGCTGCAGGCGTACGCGCGACCATCAGCAGGCCGCTGGTATCCTTGTCGAGGCGGTGAATGATTCCGGCGCGCGGCACGGCGGCCAGCGCCGCGTCCAGGCCGAGCAGGGCATTCTGCAGGGTATGGCCCGGATTGCCGGCCCCCGGATGCACCACCAGCCCGGCCGGCTTGTCGATGACCCGCACGTCGCGGTCCTCGAACACCACCGCGAGCTCGATGTCCTCCGGCAGCACGGCGCCGCGGGCCGTGGCGGCGGCGATTCGCACATTCACCCGCGCGCCGGCGTCAACCAGGTCGCTCGGCTTGCAGCGCTGCCGGCCCACCTGCACCTCGCCGGCGTCGATCCAGCCCTTGATCCGGGTGCGCGAATGCGCCGGCAGCAGTCGCGCCAGCGCGCTGTCCAGGCGCTTTCCGGCCAGTTCCGCCGGAATTTCGAGGTCGATGACTTGGAACTCCGCATTCATTGGCACACTCGAAGATAGCCTTGGAGCATCGGGTATACTGCCGCGCTCCGTCGGGTCCGCCCATTGTAAGGAATCGCTTGTGAGACCGGTTGATCTTGATCGTTTTGGCCGCATGCTGCTGGTGGCCGTCCTGACGGCGGCGCTGGCCGCCGGTTGCCGCAGCCACCGCGCCAGCGATGACGCCAAATCCGGGCCCGAGGTGATTTATCAGCGCTCGCAGAAAATGATGCGCACCGGCGACTACGGCAATGCAATCAAGCAGCTCGAGGCGCTGCAGACGCGCTTTCCGTTCAGCGAAGCCGCCCGCCAGGCGCAGCTCGATCTGATCTACGCCTACTACAAGGATCACCAGACCGATCCGGCGGTCGACGCTGCCGAGACGTTCATCCGCGAGAATCCGACCAATCCGCGCACCGACTACGCCTATTACATGAAGGGCCTGGTGTATTTCGAGCGGCAGGCGAATTTCCTGGAGCGTTATTTCCACACCGACCTGTCGGAGCGGCCGCCGATCAACGCCCGCAAATCCTTTGATGCCTTCGCCGCGCTGCTGCAGAAATATCCGCACAGCATCTATGTGGCCGATTCGCGCCAGCGCATGATCTTCCTGCGCAACCGCCTGGCCGATTTCGAACTGCACGTGGCGCGCTATTACATGCGCCGGGGCGCGTATGTCGGCGCCCTCAACCGCGCCAAGTTCTGCATCGAGAACTACGACGGTGCGCCCGCCGTGCAGGGTTCGATCCGGATTCTCATCGACGCTTACCGTCAGCTCAAGATGAACGATCTCGCGGCGAATGCCGAGCGCGTGTATGCCGACAACTACCCGGCGAACGCGCGCGACGTGCAGGTGCGAAAGCGCCGCTGGTGGCAGATCTTCTAGCGCGACTTGTAGCCGCTGGTGATGGGGTAGCGCCAATCTCGGCCGAACGCGCGCCCGCTCACCCGCACCCCCGGGGGCGCCTGGCGGCGCTTGTATTCGTTGCGCTTGACCAGATCCAAGATCCGGCCCACCGTCGCGCGATCGAAGCCGCGAGCGGTGATCTGATCCACCGACAAATCCTCCTCGATGAACGCCTCGAGGATGGGGTCCAGCACATCATACGGCGGCAGGCTGTCGGTGTCCTTCTGGTCCAGCCGCAGCTCCGCCGAGGGCGGCCGCTCGATGACCCGGTCTGGTATGGCGCGCGAGCGGCGGTTGCGCCAGGCGGCCAGCCGGTACACCAGCTGCTTGCTGCAGTCCTTGATGGGCGCGAAGCCGCCGGCCATGTCACCGTACAGCGTGGCATAGCCCACCGCCATTTCGCTCTTGTTGCCGGTGGTCAGCAGCATGCGGCCGGTCTTGTTCGAAATGGCCATCAGCAGCACCCCGCGGCAGCGGGATTGGATGTTCTCCTCGGCCGTGTCGGGCGCGCGGCCGACGAATTCGTCACGCAGCGCGGCAAGGGTCGCTTCGAACATGCCTTCGATCGATATCTCGCTGTGCTTGACGTGCAGCCAGGCGGCCTGAGCCGCGGCATCGTCCCGGCTCATCTGCGAGGTGTAGCGCGAGGGCATGGCCACCGTGTGCACGCGGTCTGCGCCGAGCGCATCGACCGCGATGCACAGTGTCAGCGCCGAGTCGATGCCTCCGGACAGGCCCATGACCACGCCGGGAAAACGGTGCTTGTCGACGTAGTCGCGGGTGCCCTGGACCAGGGCGCCGTAGACGGATTCCTCCTGGGTCTGCAGCGGCACGATCGCGCCCGGCACAGGTCTCGCGCCCGATTCGTCGCACTCGATGTCGACCGGGTACAGTCCTTCCGTGAACGCCGGTGCGCGCAGGGTCACCTGTGCAGCGGCGTTCATCACGAAGGAATTTCCGTCGAAAACCAGCTCATCCTGTCCGCCGATCAGATTCACGAACACCAGCGGTAGACCGACCTCGCCGATGCGCGCACGCGCGACCGCCTCCTCGCGCTGCGTCTGTTTGTCGACCTCGTAGGGAGAGGCATTGATCACCAGCAGCAGCTGTGCACCGGCGCCGCGAGCACGGCGCGCCGGTTCGGCCTCCCAGATGTCCTCGCACACCAGCACGCCGGCCCGCACGCCGTTCAGATCGATGATCGTCGGCTCGGTGCCCGGGGTGAAATAGCGCTTCTCGTCGAACACCCGGTAATTGGGCAGGCAGGCCTTGCGATGATTTGCGAGAACCTTGCCGTCGCGGATCACGATCGCCGAATTGTAGATCCGCGTGCCCTCGTATTCAGGATAGCCCGCGACCAGGGTGATGCCGCGCACCTCGCGCCGCAGCCGCTCGAGCGACTGCGCGACCTGGATTCGCATTCCGGTGTGGAACAGCAGGTCCTCCGGCGGATAGCCGGACACGGCGAGTTCCGGCAGCAGCACCACATCGGCCTTGAGCTCGTCGCGGGCGCGATCCGCGGCGTCGACGATTCGCGAGGTGTTGCCGTCGACGTCGCCGACCACCAGATTGAGCTGCGCCATGCAGCAGCGCAGCCGCTGCGAACTGCCCATGGAACCGCTACTTCGGGCGCCGGGCGGCGCGCGCCGGCGGACGCTTGCGCACAGCCGCGCGCTTGGCGGCCGCGCGCTTGGCGGTCGCGCGCTTGGCGGTCGCACGCTTGGCGGTCGCGAGCTTGGCGGCCGCGGGAGCACCGGCCTTGGCGCGCGCGGATTTGCCGCGCCGGTGTTTGAGGCGCTCCGCCATGGCCGAGCCCAGTTCCGCCGGCGAGCGCACGGTGGTGATGCCCGCCGCTTCCAGCGCCGCGAACTTGGCGGCGGCGGTGCCCTGGCCGCCCGCGACGATTGCGCCGGCATGGCCCATGCGCTTGCCGGGCGGCGCCGCCATGCCGGCGATGTAGGCGACCACGGGCTTGCTGACCTTGGCGGCGATGTAGGCCGCGGCCGCCTCCTCGTCGCTGCCGCCGATTTCTCCGACCATTACGATGCCTTCGGTCTGCGCATCCTTCTCGAACAGCGCCAGCACGTCGATGAAATTCATACCGCGCACCGGATCGCCGCCGATGCCGACGCAGGTGCTCTGGCCGAGCCCGTTGTTGGTGGTCTGGAATACTGCCTCGTAGGTGAGGGTGCCCGAACGCGACACGATGCCGACGCGGCCCTTCTTGTGGATGAAGCCCGGCATGATGCCGATCTTGCATTCGTCGGAGGTGATGATGCCCGGGCAATTCGGGCCGATGAGCCGGGTCGCATAGCCGGTCAGGGTGGCCTTCACCCGCACCATGTCGTTGACCGGGATGCCTTCGGTGATGCAGACGATGAGCTCCACGCCCGCATCGGCGGCCTCGAGGATCGCGTCGGCGGCGAACGGCGCAGGCACATAGATCATGCTCACCGTGGCGCCGGTTGCAACCACCGCCTCGCGGGCGGTGTCGTACACCGGCAGGCCGAGGTGCCGCTGTCCGCCGCGCCCGGGAGTCACGCCGCCCACCAGCTTGGTGCCGAAGGCCAGGCACTGTTCGGAGTGAAAAGTGCCCTGCTTGCCGGTGAACCCCTGGCAGATGACCCGGGTTTTCCTGTTGACAAGAATGCTCATCGCCGCGCTCCCGCCATCTTCACCGCCGTGGTTGCCGCCTGCGTCAGATCGCCGGCCGGAGTCACCCCCACACCGCTGCCCGCCAGCAGCTCGCGCGCGAGCGGCGCATTGGTGCCCTCCAGCCGCACGATCACCGGCAGGCGCACGCCGACCTCCTTGACCGCGGCGATGATGCCCTCNNCGGACGATGCCGCCGAAGATGTTGATGAGAATGGCGGTCACCCGGGTGTTGGACAAAATGAGCTTGAACGCCGCGGAAACGCGCTCCTTGGTGGCACCACCGCCGACGTCCAGGAAGTTCGCCGGCTGCCCGCCGTGCAGTTGGATCAGATCCATGGTCGCCATGGCGAGACCCGCGCCGTTGACCATGCAGGCGATGTTGCCGTCGAGGGACACATAGTTGAGTTCGTGCTCGGCGGCCTTGCGTTCCATCGGATCCTCCTGCGTGGGGTCGCGCAGAGCGGCCAGATCCTGCTGGCGGAACAGCGCATTGTCCTCGATGTTGATCTTCGCATCCAGCGCCAACAGCTCCCCGTCACCGGTGACGATCAGCGGATTGACCTCGACCAGGCTGGCGTCGCGCTCCAGATACAGCCGGAAGAGCGCGTGGGCGATCCGCCCGAAATGCGCGATCTGCGGCCCCGACAATTCCAGACCGAAGGCCAGCTGCCGGCATTGGAAATCCTGCAGGCCCGCGGCCGGATGCACGTTGACGCGGATGATCTTCTCGGGCGTGTGCTGCGCCACCTCCTCGATGTCCATGCCGCCGGCCGCCGAGGCCACCAGGGCGATGCGGCCCGCTTCGCGGTTCAGGACCAGGCTCAGATAGATCTCGCGCGCGATATTCGAGGCCGTCTCGACGTACACCAGGTGCACGGGCAGGCCTTCGGGGCCGGTCTGATGGGTGACCAGCCGCGTGCCGAGCATACCCTGGGTCGCGGCGCGAACCGCCTCCAAGTCCTTGGCCACCTTGACGCCGCCCGCCTTGCCGCGCCCGCCCGCATGCACCTGGGCCTTGACCACCCAGCGCGAACCGCCGAGCGCGCGCGCCGCGGCAACCGCGGCCTCGGGCGAATCCGCGACCTGGCCCCTGGGCACCGGGATGCCGTATTGAGCAAACAGCTGCTTCGACTGATACTCGTGCAGATTCATGGATTGTCCTAAAAGGGGTGCCGATCAGATCAAGTCAAGGCGCGCTATTCTGAATTAAGCTCAACCCAGGCGCAAAGCCGCAGCGAGTATTTATTCTTGACCCGGGATCTCGACCGCAATGCAGGACCGCGCACCGCACTCAATTGGCGCGTGCTCGGCATTCTCAATCTGTACCGGGTGCTGGTGCCGCTGGTGCTGGTGGGGCTGTATTACCTCGGCGGCCCGCGCGGGCTCGCCCTGGACTATCCGCGGATATTCTTCGGTGCGGCGGCGTTCTATCTGATGTTCGGCATCCTGAACGTCATCCTGGTCAGGCGCAGGCTGACCTCCCCAGGCCTGCAGACTACGGTGCAGGCGACGGTCGACATCACCGTGTTGATGCTGATCCTGCACGCCTGCGGCGGGGTGGCCGGCGGACTGGGCCTGCTCCTGTTCGTGCCGGTCGGCGCGCTCGCCTTCCTGCTGCCGCCGCGCAGCGCCCTGTTCCTAGCCGCGGTGGCGGCGATCGCGGTCCTCGCACACACCATCTGGGAACAGCTCAGCGGCCGCACGGACATCGCCACCTATGCGACGGCGGGCCTGCTGGGCGCGGTGCTATTCACGATCGCCGCGGCCGCCAGTTTCGTGGCCAGCCGCATGCGCGAAAGCGAGGACCTGGTCCGCCAGAAGGACGTCGATCTGGCGAATCTCGCCGAATTGTCCCAATACATCGTGCAGCACCTGCGCGAGAGCCTGCTGGTGGTCGATGCCGGCGACCGGATCCGGCTGATCAACGAGTCCGCGGCCCAGATCATCAGCGACAGCCACGCCGTGCCCGGCGCGCTGCTCGGCGAGGTGTCGCCACGGCTGCTCTATTCACTCAGCACCTGGCGCCAGAGCGAGCGCGGCGACATCACACCCTCGAGTTTCGTGGCGGCCGACGGCGGCCGGGTGATCCAGCCTCACTTCGCGCCGCTGGGCGGCCTGTCCCCCGGCCCGACTCTCATTTTCCTGGAGGACACCAGTTTGATGGCCGAACGGGTTCAGCAAAGCAAGCTCGCGGCGCTCGGACGGCTGTCCGCCAGCATCGCCCACGAAATCCGCAATCCCGTGGGCGCCATGAGCCATGCCGGCCAGCTGCTCGCCGAGAGCGCGAACATCGGCGCCGACGAGCGGCGTCTGACCGACATCATCCGCAACAACTCGGAGCGGGTGAGCACCATCATCAACAACGTACTGCAGCTGTCGCGGCGCGAAGCCACGCGGCCGGAGCGCCTGCAGCTCGACGACTGGCTGGGGGAATTCGTGCAGGAATTCACGGCCACCATGCAGGTCCCGCAGGGTAAGATCGAGGTGACGATGGAGGCGACCGACATGGAGGTCAGGTTCGATCCGTCGCATCTGCACCAGGTGGTCTGGAATTTGTGCGACAACGCCCTCAAATACGGGGACGCACAGGCGCCGGTGAGCGTCGAGGTGAGGATCGGGCGCCTCTCGCCGAGCACCCGGCCGTACCTGGAGGTGGCCGACCGCGGACCCGGGATCGAGGCGAGGATGGTGGATCGCATATTCGAGCCGTTTTTCACCGGCCGCAAGGGCGGCACCGGACTCGGCCTGTTCATCGCGCGCGAACTCTGCCAGCTGAACCGCGCCATCCTGCTGTATGAGCCGCGCTTCGCCGCCGGCAGCATATTCCGCGTGGTGTTCAGCGACCCGCAGCGCTGGGAGGAATAGCGATGGCCGAACCCGCGGTCCTGGTGGTGGACGACGAACCCGACATCTGCGAACTGCTGTCGATCACGCTGCAGCGGATGCAGCTGAGCCCGCGGGCGGTCGATACCGTCGCCGCGGCGCAGCGACTGCTCAAGACCGAGCGGTTCGACCTGTGCCTGACGGACATGCAACTGCCCGATGCAGATGGTCTGGAGCTGGTCGCGTGGATGCAAACCCACACCCCGAGCGTGCCGGTGGCGGTGATCACCGCCCACGGCAACGTGGAGACCGCGGTGCGGGCCCTCAAATTGGGCGCCTTCGATTTCGTCTCCAAGCCGCTCGACCTCGCGGGATTGCGCAAGCTCGTGGCGGCCGCCATCAAGCTCGCCGGCAGCAATGACGGCGATTCGAGCGTCTACGGCCCGCGACTTCTGGGCACGTCGGCGGAGATGCAGAACCTGCGCGAGATGATCGCCCGCGTCGCGCGCAGCCAGGCGCCGGTGCACATCTGCGGCGAATCCGGCACCGGCAAGGAGCTGGTCGCCAAGCTCATCCACGACAGCGGCCCGCGGCGCGACGGGCCGTTCGTGCCGGTCAATTGCGGCGCGATCCCGACCGAGCTGATGGAAAGCGAGCTGTTCGGGCACAAGCGCGGCAGCTTCACGGGGGCGCTCGCCGACAAACAGGGTCTGTTCCAATCGGCCGAAGGCGGCACCTTGTTTCTCGATGAGATCGCGGATCTGCCGCTGCACATGCAGGTCAAGTTGCTGCGCGTGATCCAGGAAAAGGCGGTGCGACCGATCGGGGAACAGCGCGAGGTGGCGATCGACGTGCGCATATTGTCGGCGACCCACAAGAGTCTCTCCCTGCTGGTGGCCGAGGGCCGGTTTCGCGAGGATCTGTTTTACCGCGTCAATGTCATCGAGTTGCGGGTGCCCGCGCTGCGCGAACGGCCGGAGGACGTGCCCGAACTCGCCGAGGTCGTGCTGCGCCGCCTAGCGCGGCGCATGCGGATCCCCGAGCCGACGCTTGCCGATGACGCGCTGGCGGCGCTCGAGACCTATGCATTCCCGGGAAACGTGCGTGAACTGGAAAACATCCTCGAGCGCGCCATCACCCTGAGCACCGGCGGCGCCGTTCACCTGGGCGACATACAACTGCGCCCCACGCCCGGCGTGCAGCCCGCGGTCAATGCGCGCGCCGCCGGCGGTCTCGGCGATCAGCTCGAGGATCTGGAGCGCGACGCTATCCAGAAGGCGCTGGAAGCGGCGCGCTACAACAAGACCGCCGCCGCCAAGGCCCTCGGCATGACGTTTCGGGCGCTGCGCTACCGGATCAAGAAGCTCGGCATCGAATGAGCGGGCATGTCGGCCGGGCGCTATGGACCCGCGATTCGTGCCGCGACCAGGTTGCCGCCGGCCAGCACCCGATCATCGCCATCGGGCACGAACTCGGCGGATGAAAACGACCGTCTCGGAGCGGCTCCCGGCCAGCTGATGCCCATGAGGTCGGCCAGCGCATAGAAAACGTCATGAGTTCGGATCGGCTTGCCGGCGTTCGCCGTGAGCGCGGCGATCTTGTCCGGATGAGATTGCCTGTAGGCATCGTTGACCCAGACGAACGCCGGGATGTTGAACTGGTGCGGAGTGTAGGTCGGAAACCCATGGCCGGAGGAACCATCAAGGCTGTACAGATCCTCGCCATGATCCGCGACGTAGGTCACCGTCGCCGGAACCTTGAGCACCCGGGCCGATTCGATCACCTGGCCCAGGAACCAGTCGGAATACAGCACGCTGTTGTCGTACGCGTCGACCACCTTTTGATCCGGTCTGGACGCGAAGGCCGAAATGAAGCTAAGGCCTTTGGCCGACCCGAAGCGCTGAAAATCCGGCGGATAGCGCAGGTAGTACTCCCAGTGCGAACCCATGGCGTGTATGGCGATGAAGCGCGGCGCGCCGCCGCGCTGCATTTCCGCCTTGATCGCCGGGAGCATCGAGCCGTCCAGGTTGCCGGGACCGCCGAAAAACGGTGTGAGCTGATTCGAGTACACCGTTTTTTGCGCGGCGACGCCAACCAGCGCGGCGATTCCCACATCCTGGTTGGTGAGCCAACTGGTCGAATAGCCGCCCTCCTTGGCGAGATCGATGATGTTGCCGCGCACCGCCGCGAGGTCGTACCGTTCGGGTGCCATGCCGGTCAGCATGATGGGTACCGCATAAGCGGTCATGTTGGCATCGGAAACGGCATGCGAGAACAGCGTCAGTTGTCCCTTGATCGAATCCAGATACGGGGTTGTTGCGCGGCTATAACCGTAGAGGGACCACGAATCGCGCCGGCCGCTCTCCCCGATTACGAGGATGTGCACTTCCTCGCTGCCCTGTCGCGACGCCCCATAGGGTGTTTTTTTGATATTTTTTCCGCTGAGCGCCACGCGGGTCTCGTGCAGCGGACCGGCGGCGAACAGAATGCTGCCGACCATGGGGTCAACCGCCGCACCGTCGATCAACGTGTCCGGGTGCAATGCGGCGAACAGACCGAGCGCGGCCAGCCCCGCGAGCACAGATGTACGCAGCCGGGTCGGCCCCTTGGCGGAGATCGGTGCGGCGGTCGCATGCCACGCCGCCCACAGGTACAAGGCCGCCAGCAGCAGCGTCGCAAGCAGCAATCGCTGGCCGTACCAGATGGAAAAAAATCCGAGGTATTCCTCCCGGGAACTCGTGGCCAACACCGCAGCAAGGAAATAGCCCGGCGTATTGCCATAACTCAGCGTGTACGTGGCAAAGGCGGCACTTATTAGAAACAGCGGGAATTGCCACAGCAGAAAGCGCCGCCAGTTGCGTGCAATCCCTGCGATGAGGATCCAGGTCAGCGCCACGGTGAGCGCGAAGGCGGCCAAGCTGGGGCGCCGACCCGTCTGCCACATCCACCCCGCCAGCAAGCCGTAGGGCGCGCATAGCAGAACGGCCGCCAGCGTCGCAGCTGTAGTTCGAAGCGCCGGGGAGCGGGTGGGAGCCGACATGGCGCTACCTTACCGCACACCCACCGCTTCGATTGTGAGCCATTGCGGGTCCCGCGCGTGACGTGAATTGTCACTTTGTGACCGGGATTGTCCCAGGTGGTCGCCATGCCAGCGACACGGGTTCGCCCGCGTGAGCGATATAGCCGATGTTTTTCAGTCACTTGAGCAATAATTGACGGATTGGCACAGGGCTTGCTTCAAAGATCCTACAGGCGAATGCCGTTGCATACGTTTGGTTCTGGGATTTCGTCCGACACACTAAATTTAGGAGTTCACATGGTTAAGCAGGTACAAAAGGGATTCACGCTCATCGAATTGATGATCGTGGTTGCCATCATCGGCATTCTTGCCGCGATCGCCATTCCGGCCTACCAGAATTACACCATCCGCGCGCAAGTCACAGAAGGGCTGTCGTTGGCGGCCGGTTGGAAGACCGCGGTTGCCGAGTTCTACAACCAATACGGCACCTGGCCCACGGGCGCTTCGACTACGGGTAGCTCGACCACCATCGTCGCCGCAGGCTCGACGACCGGTAAATACGTGTCGGGAATCGCGATCGGCACCGGCGGCGCAGTCGTGGTGACCTACGGAGGCACCCAGGCCAACACCAATATCTCCACCAAGACGCTGGCCCTCAATCCCGGCCTGAGCGCCAACAACGATGTGGTCTGGGTTTGCGGTGCTGCCGCCACGCCGACTGGAACCACGATCTCCGGTACGGGTGCGACCACTGTTCCGGCGCAGTATCTGCCGACGGCTTGTCACGGCTGATCTGCGACAGATCCTTCCGTGTCTTTACGAAGCCCCTCATCCGAGGGGCTTCTTTATTTATGGCTGTGGTCTTGCGCCAATACGCCGAAAATCGTAATGCATCACGGTAAGCGGCGTCCTGGTTTGCAAGACTGCTCCCATTGTCAATTGCGACCAATCGGGACATTCATGAAAGTGAACCAAAATCTTTACCGGCAGGGGGGATTCACGCTCATTGAATTGATGATCGTGGTGGCGATCATCGGCATCCTCGCGGCGATAGCGATTCCGGCGTACCAAAACTACACCATCCGTTCCCAGGTGGCCGAAGGCCTGACGCTGGCGTCGGGTTGGGAAAACGCGATCACCGAGTTCTACAACACCTACGGCACCTGGCCCACCGGCTATAGCTCCACCGGCACCACGTCGACGATCTACGCAGCGGGTCCGACTACCGGCAAATATGTGACGGGCATCACCATCGGCGCCACCGGCGGCATCAGCATCGCCTATGGCGGCAGCCAGGCGAATTCGAATCTGGCGGCCACGATACTGGCGATCAACCCGGGCCTCAACGCCAACAATGACGTCGTGTGGGTGTGCGGCAAATCGGCCACCCCGACGGGCATCACCATGGCCGGCACGGTGGCGACCACCATACCGACGCAGTACCTGCCAAACGCCTGTCACAGCTAAGCCGCCCAGTCGGCGTTTGGCGACGCTGCGCTCCTGCGGGCCGCGCGATATTCATCCATCTCCGTGGATCAATGGCTTACGGCCGCGGGCGGCCGAAATCGGCGCTGCGGCGCCGATAATGGGAACAAAATCACGACGGTCGCCGCCCCGGGTGTGCGAACATAATTCGGCTATCGGCGCAATCAAGGTCTGACAGCGGGGCGGCAGGTAGTAAAATAGGCTTAAGACACGTGGGGTTCATCTCAAGTCCATGAATGACAACGCTTTAGCGTCGCTCGGAGGCACGGGCCGTGTAGCCCTGGGCGGACTCGCGCAGCGTCTCGTGCAAGACGGTCTGGTGGACGAGGCCGGCATGCAGGACGCCATCGTGCGCGCCAAGGAAAAGCGCATCAGCCTGGTCACCCACATCGTCGCCTCGAATCTTGCGACCGCGCGCGACATCGCCATCTCCGCCTCCAACGAGTTCGGCGTGCCCCTGTTGGACCTGGATGCGGTGCCCCCGGACCTCGATGCGGTGCGCCTGGTCAGCGAAAAATTGATGCAAAAGCATCGCGTGCTGCCGCTGATGAGGCGCGGCAAGCGGCTGTTCCTCGCAGTCGCCGATCCCACCAACCTGCACGCGCTCGACGAGATCCGCTTCCAGACGTCGATGAGCATCGAGTTCGTCGTGGTGGAGGACGACAAGCTGCAGATGGCGGTCGGCAAGGCCATCGAGCAAGCCGACGTGGCCATGCCAAGCCTCTCGGACGACGACATCGACCTCGAGAACCTCGAGGTCACCGGCGGTGATGACGAGGCCGGCGCCGAAACCCAGGGCCGCGATGATGTGGAGGATGCGCCGATCGTGCGCTTCGTCAACAAGATCCTGCTCGACGCGATCAGAAAAGGCGCATCGGACGTCCACTTCGAGCCTTATGAAAAGATCTTCCGCATCCGCACGCGCATCGACGGTGTGCTCAAGGAGGTGGCCCTGCCGCCGGTGCAGCTCGCGGTGAAGATCGTGGCGCGCCTCAAGGTCATGGCGCGGCTCGACATCGCCGAGCGCCGCGTGCCGCAGGACGGACGCATCAAGATGCGCCTGTCGAAGACCCGGGCCATCGATTTTCGCGTCAGCACCTGTCCGACGCTGTTCGGCGAAAAGGTCGTCACCCGAATCCTCGACCCCTCCAGCGCGATGCTCGGCATCGACGCTTTGGGATACGAACCGTTTCAGCGCGAGCTGTACCTCAAGACCCTCGGCAGGCCGCAGGGCATGATCCTGGTCACCGGGCCGACCGGCAGCGGCAAGACCGTTTCGCTGTACACCGGCCTCAGCATCCTCAACAACGAGGACTGCAACATCTCGACGGCCGAGGATCCGGCGGAAATCAACCTGCCGGGCATCAATCAGGTGAACGTCAACCCGAAGGTGGGACTCACTTTCGCGGCCGCGCTGCGTGCCTTCCTGCGCCAGGATCCCGACGTGATCATGGTCGGAGAAATCCGCGACCTGGAGACCGCCGAGATCGCCATCAAGGCGGCCCAGACCGGACACCTGGTGCTCTCCACCCTGCATACCAACGACGCGCCGCAGACCCTGACCCGGTTGGTCGACATGGGCGTCAAGCCCTATGCCATCGCGACTTCGGTGAGCCTCATCATCGCGCAGCGCCTGGCGCGCAAGCTCTGCAACAACTGCAAGCAGTCCATCGACATACCCGCCGAGGCCTTGCGCAAGGAGGGGTTCGAACCCGCCGACATCGAAGCCGGCATCAAGGTGCATCGCGCGGTCGGCTGCAGCCAGTGCACCGACGGCTACAAGGGTCGTGTGGGCATCTACCAGGTGATGCCGGTGACGGAAACCATCGGCCGCATCATCATGGAGGGCGGAGGCGCCATGCACATCGCCGAACAGGCGGCCAAGGACGGCGTCTGGAATCTTCGCCGCTCCGGCCTGCAGAAGGTCAAGGACGGCGCCACCAGCCTGGAAGAAATCAACAGCGTGACCATCGATTAGGCATTCGTTGCAAGGATAGTTCTATGGCGATTTCGGCAACCGCTTCCAAGAAGGAAACCCAGTATCTCTGGGAAGGCAAGGACAAGCGCGGCCACAAAGTGCGCGGCAAATCGCTCGCCGCGAGCGAAGCGGAGCTGCGCGCGGATCTGCGCCGGCAAGGGGTGGCTCCGACCCGCGTCAAGACCCAGACCTCCGCGTTCAGGTCCGGCGGCAAGGTCACCCCGCTCGACATCGCGGTGTTCAGCCGCCAGCTTGCCACCATGATGTCCTCCGGCATTCCCATGGTGCAGTCCTTCGAAATCATCGGCAACGGCCATGAAAAGCCGGCGATGCAGAAGCTGGTTCTCGACATCAAGTCGAACATCGAGGGCGGCAGCACCCTGCACGAGTCGCTCGCCAAGCATCCGCTGTATTTCGACGACCTGTTCGTGAATCTGGTGGAGGCCGGCGAACAGGCCGGCGCCCTGGAGACGCTGCTCGACAAGATCGCCACGTACAAGGAGAAGACCGAGGCGCTCAAGAAGAAGATCAAGAAGGCCCTGTTCTACCCGACGGCGGTGCTGTTCGTGGCAATCATCGTCACCGTCATCCTGCTGATCTTCGTCATCCCGCAGTTCGAATCGTTGTTCAAGGGCTTCGGTGCGGACCTGCCTGCCTTCACGCAGCTGGTCGTGAACATGTCGCGCTTCATGCAGAATCAGGGCTGGTTGCTGCTGATCCTCGTGGGCGCCGGCGTCTGGGCGTTCATGTACTTCAAGAAGCGCTCCAGGAACATGCGGCGCTTTCTCGACCGCATGCTGCTGAAATTTCCGGTCATCGGACCGATCATGGTCAAGGCTGCGATAGCGCGCTTCTCTCGCACGCTGTCGACCATGTTCGCCGCCGGCGTACCGCTGGTCGAAGCGATGCAATCGGTCGCCGGCGCCACCGGCAACATCGTCTACGAGGAAGCCACGCTGCGCATGAAGGACGAGGTGGCCACCGGCCAGCGCCTGCAGCGCGCCATGGAGAACACGGGACTGTTTCCCAACATGGTGGTGCAGATGATCGCGGTGGGAGAGGAATCAGGTGCGCTCGACACCATGTCCTCCAAGGTTGCCGATTTTTACGAATCGGAGGTCGACGGCGCCGTCGACAACATGTCGAGCCTGCTCGAGCCGCTGATCATGGCGATTCTCGGCGTGCTGGTCGGCGGCATGGTGATCGCCATGTACCTGCCCATCTTCAAGCTCGGCTCGGTAGTCTAACGCGCAGCATCGGGCGCAGGCGCGAGTCTTGAGCCGATGCTGAACGATCTCGCCGCGCTCTACGCCGGCAACGGGTCGTTGTTCGCCGGTTCGATGTTCGTGATCGGGTTGGTCATCGGCAGCTTTCTCAACGTGGTCATATGGCGACTGCCCATCATGCTGGATCGCGAATGGCGCTTGCAGGCGGCCGAGTTCCTGCCGCAAGCCGCCGCCGTACCGGCCTCCGCCGTGCCGCCGCCTGCCGCGCCGTTCAATCTGGTCACGCCGCGCTCCGCCTGCCCGACCTGCCGGGCGCCGATCAAGGCCTGGCAGAACATACCGCTCGTCAGTTGGCTGCTGCTGCGAGGGCGCTGCGCGGCCTGCCAGACGCGCATCTCGATCCGCTATCCCCTGGTCGAACTGGCGACGGCGCTGATGTCCGCCGCCGTGGCATGGCACTTCGGCTTTGGTGCGGCGTGCGCCTGCGCTCTCGGGGTGAGCTGGACTCTCATCGCGCTCACCGGCATCGACATCGACCATCAGCTGCTGCCCGACGGCATCACCCTGCCGCTGATGTGGGCGGGGCTGCTGGCATCGGTGTTGATCGGCCCGATCCCCGGCAGTGCCCTGCCGGTATCGCCGCACGAGGCGCTCATCGGGGCGGCCGCGGGCTACTTGAGCCTGTGGCTGGTGTTTCATGCCTTCCGTCTGATCACCGGCAAGGAGGGTATGGGCTACGGCGATTTCAAGCTGTACGCGGCACTGGGAGCGTGGCTCGGATGGAAGCTGCTGCCGCTGGTGATCCTGCTGTCCGCCGCCGCCGGCGCGGCGCTCGGAATCCTGATGATCGCGCTGCGCGGACGGGATCGCAGCCTGCCGATCCCGTTCGGTCCCTACCTCGCGGCGGCGGGTTGGCTGGCCATGCTTTATGGTAACTCGCTGCTCGACGAGTACCTGCGTGTATCGGGGTTGAGCCGCTAGGATATGGGACGCCGCCTGCGCATCGGTCTCACCGGCGGCATCGCAAGCGGCAAGAGCACGGTGGCGCGGCGTTTTGCGGAACTCGGCGTGCCGGTCATCGATGCCGATGAGATCGCGCGCGCAGTGGTCGAGCCGGGGCAGCCTGGACTCGCCGAGGTGCTCAGGCGCTTCGGCGCGGGCGTGTTGGCGCCAAACGGCGGCCTCGACCGGCGCGCCTTGCGAGAGCTGATTTTTTCGGATTCGAGCAAGCGCCGCGACCTCGAGCGCATCCTGCACCCGCTCATCCGGGCCGAGATGGAACGCCAGGCACAGGCGGCGCGCGGCCCGTATCTGGTCATGGCCATTCCGCTGCTGGTGGAAAGCGGCCTGCGCGATCGCGTCGATCGCGTCCTCGTCGTCGACGCGGGCGAGGCTGCGCAGGTGGCGCGGCTCATGGCACGCGACGGCGGCTCCGAGGAGCAGGCCCGGTCCATCTTGGCGGCGCAGGCGAGCCGCACCGCCCGGTTGCAGGCGGCAGACGACGTGCTGGACAATCGCGGCAGCGAGGCGGATCTGCGCCTTGCGGTCGATGCGCTTCACCAGCGCTTTCTCGGCCTCGCCACCGTCGCGGCGCATTGACGCCATGCCGTTTTCACCGCGTACATTCCAGGATTCCCGGTTTACCGTGGACCTGCCGTTGGCTCAGAATACGGTGATGAACTCGAACCCGGATACCGCGGCCGAGGCCGCCCCGGCACCCGTCGTATACGAGCAGCCGCTCAATGAGCGCATGCGCAACTTCCTGCGGCTCGAGTTCCTCTACACCCAGGCCATCTATCACAGCGAACTGGCGAATCCGTGGAGTACGCGAGCGGCCGTGGCCAGTCTGCTGGAGCTACTGGCGATCACGGCACGCGGCGATGCGCGCAGCGACGTTCTCAAGGAACTCGAGCGCCAAATGAGCGTGCTGCAGGCGTATCAGCGTGTCGGCGGCGTCGACCCGAATCGCCTCAACCTGTTGGTGTCGAATCTGCTGCAGCTGCGCAACGATCTGTCGAACGCCGGCGGCAATTTCATGGCGCCGCTGCGCGAATCCGAATTCCTGAGCGCCATCAAGCACCGCAGCGCGATTCCCGGCGGCACGTGTGATTTCGATCTGCCCGATTATTCCTACTGGCTGAACCGTCCGCCCGAGGTGCGCGCCGCCGAATTCGATGCGTGGCTCGCCCTGCTCAGGCCGTTGTGCGACAGCGTTGCGGAACTGCTGTGGATCGTGCGCCAGAATGGCCGCATTCGGCAGGAGACCGCCGTCGGCGGCATCTTCCAGCTGCAGTTCGACCGCGAGACGTCATGCCAGTTGGTGCGCATCAGCCTGGCGGCGGACTCGGCCTTGTTTCCCGAGGTGAGCGGCAATCAGCACCGCTGCACCGTGCGATTCCTGAATTGGACCGACCCGAATCGCCGTCCGGCGCACGTCGAGTTCGACGTGCCCTTCCAGCTGACCCGCTGCACCTAGGCTGCATGGCTACCGTCGTCAAATGCCCGACCTGCCGGCGCGCGGTGGAATGGTCCGCCGCGTCCCCGTATCGGCCGTTCTGCAGCGAGCGCTGCCGGCTCATCGATCTCGGCGCCTGGCTCAGCGAACAGCATGCCATCCCGGATGAATCGGCCGGTGCCGATGAGGAAACCCGTCCCGGTCCATCCGAAGAGCCGTGAGGCCTCCATGCAGCCTGAATTTTGGCACGAACGCTGGCGCACCGGCCGGATCGGGTTTCATCTCCCCACGGTGCACGCGGGCCTCATCCGGTATTGGCCGCGGCTGCAGCTGCCGCCGCAATCCCGGGTTCTGGTGCCGCTCTGCGGCAAGAGCCTGGATCTGCTGTGGCTGCGCGATGCCGGCTGTGACGTGGTCGGCGTCGAATTGTCCGCGCTCGCCCTGGAGGACTTCCTGGCGCAGAGTGGCATTGCCGCGCGGCGCCGCCGCCGCGGCGCCTTCGACGTCTTCGAATCGCCGGGACTCGAACTGCTGTGCGGCGACTGGTTCGACCTGTCGACCGGTCAATTGGGGCCGGTGGACGCCGTCTACGACCGGGCGGCGCTGGTCGCCTGGCCGCCGTCGCTGCGTTCGGCCTATCTGCAGCACCTCGCCGCGCTCACCCGCAGCGCCACCCCGGTGCTGCTGATCGTGTTGGAATATTCCCAGGCGCAAATGCCGGGACCGCCGTTCTCGCTGTCCCGCGATGAGCTCGAGGATCTGTGCCGCGCTGCCTTTGAGGTCGAGGAATTCGGGCGCCGCGACGCGCTCGCCGACGAGCCGCGCCTGCGCGAGCGCGGACTCGACCGGCTGCAGGAGGTCCATTACCGGCTGACCCGCCGCTGAACACCGGCCGGCCGCGCCCGATTTAACTACAATGCCCCTGCCGGTACCCGCGGCGGCCTTCGCGAGGCTTCGATTGAATGACTGATACCCGCCATTCCGGGCGCTATTTCGCGCCAGCCCTGGTCGCGTGCGCGGCGGTCACCGCGCCGCACGCCGCCGAATTGACCATCGACCGGCTGTTCGATGCGCCGGCCCTGGCCGGACCCACCGTGGTCGGCCTGAAGATTTCCCCGGACGGCGCGCGCGTCACCTTCCTGCAGGGCAAGGCCGGCGACAAGGACCGCCTCGACCTGTGGGAATACAACATCCGGGCGCGGCGGGCGCGGCTCCTGGTGGACTCCGACGTGTTCGCACCCCTCGCACAGCGCCTCTCCGACGAGGAACTGGCGCGGCGCGAGCGGCAGCGCACGGCGGCGCTGTCCGGCATCCTGGAATATACCTTCGCGCCGTCCGGCCGCGCGCTGCTGTTCCCGCTGGACGGCAATCTGTATTACTACGATCTGTCCAAACCCGCGAAGGCGGCCGTGCTGCGCGTCACCCGCACACCGGGATTCGTGACCGATGCCGCCATTTCCCCCGCCGGCGGATACATCTCCTACGTGCGGGACCAGAATCTCCATCTTTACGACCGCGCGCATTCGCAGGAACGGGCTCTGACCACGGACGGCGGCGGCGCGATCAAGAACGGAATGGCGGAATTCATCGCGCAGGAGGAGATGGATCGCGCCACCGGCTACTGGTGGGCGCCCGACGATCTGCACGTCGCTTTCGCGCGCGTCGACGAGACGCCGGTGCACGAAACCCAGCGCTTCGAGATCGCCGCGGACAACGTGTCGACCTTCGCCCAGCGCTATCCGGCCGCGGGCGGACCGAACGTGAACGTGCGGGTCGGCGTCGCCGACGTTCTCACCGGCGCCGTCACGTGGATCGATCTTGGAGCGGATGATTTCTATCTGGCACGCGTCGACTGGCTGCCCGACGGCAAAACGCTCGCCATTCAGCGCGAAAGCCGCGACCAGCACCGCCTGGAGCTGCTGTTCGCCGACATTGCCACCGGCGCGAGCCGCGTGGTGCTCACCGAGACCAGCGACAGCTGGATCGACTTGCACGACGAATTGACGTTTCTCCGGCACGCCCCCCAATTCATCTGGGCCTCCAGCCGCGATGGGCATCGGCATTTGTACCTGTACGGCAACGACGGCGTGCTGATCCGGCAATTGACCGCCGGCCCCTGGAATGTGGACGATTTCAGGGAGCGTGCCGTCAAAGGGGTCGACGAGAAGCGCCGCCGGGTGTATTTCTCGGCGGCGCTGCCGGACGCCACCGTCCGCAATCTGTATTTCGTTTCACTGGACGGCGTCTCGCTGGACGGCGCCGCAGCGGACCTGCCGCACCGCATTTCATCCAAGGACGGGCTGCACTCGGTCGCCATGCCGCCGGATGCGCGCTTCTACGTGGATGTGTTCACCAGCACCACCCAGCCGCCACAGGTGTCATTGCACCGCATCGACGGCTCGCTGATCGCGTATCTGCTCGAGAACCGCCTGGACGGAACGCATCCCGACGCGCCGTACCTCGCCGACAATTCTCTGGGGCAATTCGGCACTCTCATCGCCGCGGACGGCCAGTTACTGCATTACCGGCTGTTCAAACCGCGCGGATTCGACCCTGCCCGGCGCTACCCCGCCATCGTCGATGTGTACGGCGGACCGGGTGTGCAACGGGTGCTCGACAACTGGACCGGCAGCTCCTTCACCCAGATCCTGACGCGCGCGGGCTACGTCGTCTTCCAGCTCGACAATCGCGGCAGCGGCTTTCGCGGCACGGCATTCCAGTCTCCCCTGCATGGCCGTCTCGGCGACGTCGAGGTCGCCGACCAGGTACAGGGCGCGCGCTGGCTCGCCGCGCAAAGCTACGTGGACCCCTCGCGCATGGGCGTGTGGGGCTGGAGCTACGGCGGCTACATGACGCTCATGCTGATGTTCCGGAGTCCGGAGCTGTTTCGCGCCGGCGTGGCGGGGGCACCGGTCACCGACTGGCGCCTGTACGACACCCATTACACGGAGCGCTATCTCGGCCGGCCGCAGGACAACCCGGCCGGCTACGACGCCAGCTCGGTGCTGCCCTATGCCAAGGACCTCGCGGGCAGCCTGCTGGTGATGCACGGCATGGCGGACGACAATGTACTCTTCCTGCACAGCACCAAGCTGCTTCGAAAATTGCAGGACCTGGGAAAGCCCTTCGAGGTGATGGTGTATCCCGGCGCCAAGCACGGGCTCGTGCGCCAGCACGACGGGCGCCACGCCTACGCCACGATACTCAGGTTTTTCGACCAGAATCTCAAATCGCATTGATGCCCGTGGCGCCCAGCGTCCAGGCCTGCTCGAGCGCGATGCCGCGGGCGAACACCGGCACGTTCACCGAGTCGCAGAGCGCTGCCAGTTCGGCCGCGTCCAGCGCATCGCACAGCACCAGAAAATCCGCGCCTGCCGCGGCCGCCGCGCGGGCCTGTGCCGCGCCGTTGCACCAGATGCCCTCGAGCCGGCCGCCGTGCCGTCCGGCAGTCGCGGCCGCCCTGATCACATGGATGCCCGAACTCGCCGCAACCAGGCGCGGCGGCAGCCGCAGGGCAGCGACCACCGGCCGATCCGCCGGCAGCAGGTCTGCCGCGGGCAGCTCCTCGGCGCCGCACCAGCGCAGTCTCTGTCCCTCCAGACCCTCGGGCACGCCCGCATAGGCTGTCACCAGCCACACATCCAGCAGGATGCTGCGGTCAGGGTAGTCGTGGCGCACACGGATGAGGGGTCGGGCGGAGCCGAGCGCGATGCCGAGTTCCTCGCTCAGCTCGCGCGCCAGCCCCTCGATGGGGGTCTCCTGAGGGGCGAGTTTGCCGCCGGGAAACTCCCAGCCGCCGGCCAGATGCCGGCCGCGCGGACGTTCGGCGATGAGCACCCGCGCGTCGGCGTCGAGCAGAGCGCCGGCGACCACGTGAACCGGGTCCGGAGGCGCCGCGCTCAACCGCTCGCTTGTTGCAGCGCCCCGTGGCAATGCTTGAACTTCTTGCCCGAGCCGCAGGGGCAAGGCTCGTTGCGGCCCACCTTGGGCATCGGCCGCACAAAGGGCGCCGCCGGCGCGGGGGCGCGCTGCTCTGCCTCCATGGCGTTGGGCGCATTGGCGGGCGCCTCGCCGCCCGGCACGGCCTGGATCGGCGAGACGGCTTCTGCGTGCTGGGCCTGCAGCGCGCGCGCCAGTCGATGCTGGCGTTCCAGCTCCTCGCGCTCGATTTCCGCCTGGCTGCGCACCTGGATCTTCGAGACCATCGTGACGGTGTCGAATTTGATCCGATCCAGCATCGCCGAGAACAACTCGAACGCCTCGCGCTTGTATTCCTGCTTGGGATTCTTCTGCGCGTAGCTGCGCAGGAAGATGCCCTGGCGCATGTAATCCATCGCCGCCAGATGTTCGCGCCAATGCTGATCGAGGGTCCGCAGCATCACCTCTTTCTCGATGTAACGCATGACATCGGGGCCGACACTCGCGGCTTTGGCGTCGTAGGCCTCCTCGAGCGCGGTCAGGATCCTCTTCTTCAAGGCCGAACCGTCGCCGGGCTCCTCCGACTTGAGCCAGTCCTCGACCGGCACGCGGGGACCGAAATCGCGCTCCAGGGCCTGCGCCAGTCCGGGGCCATCCCATTGATCCTCGGGCGCCCCGCCCGGCACGTACTGATCGACCATCTGTGCGACCACATCCTCGCGGATGCCGCGGACCGCCTCGGCGACGTTCTCGGCACCCATGAGATCGGTGCGCTGCTGGTAGATCACGCGGCGTTGATCGTTCGCGACGTCGTCATATTCGAGCAGCTGCTTGCGCGCGTCGAAATTATGCTGCTCCACGCGCTTCTGCGCGCGCTCGATCTGGCGCGTGAGCATGCCGCTCTCGATCGCCTCGCCCGGCTTCATGCCGACGCGCGTCATGAGGGCCTTCATGCGGGTCGGATCGCCGAAGATGCGCATCAGGCTGTCCTCGAGGGACAGATAGAAGCGGCTCGAGCCGGGGTCGCCCTGACGTCCCGATCGTCCGCGCAGCTGGTTGTCGATGCGCCGCGACTCGTGGCGCTCGGTGCCGACGATATGCAGGCCGCCGGCCGCCAGCACCAGGTCATGGCGCTTCTGCCACTCCTCGTGAATCTGTTTGAGCTGGTCCTCGCTCGGATCTTCGATGGCGTCGATCTGGGTCTGTGGGCTGCCGCCGAGCACGATGTCCGTGCCGCGACCGGCCATGTTGGTGGCGATGGTCACGGCACCGGGGCGGCCCGCCTCCGCGACGATGTGCGCCTCGCGTTCATGCTGCTTGGCATTCAGCACTTCGTGCTTGATCTGCGCACCGACCAAGAGCCTGGCCAGCCTCTCCGAGGTCTCGATCGAGGTGGTGCCGACCAGCACCGGCTGGCCGCGCTTCACGCAATCCTCGATGTCCTCGAGAATGGCCTGGAACTTGTCCGCCTCGGACAGGAACACGAGATCGGACCGGTCACTGCGGATCATGGGCTTGTGGGTCGGGATGACCACGACCTCGAGCCCGTAGATCTGTTGGAATTCGAACGCCTCGGTGTCCGCCGTGCCGGTCATTCCCGACAGCTTGGAGTACAGTCTGAAGTAATTCTGGAAAGTGATCGAGGCGACGGTCTGATTTTCCTCGCGAACCTTCACACCCTCCTTGGCTTCCACGGCCTGGTGCAGCCCGTCCGACCAGCGCCGACCCTGCATGGTGCGCCCGGTGAACTCATCGACGATGATCACTTCGCCGCCGCGCACGATGTATTCGACGTCGCGCCGGTAAAGCGCATGGGCGCGCAGTGCCGCGTTCAAATGATGCATCAGCCTGATGTTGGTGGCGTCGTACAGGCTCTCACCCTCGCGCAGCAGCCCGATCTCGGCCATCAATTCCTCGACCTTCGCGTGTCCCTCCTCGGTGAGCGTGGCCTGCTTGGTCTTCTCGTCGACGGCATAGTCGCCGGGGCCGTCCTCCTCCTTTTGGCGGACCAGGCGCGGGATCAGCGTATTGATCTTGACGTAGAGCTCCGTGCTCTCCTCGGCGGGCCCCGAGATGATCAGCGGCGTGCGCGCCTCGTCGATCAGGATCGAATCGACCTCGTCGACGATGGCAAACGACAGTTTGCGCTGCACCCGGTCCTCGAGCCTGAAAGCCAGGTTGTCGCGCAGATAATCGAAACCGAATTCGTTGTTGGTGCCGTAAATAATGTCGCAGGCATAGCCGGCCCGCTTTTCATCGGGCGTCTGTGCGTTCTTGATCACCCCGACCTCGAGCCCGAGAAAGCGGTACACCGGGCTCATCCAATCCGAATCGCGCTGCGCCAGGTATTCGTTGACCGTGACGACGTGGACGCCATCGCCCGTCAGGGCGTTCAAATAGGCGGGCAAGGTCGCCATCAGCGTCTTGCCCTCGCCGGTGCGCATTTCGGCGATCTTTCCGGAATGCAGCGCCAGACCGCCGATCAGCTGCACGTCAAAGTGGCGCAGCCCGAGCTTGCGGCGGGACGCCTCGCGCACCAGCGCAAAGGCCTCCGGAACCAGGGCGTCGAGCGGCGTGCCGGCGGCGTGCCGGGCCTTGAGTTCACGGGTCTTTTCGGGAAATTGCCCGTCTTCCAGGGCCCGCATGGCCGCCTCGAAGCCGTTGACGGCGGCAACGGTGCGGCTCAACTCCTTGATCAGGCGCTGATTACGGCTGCCGAATACATGCGTCAGTACTTTCCACACGCGAGGGAATCCTTGAAAAGCTGGCTATTGTACGGATAGACCGAAGGGGCGGGAAATCGTTTCGCCGCCCCGGAGCCGGCGGGGGAGCTAAGGGCTCAGCGGACCTCGCCGATGAAACGCAGCGGATCGACCTGGGTGCCGTTCTTCAGCACTTCGAAATGCAGATGGGGGCCGGTGGAATGGCCGGTCGATCCCATCAGCGCGATCTGCTCGCCCTTGCGCACCATATCGCCCTGTTTGACCAGAATTTTCTCGTTGTGGCAGTAGCGGGTCGAGAGGCCGTTGCCATGATTGATCTCGACCATTTCCCCGAAGCCGGCGCGCTCGCCCGCGAAGGTCACCAACCCGGCCGCCACGGCGGTCACGTGGGTGCCCTCGGGTCCGGCGAAATCGAGCCCCTTGTGAAATGCCGTATAGCCGCTGAACGGATCGGAGCGCTGGCCATAATAGGAGGAAATCCACCCGTCCTGCACCGGCCGCCCTTCGGGGTATACCTGTTTGTTGAGTTCGCGCGTGAGAATGAGGTTCTCGAGCACGCCGAGCTGCTGTTCGCGGTTGGAAAGCTGCGACTGCAGATCGTCGACCATGGCGGTCAGGTCCGGAATCTGCGCCGGCTGGCCATCCGCACCCTCCGCGCCGCCCTGCGCCGGCGGGTGGCCGAAGTCAAATTCCCCGTCGTCGAGATTGGCCATGCGGGTCAGCCGTTTGCCGAGGGCATCCAAGCGGATCACGTTGGCATTCATCTGACCGACACGCATCGCCAGGGCGTTCACCTTTTCCTGCAGCACGCGCCGCACGTCTTCTATCTGCGCCTGCTGGCGCAGCAGCTCCGCCGACCAGTTGCCCAATTGGTCGACCGGCCCGGTCGTACCGTGGCGGGCGCCCAATCCCAAGCCGATGGAGAACGCGCCGCCGACGATCGCGACCACCACGCACAGCGCCACGCCGAGCACCACGGGATGGCGCAGGTCCAGTTGTTTCACGCGTCCCGATTGGCGCCCCACAAAGATGAAGTTCATGCGGTTACAATATGCAGAAAACCGACTAAAAACAAGGATTTCCGCACAGTCTGAGTGTCGTCATTTCATGACTAAATACGGCGTGTCAATGCAAAACTCCAAGAGCGTCAGTGACTTAATGGCCGCGAGCACCCAACGGCTGGCGGCGCTCGCCGCGCAGCTCAAGCAGCGTGGCGCCACGGTCGAGTTGGTGCGAGGCGCGCTGCCCGCACCGCTGGCACGACATATTGCAAGTGCCGGCATCGACAAGGGCTGTCTCAGCATCGGGGTGACGGGTGCGGCGTGGGCCACGCGGCTGCGTTATCAGGCCGATAATCTGCGCCGGCGCTTGGGCGCAGCGTTGCACATGAACATTGCCAGCGTGAGGATCCGGGTGGTGCTGCCCGGGTCCGGATCATCACTCACGCCCGGCGTGCCGCCTCCACATAGGAAATAGGCGCCTCGGCCAGGCTCTCGAAGGTGACTTCCTGCCAGGCGCTTCGGGTGGCGATGAGCGTGCGCAGCAGCTGATTGTTGAGCGCGTGGCCGGACTTGAAGCCGCTGAACTCGCCGATCAGGCTGTGTCCCAGCAGATACAAATCGCCGATCGCGTCGAGGATCTTGTGTTTGACGAATTCATCCTCGTAGCGCAAGCCGTCCTCGTTCAATATCCGAAAGTCGTCGAGCACGATGGCATTGTCCATGTTGCCGCCGAGCGCGAGGTTGCGCGCGCGCAGGCTCTCCAGATCGCGCATGAAGCCGAAGGTGCGGGCGCGGCTGACCTCGCGCAGGAAGGAAGTGGTCGAGAAGTCCATCGAGGCGACCTGCGAATGCTTCTTGAAGGTCGGATGATCGAACTCGATCTCGAAATTGACCTTGAAGCCGTCATACGGATCGAACCGGGCCCACTTGTCGCCGTCCTCGACGCGTACGCTTTGCAGGATCCGGATGAAGCGCTTCGGCGCCTTTTGCTCCTCGATGCCCGCCGACTGCAATAGAAACACGAAAGGACCGGCGCTGCCGTCCATGATGGGCACCTCGGCGGCGCTCACCTCCACCAAGGCATTGTCGATACCGAGCCCCGCCAGCGCCGACAGCAGGTGCTCAACCGTGGAGATCTTGACGTCGCCCTTGTGCAAGGTCGTGCCCAACATGGTGTCGCCCACATATTCGGCATTGGCCCGGATATCCACCGGCCGCTCCAGATCCGTGCGGCGGAACACGATACCGGTGTCCGCAAGCGCCGGACGCAGGGTCATCAGCACCTTTTTACCCGTGTGCAATCCCACGCCGGTGGCACGTATGGAATTCTTCAGTGTTCTTTGGTTCAACATTTAACGCACGATCGCACCCCGACACGGCTGACAAAGGTACCACAGCCCGCGCCCGGGCCTAAACCCGGTGTGCGAGGCTTCCCCCCTGCGCGCGCCAACGGGGGGGGTTCGTAGGCTCCGGCCGGGACTAATCGGCCTGGCGGCGCAGAAACGCCGGGATGTCCAGAATGTCCTCGTCATTGGAATCGCGCATGCCGTCGCCCACCGCCCGCTGGCGCTGCACGGTCGGCTTGTCCAGCATGGCATAGTCGGTCGTGGCCAGCGGCGACGCGCGCCGCACGACCCGCATGGTCGTCTGTGGCACCACAGCCGCCGCCGCCGGCAACGTGGCCGACTTCGGCAGGGTGCGGCCCAGACCGGTCGCCACCACCGTGACCCGGATCTGATTGGTCATCTCGGCGTCGATCACCGTGCCCACGACCACCGTGGCGTCGTCGGAGGCGAACTGCTTGACCACATTGCCGACTTCCTGGAACTCGCCGATCGACAGATCCATGCCGGCCGTGACATTGACCAGAATCCCCTGGGCACCCGCCAGATTGATGTCCTCGAGCAGCGGACTCGAAATCGCCGCCTCGGCCGCCTCGCGTGCGCGATCTTCGCCCGATGCGCTGCCGGATCCCATCATCGCCATGCCGGTCTCCGACATCACGGTGCGCACGTCTGCGAAATCGACGTTGATCAGGCCCGGCCGGGTGATGAGTTCGGCGATGCCCTGGACGGCTCCCTGCAGCACCGCGTTGGCGGCCTTGAAGGCGTCGAGAAGCGTGGTCTCGCTGCCCAGCACCGACAGCAATTTCTGATTCGGAATGGTGATCAGCGAGTCGACGAACTTCGACAGCTCGAGCATCCCCTGATCGGCGATGCGGCCGCGCTTGTTGCCCTCCATCTCGAACGGCTTGGTCACGACGGCGACCGTCAATATGCCGAGCTCCTTGGCGATCTGCGCAACCACGGGAGCCGCACCGGTGCCCGTGCCGCCGCCCATGCCCGCNNAACAGCATGTCGCAGCCTTCGATCAGCTCGATGATGCGGTCGCGGTCCTCCATGGCGGCCTGGCGGCCGACCTCCGGATCGGCGCCCGCGCCCAGGCCCTTGGTGATGTTGCAGCCGATCTGCAGGGCGGTGCGCACCTTCGAGTGCTTGAGTGCCTGTGCGTCGGTGTTGATGCAGATGAAGTCGACGCCCTCGAGGCCGGCCTGCACCATGTGCGACACGGCGTTGCCGCCGCCGCCGCCCACGCCCAGCACCTTGATGACGGCACTTTGACTGTAAGAATCCATGAGTTCGAACATTCGGCTACTCCTTGACTTGATCAAAAATTACCCTGAAACCAGGTCTTCATTCTTTCAAACGCGCTCTTCACGCCGCCCGACAGCAGCGGCGCCTCCGAGCGCGGCGCTTCGAGATTTCCCTTGGCGTAAAGCAGCAGTCCCACGCCCGTAGCGTGAATCGGATTGCTCACGACCTCGACCAGGCCGCTGACGAACTGCGGCACGCCGAGCCGTACCGGCATGTGAAACACTTCCTCTGCCAGCTCGATCGCGCCTTCCATCTTCGCGCTGCCGCCCGTGAGCACGATGCCGGTGGCAACGGATTCCTCCAGCCCCGAGCGCCGCAGCTCGTCGCGTATCAGGCCGAACAGCTCCTCGTAGCGCGGTTCGACGATCTCTGCGAGCGTCTGCCGTGCGAGGCGCCGCGGCGGACGATCGCCGACGCTCGGCACCTCGATGGTCTCGTCCGGATTCGCGAGTTGCGACAGCGCGCACGCGTACTTGATCTTGATGTCCTCTGCGTACTGTGTGGGTGTGCGCATGGACACTGCGATGTCGTTGGTCACCTGGTCGCCGGCGATCGGAATGACGGCGGTATGGCGGATCGCGCCGCCGCCGAACACCGCGATGTCGGTGGTGCCGCCGCCGATGTCCACCACGCACACTCCGAGATCCTTCTCATCCTCGGTGAGCACGGCGTAGCTGGAGGCAAGCTGCTCGAGAACGATGTCGTCCACCGCGAGCCCGCAGCGCTGCACGCATTTGACGATGTTTTGCGCCGCGCTGTCGGCGCCGGTCACGATGTGCACCTTGGCTTCGAGCCGCACGCCCGACATGCCGATCGGATCACGTATCCCCTCCTGGGAATCGATGATGTATTCCTGCGGCAGCACGTGCAGGATCTTCTGGTCGGCCGGAATCGCGACCGCCTTGGCGGCATCGATCACGCGTTCAACGTCGCCCTGCACCACCTCCTTGTCCTTGATCGCGACGATGCCGTGCGAATTGAGGCTGCGTACGTGGCTGCCCGCGATGCCCGCGTAGACCGAATGGATCTCGCAGCCCGCCATCAGCTCCGCCTCCTCGACCGCGCGCTGGATCGATTGAACGGTGGATTCTATGTTGACCACCACGCCCTTCTTCAGGCCGCGCGAAGGATGGCTGCCGATGCCGATGATCTCGAGGGCGCCGTCGGCGTGCATTTCGCCGACGATGGCGACGACCTTGCTGGTGCCGATGTCAAGGCCGACGAGAAGATTGCGATCCGAGCGTTTGGCCATGATTCGGTGCGGTCCTTACGCGTCGCTGTCGCCGGCGGGATTGGCGGACGCCGACGCCGGCGTCGAGACCGTCCGCCAGCCGATGGCGAATCCGTTGGAGTAGCGCATGTCCACATAGGCGATCTCGCCGACGTGATGCGCGATGACCTGCGAGGCCGTGCGTATGAAGCGATCGAGTCGCTCGTCGACCTGGCGCCTGCCGAGGCGCACCGTCACGCCGTTGTCGAGGTCGAATTCCCACGCGCCGCGCTCATCGAGACGCAGCGCCGCGATGCGCATGCCGGCCTCGAGCATGCGTCCCTCGGCCGACAGATAGCGCTGGGCGACCTGCGTCTCGGTGCCGTCGGGGCCGCTCAGGCGCGGCAATTCGGACGGCACGTGCGCGGCTGTGCGCACGAACAGCTCGCCGCGGGTGTTGAGCAGCCCGGCATCGCCCCAGCGCGCGGCGGCCGTCTGTTCGGACACCGTCACGTGCAGGCTGGTCGGCCAGTGGCGCTGCACGCGCGCGTGGTCCACCCAGGGCAGATTCTCGACCGCTCGCTGGATGGCGTTCAGGTCCGCCGACATGAAGCCGGCCGCCAAAAACGGCGCCACCGCCTGCTCGATCTGGCCGGGAGATACGCGCTGGAAGCTGCCGTCCATCGACACCACGTGCACCGGCCGGTCGAGCGCCCAGATCAGCGCGCTCAAGGAGCCGCCGATCAGCGCTACGAGCGCGGTGCGCCGTGCAGCCCCGCGCCAGTCGATCGACAGCTTCGGCCAGCGCCATGACCGGCGCGGCGGCGTGGCCCGGCTCTTGAACCGGTTACGCCGCAGCAAAGTGAAGCCGTGTTTCATTTGCGTACCCTCGAGAGGCTGGTTTCCAGAATTCGCCACACCAATTCCTCGAAATCGATGCCGGCCCGGCGGGCGGCCATGGGCACCAGGCTGTGGTCGGTCATGCCCGGGGTGGTGTTGATTTCGATGAAATAGAATTTGCCGGTTCGATCGTCGCGCATGAAGTCGACGCGTCCCCAGCCGAAGCAGTCGGTGACCCGGAAGACGGCCATCGCGGCCGCCTGCAGGGCCTCCTCGGCCGCGGCGTCGAGGCCGCCCGGGCAGTGGTACTGCGTGTCGTTGCGGAAATACTTCGCCTCATAGTCGTAGAATTCGGTGGCGGGTACGATGCGGATCGAGGGCAGCGCCCGCCCCTGTAGCACGCCGACCGTGAACTCGCCGCCGCTGATGAAGCGCTCGGCGAACACGATCGGATCGACGGCGGCGGCGGCGGCATACGCGCGCGGCAGGTCCTGCGCGGAATTCACCTTGGTGATGCCGACACTCGAGCCCTGCGAGGCAGGCTTGACCATCATCGGCAGACCGACGGCGGCGAGCGCGCCGGGCAGGCCGGCCTCATCCGAGAGCACCGCGTATTCCGGTGCCGGGTAGCCCGCACCCACCACCACCCGCTTGGTCTTGAGCTTGTCCATGGTGAGCGCCGAACCGAGCACGCCGCTGCCGGTGTACGGCACGCCCAGCCATTCCAGGGCGCCTTGCATCATGCCGTCCTCCCCGCCCGGACCATGCAGTGCGATCACGGCGCGATCGAAGCCATCCGAGCGCAATCTGGGCAGCGGCAGGTCCTGCGGATCGAATGCATGGGCGTCCACCCCCCGGCGCAGCAGCGCGGCGAGCATGGCGCCGCCGGTGAGCAGCGATATCTCGCGCTCCGTCGAGTCTCCGCCGAGCAGCACCGCAACCTTGCCGAACTCGGCGGCGGAGGCGGCACGGCGCACGACCGGCTGGGTGGCGAGCAGGCTCACGGCACCCCGACGATGCGCACTTCAGGGCGTAATTCGATGTGATGCAGGGCGGCCACGGTGCGCTGCACGTGCAGAATCACGGCCTCGATGTCGGCGGCGGTGGCGGCGCCGTGGTTGATGATGAAATTGGCGTGCTTCTGCGACACCGAAGCATCGCCGATGCGAAAGCCCTTCAGGCCCGCGGCCTCGATCAGTCGCGCCGCGTGATCGCCCGGCGGATTGGTGAACACCGATCCGCAGCTCCACTCGCCGATCGGCTGCGTCTGCCGGCGCCGCTCGAGGAGTTCGCGGATGGCGGTCTCGTTGACCCCGGACTTGAGCTCGAAATCCAGCCGCGCTGCGATGAACCATTCCTCCGCCGGACCTTTCACCCGCCGGTAGCCGATCTCATAGTCCGCCGGCGTGCGCGTGCGGCGCACGCCACGCCGGTCGAGCACGTCGACCTCCGCCACATGCGCCCAGGTCTCCCCGCCCCAGGCGCCCGCATTCATGGCGAGCGCGCCGCCGAGGGTGCCGGGAATGCCGGCAAGGAACTCCGCCGGGCCCAACCCCCACTTCACGCATTGCCGGGCGAGGCGCGCGCACGGCACGCCGGCCTGGGCATGTATCCGTGTCGAACTCACGCGCTCCAGCGCGAGCAGCGCGCCCTGGGTCGACACCACCGCGCCGCGGATGCCGCCGTCGCGAACCAGCAGATTGCTGCCGAGGCCTATCCACAGGAGCGGGGACTCCGGCGGCAGCTGGCGTATGAACGCCGCGAGATCCATGACATCCCGCGGCGTGAAGTACAGGTCCGCCGGTCCGCCGGCGTGCCAGGAGGTGTGCTTGGACATCGGTTCATCGCGCAGCACGCGTGTGTTGAACTCCGGCGCGAGCACTGCGCAGCGGGTGCCGTTGGGATTGCCGCTCATGCCGCCGCTCCGGTCGCGAAGCGGCTCTTCAGTTCGTGCGCGACTGCGCCGATGTTGCCCGCGCCCATGGTGAGCACCAGATCGCCGTCGCGCAGCACGCCGCGCAGTGCCTCCGCAAGCTCGTCGACGCGCTCCACGAACACCGGCTCCATCAGCCCGCGCGAACGGACGGCGCGACAGATGGCGCGCCCGTCGGCGCCGGCGATCGGCGTCTCGCCGGCGGCATACACCTCGGTCACCAAAAGCACGTCGCATTCGCCGAGCACGCGGCCGAAATCATCGAGCAGATCGCGCGTGCGCGTGTAGCGGTGCGGCTGGAAGGCGAGCACCAGGCGGCGCCCCGGCCAGCCCTGGCGCACCGCCTCGAGGGTGGCCGCCACCTCGGTCGGGTGGTGGCCGTAGTCATCGACGATCAGCGCGCGGCCGTTCGGCCATTCGATCTCTCCGAGCTGCTGCAGCCGCCGGTCGATGCCCTGGAAATTGGCGAGCGCCCGCTGGATGGCCGGATCCCCGACCCCGAGCTCCGAGGCGACCGCCACCGCGGCGAGCGAATTGAGAACGTTATGGCGGCCGGGAAGGTTGATCGTGATCGCGAGCGGTGGTTTGCCCGCCCGCACCGCTTCATAACGCGACAACAGCCCGACGCGCTCCACGTTGACGGCGCGCAGGTCTGCGCCCTGGTCGAAGCCGTAGGTGACGAACGGCCGCGCCACGTCCGACAGGATGTCGCGCACGTGCTCGTCATCGACGCACAGCACGCCCAATCCGTAAAACGGCAGATTGTGCAGAAACTCGACGAAGCTCTGCTTGAGCCGCAGGAAGTCGCCGTCGTAGGTCGACAGATGATCGTTGTCGATGTTGGTGACGATGGAGATCATCGGCTGCAGGTGCATGAACGACGCGTCGCTTTCGTCGGCCTCAGCCACCAGGTAGCGGCCGGCCCCCAGGCGCGCGTTGCTGTCGGCGCTCTTCAGCCGGCCGCCGATGACGAAGGTCGGATCCAGTCCTCCCTCGGCGAGCACGCTCGCCACCAGGCTCGTCGTCGTGGTCTTGCCGTGCGTGCCGGCGACCGCGATCGAGTAGCGAAAGCGCATCAGTTCACCAAGCATTTCCGCGCGCGGCACCACCGGCACGCGCCTGGCGAGCGCCGCGGCCACCTCCGGATTGGCGGGACCCACTGCGGTCGATACCACCACCACATCCGCGCCCCCCAGATTGGCGGCGTCGTGTCCGATGAAGATCTTCGCGCCGAGCCGCGCCAGGCGCCGCGTGACGGCGTTTTCCCTGAGGTCCGACCCCTGCACTTCGTAGCTCAGATTGAGCAGCACTTCGGCAATGCCACCCATGCCGCTGCCGCCGATGCCGACGAGATGGATGCGATGGATCCGGCGCATGCGGTCGTTCATGCGGGCGCTCCGGCGGCGATGCACAGATCCGCGAGCCGCGCGGCCGCATCGGTGACGGCGGCGGCGCGTGCGGCCTCCGCCATGATGAGCAGACGGCCGCGGTCGGCGCCGAGCTCGCCGATGATCCTGCCCAGGCGCTCGGGATCGAGATCGCTCTCCTGCAGGATGCGGGCGGCGCCGATGCGCACCAGGACCTCGGCATTGCGGGTCTGATGGTCGTCGACGGCCGAGGGATAGGGCACCAGCACGGCGCCGAGGCCGGCGGCCTGCAATTCGGTGACCGTCAACGCGCCCGCGCGGCATACCGCAAAGTCCGCCCAGGCATATGCCCCGGCCATGTCGTCGATGAAGGCCAGCACCTCGGCATCCACCGCCGCCGCCCGGTAGGCCTCGCGGGCGTCGGCCAGGCCGCGCGCACCCGCCTGGTGCCGCACCTGCGGCCGGTCCTGCGGGCGCAGCATCGCCAGCGCCCGCGGCATCGCCTGGTTAAGCCGCGACGCGCCCTGGCTGCCGCCGAGCACCAGCAGCCGGGCGCGGGCTTCACGGCCGGCAAAGCGCAGTGCCGGCGCCGGCAGCGCGGCGATGTCGGCGCGCACCGGATTGCCGATGCACAGCGCATGTGCTCCCGGGCCGAAGCTGCCGGGAAAGGCCTCCAGCACCTGACCGGCCAGCTTCGCGAGCCAGCGATTGGTGAGTCCGGCGACCGCGTTTTGTTCGTGAATGAGCAGCGGGATGTGCAGCATCCAGGCGGCCAGTCCGCCGGGCCCGCTGACGAAACCGCCCGCGCCGAGCACCGCGCGCGGCGCCACACGCCGCAGCACGCGCCGCGCCTCGGCCACCGCCCGCAGCAGGCGCAGCGGCGCCAGCAGCCACGCCAGAGCGCCCTTGCCGCGAATGCCTGCCACCCGTATCCATTCCATGGGAATGCCCGCCGCGGGTACCAGGCGCGATTCCATGCCGGCGGGTGTGCCGAGCCACACTACCCCGACGCCACGCTCGCGCAGCACGCGGGCGACCGCCAGCGCCGGGAACACGTGTCCGCCCGTGCCGCCCGCCATGATGAGCACCGGCGCGCCGATCATCGCGCCTCCCGCGGCATACGAATCACGGCCGAGCGCGACGCGCCCTTGACCTCGTGGTAGATCCTGAGCAGCACGCCGATCCAGGCCAGGGTCACGAGCAGACTGCTGCGCCCATAGCTGATCAGCGGCAGCGTCAATCCCTTGGTGGGCAGCACGCCCATGTTGACGCCGATGTTGACGATGGCCTGCAGACCGATCCACACGCCGAACGCCAGCGCCAGATACGAATGGAACATGAGGCCGCCCTGTGCCGCCATGCGCGAGATCCGGAACGAGCGCCACACCAGCGCCAGGAACAATCCGATCACGCCGATCACGCCGACCAGGCCGAGCTCCTCGGCGAGCACGGCGAACACGAAATCCGTATGCGCCTCCGGCAGGTAGAACAGCTTCTGCACGCTGGCGCCGAGGCCGACGCCGAACCAGGAGCCGCGGCCGATGGCAATCAGCGACTGGGTCAATTGGAAGCCGCTGTTGAACGGGTCCTCCCATGGGTGCAAAAAGCCCGTGAGCCGCCGCAGACGGTAGGCCGAGGTCAGCGCCAGCACCCCGAGCGCGCTGCCGGCCAGGGTGGTGAAGATCAGCACGTAGCGCAGACGCGCGCCGGCCACGAACAGCACCGCAAACCCGGTGGCGAACAGCACCGTGGTGGCGCCGAAGTCCGGCTCCAGCAACAGCATCACCGCGGCCACCGTCAGCAGTCCCACCGGCTTGGCCAGGCCTGTCAGCGTGTCCACCAGCTCGGCGCGCTTGCGCACGCTGTAGCTGCACACCCAGGTCAGCACCAACACCTTGGCGAGCTCCGACACCTGAAAATTCACCGGGCCGAGCTTGAGCCAGCGGCGCGCGCCGTTGACCGTCGCGCCGATGCCCGGCATCAGCACCAGCAGCAACAGCAGCAGTCCGAGCAGCATCAGCATCAGGCTGTATTTGTCCCACAGCTCGGCGGGCACGCGCGTCACGGCCCAGGCGAACAGCACGCCGGCGAAACCGTAGATGAACTGCCGTTCCAGATAGAAGAATGGATTTCCGAGATCGCGGGCGGCGATCGACATGGACGCGGAGGTGACCATGATCAGCCCGATCAGCAACAGTGCGGCGGTCAGGCCCAGCGTCACGAAGTCCCAAGTGAACGGCAGGCGTTCGCGGGCGCGCAATCCGTAGGACAGCGTGGCGGCGCTCATCGGCCGCTACCGGCGAGTTCGCGCACCGCGGCGGCGAACACTTCGCCGCGATGGCCGTAGTCGCGGAACATGTCCAGGCTGGCGCACGCCGGCGAGAGCAGCACGGTGTCGCCGGCGCGCGCGGCCGCCGCGGCGGCGGCCACCGCCGCCGGCATCGAAGCCGCGCGCTGCGTGGCGCATGCGCCCTCGAGCGCGCCGGCCAACGCCGGCGCATCCCGGCCGAGCAGCACAGCCAGACGCACCTTGCCGCGGAAGGCGGCGGCGAGCGGCGTGAAATCCTGGCCCTTGCCGTCGCCGCCGGCGATGATCACCAGCGGACCGTCCAGGCCGGACACCGCGGCGATGGTGGCGCCTACGTTGGTGCCCTTGGAATCGTCGACGTAGCGCACACCCGCGACGTCCGCCACCCACGCGGTACGGTGCGGCAGACCGGGAAAGGATTCGAGCGCTGCCAGCATGGCGGGCATCGGCAGGCCGGCGGCCTCGCCGAGGGCAAGCGCGGCAAGCGCGTTGGCGGCGTTGTGCAGTCCGCGGATCTTCATGTGCGAGGTGTCGAGCAGCCGCTCGCCGCGGCGCGCCAGATGGATGCGGCCGGCGTCGCGCAGCAGGTGGAAATCCGCCGCGGTGCGCTCGATGGAGAACGTCAGCGTGCGCGCCGATCCGCCGCGCATCGCCGCCACCAGGGGATCATCCGCGTTCAGCACGGCGGTTGCGGCGTGGGCGAAGATGCGCTCCTTGGCGCGCGCGTAATCGGCGATTGTGATATAGCGGTCCAGATGGTCGGCGGTCACGTTGAGCACGACCCCGCCGAGCAGCGCGAGCGAATTGGTGGTCTCCAGCTGGTAGCTCGACAGCTCCAGGACGTACAGCTCGGGAACCTCGTGCTCGAGCAGATCGAGCGCGGGCTCGCCGAGGTTGCCGCCGGCGAGCACGCGCCGACCGGCGCTTTGCGCCATGGCCGCCACCAGGCTGGTGACGGTGCTCTTGCCGTTGGTGCCGGTGACACCGATGACGGGCGCGCGGACCGCGCGGGCGAACAGCTCGATGTCGCCGACCACTTCGATGCCCAGGTCGCGTGCGCGGCGTGCGATCGGCTCGTGCAGCGACACCCCCGGGGACATCAGCAGCTGCGTGGCGCCATCGAGCAGCGACAGATCGAAGCCGCCGAGACGGATGTCGAGGGTTTGTGCCAGCCCGCCGATCTGCCCGAGGCCGGGCGGCGCGGTGCGCGTGTCGGTGGCGCTCACCTGCACGCCGCGTCTGGAGAGATACCGCAGGCACGATGCGCCGGTCTTGCCGAGTCCCACCACGACGCTGGCCATCATCGTATCTTCAAGGTTGCAAGGCCCGCCAATACCAGGACGAAACTGATGATCCAGAAGCGCACGATCACCTTGGGCTCCACCCAGCCTTTCAATTCGAAATGATGATGGATGGGGGCCATGCGGAACAGCCGCTTGCCGGTGAGCTTGTATGAGCCGACCTGCAGCATCACCGAGACAGTCTCCAGGACGAACACGCCGCCCATGACGGCCAGCACGATCTCCTGGCGCACGATGACGGCGATGGTGCCGAGCGAGGCGCCGATCGCGAGCGCGCCGATATCGCCCATGAAAACCTGCGCAGGATACGAGTTGAACCAGAGAAACCCGAGTCCCGCCCCCACCAGTGTCGCGCTGAAGATCAGAACCTCGCCGACCCCGGGTATGTAGGGGATCTGCAGATAAGTGGCGAATTTGATGTTGCCGGTCGCGTAGGCGAACACGCCGAGTGCCGCCGCAACCATAACCGCGGGCATGATTGCCAGCCCGTCGAGCCCGTCGGTCAGATTCACCGCGTTGCTGGTGCCGACGATGACGAAATAGGCGAACGCGACGAACACGGCGGTCGACATCGGCACCGCAACCGTCTTGAAGAACGGCACGTACAGCGAGGTTTCCGCGGCCGATACGTGCCAGTGATGCAGCGCGAAGGCCGCGCCGAGTCCGCCCGCCGACTGCGCCAGGAACTTGTAGCGCGGCGCGAGCCCCCGGGAATTGCCGACCACCAGCTTCAGGTAATCGTCGTAAAACCCCACCAAGCCGAAGGCGAGCGTCGTCAGCAGCAGTATCCAGATGAACCGGCTCGACAAATCCGCCCACAGCAGCGTGCCGAGAACCATCGATACCAGGATGAGGCCGCCGCCCATGGTGGGCGTGCCCGCCTTGGGCAGATGCGACTGCGGGCCGTCGCTGCGCACGCGCTGCCCGATCTGATAGCGGCTCAGCATGGCGATCATGCCGGGGCCGATGAACAGCGCCATCGCGAGCGCCGTCATGGCCGCCAGGATGCCGCGCAGCGTCAGGTATTGAAAGACGTGGAAGCCCGAATGGTGCTTCGCTAGATATTCCGTGAGGTACAACAGCACGGCTAGCCCGCCAACATCATGGGATGGGCCGCAACGCCGCCGCCTGCGCCCGGGGCGCCGCCCGCAGCATCGCCGCCCGCCGACAGTGCCTGAACCACGCGTTCCAGCCGGTTGATGCGCGAACCCTTGACCAGCACCGTGACGCCCGCCCGCAGCTCTGCGCGCAGCCGCTCGGTCAGCGCGCCGGCATCGGCGAACCACTCGCCGCCCTCGCCGAAGGCTTCGACCGCGCGGACGCTCTGCGCGCCCAGTGCGAACAGCCGTGCGACGCCGCAGTCGCGCGCATACGCACCCATGTCGGCATGGCTGTCGAGGGTGTGCGCGCCGAGCTCCGCCATCTCGCCGAGTACCAGCCAGGCGGTGCTGCGCAGCGATCGCAGCACGTCGATACCGGCGCGCACCGAGCTCGGGTTGGCGTTGTAGGAATCATCGATGATCCAGCTGCCCCGCAGCCCCGCCTTCAACTGCAGGCGTCCGGAAACCGCCCGAAACTCCGCCAGTCCCGCGGCGATGTCATCGAGCGTCGCGCCCGCGGCCGCCGCCGCCGCCGCCGCTGCCAGTGCATTCGCGATGTTGTGCGCCCCGCCCACTCTCAGGCTCACCGCGGTCTCGCCGAGCGGACAGACCAGCACGAAGCGGGTCACGAACTCGCCCTTCTCGACGCCCTGCAGTGGATTTTCCGCCGAGAAGTCCGCCGTTTCGCGGACGCCGTAGGTTACGATGCGGGTGCAGCCGGCGGCGGCGCGCCAGTAGCTTGCGTAGGCATCGTCGGCATTGATCACCGCGATTGCATCCGGGGCGAGGCCGGAGACCATCTCGCCCTCGCCCCGGGCGACTGCGTCGAGGGTGCCGAAGCCTTCCAGATGCTCGGCGCCGGCATTGGTGATCAGCCCGACCGTGGGCCGCGCGAGCTGCATCAGCTCCGCGACGTCGCCCACGCGGTTCGCGCCCATTTCGATCACGGCGCTGCGATGAGCCTCATCCAGCCGCAGCAATGTGAGCGGCACGCCGATGTGATTGTTGAGATTGCCGTGGGTGGCCAGGCACGGCCCGCGACACGACAGAATCCGGGCGGTCATTTCCTTGACCGTGGTCTTGCCGTTGCTGCCGGCCACGCCGACCATCGGCAGCCGGAACTGCGACCGCCAGGCGCATGCCAGCGTCTGCAGCGCACGCAAGGTGTCCGGCACCAGAATGTGCGGCAGCGGCGACGCGGGCGCACGGTTGACGATGGCGCCGGCCGCGCCGCGCGCCGCGGCCGCCACGACGAAGTCGACGCCGTCGAAATTGGGTCCCTGAAGCGCCACGAACAGCGCGCCCGCGTCGAGCGTGCGGCTGTCCGTTGAGACCGTGCCGTACGGGCGCTGCCCGCCGATGAGCTGCGCTCCGAGCACCGCTGCGGCATCCTGCATGGTGCGCCTCATGCGGCGAGCCCCAGGTGACGCATCGCCTCGCGCCGGTCGCTGAACGCGCGCCGCGTCTCACCGTAGATCTGATAATCCTCATGGCCCTTGCCGGCGATGAGCACCACGTCCACCGAGCCGGCCTCGGTTAGCGCCGCGGCGATGGCCTGCGCCCGGTCGTGGATGACCCGGAACGCATGCGCGGAGATGCCCGCGGTTATATCGCGCGTGATCGCGTCGGGATCCTCGGATCGCGGGTTGTCGTCCGTGACGATGATGCGGTCGGCGAACTCGTCGGCGACCGCCCCCATGATCGGGCGTTTGCCCGGATCGCGATCGCCGCCGCAGCCGAACACGCACCACAGTGCGCCGCGGCAGTGCCCGCGCAGCGCCTCCAGCGCCTTGCCGAGCGCATCGGGCGTATGTGCGTAGTCGATCACGGCGAGCGCTTTGTCGGGGCGCGCCGCCTCGATCATCTCCATGCGTCCGGGCGGCGCCTTGCATTCGGCGAGAGCGGCGAGCGCGGCCGGCAATGCGACCCCGAGCGACAGCAGACAGGCGATCACCAGCAGGCAATTCTCCGCATTGAATCGTCCGATCAGTCGGGCGTGCAACACCGCCGTGCCGAAGCTGCCGCCGAGCCGAAGCGAGAATCCGTGCAGCTCGAAGTCCACGCCGGCGGCATGCAGCGTGCGCTCCGCCATCCATCCGAATTCTCCGGCGTCCAGCCACACCGCGGTGAGGGGCAGGCGGCCGCTGAACCGCTGCAGCAGCTGCCGCCCGAAGGCGTCGCCGACGTTGAGGACGGCCTGCTGCAGGCCGGGCGCCGCGAACAGCCGCGCCTTGGCCTCGCCGTAATCGCGCATCGACTCGTGGTAGTCGAGGTGGTCGCGGCTCAGATTGGTGAACGCCGCCGAATGAAACCTCACGCCGGCGATGCGGTCCTGGTCGAGCGCATGCGATGAAACCTCCATCGCGACCTCGCGCACGCCGGCGGCGCGCAGCCCGGCGAGCTGGCGGTGCAGATTCACGACATCCGGCGTGGTATGCGTGGGTGGCAAAAGCGCCGCGAGCCTGCCGAAGCCGATGGTGCCGATGTAGGCGGCCTGCATGCCGAGACGCTCCAGACACTGCGCGAGCAGATAGGCGCAGGTGGTCTTGCCGTTGGTGCCGGTGATTCCGACGATCCGCAGCTGCGAGGACGGCCAGCTGAAGAACCGGTCGGCGATGCGCCCGATCAGCCGCGACAGGCCGGGCACCGGCGCGGCAAACACATTCGGCAGATCGGGCGGCGCCACGCCCGGTGCGGGCTCCCACAGCACCACGGCGGCGCCCTGCGCGCAGGCCTGCGCCGCGAATTCCAGGCCGTGATGGCTGCGCCCCGGCAGCGCGAAGAACAGGCCGCCCGCGCGCGCCTGGCGGCTGTCGAGCGTCAGGTCGGCAACGCGCACATCGGTGGGTGGCACTTGCGCGATGCCGTCCAGCAGCCACAGCAGGCTCACCGAGGCGCTGTTGAGCGGACCGTTCATGGCGAATCGTTGGCCTGCACCAGCGTGGCGGCGGGCACGTTCTGCAGATCATCCGGCGGGATGTCCATCAGGCGCAGCGCCCCGGACATCACGTTCGAGAACACCGGCGCCGCGACATCGCCGCCGTAGAACTTGTCGCCGCTCGGCTCGTCGATGACCACGACCGTGGCGAGTTTCGGATGCGACGCCGGCACCACCCCGGCGAAAACCGCCATGTAGCGGTCGGTGGAATAGCCGCCTTCGAAGGATTTCCAGGCGGTGCCGGTCTTGCCCGCCACCTGGTAGCCCATCACCGAGGCGCGCTTGCCGGTGCCGCCGATGGCCACCACCTGCTGCATGAGCTGCACGATCGACTGCGCCATCCTCGCATCCATCACCCGCTCGCCGGCCACCGGGCCGGAGGTGCGCTCGAAGGACACCGGGCGCTTCAAGCCGCCCGCGCCGATGGTGGCGTAGGCGTGTGCGAGCTGCAGCGGGGTGACCGACAGGCCATAGCCGTGCGACAGGGTCGCGATGCCGATGGGCCGCCAATGCGAATAGTGGCTGAGCATGCCGGCCGATTCGCCGGGGAAATTGCTGCCGGTCACCTGGCCGAAACCCAGGCCGGTGAGCGTGTCCCAGATCTGTTCTGGCTTGAGCGACAGGGCCACCTTGGCGGTGCCCACGTTGCTCGACTTGGCGAGCACCGTTGCCAGATCGATGGCGCCGAGATTGTGCTCGTCCTCGAACACCTTGATGCCGACCTTGAGGAATCCTGGCGAGGTGTCCACCACGCTATCGGCGCGGTACTGGCCCGAGGCGAGCGCCGCGGCGATGATGAACGGCTTGATGCTCGATCCCGGCTCGAAGATGTCGGTGGCGGCGCGATTGCGGTACAACCCCGCCTGCAGCTGGTCACGATCGTTCGGGTTGTAGGAGGGCTGGTTGACCATCGCCAGCACCTCACCGGTGTCGCAGTCGATGACGATCACCGAACCTGCGCGCGCCTGGTAGTCGCGCATGGCCGACTTCAGCTCGCGATAGGCGAGATACTGGATGCGCAGGTCGATGCTCGTGACCAGGTCGCGTCCGGGCCGCGGTGCGCGGATGCTTTCGACGTTCTCCACCGAATGGCCGTACAGGTCCTGAATGACCCGCTTGGCCCCGTCCTCGCCCATCAGCAGCTGGTCGAATCCGAGCTCCAGGCCCTCCTGGCCCAGATCATCGATCGAGGTGAAACCCACGACATGCCCCGAGACCTCGCCCGAGGGATAAAAGCGCCGGTATTCCCGCATCAGATACACGCCGGGGACGCCGAGCGCCTTGACGTGGGCGGCCGCCTCCGGCGGCATGTGGCGCGCCACGTACAGGAATTCGCGGTCCAGATTGCTGGTGATGCGCCGGAGCAGGGACTGCTGGTCCTGGCCGAGGGCCTTCGCCAGCCTCGGAATCTGATCGATGTTGTCCTTGAGATCCTGCGGATTGACCCAGATGCTGTCGACCGGCGTGCTGATCGCCAGCGGCTCGCCGTAGCGGTCGGTGATCGCGCCGCGATGTGCGGCGATCTTGACCACCCGCATGGTCCGTTCGTCGCCCTGTTTGGCGAGAAAACCGTGTTCAACCAGCTGCAGCTCGACGGCCCGTGCCACCAGCACGGCGGCGCCGCACACCACCAGAGTCAGGATCACGGCGGAGCGCCAGCGAAAGCTCCTCGCCTGCGAGTCCTTGTCAGCGCGCGGTATCACGGGCGCACGATCCGTATGTCGCGTGTTTGCGGCAGAGACATCTTCAGCTTGGAGCTGGCCATGCTTTCGACGAGGGCGTGCGACGACCAGGCGCTCTGTTCGAGCTGCAGACGACCCCACTCCATCTCGAGCGAATCGCGTTCTGCATTGAGTTTTTCGAGACGCACGAACAGGACCCGTGCCTGATAGCGCGCGTACACCACGCCGGCGGCGCTGCCGAGCACGGCGATCCACAGCACCGGCAGCGCCAGCGCCCAGAGTCTGCGGCCGGTCATGCCGCGAGTTCCCGTTCGATCCGCTCGGCCACCCGCAGACGCGCGCTGCGCGCGCGCGGATTGCGCTCGGCCTCCCCGGCCTGCGGCACCACGGCCTTGCCCACCAGGCGCAGCGACGGCCGGGCATGCGGGGGAATCTCCGGCAAGCCGGCGTACATCGGGTCGGCGAGCGACCGGCGGCGCATGAATTGCTTGACGATCCGATCTTCCAGCGAATGAAAGCTGATCACGGCCAGGCGCCCCGACGGGCGCAGGCGCCGCAGTGCCGAGTCAAGGCCGAGTTCGAGTTCGAGCAGTTCCCGGTTCACATGGATGCGCAGCGCCTGAAATACGCGGGTGGCCGGATGCTTGGTCCGCTCGCGGCTGGGGGCGACCCGGGCGATCATCCCGGCCAGCTGCAACGTTGTTTCGAACGGCCGCTCGCGGCGGTCGGCGACGATGGCGCGCGCGATTCGCGGCGCGAACCGCTCCTCGCCGAAGTCGCGAAAGATGCGCACGAGCTCGCCCTGCGTGGCGCCGTTGACCACGTCGGCCGCGCTCGGCCCGGCACCGGCGCTCATGCGCATGTCCAACGGGCCGTCCTTCATGAAGCTGAATCCCCTCGCCGGGTCATCGAGCTGCGGCGAGGAGACGCCGAGGTCGAACAGGATGCCGTCGAACTCGAGGTTCGGCGCCACCCGGTCCGCGCAGGCGGCAAGCTGCGAGAAGGGTGCGTGACACAGCGCCACCCGCGGATCGGCGCCGAAACGCGCCGCGGCCCACGATATCGCCTCCGCATCGCGGTCCAGGCACAGCAGGCGGCCGTCGACCGCGAGCCTTGCCAGGATTGCCTCTGCATGTCCCCCGCGCCCAAAGGTGGCGTCCATGTAGACCCCGCTCGTTTTGATGTTCAATGCCGCCACGACCTCGTCGAGCAGCACCGGCATGTGAGTTCCCGCTGCTGCGTGCATCGCGCTGACCGCTTATAGGGACAGCGATTCAAGATCTGGTGGCAATGCGCCGGTATCCCCCGCGAGCCACTCCTCCTGGCAGGCCGCCCAACGCGCTTCGTCCCACAGTTCGAAGTGCAATCCCTGGCCGATCAGCACGGCGTCGCGCGTCAGGAAGGCGAATTGGCGCAAGGTCGGCGGCAGCAGCACGCGCCCGTGGCCGTCGAGTTCCAGATCCGTCGCCGATCCGACCATGAACTGCTGCACACGCCGCGTCGTCCTGTTCATTGCCGACAGGCGCATCAATTTGCGCTCGAACTCCTCCCAATCGGGCAGCGGGTAAATGAGCAGGCAGCGGTCGCGGTCGACCGTGACCACCAACCGGCCGCCGCAAAGCTCCTGCAGCCGCTCCCGATAGCGGGTCGGCATGACCATGCGGCCTTTGACATCGAGCGTCAGCTTGTTGGTACCGCGAAACAGCATGTGGATGGGTCTTGTAACCCATTCCCTCCCACTTTGACCCACTAGTCCCCACTATAGGGAGCCGGACCTTCCACTGTCAACGTCTTAAGTAAAAGAAAACCCCGTTCCGACAGTGACTTAGGTCTCATTTTGCTATCACCGGCCGGCGCGCTAGGACAGTCCCGGACCGGCGCGGCCCGGTGCGCCGCTTCGATGCGACGCGCTGGAAGCTCGCGAGCGGGCACCACCGGTCTGCGCAAGCGGATGTTTATGGATACGAACGTCGCAGAAAAAAGGCCGATCGTGAGTCGATCGGCCCTGAAAGCCATACGGCCAGCAAAAAAAGGAGTCGGCCGTTAAGCCGGGTT
>PLET01000107.1 GCA_003137095.1 Gammaproteobacteria bacterium
TTCCCATCGCCCGCTCCACTCCCAGCCAGCCTTGTCGAATGCCAGCCAAGTTGTTTCGCGGCGTTATCGGCGCGGACGCTACCGCAACGCCGGCTCAGTTGCTGCGGTTGAGGGTAGGGGAGATTACCGGAGTGATCTGCCGGTCGCGATCGGCAAAATCTATAGGCGCATCTCTGCGGTGATTGCGTCGTACGGCGCAGAAACGACGCCGTTCTCACGACGCAATAATCCGGACGCGGTCAATGTCTCGACATCCTCGTGNNTGCTCGAGTCGGTGCCATGCGTTTACGAAACGCTGACCCATCTCGTCCAGAGTTCCCACGTTGACTTTGACGCGCTTGTTCATCATTCACCTCGCAGGCGATGCACATCGGCCAGGAAATCCGCCATCAAAAGCTCCACGGTCTTGAAGACATACCGTTCTTGGCGATCCTCAATGTGCCGATGGTCGCCCTTGCCTCGTTCATTGTCATAGCCTACGAGACGCTTCCCGTTTGCGCCGTAGAAAAGACTGTACTTGAGCTTATGAGCACTACCAACCACGGGGGTCGCCACTTCCCAGATCTTCATTTCAACGATGGTGCCATCCGGCAGTACTTGCTTGTCATGGAATGCAAGTGCTGCCTTCATATGGCACAAAATGCCATAACAGAGGTATGGCGTCAAACGCCATAACCAGCACGATTGCTCAGATTTGCGGATCGAGCGATCTGATGGCCGCCGTTGCATCGACCCGAATGTCGTTCGCAACGGGCCCGCAATCAAGGATCAAGGGGTCTTCTCTGGCTGAGATTGCCCAGCGATGGCTGGTGTAGCATCGATTTCCACACAAAAATCACACGCAGCGCTTGGTCGATCTCATAACTTGTTGATATCAAATGATTGTTGGCTCTCGGGCGGTATTTTCGATTCCCATCGCCCGCTCCACTTTCAGCCAGCGAACTAGACCTTGACAACTTTGACGATGCGCTTCAGCGCCGCAAAGTCGGCGGGATTTCTGGTGTAGAGCGGCAATCCATTGGCTGCAGCCGTTGAAGCGATAAGCAAGTCCGCGAGGCGGGCCCTGCTGGATTGTCCGGCTGCTCTCGCGGCAGCGAATACCCTGCCGTACATCCGTGCCGCATCAGCGTCGAAAGGCAGTGGATCCCAGGTGGCGGTCGCCCACTGCAATCGATCCTGGCGCCTGGCGCGCTCGTCCTTATTTTCGGTTGCATGTGGTCCCGCGGCGAGCTCGGCCAGCGTCACTGCTGTAATTGCTGATTCATCGGGAAGTTGCTCAGCGGCGATGATGTCATGATCGATCAGAACCGATGTGTCGAGGACACCGCGGCTCGGATCAGTCATGAAGGTGGGGGTCCACTACTGCATCGAGATCCGCACGGAACTGCCCGGCATCGATCCGCGCAGCGTGTGCTGACGCATCCGCGATCGTCGCGCGAGGCACGAAGCGGCGTCGCCTGATTGGGCGCAGCTCACCGACAGGCGTGCCGTTTCGGCTCACGATGATCGTTCGCCCGGCCTCCACTTCGCGGAGTACAGCGCCGGAATCATTGCGGAGTTCGCGCTGGGTGATAGTACGGATTTTCATAAATGTCACTGTAGCACAACGTAGCATTCCGTAGCAAACTACGATGTCGAGGCGCGCAGCATCCGGCGGCTTGCGGCCAATTGACCGTCACCCTGGTCGGGTTGATGGTCGCAAACCGGCCACGGGGGAATCGGTGCCGCGCAAAATATCGGTCGAATGCCGCGTTCCAGCAAGGTTCTGTAAACCTCCGCGGAGTACTTTGCATCGAAAAGTAAGGTTTGGTAGGCTGCAATAGAGGCGCTGTTTGTCTACGGTGGTGAGGAGAGGTTTAGCGCTATGAACGACCATCCGATCAACCGTCTGAGCGGCATCGCTCCCATGATGATGTCGTCGGTTGCGTTGTTGGCCGTGGCGAAGGCTTTCGTAAATTATAAGCACTATGGTCCGCCGTTGGATGAGGACGGTCCTTGGCACGTATTCATGCTTATGATGTTCACGCAGCTACCGATCATTTTGTGTTTTGTCTTTCGATCGCGCGAATTTCCACGAGCACTCCCTGTATTGGTAACCCAAATGTCTCTATGGGCAATCAGCTTGGGTGCGGCCCATTATTTTCCTGGACTTTACTGAAGCGCCGTAAAGCGGCCTGTCGCCGCTGGCGGCTCAGGGTCGTTCAGGACCGCTCGCCCTGTCGTCGCGGGCCCCATCGGGGTTCGTTCCAAATGCTCGCATTGGCTGGCGTTGGCTGCTATGGAGGTGTTTTTCACACGTAAATCACACGCAGTGCTCCGCGCCCGTCGCAACTATCTGATTTGCCTGCTGTAACCGAAAGCCAGCGATATATTCGATTCCCATCGCCCGCTCCAACTCCAGCCAGTGGTGGCCAATGACAGCCAACCTTAGTCCCAGCCGCACATCACGTGGTACGTTCGCAGACGTTGGCTGGCATTAGCCCTGGTTCCACCCGCTGTCTGGTTCCCGACGAGTTAGGCCAACGGGAATCGTCAGTACTTCATAACC
>PLET01000121.1 GCA_003137095.1 Gammaproteobacteria bacterium
CATCAAGACCATCACCGATCTCGAGCGGATCGGCGATGAGGGTGAAAAGATCGGCTACATCGCTTCCCGCCTCGCCACCATGGAGCGGCCGGCCGACAAATATCGCGAGGTCAAGCACCTGGGGCGCCAGGTCGCCCAGATGGTGCACGATTCCCTCGATGCCTTCGCCCGCATGGANNATCACCTTCATGATGGAGGATCCGCGCACCATCCGTCGCGCCCTGGAGATCATGTGGATCGTCCGTGCCCTGGAGCGGATCGGCGATCATGCAAAGAACATCTGCGAGTACGTCATCTACATGGTGCACGGCAAGGATATCCGGCATACCTCGCTGGAGGACGTCGCAAGGCAGCTCGACGCGGCGCACGCGCTCGCGCGCCGCTGATGAGCGGCAGAACCGCGAACCTGGTCGGATTCTTCTGCTGCGCGGCCGCGCTCGGCTTCGCCTATTACTCGCAGTACGTCATGCACCTGGAGCCGTGCCCCTTGTGCATCTTTCAGCGCGTCGGGGTGTTCTTCATCGGCGTGGTGTTTCTGGCGGCGGCCGCGCAGGATCCGGTTGCCTGGGGACGCCGGGTGTACGCGGCTGCGCTCGCGATCGCCACCTGCGCCACGATCGGCGTGGCGCTGCGCCATCTGTGGGTGCAGAGCCAGCCGCCCGGCAGCGTCGCGGCCTGCGGCGCGACGCTTGATTTCATGTTGAAGGTGTTCCCGCTGCGCGACGTTCTGGTCAAGGTGCTGGCGGGCTCCGGGGAGTGTGCCAAGATCGACTGGCGCTTGCTGGGATTGTCGATGCCGGCCTGGGTCTTGGTGTTTGCCGCCGTCGTGGGTGGATTCGGGCTCTGGGCGAATCTGCGACGCCAACCGCCAGTGCTGCAATTCTGATGTCCTCCACGCTGGAGTTGACGGAGCAACTGATCTCACGGGAATCGGTCAGCCCCGCGGACGGCGGCTGCCAGGCGCTCATGATCGAACGGCTGACAGCCGCCGGCTTCGCGGTCGAAAACCTGCCCTTCGGTCCGGTGATGAATTTTTGGGCCAAGCGCGGCAGCGGCAGCCCGGTGTTCTGCTTTGCCGGCCACACCGATGTGGTGCCGGCGGGTCCGCTGGATGAATGGCAGACCGATCCGTTCTCGCCCGTCATCAAGGAAGGAATGCTCTACGGGCGCGGTGCCGCGGACATGAAGAGCGCCCTCGCGGCCATGCTGATCGCCAGCGAGGAATTCGTCGCCGAACATCCGAACCACCGCGGCACCATCGCATTCCTGATCACCAGCGATGAGGAAGGGCCGTCGGTGGACGGAACCCGCAAAGTGGTCGAGGTGCTGAACGCGCGCCGCGAGAAAATCGACTGGTGCCTGGTCGGCGAGCCGTCGAGCGAGACCCGCTTGGGCGACACCATCAAGATCGGCCGGCGCGGCAGCCTGAGCGGCCGGCTGACCGTTCATGGCATTCAAGGACACGTCGCGTATCCGCAATTCGCGGACAATCCGGTACACGCGCTCGCCCCCGCGCTGGCCGAACTGACCGCCCGCGGCTGGGATCAGGGCAACCGGCATTTCCAGCCGACCACCTTTCAGGTGTCGAATATTTCGGCCGGCACCGGCGCGCCGAACGTCATTCCGGGGGAACTGAAGGCGCGCTTCAATCTGCGCTTCTCGACCGAACAGAGCGTCGAGAGCCTGCAAGCGGCCGTCGAGGAGGTGCTGAGCAGGCACCGGGTCAAGTATTCCCTGGAGTGGTTCATCTCGGGCCATCCCTTTCTCACGGCCCCCGGCGTGCTGTCGGAGGCGGCCTGCCGCGCGGTTCAGGAACAGCTGCAGCTGGTGCCGAAGCTGTCCACCGGCGGCGGAACCTCGGACGGGCGCTTCATTGCGCCGATGGGCGCGCAGGTGGTCGAACTCGGCGTCATCAACGCCACCATCCACAAGGTGAATGAGTGCGTGCGCGTGGCCGACATCGAGCGGCTGCGCGCGGTGTACCGGCGCACGCTGGAGTTGCTGCTGGCCGCCTGAAGCCGTGCCCATGCCCTATTATTGAGGCGCCGGCGTGCATCTAGCTCGGGGGTACGGCATCCATGGGTTTGAACACGATGGGCGAGAGCCGCAGTACAACCCGGATGATCGTGCCGCGGTCCGGTTTGCTCTCGATGTCCAACTGGGCGCCGATGATCTGCGCCTGCTCGCGCAGGCCAACGATGCCGTAATGACCAGGCCGCGCCGCCGCAGGGTCGAAGCCGACGCCATTGTCCTCGATCCGCAACTCCAACAAGCCATCGTCGGTCGAGCCCTGACACGATAAGCCCAGGCGCATGGCAACCGTCGTCGCGCGTGCGTGACGTTCCACGTTGCGTAACGCCTCGCGTGCCATCCTCAGGATCGTCTCGGCACGTTCATCGCCGAAGCGCGCCGCGGCGACATCCGCTTGAAAATCACCGGATACACCCGTGAGGTTCAAGAAGCGCTCAAACACCTCGGCCAGCGCGGGACCCAATCCAGATTCCCGAACCGCTGTGACGCGCATCTGCGTGATGGCGTTGCGCGCCTCCTGCAAGCCTTCCTGGGCGATGGTCTCGGCGCGTGCGAGTTCCTTGACCAGCGCGTGAGGATCGCGGGTTTGCAGTTTCCGCATGAATCGAATCTCGCTCAGAATGGCCATCATGGAATGTGCGAGCGTGTCGTGCAGGTCGCGCGCCAGTTTCAAACGCTCGCGGCCGATCGCCGCGTATCGCGACTCATCCGCAAGCCGCTCCACCTCCCGGGTTCGAACCGCGACGCGGCGCTCGAGTTCGCTGCGCTCCAGGGCGAGTTCGTCCAGGAGTGTCGCAAAGGCCCGGCCGAGACGCGCGACCTCATCGGCGCCATGCGGCACCTCGACCCGGGAGGTTGCATCGCGCCCGACGCTGGCAACCGATACCGCGAGCCGTTCCAGTCGTCGCGTCAGGTGCTTTGCGCCGAGAATGCCAAGCACCGCCGTGATCACGCCAAGGCAGAGCGAGACCCATAAGATCCGAAGTGCCAGTGCATTTGCGCGCTGGAAAACCCTTTCGTTCGGTTCGCTGAGCTGAACTCGCCATCCAAGTCCGGCGATTTCATCGGAGGCGGCCAGCGCGGATCGCGCGACCAGAAAACGGCGACCATTCGGCAGCCGTTCGAACCGCGGCGCTTCATCGCCTGGTGCCGGGCTGCGCGTGGATTCCCTCACCGATCCATCCAGAATGACGCCCGGCCACCGCCGGCCCATCAGATTCGCCGGCCCCACCAGAACCAGACCGTCATGATCGATCACGCAGACTTCCGTGGTGGTACGCGGATCCGGCTCATCGGTGAGGCGTTCCGGGTGCTGAGCGGCGCGCCGCCAACCCACATGCGTCAGGATGACGCCGATGTTGCGATTCGATTCATCGCGTACCGGAATCGCCAGGTCGCCGAGATTGGTGAAGTCGCCCGAGGCAATGGATCGAACCTGGTGGGTGTTGGCGACGACTCCCAGCCAGGGACCCCGCAGTCCCATCGACAACCACGGGTTCGAGCCCACATTGCCGCCGATGTGCGGCGCGTCATTGGATGCGATGACGACACCCTGCGGGTCTGCCGCTGCAATCCAATCAAGATGCGGGTAGACGGCGTTGAGTTCTTCAAAGATGGCGCGCAAATCGCCGGCACCTCGCAGGGTGGATCGCGACATGGCGCCGGCACCGCGAACGGCGTCGATGCGCACTGCGAAGACCTGGCTCAAATCCGTACTCAGTTGGTCGGTTTCCAAGGAGAGACGGCGAAGGTGCTGTTCCAAGACATTCTGGCGGGCGATGCTGCCCACCCAAATCGATGCGGCGATCGAGAAGGTGAGCGCCAGGGCGACGATCAGCCACATGGCAGCGGCGCCCAGGCTGCGTCGGGGATTCATGCCGGAAAGCGCAACTCTCAGCCAATCGGGAAGGTGTGGACCGGCCATCAGGTCACCTTAACAGGTGACTAAAGACACTTCCAAACGGCTCATCGCAAGCCCCATGATGCAACTCATGGGGCAACGTGGAGGTGGCGATATGCCGGTGTCCGATCCTGGCAGACATGCGGGTTCCGTGGCGAGGATGATGCCATGAGCGACGGCGAGCGGGTGGACGACCCCATTATTCGCATCGTCATTGCCGAGGATCAGGCCTTGGTGCGTCGGGGCGCGACCATCTTATTGTCGATGGAGTCCGACATGGAAGTGGTGGGCCAGGCGCGAAATGGGGTCGAGGCTGTCGAGCTCGCGCAGCTGCTGCGCCCGGACGTGGTGTTGATGGACCTGCACATGCCCATGAAAGGCGGAGTGGCCGCCACGCGCGAGATCACCAAGGCGCTGCCGAAGACGCAAATACTCGTCTTGACGACGTTGAATGACGATGAAACCGTGTTCGAAGCCGTGCGTGCCGGCGCACAGGCTTATCTGCTGAAAGATGCCAGTGAAGACGAATTGCTGGAGACCATCCGGGCATTGAGACGAGGCGAGTCGCGGCTGACGCCGCAGATCGCCCGCAAGGTGATGGACCAATTTCGGCGCCTGGCGATGACCGCGCCGGTTGTGCAGGCCGTGGCCATCACCGCGGATGGCGCCGCATCGGGACCCTCGAAGGCGCCCGATTCGGAGCCGTTGAGCGACAAGGAGACGAAACTCCTGGAGTTGATTGTCGAGGGGAAGACCAATCGGCAGATCGCCGTTGCGTTGTCGCTTGCCGAGGGCACGGTCAAGAATTACATCAGCCGCATCATGCAAAAACTGCATGCGAATACCCGGACCGAATTGGCGTTCCTGTCGAAGCGGCCGCCGCGAAGCGACTGATCGAGGCCCCGCTGCGCGAGCGGAACAAACCCCAGGTGACCGAAGTCACCTCCGGGATTGTGACCAAAGTCACCGCGAGTCATGACTTTCGGCCCCTGACAATGCAACCGCCGTCCAATACATTGTGTGCATCGGATTAGAGAACCTCGCATGTCCGTTGTCGAAACCGCCCTGAAGCGACCTTATACGGTCGTCGCCGTGTTGATTCTGATCACCCTCATGGGGATCGGCGCTGCGCTGCGAATGCCCATCGACATCTTTCCGGAGATCGACATTCCGGTCGCGGCGGTGGTGTGGACCTATAACGGCATGAGCGCCACGGACATCCAGAACCGCATCCTCACCCTGCACGAACGACAACTGGCGTCTCTCGTGGACGACATTTCGCGCATCGAGGCGGTGAGCTATCAGGGCGTGGGTGTCGAGAAAATCTATCTGCATGAAGGCGCCGACGTCACGCGCGCGGTCTCGCAATTGGCCAGCAGCGCGCTGGTGGTGCTCAAGTACATGCCGCCGAACATCACACCGCCGCTGGTGCTGCGCTACGGGGCGACGGATGTACCGATCATTCAGCTGAGCCTGTCGAGCAAGTCACTGCCCGATACGAAGCTCAATGATCTCGGACAAAACATCATCCGCCCGGCATTAGCGGTCGTGCACGGTGCGGAGGTGCCCTATCCCTATGGCGGCAAGCCGCGCGTGATCATGGCGGATTTGGACATGCAGGCCCTGCAGGCGCGTGGATTGTCCCCTTCCGACGTCAGCTCTGCGTTGCAGCATCAAAACGTCATTCTGCCCGCCGGCGATGTCAAAATCGGCGACAAAGACTACACCCTGGCGATGAACAACTCGCCCGACGTTATCGAAACGATCAACGGGTTCCCGATCAAGCAAATCGAAGGACGTACGGTGTTCATGCGGGACGTTGCGCATGTCCATGATGGATTCCAGGTGCAAACCAACTCGGTATCGGTAAACGGGACACCCGGCGCCTTGATGACGATCCGCAAGACCGGGGGGGTCTCGACCTTGGCTGTCATCGATGGGGTGCGCGCGGCGCTCCACGACATCGAGAAAGTGCTTCCGCGCGATGTCTCGATCAAGCCGCTCTTCGATCAATCGATATTTGTCAGGGCCGCTCTGCACAGCGTGTTGCTGAGTGCCGCGATGGCGGCCGGCCTCACGGCGCTCGTGATCATTCTGTTCCTGGGCAACGTCCGATTGTCCGTCATCATCCTCGCGGCAATCCCGTTGTCCATCATCACCGCGGTGCTGTTCATCAAACTGACCGGTCAGACCCTTAATACCATGACATTGGGCGGCTTTGCCCTGGCGATCGGAATACTCGTCGACAACGGTACGGTGGTGATTGAAAACATCGAGCGTCACGTCGCCATGCGCGAGCCACTGCACCAGTCGATCGTGGTGGGGGCGAGTGAGGTCGCAATTCCCACGTTCCTGTCCACGTTGTGCATCTGTATCGTGTTCGTGCCGGTGTTCCTGTTGGAGGGAACGGCGAAATATCTGTTTTCACCGCTGTCATTGTCCGTGATCGGGTCGCTACTCGCGAGCCTGGCGCTTTCGTTCACCATGGTGCCGGTTCTGTTCAATTATTTGATGCGCCGCGCGGTGCACGAATTCGATGGGGAAGATCCGACCACCCAGGCGCCTTCGAAGGCCGATTCAAAGAATTTCCTGGTGCGGTTTCAAGGTGGGTTCGAAACCGGCTTTGAGAAATTTCGTGAAGGATACCGGGACACGCTCTCGTGGGCCCTGTCCGTGGCGCGCCTTACGGTGGGCGCATTCATCGGTCTGATCATCGTTTCGGCGTTGCTGTTTCCATTTCTTGGACGGGATTTTTTTCCGCAGGTCGACGCTGGCCAGATGCGTTTGCACGTGCGAGCCCCGCCCGGCACGCGGCTGGAGAAGACGCAGCAGCTGTTCTCGGAAGTCGAGGCGCAGATCCGCAAGTTGGTGGGCAACGATCAGATCGACGTCATGCTCGACAACATCGGTCTTCCCTATAGCGGCATCAATATAGCCCTCAGTGACTCGGCGACCGTCGGTCCGATGGACGGGGAAATACTGATTTCGCTCAAGGAGAAGCACGAGGCAACGGCGAAACTCATCGCCTTGTTGCGCCAGGATCTGCCCAAGCGATTTGCGGAATTGCAGTTTTTCTTTCAACCGGCCGACATCGTCGACCAAGTTCTGAACTTCGGCCAACCCGCGCCGATCGACGTGCGGATATCCGGACCGGATCAGGATGAGGCGTTCGCGCTCGCATCGACCATTGCGCGCTCGCTGCAGCGGGTCGCGGGCGTGGTCGATTCACACGTGTTTCAAGTGCCGAACGCGCCGGCGCTCACGGTGGACATGGATCGCACCTTGGCCACGGAGATCGGGGTGACGCAACAGGAGGCGGCGAATAATGTGCTGGTGGCAACCAACTCGAGCGCCCAAACGTCGCCCAACTTCTGGGTGGATCCGCGCAACAGCGTGAGTTACCCCTTGGTGGTGCAGGTGCCAACCTATCGCATCGATACCTCCCAGGACTTGCAGACGCTGCCGGTGACCTCAAGTGCCGGCGCGGCCGAAGGCCAGCTGCTTCTGAATCTTGCCTCCTTTGGCCGTGAGTCGCTGCCGCTGGTGACTTCGCAGCTCAACATCCGACCGGTGTTCGACGTGCACGCGGACGTGCAGGGCAGGGACCTCTATTCGGCGGCCGCGGATATCGACGAGGTTCTCAAGGAGCATGGCCCGTATGCGGCCAAGGCGCTCACGGTGACCCTGAGCGGACAGGTCGAAACCATGCGCGAAAGCTACACAGGTCTGTTCACCGGCATCGCGCTCGCCATCATCCTCGTGTATCTGTTTCTGGTCATGAATTTCCAGAGTTGGATCGATCCGTTGATCGTCTTGATGGCCGTCCCGTTTGCGTTGGGAGGCGTCTTGTGGATGCTTTTTCTGTCGCAAACACCGATGAGCGTGCCGGCGCTCATGGGGACGCTCATGTGCATCGGACTTACGACGGCTAACAGCATCCTCGTGGTCAGCTTCGCCAACCAGCGCATGGCAGCGGGTGATGATCCGCTGCATGCGGCCATATCCGCCGGCTATACGCGGCTGCGTCCCGTGCTCATGACCGCGGGCGCGATGATCTTGGGCATGGTGCCCATGGCATTGGGCATCGGTGAGGGCGGCGAGCAAAATGCGCCCCTGGGCAGGGCGGTGATCGGCGGCCTGCTGTTCGCAACGCTGGCGACATTGATTTTCGTGCCCACCATGTACCGGCTATTGCGCCGCCAACCGGCTGCCGTCACTGAATCGCACGCTCAAGGTATCGCTGATGCAACCGCATGACCCCAAGGACCGGACGCCCCAAACCCTGGCGGAACAATCGTCGCACGGACAGTACCCCGATCAGGTGTCGCGCAATGAAGGGGACGAGGTGTCGACCCGTTTTTCGGCGGATACCGGCCGGCGCACCAAGCGCGGCGTAGGCATCGGGCTGAGCATCCTGGCCGTTCTCCTGGTCATTGTCAGCGTCGTCCGCATTCTGCATGCGCACTCGGTGGCGCGAGCGGGTGAAACGGCCGATTCGACCCCGCCGCCGGTTGACATCGTCATTGCGAGACCGGCAAGTGTCGGCCAGGATCTGGTCCTGCCGGGAGAAACGGCGGCGTGGTACGAGTCCACGATCTATGCGCGGGTCAATGGCTATGTATCGAAATGGCTGGTGGACATCGGCGATCACGTCAAAAAAGGCCAGGTGCTCGCGATCATCGAGACCCCGGAGCTCGACGCAGAACTTCAGGGCGCGCAGGCTCAACTGCGGGCGTCGCAGTCCCAGGTGGCGGCGCGTCAAGCAGAAGCCGAATTCAGCAAAACAACCAATGAGCGCTGGCGCGACGCCCCCAAAGGTGTGGTGTCCGAGCAGGAGCGCGAATCGAAGAAGGCGGATTATGAAAGTTCCATGGCCCGCCTGTATGCCGCCAATTCGCAGGTGAATCTCGATAAATCCAAGGTCGACCAGTACGCCGCTCTGGCGGAGTTCAAACAGGTCAAGGCGCCCTTCGACGGTACCATCACGGAGCGAAAAATCGACGTTGGCAACCTGGTGACGGCAGGCAGCGGCTCTACGACCACGCCGATGTATCGCATGGCGCAGACCGATCCGTTGCGGATATTTGTCGACGTCCCGCAAAGCGCTGCAGGTGAATTGATGAACAACGGCGTGCCGGCGCAGATTCGCGCCACCGGTGCGGTCGGTGGGGTGTTCTCCGGCAAGATCGCGAGGTCCGCGGAGTCCATCAACACGCAAGCGCGCACGATGCGCGTGGAAGTGGATATGCCGAACGAGAATCACAAGCTCTTGCCGGGAATGTATGTGGCTGTCGCCTTTAGTCTGCCGCCCCGCGGCTTGGTGGAAGTGCCTGCGGCCGGCTTGATCTTTCGCTCCTCCGGAACACAGGTCGCGCTGGTGGATGGAGCCGGCAAAATATCATTTCAGACCGTTCAGATCGCCCGCGACAACGGCAGTTTGGTGGAATTGACATCAGGGGTGAGGCCGGGTGACCGGCTCGTGCTGAATATCAGCAGTCAGATCGCTGCGGGGCAATCTGTTGCAGTCAACGAGCCGGAGCGCATCAACCAACCTCTGGGCGCCAAACGTTGAGCCGGGCGCCGTAATGAAAAGCCGTCTGATATTGGCCATCGGACCGATCGCAGCCCTGGCCGCCTGCGCGGTGGGTCCAGGCTACCGGACGCCGCAGGCGGACGAACCGGCGGCGTTTGCCGCGCAGGCCAATCCGATCACCCCCGCGATGGGTGGCGCGCCGAGCCCGACACCTGAGTTGGCAATCTGGTGGCGGGCACTCAACGATGAGGAGTTGAATTCCCTGGTCGATCGCGCCTTGAAATCCAACCTCGATTTGCAGATTGCGCTGGATCGACTTCAGGCGGCACGCGCTTATGAAGCCGTGGTGCTGGGGCACGCGCTGCCGGAGGTGGATGGGAGCGCCGCCGCCGGGCGCGGCACCGGCAGCGATTTGACCAAGGGTCGTGCCGACCAGGCCTTGAGGTCCGCTGATACCGGCGCCGGCCTGCAGCACATCAATACCATCGCCGGCTTCGATGCGGTGTGGGAGATTGATATTTTCGGTAAATTTCGTCGCGAATTTCAGGCGGTGCGGGCCGAGACCGGGGCGGCGCGCGCGGCACGCTACGAGGTACTGACCTCGGTGATCGGCAATGTTGTCCGTGCCTATGTCGATTTGCGGGGATTCCAGGTGCGTGCCGGCATCCTGCATCATGCGACCGACGTGCTGCGTGAATCGTTGCGAATCGTGACCATTCGCTACGAGCGTGGGATCACCAACGAGCTTGATGTCGCGCTCGCCACGCGGGAATTGGCGACGTTGGAGGGGCAAATCGCCCCGGTGGAGGCAGAAGTCAAGGCTGCGCAATATGCTCTCGCGGTCCTGGTGGGTGAGTATCCGGAAAGCATGGTGGAAGAACTCGCCAAGCCGGATTTGATTCCCAGCATGCCGCCGCCGGCGGCACCGGGCGTGCCGCTTGATTTGCTCAAGCGCCGACCCGACATTCAACAGGCGGAACGGGAACTGGCGGCCGCCACCGCGCTGATCGGCGTGGCCACGGCCAATCTGTTTCCGAACGTCATGGTGAGCGCCTCCATCGGCAGCCAGAGCCAAGGCTGGGGAACGGCGCCGAATCTCGGCAAGCACATCTGGTCATTTGGGCCGGGCGCCATATGGCCGCTGCTCGACTTCGGGGCCCTTGACGCACAGGTCGAATTGGCCGATTTTGCCGCGCAGGCCAGCCTGGCCAACTACCGCAGGACCATTCTGACGGCCGTACAGCAGGTCGATTCGTCGCTCGATGCGTATGACGCGCAGCAGTATCGAATGGATAAGCTCACCCAGGCGATGATGGCAGGGCAACGGGCGGTGGACCTGGCAAGCGCCCGGTATAACCGTGGTCTCACGGATTTTCTCAATGTCGTCGATGCAGAGCGGCAATTCTATGAACTTCAGGAGCAATACGCCGAGGCGCAGGTGAGCCAAGGTGAGCAGTTCGTGCAACTCTACAAGAGCCTCGGCGGCGGCTGGCAGAATTATCAAGCGGTGCCCAAGATCCGCCGGCCACAACCGGCCATCGTCGCTGCGTTTCGCAATGTGCTCACGGGCAATGCGCCTTGACCGTTGGAGCGATGCGCGGTTCAGTGCGTAGACAGCACCAGGTAGCCGGTCAGCGCCAAACCCGCGACGGCAACTCCCAGGTTGGCGATCAAGGCGAGACGCGCGAAGCGCGTCGCAGGGATCTGGCTTTGCTGGAGACTGCGTACGAGTTCCCGGAAAGACAGGGTCGAGAGGAATGCCAACGCGGATGAGAACAGCATGAGCGCCAATCCCACCCAGAAGGATGCCCCGGAATGGGCTTCATGAGCGCGGGTCGGGTCCATCAACCGCAGAAATAATCCGAATCGCTCGATCACGAAGCCAAACCCCATCATGGCCAGGCACGTCCGGTTCCACGCCAACAAGGAGCGTTCCGCGGCGAGAAAAATCCGAGGGTCATTGGTTTCGGTCATCGGCGCGCCATTCGGCATTATGGCACCGAAATGATGGGCAGGCCTGCCGCTTTCCAAGCCGCCATGCCACCACCCATGTGCGCGGCATGCTTCTGTCCCGCGCCCAGGCGGTGCTCTGCAGCGGTGAGGGAGCGTTTGCCGCTGCCGCAGTGAAACACAATTCGTCGGGCTCCATCGTCGGGCAGCATGGCTGCATCGAAGGTCGACAGCGGGTAGAGGAATGCGCCGGCAATGCGCTCCGAAGCGAACTCGGCGGGCTCGCGCACGTCCACGAGCACAATGCTGTGTGCGTGCAGAAGGCGCGAGACCTCCTTTGGCTCGAGGGTTTCAATGGGCGATTTCGACGGCGTCATGGCTTGCTCCTCTTGCGTGTGCGCCGACCCACCGGCGGCGCGGCAGGTCTACAGAAAAGCCGATACATCAGGACGGCCAAGGCCTTGGCCTCGGGCGCCAGCAATCGATAACGGATGGAACGGCCCTCCCGGCGGCGCCCGATCAATTCGTGAGCTTCGAGTATGGCGGCCTGTTGCGACAACGCGGGCGGGGCCAGATGCGACTGGCGCGCCAGTTCACTCGCGGATAGTTCGCGCTCGATCAGGGCACAAATGATCCGCAGCCGCCCCGGGTGCGCGGTGGTTTTTAAAAACTCCGCCGCGCGTTCGGCGGATTCGTCCAGTGCGTCGAGGAGGGGCATCAAGGGGGATCTTGGTCTCACAAAGAGCCGGCATCACGAAATATTGGACCGGTCTGCAGGCCGGTCCGCGGCGTGCTTGTCGGCGTCCAGTTCAAACCACATCGCATTCAGAATGGCGAATGCGCAGGCGAGGCCGAGACCCAATATCCAGCTGAAATACCACATGACGTTCCTTTAGTAACTGGTCTCACGGTGTGCTTCGATATAAGCGCTGGTGACCGAGCCCCGCATGACCCGGTATACCCAGGCGGTATAGGCCAAAATGATCGGCAGAAAAATGATCACCGCGATCAGCATGATCCCGAGAGTGCGGTAGCTGCTCGAGGCGTCCCAGACGGTCAGACTGCTTTGGGGGTGTGAGGACGAGGGCAATAGGAACGGGAACAAGCTCACCCCCATCGTTCCGATGACGCCGGCAATGCCGAGACCACTCACCACGAACACGGTCAGCCGCTGCCGCGTGCCCGCCATGGCGGCGACCACGAGTGGAGCGACGAGGCCGACGGCGGGGACAATCAGCGTCGCCGGCCAGTGCGCATAGTTGGCGAACCAGGCGCCACCTTGGGCAATCGCGGTTTTGGCCAAAGGGTCGGATTGACCACCCGGCATCGCTCCTGCCGTGATCGCAAAACCAAAATGCCCCATCCACAACCAGATGCCGGCGGCCGCAAACAGAAGAATCCACGCAACGGCGGCAAAACGCGAAATCGAACGAGCCCGTTGCGCGACGATCCCGTCTGTCTTGACAGCAAGATACACCGCTCCGTGAGTCACCAACATCGCAACGCTGACCAGCCCGCAGAGTAATGCAAAGGGGTTCAACAGATCGAAAAGGCCGAAGGTGTACGTCGCACGCAGTTCGGAATCGAAGCTGAAGGGCACGCCTTCGAGAAGATTGCCCATCGCAACGCCAAAGACGAGGGAGGGCACCAGGCCTCCGACGAACAGCGCCCAATCCCAGTTGGACCGCCACCGGGCGCCGGGCATTTTGCTCCGAAACTTGAAGCCGACCGGCCGCAGTATGAGGGCGGCAAGCACCAGCATCATTGCCAGATAAAATCCGGAAAAGCTCGCGGCGTAGAGTGCGGGCCACGCCGCAAAGATCGCGCCGCCGCCCAGGATCAACCACACCTGATTACCCTCCCAGACCGGACCGATCGTGTTGATGACGACGCGCCGCTCGGTGTCGCTTCGGCCGATGAAGGGCAGCAGCATGCCGGCGCCGAGGTCAAAGCCATCCATGATTGCAAAACCGATCAAGAGGATGCCGAGGAGCAGCCACCAAATAACCTTCAGCGTTTGAAAATCCAACATGATGGCTCCTAGCGCCGCAGACCGGCAGGGATCGCACCACCCGCGGCATCAGCGGGAACGTCACTGGACGATGAGTCCGCTCCGGGCCCGAGCTTCACGTATTTTTTCAACAGAAATACGTCGATCACGGCGAGCACGCTGTAAAAAAGAATGAAACCCGCGAGACTCATGGCGACGCTCGACACCGGAATGGGCGAAACCGCCAGAAACGTGGGCAACACCCCCTCGATGGACCAGGGTTGCCGTCCATGCTCGGCCACGAACCAGCCCATTTCGGCGGCTATCCACGGCAATGGAAGAGTCCACAGCGCGATCTTGAGGAAGGTCCGGCTTTGCGCCACCCGGCGCCGGGCGGCGAGGTAAAACCCGATCGCAAACAAGCCGATGAAGAAGAAACCCAATCCGACCATCACCCGGAAAGACCAGAATATCGGTGCCACCGACGGCACGGTGTCCCAGGCAGCCTGATCGATCTGCGCCGCGGTGGCTTGGGACGGTATGTCGACATATTTGCGAAGCAACAAGGCATAGCCCAGATCTTCGGCGTGGTCTTTCAGCGTCTGCCGGGCGGCGGCGTCATCGGGGCGCTCCCGCAGCGTCCGCAGGGCCGTTGCCGCCGGTATGCCGTTGATGATCCGTTCCTTGGCGTGCGCGACGAGCTCGACGATGCCCGGGACTTCCGCGTCCGCCGAGCGCGTGGCGATCAACCCCAACATCCAAGGAACTTGAATCCGGGCGCGGGTTTCGCGGTTTTTCATGTCCGGCAGCCCAAAAATCGTGAATGCGGCCGGGGCGGGCTCCGTATGCCATTCGCTCTCGATGGCGGCGAGCTTCATTTTTTGATGCTCGGTTACCGTGTAGCCGCTCTCGTCCCCGAGCACCACCACCGAGAGGGCCGCGGCGAGGCCGAAGCTGATGGCGACGGTAGCCGAGCGTTTGGCAAACTCGATATGACGTCCTTTGAGCAGGTACCAGGCACTGATGGCCAGCACAAAGATGGCACCGGTGACGTATCCGGCGCTCACCGTATGGACGAACTTGGATTGGGCAACGGGGTTGAAGATGACGTCCCGGATGGAATCGAGTTCCATCCGCATCGTCGTGGAATTGAAATGCGCACCGGTCGGATTTTGCATCCACGCATTGGCAATCAATATCCACAGCGCGGACAGATTGCTCCCGATCGCAACCAACCAGGTGACCACCAAGTGCTGTCGTCGGCTGAGCCGATCCCAGCCAAAAAAGAACAGGCCAATGAACGTTCCTTCAAGGAAAAACGCCATCAATCCTTCGATGGCAAGCGGCACACCAAAAATGTCGCCCACGTAGTGCGAGTAGTACGACCAGTTCGTGCCGAACTGAAACTCCATCGTGATTCCGGTGGCCACACCCATTGCGAAATTGATGCCGAAGAGGATTCCCCAGAAGCGCGTCATGTCACGCCAAATGGTGCGGCCGGTCATGACAAAGACGCTTTCCATGATCGCCACGAGAATCGACAGGCCCAGGGTGAGCGGCACGAAGAGGAAGTGGTACATCGCCGTGACGGCAAACTGAAGGCGGGACAAATCGACCAAATGGGTGGAATTCATGGAGCATCTCTGGCGGGTTGGGTGCCGACAATCGCGCTGGCGGTCTGCACGGCGTCCGAGGCCGGCCGATGCGCGGGACCGAAAAAGAGCAAATAGAGCGCCAGCAAGAGCAGCAGCTTCAGCGCAAGTGCAGCAAAAACATCCCATGCGGCGCGCGATTCATTGCGAGATCCAAAAAATGGCGACCGGCGGAAGAGCATGGAGGCCCGGAGGTTGCTGTGACGCGCGGACGATACTCAGACTTGCAACATTTCGCAAGCTTGCAATAATAATGATGAGCGCAAGGCGCCTAGGGACATATACGTAGGGGACGGCGCATTCGACGGTTGTGGCTCCGTGCTGCGCCGCAGCGGCTTGAAAATAGAGGTCCTAGCGTCCCTCAAAGGTCACGGCGATCGAATTCACAATCCGCGTCACACCCGGCACGTCGCTGATGACCGCCTGCGCCGCGTCCCTCTGAAAGCCTGTGCCGACTTCACCATTCAAATACACCACGTGTTCGATGGTATGGACGCGGATCAAGTTGGGTGGGCCCAACGCCGGATATTGATTGAGGCGCGCCCGCACCGCCGCGGACACCTGTGCATCGACCGGACATTCCGCGAATCCGCAATGGCCGATGCCCACACAGCCCGGCAGCAGCACCAACGCAGCGATGATCGCATGCGGCAATGCTGCCGGGAATGAATCATTCAAGCGCGATAGTCCGCCGCCGCCGTCTCGTCGACCGCAGGGCCCCCGAGAGCATTCAACAGCGGCGTCAGCACGACGGCGATCGCCAGATTCAAAATCAGCGTGTAGAAGGCGGTGTAGCCCGGGAAGGTGTAGCCACCGAATGTCAGCGGAAAGGTGGGGGTCAGATGCACCGCGACGGCCATGGCCGTGCCGGCAAAGGTGCCCACCGCCCAACCGGCAAGCAGAGCCCACGGGTTGAACCATCGCGTGTACACCCCGAGCATCACCGCCGGCAGCGTTTGTATGATCCAGATGCCGCCGAGCAGCTGCAGCTGGATGGCATATTGGGTGGGAACGAACAGAATGAATATGAGCGCGCCGAGCTTGACGAGCAGCGACACCCACTTGGCCATCTGCGATTCCTGCCGGTCGGTGGGATTCTTGTTGATGAACTCGCGGTGAATGTTGCGCGTGTAGAGGTTTGCGGCTGCGATCGACATGATCGCTGCCGGCACCAGGGCGCCGATGCCGATGGCGGCAAACGCGATGCCGACGAACCACGACGGAAAGCTGTGCAGCAAGAGTGCCGGAACGGCGAAGTTGTTGCCGAACTGCTTGAATCCCGCGGCGTACTCCGGCATATGGGCGACGCCGGCGGCAATGGCGAAAAAACCGAACATCGCCAACAGCCCCAGCATCAGGGTATAGCCCGGCAGCATGGCGGCGTTGCGCCGGATGGTATGGCCGTTATTGGCGCTCAAAATGGCGGTGAGCGAATGGGGATAGAGAAACAGCGCCAGTGCGGAGCCCAGCGCCAGGGTTGCGTAGGCCCCGTAGGCGCCCGTACTGCGCGGTCCGGGGACAGTGAGCAGCACCTTCTGTGCCGGCACGGCGGCGAAGATCTTGCCGAAGCCCCCGAGTTCGATCGGGATGACGATGATCGCGGCCACGGCGGTAACGTATATCAGGACATCCTTGACGATGGCGATGGATGCCGGTGCGCGCAGTCCGCTCGAATAAGTGAATGCGGCCAGAACCACGAAGGCGATGATGAGCGGCAAATCCGCGGCCAAGCCGCTTCCGGATATGCCGAGCGCGCCGACCACGACCTGGATGCCGACGAGCTGCAGGGCTATGTAGGGCATGGTGGCGACGATGCCGGTGACGGTGATCGCCAGGGCCAGCCAGCGGTTGCCGAAGCGGCCGCGCACGAAATCGCCGGCCGTGATGTAACCGCGCCGGTGGCAGACGTGCCACAGGCGCGGGAACACCAGGAACAGGAATGGATAGATGACGATGGTGTACGGCACCGCGAAGAACGCCAGGGCGCCGGCGCCAAACGCGAGCGCGGGCACCGCGATGAAGGTATACGCGGTGTAGATGTCGCCTCCCACCAGGAACCAGGTGACGACCGTGCCGAAGCGCCGACCGCCGAGCCCCCATTCATGCAGCAAATCCAGATCGCCCTTGCGCCAATGGGCGGCGGCGAAGCCCAGCCAGGTGATCAGGCCAAACAGCGCCAGAAAAATGATCAGCGCGGTCCAATTCACGTTTTCCACTGTTTCCCCCGGGCGCGGCGGCTATTCGTCGGTGGCCAGATAGACGATCGCGGTGAAGACGGCACTGATGATCACCCAGAGGAGCTGATACCAGTAGAAAAAGGGGATGCCCAGCCAGGTGGGTTCGAGTTTATTGTAGAAGGGCGGCCAGAGGACGGCGACGAATTGCACGATGAAGAACAGGTACCACCAGCTCCATCCGCCGCGCTTCTGTTGTTCGTCTTGCATTGCGAGGACCTCCAGCCGGCTCTTCGCGCAATTTATACCGATGGCTTTTGAGTTACCAGGGGTGGGCTGAGCCGGCTACGAAAAGGAGCCGCATGTCCCCGGCGGGAACATGCGGCTCCATATTGCATTGCTGTGCCGAATTCGCCCCTTGCGGGGTCGTTCAGCTAGAAACGGTAGCGGACGCCGGCGGTCGGGTTGATGTTGTTGGTGTTGAGGTAGCCGTTGGCGAGACCGTTCTTCACGCCGGTGTACAAGAATCCCGCATAGGTGTCGAAACGCGGGCTGATGCGATAGTCGGCGGAGAAGGAAAACGCGTTCAGGTTGCCGCTGCAGGTGCCGCTCTGGATGGTTTCGCAGCCGGCATTGGCGCCCGTGCCATAGGCGTTCTGCTTGTAACCATAATAGGCGGCCGTCAATTCGAGGCTGACATTGACGTGATACTTCACGCCGGCCCAGTAAACCTGCAGGATCTTGTCGTTGGGGAATGCCGCATTGTTGACATAAGCGAGCTTGTAGCCGCCGATGTCGTCGAATCCGGCGGTCAGGGGCGTCGCGGGATTGGCGAAATCGATGTGTTCATAACCGCCGTAAATGCTGACCACCCCGAAGTTGTACAAACCGCTGAGGTTGTACGTGGTGTTGTCGGAGATGGTTCCGGACAGCGAGTTGTTCGGCGCGAAACCGAGCGCCGGCAGGCCGGTGACCTGGGCGGCGCTCAGAGCGGACACCGCGATCGCGTCCTTCACCTTCATCCAGTAGGCGTCGACGGAAAGGCCCGCGACCTCCGCGCCCAATTGGAATTGCAACGTCGTGTTGGCGCCGCCGGAAGAGCCGTTGAACTTGAACATCGCGCCGGCATGCAGGCCGTCGAAGGACTCGATGTACTTCAACGAGGAATCAAGCCGACGGTCCTCGGTGTCGCCGCCACCCGCGGTGGTTCCCGACAACCCGATGAGCGAGAACGCCTGCGAGGCGCCCTGCGGGTCGTACTTCGCGATGCCGTCGGCCAGCAGGGTGTTTTGCCGGCCGAACGTCAGCGTTCCCATGGTCGGCGAACTGAAGCCGACGTAGGACTGTTGGAACAACTGGCCCGCCACGCTGCTGTCGAGGTTGGTGGTCTGTACCGCCAAGGCCCGCCCGTTGTTCTGCACCAGCGACTTCAGCGCGTCGCTGATCTCGCCGGATTGCGGATTGAAGAAGGTTTCCAGCCGGAACACCGCCGACCAATCGTCCACCAAGGGCTCCTTGCCGGTGAGCCCGATTCGGGATTGGCTGAGGTTGTTCGGAGTGACTCCGAAGATCGAACCGTTGCTGTTCTTCTGCACGATGTCCGCGCTGCCGGCCGGAAAATAATCGCTGATGGGCGCGCCATGCGATTCGTATTGCAGGCCGAGATCCACGATGCCATAGAGCGTGATGCCATGGCTGGTCAGGCTCTCATAGCCCGGTGCCACCGGCGCCGGCGCCGGCGCCGCGCTTTGCGCCTGCGCAACACCCGCCCCGAGAAGCGCCGTCAAAACCAGCGAGCCGCCCCCAAAGACGAGCGAGCCGCCCCGAAGCGTGCCGCCCGGGACCCGTCGAACACGTGAGAAAACAGCCTGAAATGGCTTGATTGATACATTCACAGCATTACTCCCAATGAATCGGTGTGCCGATTTAATAACCGTATTGTTACAGAATCATGACGCGTGGCAAGTTTTTAACTGTGTATTTTTTACAACACTCGTCGGGCGCCCGACGCCCGAGACAGGGGTTGTCACGAAACGGACACATGCGGCCTCGATACTTACGGGTTGGTCGGCGATTGTTACACTCAGATGACGAATTGGGAGCGAGCATGGAATGTCAAGGGTCACGACGGCTTCTGGTCGCCGCAGCGGCATGGTGTGCGGCCGCCGCGGCGTTGTGTGCGGGCGTGGCAGCCCGGGCGGCGGACATCTCGGGAGCCGGCGCCACCTTTCCGTATCCGATCTATGCCAAATGGGCCGATGCCTACAGAACGCTCACCGGCATTGGGCTCAATTACCAATCCATCGGTTCCGGCGGCGGCATCAAACAGATCAAGGCAAAAACCGTCACCTTCGGTGCCTCCGACATGCCGCTGAAACCCGATGATCTGAAGGCCGCGGGTCTGGTGCAGTTTCCCATGATCATCGGCGGCGTGGTGCCCGTGATCAACGTCAAGGGGGTGCAGCCGGGCCAGCTGCTGCTCGATGGTGCCACCGTGGCCGCCATTTACCTCGGCGACATCACCCTGTGGAATGATGCGCGTATCAAGCGTCTGAACCCCAAGCTGGCGCTGCCCAATACGGCCATTGCGCCGGTGTACCGATCCGACGGGTCCGGCACCAATTTCCTGTTTTCCGACTATCTGTCGAGGGAGAGTACGGACTTCAAATCGAAAGTCGGCGCCAATACCTCGGTGCAGTGGCCGACGGGCATCGGCGCGAAGGGCAACGAGGGCGTTGCCAACATGACGGCGCAGACCGATGGTGCGATCGGCTACGTGGAATACGCCTACGCCAAGCAAAACAAAATGACCTATACGCTGCTCATCAACAAGGCCGGCAAGGCGGTCGCGCCGAATTCCGCATCATTTCAGGCGGCAGCCGCCAGCGCGGACTGGGCGGGCGCTGATTCGTATTATCTCATTCTGACCGACCAGGCGGGCGAGAGGAGCTGGCCCGTCACCGGCGCAAGCTTCATTCTCGTCCATCGCCAGCCGGACGACGCGGTCGCGGTCGGCGAGGCGCTCAAGTTCTTTGCCTGGGCCTACAAGGATGGCGCTAAGATGGCGGCTGAACTCGACTACGTGCCGCTGCCCGCCGCGCTGATTGCACAGGTCAAGCAGACCTGGAACACCGCGGTCACCTCGAACGGTCGCGCGATATATACCGGCAGGTAGCAGAGTGCCGCGGGTCACGGGCAACATGTTGGCAGTGGGAGCGAAGGCGACATCGTGGCGATCATCGATCCGAGGCACGCCGCAAGACAGCTGATTTTCGAGAGAGTCTTCAGGTCTGCCACGCTGGCGGCAGCAATTCTCGTGCTGTTGATACTCGGCGGCGTGGCGGCGTCGCTGTTGCGCGGCGCGTGGCCGGCGCTGTCGCACTTCGGCATCAAGTTCGTCACGCGGGAAGTCTGGAATCCCGTCACCGACGAGTTCGGCGCGCTCGCGCCGATCTACGGCACCCTTGTGACTTCCTTGATCGCGATGGTGTTGGCGGTGCCGACCGGCTTCGGAATTGCGCTGTTCCTGACCGAACTGTGTCCTCCCTGGCTGAAGCGGCCCATCGGCGTTTCGGTGGAGCTTCTCGCCGCCGTGCCCAGCATCATCTTCGGAATCTGGGGACTGTTCGTGCTCGCACCCGTGGTGCAGCGGCATCTTCAACCGTGGCTGATCTCGCACATCGGACCGCTTCCCGGCATCGGGCGGTTGTTCCAGGGTCCGCCATTCGGCATCGGCATACTGACCGCCGGCCTGGTTCTGGCCATCATGGTGCTGCCGTTCATCGCGGCGACCATGCGCGACGTATTCGACACCGTACCGCCCATGCTCAAGGAATCCGGCTACGGACTGGGCGCCACGACCTGGGAGGTCATCTGGCATGTGGTGGTGCCGCATTCACGCGTGGGCATGGTGGGCGGCATCATGCTCGGGCTCGGACGGGCATTGGGCGAGACCATGGCGGTCACTTTCGTCATCGGCAATGCGCATCGCATCAGCGCCTCCATTCTGGCGCCGGGAACCACCATATCCTCGGCGATCGCCAATGAATTCACCGAGGCGGTGGGCGAGCTGTACACCTCATCGCTCATCGCACTGGGGCTGTTGCTGTTCATCATCACCTTCACGGTCATCATCGCGGCACAGGCAATGCTGCGCCGGCTCGAGCGGCGCGCGCTGTCCTCGGCATGAATCGCCCGCTGCGCAAGTTCATGAACGGCGTCTTCATCGCGCTGTCCATGATCGCAACCTCGCTCGGCCTGGCGTGCCTGGGGGCGATATTGTGGACCCTGCTCTCGCATGGTCTGACCGGCATGAACCTGGCGACCTTCACGCAGATGACGCCGCCGCCCGGCGGCCAGGGAGGCCTGCTCAACGCGATCTACGGCAGCACGGTCATGACCCTGCTCGGCATCGCGATCGGGTCGCCGATCGGGGTTCTCGCGGGCACCTATCTGGCGGAATACGGCCGCGATTCCCGTCTGAGCGTCTTGGTCCGCTTCATCAACGACGTGCTGTTGAGCGCTCCGTCGATCATCATCGGTCTGTTCGTCTACGAGGTCGTCGTGATTCGAATGGGCCATTTTTCCGCCATCGCCGGCGCGCTCGGGCTCGCCGTGCTCGCCATTCCCGTGACTCTGAGGACCACGGAGGACATGCTGAATCTCGTGCCCGTCGGCATGAAGGATTCCTCGGCGGCATTGGGCGCGTATCCATGGCGGACCACGCTCAGCGTGCTTTATCCGGCGGCGCGAAGCGGCATCGTCACCGGGCTGCTGCTCGCCATTGCACGCATCAGCGGCGAAACGGCGCCGCTGCTCTTCACCGCCCTCAACAATCAATTCTGGAGCGACAACCTCAATGCGCCCATGGCCAACCTGCCGGTGGTGATCTTCCAATTCGCGCTGAGTCCCTACAAGAACTGGCAGGACCTCGCCTGGGCGGGCGCGCTGATCAGCACGTTCACGATCCTGCTGCTCAGCGTCACCGCGCGCGTGCTGCTCGCCGTGACGCATCCGGAAAGGGGGTCGCGACAATGATGCCGTCGTCCAAGCCGCCCAGGCACATGAAGACGCATGTGGCGGTCCGATCCCCCGTCCGGCAGGAGGATCCGAACGCCGGTCCGGCCAAGATAGAAATTCGCTCCCTCGATTTCTACTACGGGAAGGTGCAGGCGCTGTTCAACGTGAGCCTGTCGCTTGCGGACCATTCGATCAGCGCGTTCATCGGGCCCTCCGGCTGCGGCAAGTCGACGCTGCTGCGCGTGCTCAACCGGATGTACGCGCTGTACCCGAACCAGCGCGCGGAGGGGGAGGTCAGGATCGGCGGCCGCGACATTCTCGCGCCCACGGTCGACGTCGCCGAGCTGCGCTACCGCGTGGGAATGGTCTTCCAGAAGGCGACGCCGTTTCCGATGTCGGTGTTCGACAACGTGGCGCTCGGGCTGCGCCTGGCGGGCGGTGTGCGCGGCGCCGAATTGCGGATGCGGGTCGAATCGGCCCTGCGCGATGCCGCGATCTGGGACGAGGTCAAGGACAAGCTGAACAGGGACGGCCGCAGCCTGTCGGGCGGCCAGCAGCAGCGGCTGTGCATCGCCCGCGCCATCGCCGTTCAGCCCGAGGTGCTGCTGCTCGACGAACCGACGGCGGCGCTCGATCCGATCTCCACACTGCGTGTCGAGGAGACTCTGCAGGTGCTGCGCGAGAAATTCTGCATCGTGATCGTCACGCACAATCTGCAGCAGGCGGCGCGGGTGTCGAACGTCACCGGTTTCATGTACCTCGGGGAGCTGGTGGAGATCGGACCGTCGAGCGAGATATTCACGTCGCCGAAGAACCGCAAGACCGACGATTACATCACCGGCAGGTTCGGATGATCGGGGCGGCCCCGCCGGCTGCGGCCCAGGGCGAAACCGCGGCGCGGCCCGATCCCGGCAGGGACACGATCGACAACTTCGTGATGACGGCACGCAACGTGAACGTTTACTACGGCGACAAGCACGCCGTCAAAAACGTGAACCTGGACATCGGCCGCAACCAGGTGCTCGCAATGATCGGACCTTCCGGATGTGGAAAATCCACCTTCCTGCGCTGTCTCAACCGCATGAACGACACGATTCCCGGTGCGCGGGTCGACGGATTGATCACCCTCGACGGCCAGGACATCTACGATCGAAAGCAGGACGTCGCGCAATTGCGCGCGCGTGTCGGCATCGTTTTCCAGAAGCCTACGCCGTTTCCGCAGTCGATCTATGCCAATGTGGCCTACGGGCCGCGAATACATGGTCTGGCCGGCACCCGCGGGGATCTGGACGAACTCGTGCAGACCAGTCTGGAGCGCGCAGGGCTTTGGGACGAGGTCAAGGACCGCCTGTCCCAGCCCGGCACCAGCCTGTCGGGCGGTCAGCAGCAGCGCCTGTGCATAGCGCGAACCATCGCCGTCAATCCCGAGGTGATCCTGATGGACGAGCCGACGTCGGCGCTCGACCCGACGGCGTGCGCAAAGATCGAGGATCTGATCGACGAACTGCGGAAGAATTACGCCATCACGATCGTGACCCACAACATGCAGCAGGCTGCACGCGTGTCGCAGCGCACGGCATATTTCTACTTGGGCGATCTGGTGGAGGTCGGCCCCACCGACTTGATGTTCACCAATCCGCAGCAAAAGCTGACCGAGGATTACATCACCGGCCGATTCGGCTGAGGCGTCAAGGACGGGCGTCAATCGCCCCGGTGTCAATCTCCCGGTTTCAATTGCCCGGTGTCAATCGATGTTGCGCAGCAGCTCGTTCAGCGAGGTCTTGGCGCGGGTCTGGGCATCGACGCGCTTGACGATGACGGCGCAGTAGAGCCCGTATTTGCCGTCGGCGGACGGCAGCGTTCCGGGGACCACGACGGAACCAGACGGCACGCGGCCGTGGATGATCGTGTCCCGTTCGCGGTCGTAAATGCGCGTGCTCTGGCCGATGAACACCCCCATGGAGATCACCGCGCCGCTTTCCACCACGACGCCTTCGACTATCTCCGAACGCGCACCGATGAAGCAGTCGTCCTCGATGATGGTCGGATTGGCCTGCAGGGGCTCGAGCACGCCGCCGATGCCCACGCCCCCGGAGAGGTGCACGTTCTTGCCGATCTGCGCGCAGGATCCGACGGTGGCCCACGTGTCCACCATGGTGCCGGAATCGACGTATGCGCCGATGTTCACGTAGCTCGGCATCAACACCACGTTGGCCGCGACGAACGCGCCGCGCCGCACCGTGGCGGGGGGCACCACGCGCACGCCCGCGGCGGCGAACCGAGCGGCATCCCAGCCGCTGAATTTGAGCGGCACCTTGTCGTAGAAATTCAGCGCCGCCGCCGGCATCGGCAGGTTCTCCGTGATCCGAAACGACAGCAGCACCGCCTTCTTCAGCCACTCGTTCACCTGCCAGGCGGTGCCGCGCTTCTCCGCGACGCGCAGCTCGCCGCTGTCGAGCAGATCGAGGACCTCGGAGACGGCCGCGCGGATCTGCGGGTCGGCCGACCGCGGCGAGAGCTGGCTGCGAAGTTCGTACGCGCCCTCGATCGCCGCCCGCAGCTCATCGTGCGTCATGCGGTCAGACGCGCGCCGGATCGCGCCGGTCGAGCGCCCGCACCAGCGATTCCTGGACCCGCTCGAATGCGCCCGGCTGCAACGGACGGCCCTCCATGTCCGTGATGTAGAACACGTCCTCCGCCCGTTCGCCCACGGTCATGATCTTTGCGCCGTTGATGGCAACGCGCTCCGCCCTGAAGACCTTGCCCACCTCGGACAGCAGTCCGGGCCGGTCCGCGGCGATCAGTTCCAGAATGGTGCGATTGTTACGGGTGTCGAGACTGCAATTGACCTGCGTCGGTGTCGAGAACATGCGCACCTGGCGCGGCGCCCGGCGGGTGACGGTCAGCGGAGAATCCTCGGGCTGCTGCAGGTTGCGCCACAGGCCTCGTTCGATCTCGTGCACGCGCGTGGCGTCGGCGATGACCGTGCCGTTGTCCTCGAGCACGACGTAGGTTTCCAGGCTGAAGCCGTTGGCGCTCACGATCAGGCGCGCATCCACCACGTTGAGTCCCATCTGGTCCAATACCGCGGTGGATCTGGCGAAGCTGTGCAGCCGTCGCGGGGTATAGGTGAGCACCGCAGTGCCGCCGCGTTCGTTGAGCTGGCGGATCGCGACCAGCGGCGCATCGTCGTACGGGTGGCGGCCGGCGAGCAGCAAGGTGTGCCACGCGATCTCCTCGGGGGTGAAGCGCAAAAAATACGCTTCGGTCCACTGCGCCCAGACCTTCTGGATCTCCTCCTCGGCGATCCCCTGCATCTTCGCGCGGGCGCTGGCCTGGGTTTCCCGGAGCAGTTCGTCCTGATCGAGCGGCGTCTCCAGCCCGCGGCGCAGCGCGCGTTTGGTGCGCTCGTAGAATTCCTCGAACAGTCTGGCCTTCCACGTGTTCCAGAGCTTCGGGTTGGTGCCGCGCACGTCCGCCACGGTGAGCACGTACAAATAATCCAAATGCGCCTGATCGCCCACCAGCCTCGCGAAAGCGTTGATGATCTCTGGATCGCTGATGTCCTTTTTCTGGGAGGTTATCGAGAGAAACAGGTGATGCTTGACCAGCCATGCGACCAGACGCGCCTCGTATCGGCCGAGTCCCTGCTCCAGGCAGAACGCCTCCGCGTCCACCGCACCGAGCTCCGAATGATCGCCGCCGCGACCCTTGGCGATGTCGTGGAACAGCGCCGCCAGGTAGGCGAGCTCCTGACGAGGCAGGGATTGCATGATCTGGCTCAACACGGGGAATTCGTGGTTGAACTTCGGCATGGCCAGGCGCCGCAGATTNNCTCACCACGAACAGCGTGTGCGCGTCGACCGTATAGGCGTGGAACAGGTCGTACTGCATGCGCCCGACGACGCGGCCGAAAGCCGGAATGTAGCGGCCGAGTACGCCGTACAGGTTCATGCGGCGCAACTCGTGCGTGACGCCGACGGGGGCGCAGAGGATTTCCATGAACAGCCGATGGTGCCGCGGATTTTGCCGGAATTCTTCGTCGATGAGCGAGACGTGGGTGCCGATCAGGCGGATGGTTTCGGCGCGCACTCCGCGCAATTCGGGATGCTGTTGCAGCAGCACGAACAATTCGAGCAGCGCCGACGGGAACCGCGCAAACACCTCCGGGTGCGTGACCTCGAGGTAGTCGCTGCGGATCTGAAAGCGCGGATTGATGGGCACCGGCGCCGAGCTTTGCGTCAGAATCGCCTCGCGGAACAGCTGCAGCAGCATTTCATTGAGCAGGCTGACGTCCATCACGGTGCGATAGTATTTTTGCATCAGCTGCTCGACCGCGAGCGTGAAGCTGGCATCCTCGTAGCCGAACAGTTTCGCGAGCTTGATCTGATAGTCAAAAAGCAGCCGGTCCTCGCGCCGGCCCGTCAGCATGTGCAGCCCGAAGCGCACCTTCCACAGGAACGCCTGGCCAACCTTGAGCTTGCGCAGCTCCTCGCGCGTAAGAAAGCCGTGCGCCACCAGTTCATCAAGGGTGTCGGTGCCGAAATGGCGCTTCGCCACCCAGCCGATGGTCTGGATGTCGCGCAGCCCGCCGGGACTGGATTTCACATTCGGTTCGAGATTGTAGGCCGTATCGAAATAGCGATGATGGCGCTCGGTCTGCTCCTTGACCTTGGCTTCGAAGAAATCGAGCGAGGACCACAATCGATCCGGCGCCAGCGCGCGACGCATGCCGGCGAACAGGGACTCAGGTCCGGCGAGCAGGCGCGCCTCGAACAGGGTGGTGGCGACGCTGATGTCGGCCAGGCTTTCGCGCTGGCAATCATCGATCGAGCGCACGCTGTGTCCCACCTCGAGGCCGATGTCCCAGAGAAACGTCAGGAATTTCTCGATGTCCGGCTGCCAGTCGGCCGAATCGCTTTTCGGCAGGAGCACCATGATGTCGATATCGGAGCTCGGGTGCAGCTCACCGCGGCCGTAACCGCCCACCGCGACCAGCGCCAGATCCTGGGCGAATTTTCCGGTATACCGGACCCATGCGGCACGCAGCGCGATATCGACCAGGCGCGCGCGATCACGCACCAATTCCTCGATGGGTTCGTCCGCGATGAAGCGCTGTTTCAGCAGTTCGGTGCCGCCGTCGAGCACCTGGCGGAACACCCCGGGGGAGAACTGGCCGTTTTCGAGCGCAAGGGCGGCGTCCGTCAGGTACGTCCAGTCCGCGGCGTTCTCCAGGATCCTGCCGCTCGCGCTCACGATGCCGCCGTGGCGGCGGCGGAGGCGGCGTCTGCGCCCAGGGTGAGCACCTCGAATCCATCGTCGGTCACCAGCACGGTGTGTTCCCATTGTGCCGACAGGGACTGATCCTTGGTGACGACGGTCCAGCCGTCGTCGAGCAGGCGCACGTCGCGCCGACCGGCGTTGATCATCGGTTCGATGGTGAAAGTCATGCCGGCGACGAGTTCCACACCGGTGCCGGGCTTGCCGTAATGCAGCACCTGTGGATCCTCGTGGTAGATCCGGCCGATGCCATGACCGCAGTATTCGCGCACGACCGAGAAATTATTGCTCTCCGCAAAGGTCTGTATGGCGTACCCGATGTCGCCGAGATGCGCGCCGGGCCTGACCACCCGGATGCCGCGCCACATGGCCTCGTGGCAGGCGGTCGTCAGCCGCCGCGCCAGCACCGGCGCCGTGCCGACGTGATACATGCGGCTGGTGTCGCCATGCCAGCCGTCGCGGATCACCGTCACGTCGATATTGATGATATCCCCGCTCTTCAGCCGCCGCTCGCCGGGGATGCCGTGGCACACGACGTGGTTCACGGAGGTGCAAATGGTCTTGGGGAAGCCGCGATAATTCAGATTGGCGGGTACGGATTGCAGGTCGTTCACGATGAAGTCGTAGCAGCGCTGGTCCAGTTCCTCGGTGGTCACGCCGGGCTGCACGAACGGTCCAATCATGTCGAGCACGCTGGCCGCCAGGCGCCCGGCTGCACGCATTTTCTCCTGTTCCTCAAGGGTCTTGATGGTCACGTTCATGGGGCTGGCGTGCTTTGTTTCCGGCAGGCGTTCATGGTATAAAGAGCGGCTATTTTAAACAACCCCGCACGCGTGTCGTCACAATCGGCCGGGTGCCCGGCCAGCTTGGACAACCAGGCGGCCGGGTTGCCGATTGGGATACGCGGAGGCTCAACCCGACCAGGAGCTACATCATGACCAGCGTGTCCATGCGACAAATGCTGGAAGCGGGCGTCCATTTCGGACACCAAACCCGCTTCTGGAACCCGAAGATGGCGCCTTTCATCTTCGGAGAGCGCAACAAGATCCATATCATCAATCTCGAGAAGACCCAACCCCTGTATGCGCAGGCGGCGGCCTTCATCAAGGGCGTTGCGGCGGAGGGGGGCAAGGTGCTGTTCGTCGGCAC
>PLET01000127.1:0-7859 GCA_003137095.1 Gammaproteobacteria bacterium
GGCGCTCAGCCCGGCGCCCGGCACCTTCGGCACGGCCCAGACGGTGAGCCTGAGCGATGCCAACGGCAGCGCGGCGATCTACTACACCACCAACGGCACCACGCCGACCACGGCCTCGACACCGTACACCGCGCCGATCGCCGTGACTGCCACCACCACGATCAATGCGATTGCCGTGGCGGCGGGCTATACACCGAGCGCCGTCACCGTCGGCACCTACACATTGCCCCCATCGTTCACGCTCACCCCGGCGGCGAACAGCCTGTCGATCGCCCAGGGTCAGAGCGGCACCGACGGCCTCACGCTGGCCCCGATCAACGGCTTCACGGGCTCGGTGAGCTTCTCGGCGAGCGGCCTGCCGGCCGGCGTGACGGCAACCTTCACACCCACGAGCTCCACCACCGGCACGAGCCTGTCGCTGGCGGCGAGCGCCGCGACCACGACCGGCGGCTATGCCATCACCGTAACCGGCACCTCGGGAGCGATCACCGCGTCGACCACGCTGACGCTGACGATCACGGCGGCGAGCGGCACCACCCCGGTGAGCCTGGCCTCGGTCTATGACATCGACGCCGTCGCCATCAACGGCACCACCATCACCGGCATCGGCGGCGACGGCTATGGCTATTCGTCGAGCCTGCTGGGCACCTCGGTGACCTACGCGGGCCTGACGTTCACGCTGGGCGGCGCGGATACCGAGGACGCCGTGACGTCCAAGACCCTCTCCCTGCCGGCCGGTAATTTCTCGACCCTGAGTTTGCTGGGCACGGGCATCTACGGCTATCAGACCGCGCAACCCTTCGTGGTCACTTACACGGACGGGTCGACCACCACCTTCACCCAAAGCCTGAGCGACTGGGGCGCACCGCAGGGCTATGCGGGCGAGACGACGGTGGCGTCGACGGCGTACCGAGTCACCCCGACGGGTGGCACCCAGAACGGTCCCTGGTATCTGTATGGCTACTCGTTCGCGCTCAACAGCGCCAAGACGGTTCAAAGCCTCACGCTGCCGAACAATTCCCATGTGATCGTGCTGGCCGTCGATCTGTCGAATGGCGCCCAGAGCCCGACGTTCAGCCCGGCGCCCGGCACCTATACCACGGCGCAAACGGTCGCCCTGTCGAGCGCCACCCCGGGCGCGAAGATCTACTACACCACCAACGGCACGACGCCGACCACGGCGAGCACGGCATACACCGCGCCGATCACGGTCGCGGCCACCACCACCCTCGAGGCCATCGCCGTGGCGGCCGGTTATCCGAACAGCACCGTCGCCACCGGCAAGTACACCATCGGGCCGGGCTTCACGCTCACGCCGGCCGCGGGCACCCTGACGCTGCCGCAGAACTACGGCGGCAGTGACAACGTCACCGTGACGCCGACGGCAGGCTTCAATGGGGCCGTCACGCTCACGGTATCCGGGACCCCGGCCGGAGTCAGTGCTGCATTCTCGGGTGACCTGTTGGTGGTCTTCCCGCCCCTGAGCACGCCGCCGGGCACCTATCCCCTGACCATCACGGGAACCTCGGGCGCCACCACGGCGACCACCACGGTCAATCTGGTGATCACCGCCGGCGCGACGTTCAGCCTGTCGCCGTCGATCACATCGGGCTCGATCAACCCCGGCAAGAGCGGCACGGACGTCATCACCATCGTACCGGCCAATGGGTTCGCCTCATCGGTCGCCTTCTCGGCATCCGGATTGCCGGCCAATACCACCGCCAGCTTCTCACCGGCGAGTTCGACCACGGGGTCGACGCTGACCCTCACGGTCGGCTCGAAAACGGCCGCCGGCAATTACACCATCACGCTCACCGGCTCCGTCGCCGGCACCGGCAATTCCAACGCCTTCACCGAAACGACTACAATCGGCCTGACCGTGCCTTAAGCAGCCGCGCGACCATCCGCCGGGACGGGCGCCCATCGCTACCGGGGTTCGCATGCACAGACGCCGCTTTCTCCGCTCGCTCGCCGCCGCGGGCGCCCTGTCGCTCGGCCGGCTGCCGCAGGCGCAAGCCGCCCTCCCCCGGATGAAGATCACGCGCATCCGCGCCTATGCGCCGCCGGATCCCAGCTGGTCGTTCGCCAACTCCAACACCGTGGTGACGGTGGAGACCGATGCCGGCATTACCGGCATCGGTGAGGGCGGTTTCCCCGACACGCTGAAGCTGCGCGCCGGGCGCCTCATCGGCCAGGACCCGCAATTCATCGAACACCTGTGGCAGGACATGTCGCGCGCGTTTTTCTATCCGCCGGGGCGCGAGCTGCTGCACGCGATCGGCGCCCTCGACTTGGCGCTGTGGGACATCCGCGGCAAAGTGCTGAATCTGCCGGTGCACGAATTGCTGGGCGGCATGGTGCGCAAATACGTCGAGTGCTATCCCACCGTCGCCGACCGGCCCGGACTCGTCCCGGGCGTGAAGGAGGGCATGGGCATCAAGGAGATCGCCGCGCTCACCATCGCGGCGGGCTACCGCGCCTACCGCATGGATGCCGCCTCGATGGGACGCGGCAACGCGGTCTACGACACCCGCGAACGCGTGCTCAAGGTCCACAAGGACTGCCTGCAGGCGCGCGAGGGCGTCGGCGAGAACGGCGACTGGTGCATCGACTTTCACCAGCGGTTCGACCTGATCGACGCGGTGCGCGCCGCCAATCTGATCGAGCCGCTCGCGCCGCTGTTCGTCGAGGATCCGGTGCGCGCCGAGATGTTCGGCGAGGACCTGCCCAAATTCCGCCAGATGGTGAAGGTGCCGGTGGCGGCGGGTGAGGAGTGGGGCAGCCGCTGGGATTTCAACCGCCTGGTCGAGGAACACGACATCGACTACGTGCGCGCCTCGCTGCCGAACGTAGGCGGCATCACCGAGATGATGAAAATTGCCGCGATCTGCGAAACCCATGCCGTCGGCATGATTCCGCACTTCACCGGACCCATCGCCACGGCCGCGCTGGTCAATTGCCTCGGGACCTTTTCCGGCACGGTGCTGATGGAGTGCAACTACGGCGCCAAACCGCTGCCGTATCTGCCGGTGTGCCTCGACCTCAGGAACGGCAAGCTGTGGCCGAACGAGCGGCCGGGCCTGGGAGTCGAGCTCGACCTGAAGCCGCTCACCCGGCTGCTCGAGGTGGACACCCCGACCGAGCGCGGCCAGTACTACACCCGGCCCGACGGCTCCATCACCAACTGGTAGCGGCCGGCCGCCGGGCGGCGGCGGCCCGCATCATTTGTCCGCATGGGCGGGCGGGTCCGCCTGGGCGAGCGGCACGATGTCGTTGAACTTCGCGTAGTCGATGTACAGGGTGCCGTCCTCGGCGAATTCCAGGATGTCGCGGAAGGCCTCGTTCCAGCGGATGTGTCCGGCCGCATAGTCGGCCCGCGCCATCAGCACCTGGCCGGTGGTCTCGTCGGTGCCGCTGATGGTGAGGACGAAGGCGGCCTGCGCCTGCGCCAGCGACTCGGGGGTCTGGCCAAGCAGCGGACTCGCGGCGTCGATCACGTGCATGAGATTCCAACCGAGCATGAACGCCGGGTGCTCCGAACGCAGCAGCGGCAGGTCGATCACCCGCCGGATACGAAAGCCCTCCCGGCTTACCTCGTTGCGCAGCATGCGCAATTTCGCCGAGGCCTCCTGCACCACGTTCTGGCGCGCGTTCGCGGCCCTGAACATCAGGGTGGTCTTGCCGTCGATGGGGCGCACCACGGCGTGTCGGGCGAACAGGAATCGCGCCCGCGGGCGCGAGAAGCGCGCGAACATGATCCCGGTGATCAGCGCGAGCGTCATCACGCCGACGAAGATCTCGACCATGGCGACGAGGTGGCCGTACAGGGTCTGCGGATGCATGTCCCCGTAGCCCACCGTTGCCAGCGTCTCGACGCTGAAGAAGAAGGCGCCGGCGAAGCCGGGCGGATTGAGGTTGGCGATGCAGCCGGGCACCAGATGGTAGAGCCAGCCGAACAGCACGTCGAACACCAGGAAGAAGGCGGCGAAGGTGGCGAACAGCTGCGGCCAGCTCACGGTCATGAAATAGTGGTACAGATCGCGCAGCACCGAGCGCGCGATCCCCTGGGTCACGATCTGCCGGCCGCCGACGATGACGCGGCGCAGACCGACCGGCCGGCGGTTCGCGCGCCCGCCGCCGGTCGCCTCGTCGCCGTGCGCGGGAGCCTTCGGCCGGGGCGGTGAGGTCACCTCCCCGGAATCCAGGAGGTCCCGGCGAGCGGGATGGCCGCCATGGCGGCCGCCTCCACCGTCAGGGCCACCAGATCCTCCTTCTCGAGGTGATGCACGTCCTGCTTGCCGCAGGCGCGCGCAATGGTGGTGAGCTCCATGTTCACCGTCTTCAGGTAGTTCTTCAGGCGCTTCGCCCCCACCGCCGGATCGAGCCGCAATTCGAGCAGCGGGTCCTGCGTGGTCACGCCCACGGGGCACTGACCCGTGTGGCAATGATGGCAGTATCCCGGGGCGGTGCCGAGCCGTGCATAGTCCTGCGCGGCCGACAGGTGCTGGTTGCCCTCGACGTAGGTGTCGCTGTTGCAGCCGAGCGCGAACAGCACGCCCTGGCCGATGGCCACCGCGTCCGCCCCCATGGCGAGCGCCTTGGCCACGTCCGCGCCGCTGCGGATGCCGCCGGAGATGATGAGCTGCACCGTGCCGCGCATGTTCAGATCCTCGAGCGCGTCCACCGCCTGGCGCAGCGCCGCGAGAGTGGGGATGCCGACGTGCTCGATGAACACCGTCTGGGTGGCCGCGGTGCCGCCCTGCATGCCGTCGACCACGACCACGTCGGCGCCGGCATGCACCGCGAGCTTGACGTCGTTGAACACGCGCGTCGCGCCCACCTTCACGTAGATCGGTTTCTCCCAATCGGTGATCTCGCGCAATTCCTTGATCTTGATGACCAGGTCATCGGGGCCGGTCCAATCCGGGTGACGCGACGCGGAGCGCTGGTCGACGCCTTGCGGCAGGGTGCGCATGCGCGCGACGCGCGGATTGACCTTCTGGCCGAGCAGCATGCCGCCGCCGCCCGGTTTTGCACCCTGGCCGATCACGATCTCGATCGCATCCGCACGGCGCACGTCGTCCGGATTGAAGCCATAGCGCGACGGCAGGCACTGGTACACCAGGATCTTCGAGGAATCGCGCTCCTCCGGGGTCATGCCGCCGTCGCCGGTGGTGGTCGAGGTGCCGACCTCGGTGGCGGCCCGCCCGAGCGACTCCTTGACCCGCGCCGACAGCGCACCGAAGCTCATGCCGGCGATGGTGATCGGAATCGCGAGTTCAACCGGCCGCGTCGCATGGCGAGTGCCGAGCACGGTCTTGGTGGCACAGCGCTCGCGATAGCCTTCCAGCGGATAGCGGGACAGGGAGGCGGCGAGGAACAGCAGATCGTCGAAGTTCGGGACGCGGCGCTTGGCGCCGAGGCCGCGGATCTCGTACAGGCCGCTTGCCGCCGCACGCTGGATGTAGTCGATGGTCTGGCGGTCGAATCCTGCCGATTCCTCTTTTTTGATGGCGGTCATGGCATCAATACTCCTGATCGGTGTCGGCGTTCCAGTGATACAGGCTCCTGGCGGAAGCCACCCGCTTGAATTCGGCGGCATCGTGATCCATGCCGGAGAGCGCCAGCAGATCGGTGACGGTGGCCCGGTCCGCGTCCGTCATCGGCTCGAAGCGCGCATCGGCGCCGAGCGAGCGCACCTTGCCGCGCACGTAGATCACCGCCTCGTACAGCGAATCGCCGAGCGCGTCCTCCGCGTCGCCGCAGATGACCATGCGGCCCGCCTGCGCCATGAACGCCGAGAAGCTGCCGACGCCGCCCCCCACCACGATGTCGCCGCCCTTCAGCGATATGCCGCAGCGCAGGGAGGCATCGCCGTCGATGATGAGCAGACCGCCGTGGGCGGATGCGCCCGCGGCGGTCGAGGCGAAACCGCGGATGTGCACGCGCCCCGACATCATGTTCTCGGCCACGCCCGGTCCGGCATTGCCGTGCACGGTGACCGAGGCGCTCTTGTTCATCCCGGCCGCGTAATAGCCGACGTGGCCGTGGATGTGCACGTCCAGGGCCGAATTCAGGCCGCAGGCGATCGAATGCGCGCCGTCCGGATTGCTGATCTGCACCAGGGTCACGCCCTCGGCCGCCGCGCGCCGGTGCAGGAAGGCGTTCAAATCCCGCAGGCTGTCCCTGGCGAGGTCGAATTGGCGCGCATGCGCCGCGGCCGCCGGCGCCGGGGTGGTGCGGGGTGTGGGCTTCAAATTCGCCATGAATAGATCTCCTCGGGCTTGGGCTCGAACAGCGCCGCCTGCGAGATGTCCGGCAGATGCGCGAGGGAGCGGAATTCCGAGGCGATGGCGACGTAGTCGTCGGTCTCCGCCACCACCGCCGGCTTGCAGGCGAACGCGTCGCGCACGATCAGAAGCTCCCGATCCGTGCCCATCAGGAAGGTGTAGAAGCCGTCGAGCTCGCTGAAGCCGCGCGTCACCGCGGTCTTCAGGTCATCCCCCTCGCGCAATCGCCACTCGAAGAAGCGGCATGCCGCCTCGGTGTCGTTGTCGGTCTCGAAGGTGATGCCGAGCGGCTCGAGCTTCTTGCGCACCAGATGCGGATTCGACAGCGAACCGTTGTGCACCAGGCAGAAGTCGCGCCCGGCCGTGAACGGATGCGCATGCGCCGGGGTGACCGCCGATTCGGTGGCCATGCGGGTGTGTCCCACCAGATGCGAGCCGCGCAGGTGCTTGAATCCGTAGCGCTCGGCGATGTCGGCCGGCGCGCCCACGTCCTTGTACAGATCGATCGACTGGCCGACCGACAGCACCGCGACCTCGGGCGCGTCGTGCCCGATCCAGGCGGCGATCCCGTCGGGATCCGCCGCGCTGGTGAGCACCGCGTGATTGCCGTTGACGGCGATCTCGTGCACGCCGCCGATGTGCTGCGACAGGCGGCGCAGCAGCTCGGACCAGTCGACGGCGTGCTGCCCGGCGTACAGGCTGAGCTTGTGCCGGGATTCGCCGACCGGCGCCGTGTACACGGCGAGTCCGGCGGAATCCGGGCCGCGCTCCGTCATGCCGACCATCATCGGCACCATCAGGGCGCCGAGCCGCTCGCGCAGCGCCGGCCTCTTGACCAGCAGACCCACGATTCCGCACATCAGAAGAACTCCAGATAGCGCCGTGACTCCCAATCCGAAACGTGCCGCGCGTACTCGGTCCATTCCATGCGTTTCAGGCGGATGAATTCCCGGGCCAGATCCTCGCCGATTCCCGCCCGCACCACGCCGTCTGCCTCGAGCGCGTCGATCGCCTCGTTCAACGCCTGCGGCAGCAGCTTGATGCCCTGCGCGGCCAGCTGTTCGGGCGACAGTTCGTACAGATTCAGATTCTGCGCCTTGCCCGGATCGAGCTTGCGGTCGATGCCATCCAGGCCCGCCGCGATCAGCGCCGCGGACACCAGATACGGATTGCAGCCCGCATCCGGCAGTCTGAACTCCAGGCGTCCGTGGGGGATGCGCACGCAGGCGGTGCGGTTGTTGTCGCCGTACGCGATATAGGCCGGCGCCCAGGTCGCCCCCGAGAGCGAGCGGCCGACCACCAGCCGCTTGTAGGAATTGACCGTGGGCGCCGCGATGGCGCTCAAGGCGCGCGCGTGCTGCAGCACGCCGCCGAGGAAATGGTAGGCGAGGGGCGAGAGTCCGAGTCCGCCCGGATCGGCGGCATCGTAGAAGGCGTTTTTCTGCGTTTCCGAACCCAGCGAGACGTGAAAGTGTGCGCCGCTGCCGGTGCGGTTGGAAAACGGCTTCGGCATGAAGCTCGCGATCATGCCGTGCCGGTGCGCGATCTCGCTCGCCGCCATCTTCACGA
>PLET01000127.1:7930-8071 GCA_003137095.1 Gammaproteobacteria bacterium
CGCGCGAGCAGCATGAACTCCGGTTCGATGCCCGTGTACAGCGTGAAGCCGCGCTCGGCGAGGCGCGCGATCTGCGCCTTCAGGGCCACGCGCGAGCAATACGGGTAGGGCTTGCCCCTGACCGTGCCGTTGCAGATGATG
>PLET01000127.1:8112-8320 GCA_003137095.1 Gammaproteobacteria bacterium
GTGGATGTCCACGAACTGCGCCAACACATGGCGGATCTTGTGGTCCTCGAAGAATTTGTTCGCTTGCTGCCGATTCATTCTGTCGCTCCCCTGTACATCCCACCGCTTTCGACGACCACCGTCCCTAAGGCATCGCTGAGGTACGGACCGTAACTCGGGTCGCACCAGATCCGGTATCGCGGCCGCCCGGCGGCGCCGCGCGGCACGA
>PLET01000127.1:8361-8541 GCA_003137095.1 Gammaproteobacteria bacterium
CACCCCGGCCGGCCGGGCCCGGGCATTGGCCGCGATGCGCCGCAGGAACCCGGCCGCCGTGCCCGCGGCGCCAGAGTCCGAGCCTGCGCCAGGGTCCGAGCCTGCGCCAGAGTCCGAGCCAGCACCAGGGTCCGTCGCTGCGCCGGCGTCCGCCGCGTGCTCCGCGAGAAAGTATTCGGC
>PLET01000001.1 GCA_003137095.1 Gammaproteobacteria bacterium
CCGATTTGACGCCGAAGCTCGTCGAACGAGTCCATGCGTTGTACGAGGAGTTGGGGCGCCAGGACGTGCTGGCGGTGCAGGAATTGGAGCGGGCGCAAAAGACTTCAAAGGAGGAGACGGTTCCTTAGGCAGCCGGTTGTAAACGCTTGCGGCGCACGATCACCCGGTGTTTCAACCTGATACGGCTCATTTATCAAAAGCTCGAACAACTCTTCAGGTGTAAAATTGAAAATCAGATCGAAGGACTTCCACGTTTCCTCCGGGAAAAAAGTCGAACTCGACAAGTGGCCCACAATGGTGCAGCCATTTTTCCAATCGAAGGAGGAGTATAAGGAACTGCTGGAAGCACATGTGGAGGGTTTGAGTTCGCGGCAACAACTTCACTATGCGTCCGGTCGCTACGCGTTGCTGCTGATCTTTCAGGGTATGGACTCGGCGGGAAAAGACGGCGCCATTCGCCACGTGATGTCCGGGGTGAATCCGGAGGGTTGCGAAGTCTACAGTTTCAAGCAGCCAAGCGCGGAGGAGCTCAAGCACGATTTTCTCTGGCGTACCACGTGCCGCCTCCCGGAACGCGGTCGAATCGGTATCTTCAACCGTTCTTATTATGAGGAGGTGCTCATTACGCGTGTTCACCCCGAGATCCTGGATACTCAAAATCTTCCAAAACACTCGCGCGATGAGAAGCACTTTTGGAGGGATCGGTATCGTTCCATCGTCGAACTGGAGGCGCATCTGCATCGAAACGGAACTCAGATCGTCAAATTCTTNNAATACTGGAGCCGTTACATGCGTGTGTACGGGGAGTGCTTGGCCGCAACCAGTACGCATCACGCCCCCTGGTATGCAGTTCCCGCCGATGACAAGGAGAACGCGCGTCTGATCGTGTCTCAAATTCTCATGGATNNGGAATTGCAGACCATCGGCAAGCGGCTCACAAGGTCGGATTAGGCAATTGAACACAGTGGACCGTGTCATCGGGGCAGAGATCGAGGCCCTGCAGCGCGAAACTTTCGGTTACTTCGAGCACGAAGTGAATTCCGTCAATGGGCTTGTGATCGACAAGACGGCGGAAGATTCCCCCGCCAGTATCGCTGCCACCGGCTTCGCGCTCGCGGCCTACCCGGTTGGCGTCGAACGCGGGTTCATCTCGCGGGCAGCGGCCGTCAAGCGTACGTTAACGACGCTACGCTTCTTCCGGAATAGTCCCCAAGGTCCAGAACACGACGCGACCGGCTATCAGGGCCTTTATTATCATTTTTTGGACATGCAAACCGGACGCCGCGCAAACCAGTGCGAGCTGTCGACGGTAGACAGCGCATTCTTACTCGCGGGCATGTTGACGGCGGCTGCGTATTTCGATGCGGGCACCGACGATGAGCAGGAAATACGCACCGTTGCGGACGCGCTCTATCGACGCGCCAATTGGCTTTGGGCGCAGAACAAGGGTGTGACGTTGACCCACGGCTGGAATCCCGAGAGCGGGTTCCTCCAGTATCGATGGGAAGGCTATGATGAGGGGCTGCTCCTTTACATGCTCGCGCTCGGCTCGCCGACTTACCCGCTGGCCGGGAAGGGATTTGCCGCGTGGTGCTCGACTTATCAGTGGAAAAGCCAGTACGGCTACGACTATCTTTACGCGGGATCTTTTTTCACACACCAGCTCTCGCACATATGGATCGACTTTCGCGGAATCCAGGATGAGTTCATGCGCGGCAAGGGAATCGACTATTTCGAGAACACTCGCCGCGCGACATACGTACAACAGCGGTATGCGATCGAGAATCCCCTCAAGTTCAATGGCTACGGGCCCACTTGCTGGGGGATCACAGCGAGTGATGGCCCTGGGCCCGATACCATCAAGATAGACGGTGTCGAGCGGCAGTTTTTCAATTACATCGCCCGAGGAGTGCCGTTTGGGCCGGATGATGGAACCATAGCGCCTTGGGCAGTCGTAGCCTCGCTGCCGTTTGCTCCCGACATCGTGCTGCCGTCGACCGAGTATTTTATTCGTGAGCTCAAACTGAAATCCAACAATCCCTACGGGTTCAAGGCGACNNTGCTGTGGCGGTTGACGCGGCGGTCCCCCTACATCGTCAGCGGCCTGCGCCGAGCGGGATTTGACGGGGGCTGGCTTCAGGATCCCTCGCATGCCTACCGTTCGTAGGCGCGGGCAGTGCACAGGCACGTGTCATCGCGCTCTAGCCCGCAGACGGCTATCGGCGAGGGCGGTCACGATGTGCGCTCTCGTGGTTATTCTAGCGGGCTGCCTTCGTAATTCGCCAACAGTGCCAGCCGTGGAGTACCCGAGGAAGATCGTGGGCGGTTGGATCGGCACGGTCGGAAATGAGCATGAGAGTATGGTCATCAACGGCGATGGCACGTTTGTCTGTCATCTTCAGAAGACCGGGTTCATCGCCTCAATGCTTTATCCCGCTCCGCCGGGTACCGTGAGCGGAACTTGGGCCATTGTCGGCTCGGTCATGACTATGACGGTCAGCGGAGCAAGAAACGAGCGCCTGGAGAACCGAATGTCATCGAGTGTGATTGTGGCGTTTCACGAG
>PLET01000025.1 GCA_003137095.1 Gammaproteobacteria bacterium
GGTGGGTAAATCCAAACTTCTCGGAAAGATCCTGGTAGATGCTCACGGCGTTACGCCCAAGCGCGACCTGGCTTTCGATCCATTCGCGGTGCAGTTCGCAGGCCGATGGGGTGGCCACCGGCTTCTGAGCCGGTGGCCGGGGTGGGGGATTTTGCTCCGAGGTCTCGGCCGTTTCGGAGGTCTTTTCCGCGTAATTCCCGGTGGGCACCCCGGGGGATTTTGATTGCTGTTGGATGCGACGGATCGTCTTGCGATCCACCCCCAGCACCCGCTCAATCTCGCGCTGGGACTTGCCTGCATCCAGCAAGGTGTGGACCGAAATCCGCAAATTTGGCTTCAAGACGTTCACTCCCGCCCCCCTTTCCGCAGAAAAAGGGCGCAGCGTAACGTCCCGCCGCCGCTCTCTAGCTCGGCGCCGACCGGCGTCGATTTACGGCATCAGGGTGGAGGAGTTTGACCCGCCCACAGGTGGAGGAAGTTGGGTGACCGCCGGGGAACCTTCGGTCTGCCGCCGCACAGACAGCCAGAGGTGACGGTGCGAAGTTGGATGGTGGCTGCAATCAGTCGAACTATTGGTGATGCTCAAAACGCGAATGCCGCCCAACGCCTTATCTCCAACTGACTTTAAGAGAACTTTAAGAGAGGACAAACATGAAGACCGATTCACAACTGCAGCAAGATGTAATAGCCGAACTCAAGTGGGAACCGATTTTGCGCGAAGCGGAAATTGGCGTTTCAGCTAAAGACGGCGTGATTACTCTGACCGGCACTGTCGACGGATATACCAAGAAATCAGAAGCGGAAGATGCCGTTAAACGGGTGGCGGGCGTAAAAGCAGTGGTCGAGAACATCTTGGTCAAGTACGCCGGCAGCTGGGCCAAGAAAGACGATAATGACATCGCGACAGAAATAGTAAATGCCTTTAAATGGAACTGGGAGGTTCCCTCCGACAAGGTAAAGGTAAGGGTTGAAAAAGGATGGGTTACGCTGGAAGGACAGGTGGAATGGAACTTCCAAAGGGACCACGCGCAGGAGGCTGTAAGAAATCTTCTGGGCGTGACGGGAGTATCGAACAACATCACTGTCAAGCCCAGCACGGACGAAGCCATCGAAAAGGCCGATATAGAAAGCGCGCTAAAGCGCAACTGGTCTGTGGCTGGCAAGGACATTAGCGTTTCGGTCTCGGGTCATAAGGCAACACTCACCGGAACGGTAGATTCGTGGTATGAAAAAGACGAAGCGGGACGCATTGCCCGGAACGCCCCCGGGGTTTGGAATGTCGGGAACGAACTCGTTGTGGAATACAATTACGATTGACCGCGTTTTCTCGGATAAAAGCGCGCCACTGGCGTTGATGCAGTACGGCCCCTGGGGTCGTACTGCACTACCGTTGAGGAGACAACAGAAATAAAATCGCTTGTCGCAAAGGTTTCGCGGCACCAAGCCGACCCTCACGGGTTTGCGTTCACGGGGTGTTCAATCGTGACTGCGGCGCTGAAAGTTCTGGGATGATCGGCTCCTGCCGAGTTCTTGATCGTTACGATTCGCATGGTCGCTGCGCATGAGCGACGGGTCTCCCTATGCGGTCTGCCGCACCGACAGAGCACATGAAGCGACTGACAATGCGGTCCCTCACCGCCATAAACGTACGACAATGAAAACCGATACACAATTGCAGCATGACGTCATCGCGGAATTGGCATGGGAACCGTCAGTGAATGCAGCGCAGATTGGTGTAGAGGTTAAGGACGGGGTCGTGACTTTGGCAGGGCACGTGGGCAGCTTCGTAGAAAAATGGGAGGCGGAACGCGCGGCGCAACGCGTGTCAGGAGTCAAGGGATTGGCCGTCGAAATGGATGTGAATCTTCCAGGATCGAGCAAGCGAAATGATGTGGATATCGCCCGCGCGGCACGAAATGTGCTGGAATGGACAACTTATTGGCCCCAAGACGAAATCAAGGTCGTTGTCGAGGCAGGATGGGTCACGCTTACCGGCGAGGTCGACTGGGAGTATCAGCGCCAAGCCGCTTCGAACTCTATTCGCGGTTTGATCGGAATCACAGGCGTGCGCGATCAAATCGTGATTAAACCCAAAGCCGCCGTCATGCCGATCAAGTCTGACATCGAGGCGGCATTGAAGAGGCGAATTCACTCCGACGCAAATCATATATCGGTCGGCGTCAGGGGTACGGAGGTCACACTGACCGGCACGGTCCATAGTTGGTCGGAGCGCGACTCGGCTCGGAATTCCGCGTGGTCAACGCCTGGCGTGCGCAGCGTCGCTGACAACCTCACTGTTGTTTAGTCAATTCAATCAGTATTCAGCAAGTCTTATGCTGCCCTCTCGTGCGTCAACTTAGGGAAGTCTGCAGCGCGCGCGATTGCTTCTCCCGCGGTGAATTCTCGGCGTAAATCCTCGAGCTTGGCCATGGCGCCGTCATACGCGAAGTTGCCGAGCAGCATCCGATGCGGCGCAGTCCCGGACTCTATCGCATCGACGATCGCCTGCGCCGCGCGCTTCGGATCACCCGCTTGGTGGCCCGAGCCCTCCCGTAGGCGCTGCACCCCAATCCCCGCCGTCGTTGCGTAATCGTCGATGCGCCGCTGGGTCTCGTTCGCTGATCGTCCAGCCCAATCCGTACGAAAGCCGCTGGGTTCTACCAACATCACACGGATACCCAGCGGTTCGACTTCCTGCCATAGCGCTTCGGAGAGGCCTTCGACGGCGAATTTGCTTGCGTTGTAATAGCCGACGGCGGGGAACGACATCAGACCGCCGATGGAAGACAGATTGACGATGTATCCCTTACGGCGTTTGCGCATACCCGGTAGAACCACTTGAACCATCCGGGCCAATCCGAACACATTGATTTCAAATAATCTGCGCACTTGATTATCCTCGCCCTCTTCAATGGCGGAAAAATAGCCAATGCCTGCATTGTTCACGAGTACGTCAATGGCGCCAAATCGCGCCTCGGCCGCCTTGACTGCAGTTTCGATGTTGGCCTGGTCCGTAACATCCAGGGGCAATATCAATGCCTCGCCCTGGGACTCGAAGTCCCTTACCGTCTCCGGATCGCGTGCGGTGACGACCACGCGGTTTCCGCGTTCAAGCAGAAGAGCGGCCAAGGCACGCCCGAATCCGGTCGAGCAGCCGGTGATAAACCAAACGGGCGGCACCGCGATGAGGGAATTATGAGTGTCGGTAGTCATGATATCGGTTCCTGTTGTTGAGGCGAACGTATCGCCTTCCTGTAAGCGGTCTCAGCGCAATGCATAACGCGGGCTGTGTCAGTAGGCGATGATGTAAAGGACAAGATGATCCGCCGGAAAGCGTGGGTCTGTGCGACGACGAACATTCACCCTGATTGAACGCGTTTCTGGGAGCGGCGGGCACATGGAGTACCTCGATGGAGACTCGCTATCCCACCAGAAAATCCGGCAGCAGCCGATCGTATTCTTTCTTGACGACCGCGTAGCACTCACACGTTCGCTTCTTGAGTGCAAATCGGTTCAAGACGGTAATGTGACCCCGAAAATACTTGATTAATCCGGCGGCTTGCAGTTTTTGGGCTATTTCCGTTACGCCTTCGCGGCGCACCCCGAGCATATTGGCAATGAGTTCATGCGTCATCATCAAATCGTTTCCTTCCAAACGGTCAAGACTGGTCAGCAGCCAGCGACATAGCTGCTGATCTATCGAGTGATGACGATTACACACCGCCGTTTGTGCCATTTGAGTGAGAAGCGCTTGGGTATAACGCAAAAATAGATGCAACACGGAGCCCGCCAGGGCAAATTCATCTTTCATCAACTGTGCCTTCAGTTTAAACCCACTTCCGGCACTCTGAACCACCGCGCGGCTGGAGGTTGATTCGCCCCCCATGAAGAGCGCGAAACCCACAATTCCCTCGTTTCCAACGACCGCGATCTCGGCAGAAGCCCCATTTTCCGTGGCGCACAACAGTGAAACGATGGCGGTCGTTGGAAAATATACGTGGCTCAGCGTGGCGCCGGGCTCGTAAAGCACCTGGCCGAGCCGCAGTTCAATTGACTCGAGTTGCTGCCGCCAGCGGTTCCAAGCCAAGTCAGGCAGCGCTGCCAGCAATTGATTTTTCCGCGGATCAGAATTTGGCATTGACTTCGGCCTTCAAGGATTGTCTTATGGATGCAGGATCGGCGCCCCCAGTCGGCTGGAGAATTGGCGAGTGATGCGTCGCAAGTACGGTATCGCACACAGCTGATGAGAACCATCACGGAATATCCGCGAACCGCTCGACGTCCACCTTCGCAGCAAAGCAGTGCGTCACACCTATATGATGCCGGAAACCAGCAAGCCCTCAATCGGCGCTTGGCTCTTCTTGAGGTCGGTGCCTACTTACACTGAATAACCGTAACTTTGCAAGCACGCCTCGCTTAGCGCTCGAAGATGGAGATGTTCTCCAGGAATGCCGCCGTCACGAATCATGAAAGCAGTGGGTCGCAGCGGATCCGGCACGGCAGGCTGCGCGTGCCGCGTAGAGTGCTGCGCCGTTGATTGGCGCAGCAGGAGCGCCGGGCTATGTCCCGAACGGGTAGGTGTCCGGCAGGCCTGGCAGTTCCCGCGTGAGCAGCGGGGATACCGCTGTGGTGGTGTTGAACCACAGGTACTCATTGAACTGCAGCGGCAGTTGCGCACTGAAGTAGTGGCTTTCGCGTTCGGTCTCGGGACGATAGATCACGCCGATCGCGCGTTCGAGACGGGGCTCGATCAGTTTGCCGCGTAATTCCGGGCTCAGCCGTTGCAGGGGGAGCAGGAACGCTGGCTCGCCTGTGCGGTGGCAGAGCGATTCGTAGCTGGCAGGCAACGCTGGCCGTACGGTCATCACCTGCATGGGCTCATCCCAGTTCGAGGCGGCGGCGACAGTGCCGCTGTTCGTACCGAAGCCAATCGAGTAGCTTGCCGGACCAAACTCCCGTCGGCACAGATTGCCGATATTGAATTCGCCACGTTTAGCCATATCCGTCGCCGCGGAATCGCCGACGTGCGAGTTGTGGGCCCATACGATTCCCTTGCTCTGCGGACCGTGAAACCGGAGAAGGTTTCTCAAAGTTTCGAACATGTGACTGTCGCGCAGATTCCAGGATTCGCGTGAGCCGTAGTACATGGTTCGATAGTACAGTTCCGCACTCGCAACGAGCCGCGCGTTCTGCTCGGCATCCAGGAACCGATGCCGGCCGGCTTCTGTGTAGACAGAGCGCTTTTTCAGCAATTCCGTCAGAATGGCAATGACGGCGGGCGCGCATGACGGATGCTCCCCCGTCACGGCTGCCCGACCATAGACTGCCGGATCCTCCTGCCATGGGGTGAGGCACCCGTAGCGGCGGCGCGCTGCCGCGGCGGCGGGGGGGTCGACGCTGTCGAGGTAGTCCAGTACGACCAGCATCGATGTATACAAGCTATAAAGGTCGAGTCCGTGAACCGAGGTCATCGCGGCGGGCGCCACACCCTCATTGTGGACACGTAGCCAGTCGACGAATTCGGCGACCTCCCGATTGCGCCACATCCACATTGGGAATCGCGCGAACGCCATCCACTCGGCTGCGGGAGCTTTAACATGACGTACGTAGTGGTCGATGCGAGCCGCATCCGGCCAATCTCCCTCGATCGCAACAAATGAAAAGGCGTGATTCTCGATGAGTGCTCGGGTGATGCGCGCGCGCATCCGATAGAACTCGGATGTTCCATGGCTTGCCTCGCCGATCAAGACGATGCGCGATGCGCCGATCCGTTCGACCAAGCGATCCATATCCATGGAATCAACCGATGAGAATCGTTCCGCTTCGTTGACGAGTGAGCGAAGAAGCGCGGAGTCAGAAGCGATTTCAGGCGCATTCCGCGATAGCTTTGCAGCGCTGCCGGGCTCAAACACGAAGAGCAACCGGCAGGGCGCGTGAAGCAACAACGCAGATTACCATCGAATCTCCAAGACGATGTCGATCGCAGAGTCAAGGGGAGCAAGGCGCATAAGAACCATCGGGATAAACACCTAAACAACCTGCGCCAACAGCGCTGCTGGAGCCAGCTCAAGAGACACCGGTACTGCGGACGTGAGTATATTGAGAACCGGACAGTGCGCATCCACATGCTGCTTGAGGCGAGTGAGTTCCACTTGGCTCGCGCTGCTTTGCAAGTGAATTGTTCCGCGAACGTTTTGAAAGCCAGGCCGGACATTTTTTCCGGCCCCATATAAACCACGAAGATCAAGGTTCGCGTCAAGCTTAATCGATATGAAATCCAGTGAGATTCCCAGGTGTTCCGCATAGAGCCGGTAGGTGATTTCCTGACATGAGGCGAGTGCGACTAAAACCAATTCGACCGGGTTCGGACCGGCGTCTGTGCCACCGGCGGTTGGCGGTTCATCCACCGTAACGTTGAACTGCCGCACTTTCGTGTTACATCGAAGCCCTTCGATCAATTGAGATTCGACCGAAAACTGAGCACGGGCGTGCTCCGGGTTGGCCGTGAAGTCGGCTCTCTTTGCGAGAATGTCATCTTTCCGCGCCATTGGTTGTCTCCAAGTATTTGGGGTTGTGACCTAACTTGCTTCTGGTATAGCAACAATCGCGGCCAATATGAACTCTGACAACGCGCCAGGTATATCTATCGTGTGGGCGCCGATGGCCGACGCAATGCCATCGGGCACCATGATTGAACCGCAAATGGATGAATTCGTATGTGCGGCAGCACACCGATACGCGCCTGTATACACCGTCGTAAGCACTGGAAGGCGCTGTCTGTGCGTTTCGACGCCGCGCGCGATGCGAATCTACAAGCTGTTCGGCGTCATAGAACCGTCACCGAATATCGTGCGACTCGAAAGCTCGGTATGGCGCACGCCCCTTCGCGGGCGCAACCATGTTGGCCACCGTACAGACTATCCTATACCGATCGCAGCACTATGGCCGCCCGAACAGTTCAAGAGATCACGACATGAAAACGACACTCTCAAAAGGCCTCAAGACCCGCGCCTCGCGTGCCTTGTACACGGGCGTTGCCTGCCTCGCAGCGACCGCGACCGCGCCTGCGATTGCAATCGCATCGACCCCCACCGCTGTGCCGGCACAACAGTGCCTCACGGACCTGCGCACCTTCGACAGCGTGCAGCAGAAGGATGGCTATTGGCTTGACGGCGGTGGCTACGGATATGGCTATCCGGTCTATGGGTACGGATACAGCTACGGCAAGCGCTATGCCGAATCGAACCGCTACCTGCATGCGAGGCCCGGCTACGAAGTACGAACGATGCTCGCCTCCGCGCGGATCCTCGCGCAAAATGGCCAGCAGGTTGCCTGCGAGAGCGTGCTCGGCGCCGCACGCGACACGTACAAGGCTTATGTCACCGAACTGCGTAACGGAGAGGTTCCCCCGCCGAACGTATCGGCCTGGCGGAGCGAACAGATCGAGTCCGCGGTCGCTGTGAACAGCGCGAATGTTGTCTATCGATCCGATGAGTTGATCGGTGCGAGTATCGTCAACGGCAGCAATGACACCCTCGGCAGCGTCGAGGACATTATCATGAGCCCGCAGACCGGAAAGATTGCCTACCTCGTGGTCAGCCACGGTGGCCTGTGGGGCATGGACCAAACCTACACTCCAGTACCGTGGTCGGATTTCAAGTCTGCGGTGATGACGAACCTGCTGATATTGCCGGTGCAGAAGAGCACGCTGGATGCCGCTCCTCAGTTTAGCAAGGACAAGATCGCCCGATCGGGTGAGTTCGCCATCCAGAGCCAGGCCGTTGACTCCTATTGGAACGCTCATCCCCCTGTGGCCATGAAGTGACGGCGTCGCACGCAACATGCAAACCGACATTTCAGTTTGAGCCAGCCCTGGCTGTCTCGGCCACGTAAATACGTTCGCTGGCATGCCGACCGCGATGGTCCCACTGATCGCGTGCTACTACGCGAGCGTCTGGATTATGCACCACGCGTCGGAAGTATCTTCCATCAGCGTGGCCGAGAGGCCGAACGTGGCAGTCATTTTGCACACGTCCCTGTAGAGGCGGCATAGGGTCGCGTACTTCTTCAACGCCCGGCGTATTCCATGCCCAGTTGCGCGACAGATAGCGGTGCCACCAGTCAGTCACGGTGCCGCGCGCCCGATCATTTGTGCCGTGGCGCACGTTACTCTGAAATGCGACGGGCTCCGCGAGCGCGTTATTCGACCAAGCCGGGCTGGTGCGTTTGCCTGCTATTCCAAAGAGCCAGTTCGAATCGCGCGCCGGCGCCGGGCAGCCACAGGAGGAACTACGCCTCCAATCTCTGGCGAACGTGGAGAAGTTCCCAAGAAAGTGACTCGGGCGGCGCAACCTACGGCTCTCAGTGCGCCGCCGCACCAACGGATGCTGACTATCGCCGTATGATGAGTCACGCATCATTTCGCAACCGGATGGCGCGGCGCCGCCGGGCCGGGGATTACACATGCTTGAATATTCGATCGTTGAACCGGGGGGCATCCTGCGCGTGGCCCCATCGGGTGCATTGACCGCGGAAGATTTCACGGGCCTTGCACGTTTCGCCGACGCCTACCTGAACACGCACGGCACCTTCGGCGGATTGCTCATCGAGGCAAAGGCATTTCCCGGATGGGACAGCTTCGCCGCCTTGTCCGCTCACCTGCGATTCGTCCGCGATCACCAGCGACGTATCGAACGCCTTGCACTCGTAACCGACAGCTCAATCGCCCATGTCGTGGAATTGCTTGCCGAACCGTTCGTGGCCGCCGATATCCGGCTGTTTCCGTTTGGCCAACGCGACGCGGCATTGCGCTGGCTGCGGACCGACGGTCGGATGGCGGTGCGGATACTGGTTGTGCTTACGTCACATGACCAGCTCGGCACGACCGGTCGCAAGACGGGATTTTGGCTCGAGGAACTCGCGGCGCCCTACTACGTCTTCAAGGACGCCGGTGCGAGCGTCACCCTCGCCTCGCCCAAGGGCGGACAGCCACCACTCGATCCGGCCAGCGAGGTCGCGGCGGCGGCAAGCGCCGCGACATTGCGCTTCAAGGCGGATGCCGGCGCGAACGCACAATTGGCGCACACGCTGCCGCTCAGTGGCCTTGCCGCGCGCGACTTCGACGCGGTGTTCTATCCCGGCGGACATGGCCCGCTGTGGGATCTTGCCGAGAGTCCCGAGTCGATTGCATTGATCGAGGCGATGCTCGCGGCCGGCAAGCCGGTCGCGGCCGTCTGTCATGCACCCGGAGTGCTGCGCCACGTCAATTCCGCGGATGGCGAGCTGCTGGTACACGGCAAATCCGTGACGGGCTTTTCGAACACCGAAGAAGCAGCGGTCGGCTTGAGCGCCATTGTGCCCTTCCGCGTCGAGGACATGCTGATCGCCGCGGGTGGACAGTACTCCAAGGCGCCCGACTGGCAGGTACACGTCTTGGCCGATGGCCTGCTGGTCACCGGTCAGAATCCGGCCTCGTCCGGCCCCGCCGCGCAGGCGCTGCTTGCCCTATTAAAGGAAACCCCAAAATGACCACTCCCCCGCCCCTCCTCGATCCCGCGTTCCTCGCCGGCCAGCGGGCGCGGCTGGTCGCGTTACGCACCGATCTGTCACGCTCAATGGATCGCAATGCCGATGAGGCGAGACAGTTGCTGTCTGCGGACCAGGATCACGCTAATGAAATCGAGGACCGAGCGCAGGACCTCACCATCGCGGAAAATGACCGGATTTTGTCGAGTCAACTCGCTCCACAACGAAGCGCGATCGATCGGGCGCTCGCGAAGCTTGACGAGGGTACTTACGGATTCTCTGATGTCAGCGGAGCGCCGATACCGATTGCCCGGCTGGAGGCATTTCCGCAGGCGCTGCGGACAATTTCCGAGGAGCCGAAGCCGTAGAGCGACGGCGCGCATGTGGTCCTCGAGTTTCTCTCTCCGATCTTTCGTGCAGAGCGGCATCGGTTTCACGCGCAAGACGCGTGCGCGGATCGTGGAGAGTGTCGCGCAGATCCGCGGTTCTCATTGTCTCGCCGGAAGGTCGTGGGCAATGCCTTTGTGGCAGTCGATGCAAGTGTAACTCGGCGATAGCGACTGGTGCATGACTGCGGGGGTGATCGCTTCCTGCGCCGGATGACCTGCCGCGGCCATTGCCGCCACCGTATGGCAGTGCCTGCACTCGGCCGAATCGTCCGCCCGTAGCTGCCCCCAGACCTTTTGCGCCATTTCCAGTCGGTGCGCCTCGTACTTGGCCGGCGTGCCGACGGTGGACCGCAGGTGTCCCCAGCTGTCGCTCATGCCGGATGTCACGTGACGCAGCGTGCCGGCGAAGAAGCCGGGGGGAATGTGACAGTCCGCGCAGCGGGCTTGAATGCCGAGCGCATTCGAGAAATGGACACGATGGGTGAGTTCTTCGGCGGGCTTGGACATCTCGTGGCAGGAGGTGCAGAACGCCTCGCTGGACGAATAGTTCAACGCCGCATAGGCCCCTCCGGTAACGGCGATTGCGGCGAGCAGGGCGAGCACCGCCCCGATCGGGATACCGAGCAGATACCAGCGATGCGGCCGCCGCCACAACCATTCGCTGAATCGACGACGCGGCGGTTCGTTCACCGGCCGGCCGCGGACCGATGACACTGTTCACAGGTGGCAAACGCGATCTTGCCGTCGTGGCAGGCAAAGCATTTTCCATCTCCGCTGTGGTCGGCCATGGAAATCAAACCCTGTTTTTGCGTTTGGAACAGTTGCGCGCCCGTTGCCGGCCATTTCGTGTGGCAATCCACACACATCAACCCGCGTGAGACGTGCGTGCCGTGATCGAAAATCACCGTACCCTGGCCGCCGCCACGGTAGTTGAAAGATTTCACCATCTGCGCCGCCGTCGCGATGCCGGCGGCGCCCAGCAACAGACTGCTCAAATACATTCCGATGCAAAATGGTCGGCTGTTCAAGGAGCAGCCTAGGCGCGGGAGTCCAACTCGAGGATGTTCCGGTTGATCGCGGCCACGGTGGGTACCGCGGTCAGAACCATGGCAGCGGTCAATTCGTCGCGCATGGTTTTCATGAACAGCGCGACCCCCTCTCGCCCGCCGCCATGGGCAGCGCGCCAGATGTGCCTGCCCACGAGGACGGCATCCGCGCCCAGCGCGACGTATTTGAGGACATCGGTGCCATAGTGGACACAGCCGTCGACCAGAATGACCATCTTGCCCTTGACCTTGTCCGCGATCGCGGGCAGCGCGTCCGCCGTCGCCGATGAATGATCGAGCACCCGACCGCCGTGATTCGACACGCAGATTCCCGCCGCACCCGCCTCTCCGGCGAGCAGCGCATCGTCAGGGGTCATGATCCCCTTGACGATGATCGGAATTTTGGTCGAGCGCACCAGTTCGCGCAGCTGCGCGACGGTCTTGGGCTCGACCGCGGTGCTTTTGGAGGCGTCCATCCAGCCCCGGCCGGCCGAATCGATATCGATGGTGATCATGAATGCCTTGGCCGCCTCGGCCAGGCGGATGACCGAGATGAAATTCTCGTTGGGCCGCGGCTTGATGCCCGCGATGACCTTTCCCGGAAATCGCCCGGCGACGTCGTAATGCCCCTTGGTCACGGACAAGGGATTCGATTGGATGTCGCCGATCGAACCCATGGTGCCGGCATCAACACAGCCGCCGATGATGGCATCAAAATACTGTTCTTCCGATATGTGGGTGAGCTTCGGGAAATTCACCGCCAAACCGCCGATGGGCGCCGCCATGGCGGGGAAAGACAGTTTCTGGCCCAGCAGAGTCGTCGAGCAGTCCGGCTGCTTGTTGCCGCTCAACGGCCGGACCTTTAGTTTTACGCGTTGCAGTCCCGTGAAGTTGTTTTGAAATGACATTCCGGAATCGAGCCCGCCGATCCCAGGAAACTCGCCCGCGCACGCCACGCCATCGCATTGCGGGCACACGCGGCAAATCGGATAAAGAACCTCTCGCGCCCGCTGGTAGACCGCGGCCACGTTGCCGGTGGCGCTTTGCGGTCCATACCGCGTGCCGGATTCGGCCGGCGGCGTCGCGCTCGCTCCACCATCGGCGGCCGTTGCCGCGGGAATCAAGGAACGACCGGTCATGGCGCCCATCCCGAACAGGGCAGAAGCCTTCAATGCCGCTCTTCTGTTCAGAATGTCCAAGGCGCACCTCCAATTACATCTCGCCGCGTTGCGCGTACATTCAATCAGATTCCGAATGCTCGACTCTGTACGATGGCGCACATACATCGGCCGTTTCCTCTCGATCGTACGGGCCGATACCGGGGGATCTCGATCCGGGAGTTGCCCGTCAAAAAGACATGCTGAGCGCCACCTGCGGCGCATAGAAAGAAGACGCGTTGCGGCCGGCGGCGGAGTATTCGACGCCGGCGATGACCCCCAGATGACCGGACCAGTTGTATTCCACGGCGGATGCCAGCACTAGATTCGAACTATTCAGCGAGCGAGCAAATTGCGAATCGCCGGCAGCGTCAAGACCTGTCAGCAGAAACCCTTTGGCATTATTCCTGACGACATCGATGGCCAGAACCCAGCGCTGGTCCAGGCAATAGCCGCCGCCCAATCCGTACTGTGACGCAAAACCGGGCCGAGCGTGACCCACGAAGCCGCTGGACGAGTGGTAAACGCTCGCGTCTTGCACCGAAACATCCTCGAGCGGTTCGATTGCCGTGGCATACAAACGTAGACGCACGGGATGATCACCGGGCGTGTCGAACAATGATTGCAGGAGCAGACCCTGCTTGAGAGTCCAGGCTCCCGTTCCAAAGCCGCCAATCGAGGTGCTGAGCCGGTCAAAACGGCCGATCGGCACGCCGGCTCCAAAGGACGCGGTGACGGAAGGCATGCCGTTGTGAATGTTTTCCTCGTTGAAGCGATATTCGAGTTCCACCGGCAGATCGGTCAGTCCAGTGGCCGAGGATTGACTATTCCATGCATGAGCGAATGAGGGGATGGCCTGAAATGTCAACCGATCCGTCAACGCGTACTTCAGAACGATTTTTGTTGCCACTTGATTCGTGTCATCGAGCGAGGATCGCCGGTCTCCCGAGGGATCGTATGAGCCGGTATCGTTCGTGTAGATGGCGTAGCTCTTCAGCAGCAGCGCGCCGGACTTGGACAGCGACGGTGACGGCGCCTCGAGACTTCCGGTGAACCATTGGCCTTGAACGGCTGCATCGCTGGCGGTCTGGGCGAACGCTGTTGAGCAGTTTGTCGCAACGATGACTGCGAACAACCAAGCCATTGCCACGCTTCGAAACTTTTCCAGGCCGCCGGCAAGCGATCCACAGCCCGTATCGGATTGATCGTCGCCGACCGAACCCATGGTGCGAGGCGTGCGCTGAAAGACGGCGGCCACGGCGCCGGTTGCGCCTCCGAACAAGGCAGGAGCCTTCAATGCCGCTCTGCTGTTCAGAATATCCAAGGCACACCTCTTGCTTCCATCGTCGTGTCGCGCATATATTCAATCATATTCGCTGTGCTCGACTCCGTTCGGTGGCGCACATTCGCCGGCTGCGTTTGCCAACGCACAGACCACGCAGTTGCGGATCGGCACACTCTGCGCCCCATCATGAAATGCCACCTTCGTCAGGAGATCCCGTCATGTTACGCAGTGTCAAGAGTTTGGAAGGAAACACCCTGGGCGCCACTGACGGTACGATCGGCAAACTCAAGGATTTTTACTTCGATGACGAAGCGTGGGTGATTCGCTACGCGGTCGTCGACACGAGCACGTGGCTCGGCGGCCGCAAAGTGCTGGTATCGCCTTATGCGATCCGCGAGCCGTCGACCGTCGTGGGAACGCTGCCGGTCTCCGTCACCCGGGAACAGATCCGCAACAGTCCGAGCATCGACACGGACAAGCCGATCTCGCGGCAGTATGAGAAAACATACCTTGGGTACTACGACTATCCTTACTATTGGGGCGGGTTCGGACTGTGGGGTGACTATAATTACCCTGGCACCCTCTCGGATGGCCTGATTGAAAGCCGGTATCGAGGATATTTGCATTCACCTTCGGCGGAGGATTCCGGCAGCGACCCGCATCTGCGCAGCTGCAATGCGGTGAAGGGCTACCACATTCTTGCCAGCGACGGCGAAATCGGACACGTTCAAGGGTTCGTGTTAGATGACCATTCATGGGCGATTCGTTATCTTGTCGTCAACACCAGCAATTGGTGGATCGGGCACGAAGTGCTCGTCTCGCCGGAATGGATCCAGGACGTGAGTTGGTCCGAGTCGAAGGTCACGGTGGGTCTCAGCCGTCAGTCGATCAAGGACGCACCGGTGTACGACGAGGACGCGCCACTGGACCGGGACGTGGAATTGGGGCTCTATCAACATTACGAGNNGCTCATTGGAATAGCCCGGGTCTTCTCAAGCGCAGCGCAAAGATTAGTGTCGCCAACTTGCCGTCGACCACATGCCCATTCTCGATGTCACAAAAGATCTGCAACAGTGGGCGCTCCACGACCGTGATTCCCTCGTGTTCGCCGATCACACCGCCGCCGACACCGATTCGATCCGCTGGCTCATAGGATGCGAGGAATAGCGATTGGCGCTCAGCAGACACGCCTGGGCTTGACCACACGCGAGTCACCAATTCCAGCGCGCGCAGCCTCACGCCGAGCTCTTCACAGGCTTCACGCCGCGCAGCCGACTCGTCGTCTTCATGCTCAATCATGCCAGCGCAGGCCTCTTCCAGCATTGCTGCTCCGGTTGCACTGAACACGGGCGCACGGAACAAGTGCGCGACGAGTGCACAGCGCAGTTGCACGTTGTAAGGCAGCACCGCGGCCGCGTCTCCATGCCGCTCCATTTCGCGTGACACGATCGCCCCGTCCAAGAGTCGGATGCGGAGCCTCTCCACGGTTAGGTACCCGCTGTAGACAATCTTACTTTCTAATATTGTCGGTTTCATCGGCACACGCGAACCCCCTTGCGAGTGCCCGCCAGATACGGGCACTAGTGGTCGCTAGGCAGATCACGCCATGTGGACTTAGACACGTTGACATCGTATTTGCCGGCCGCGTCGAGAATTCGCTGCCAAGCCGCGTCCTTCTCCGAATCGCTCACTCCCCGCACTTGATTGAATCTGGAAACGGCGTTGCGCACGTGAGTCGCGTTCTCCAGGGGCTCTTTGCGTTGCGCCGGAAACGCGAATTGCGTGTCCCCAATCACATTGCGCGCTTCGGCGGTAAGTTTTGTCATTGTGATCTCCTTCAGTGGACCGGTTCGATTGCAGACTGGCTCGAGCATGTGCGCTTGAGCGAGCTATATTGTCAGTCCGCGTCGCTAAAGCGTGTCGGTCTCCCCCTACCGTAGAGGGCCATGGCCCCACAACTAGCATTAGCTCGAATCATTGATTGATTAGGCGGCCGCCCAATGTGGGCCAGCGGACCGACGGACAGAGTGGCGCGTTGCAAGCTGGTGACTTACAAGGCATCGTTACTCGGAGCGCTGTGGGATGACACACTATTATTGGAATGATTGGTATTTGAGCTGGGGTTGGTTTCTGTGGTTCGGGATCATTTTCCTGATGTTCTCGAGCATCGGGAATTGGGGTTATACCTACGGGGCACATCGAAAATACGGCATGCAATCGCCGAAGGCGTTGGACATCCTCAACGAAAGATACGCGCGCGGCGACATCAGCCGGGAAGAGTATGGTCGTCTCAAAACAGAGATTGCGACCGTGTGAGCGGGCGCGAGCAGTTCTAATTCCAATCGGGAGCGTAAGCGCCGACAGGCAGCGTGGCCAGCGTCAGCCACCGGGCCTTGATACCGTCGGCCCCAACGCCTCACTTTGTCACACTGCATCCCAGTCTGGCACATTTGTTCAGCAATGCGACCTCCCTGCAATAAATGTGACATCCGTCAACAAGCGTATTTTGTGAAATAGCACGTTGTCATGACGACTGCTGCCGGCACGCCGGTGGCTGACAATCAGAATTCCGAGACCGCAGGACCACGCGGCCCCGTGTTGATGCAGGACTATCAACTGATGGAAAAGATGGCACACTTTAACCGTGAGCGGGTGCCCGAGCCCGTGGTACATGCCACGGGCGCGGGTGCCCACGGCA
>PLET01000033.1 GCA_003137095.1 Gammaproteobacteria bacterium
GGCATGCTCACGAACTTCAAGACCATCCGCCAGTCCATCAAACGGCTGAACGAACTCGACGAAATGGCCCAAAGCGGCGCCCTGGACCGACGGGGCAAGAAAGAGGCGCAGATGCTGCGCCGTGAAATGGACAAATTGCTGCGCAGCCTCGGCGGCATTCGCGACATGACGGCGCTGCCCGACGCGCTGTTCGTGATCGACGTCGGCCACGAACAGATCGCCATTCATGAGGCGCAAAAACTCGGCATTCCCGTGGTTGCGGTGGTCGATACGAATTGTTCACCCGACGGCATCGACTATGTGATACCGGGCAACGACGACGCCATGCGGGCGATCCTGCTGTATGCCGGCGGCGTGGCCGACTCGGTGCTCGAAGGCAAGGCGTCGCTGCCGGAGGTCCCGGTCGGCGAGGATGAATTCGTCGAGCTGGACGAGGAGGGCAATCCGAAGAAGCGCAGCGCCGGCGCACGGCGCCCGCCGCAGCCGGTCCGGGGCCGCAAACCGCCGCCGCGGCGCAAGGTACCGGTGACGGTGGTGCCGAGCGTGGCGGCAGTGGCCGCCGCCGAGGACGAGGCGGAGGTCGAGACGGATGAGGTCGACGTGGCGGATGCCGCGCCCGCGGAGACCCGACCCGCCAGTGCACCGCGGCGCAAGCCGGTCGGACGGCGTGCGCCGGCACGTGGCGCCTGAGTTCCACCTGATACCGCGGGTCGGCGTCGCCGGCCTTTCATCAACTTCATCGAGGAAGGCTGCGACTGCGGCCGTAGAAAACACATGAACATCACCGCCGATGCAGTCAAACAACTCCGCGAGCGGACCGGCGCGGGCATGATGGAATGCAAGAAGGCACTGGTCGAAACGGCGGGCGATCTGGACGCCGCCGCCGAACTGATGCGCAAGACGGGACTCGCGAAGGCCGACAAGAAGGCGGCGCGCGTTGCCGCCGAGGGCACGGTCGTGATCGAGCGTTCGGGCAACGATGCGGCGCTGGTCGAGGTCAATTCGGAGACCGACTTCGTTGCGCGCAGCGACGAGTTCCAAGCGTTCGCACGCGAGGTCGCGCGCGCCGCCCTGCAGTCCGCGCCGCCGACCCTGGAGGCCTTGATGAGCCTGACCCCGGGCGCCGAAAGTCTCGAACAGCGGCGCCGGGCGTTGATCGCCAAAATCGGCGAAAACATCAGCGTGCGCCGTTTCGTTCGCGTGTCGTCGCCCGGCCCGCTGGGTGCCTACGTGCACGGCAGCCGGATCGGCACGCTGGTGGCCCTGCGGGGTGGCGATGAGGCGCTGGCCCGCGACCTCGCCATGCATGTGGCGGCCGTCAATCCGGCGTATGCCGCCACGGCCGATGTGCCCCCGGCCGTGCTCGACAAGGAGCGTTCCATCCTGGCGGAGCAGACCAAGGCCGAGAAAAAGGCGCCGGAAATCATCGCCAAGATGGTCGAGGGCCGTCTGCGCAAGTATCTGGCAGAAATCACCCTGCTCGGCCAGGCTTTCGTCAAGGACCCGGACACGACGGTGGAGAAACTGCTGAAGAAATCCAATGCCGACGTCGTACAGTTCGTCCGCTATGAGGTGGGCGCGGGCATCGAGAAGAAACAGGATGACTTCGTCGGCGAGGTCATGGCCCAGGTAAAGGCGCATTAAAACAACCAACAGGGCTCCATCAGAATGACCGACACACAAGCCAGGGCGCGATACCGCAGGATCTTGGTAAAATTGTCCGGCGAGGCGCTGTTGGGGGGCGAGGATTACGGCATCGATCCGCAGATGTTGAAGCGCATCGCCGGCGAGATTCGCGAATTGACCCTGATGGGCGTGCAGGTTGCGGTGGTGCTCGGCGGCGGCAACATCTTCCGCGGCGCGGGTCTGGCGCGCGCCGGCATGGACCGTGTGACGGCTGACCACATGGGCATGCTCGCTACCGTTATCAACGCACTGGCGATGCAGGACGCGCTCGAGGGTCTCGGAACCTACGCCCGCGTCATGTCGGCGCTGCGCATAAACGAGGTGTGCGAGGACTACATCAGGCGGCGGGCGGTGCGCCATCTGGAAAAAGGACGGGTCGTCATCTTCGGCGCCGGCACCGGCAATCCGTTCTTCACGACCGACACCGCCGCCAGTCTGCGCGCGATCGAGATCAACGCCGAGGTACTGCTGAAGGCGACCAAGGTCAACGGCGTCTACGACTCGGATCCCGTGAAGAATCCCGCGGCCAAGCGCTATACCCGGCTGACCTTCGACAAGGTTCTGAATGACCGCCTCGGCGTCATGGACGCCACCGCGATCGTCATGTGCCGGGAAAACAAGCTGCCCCTGCAGATATTCAATCTTTTCAACGCCGGTGACCTGGTGCGCATCGTCCAGGGCGAGGATGTCGGCACGGTCGTTACGGCGGAGCCTTAAGGAGAGGGAAAGTCATGCTCGATGACCTCAAGAAGGACGCGACGCTGCGCATGCAGAAGTGCGTGTCGACGTTCAGGGATCAACTCAAGAAGCTGCGCACCGGACGCGCCCATACCAGCCTGATCGAGCACATCAAGGTCGACTACTACGGCTCGGAAATGCCGTTGAACCAGGTTGCGAACGTCGCCGCCGAGGATGCGCGTACGCTGACGGTGAGCCCCTGGGAAAAGGCCATGGTGCCGATCATAGAAAAGGCCATCTTCAAGTCCGATCTGGGGCTCACGCCGAACACCGCCGGCCAGATCATCCGCATCTCGATGCCGGCGCTGACCGAGGAGCGCCGCCGCGACATCACCAAGGTGGTCAGGTCCGAGGCTGAAAACGCGCGTGTCGCGGTGCGCAACGTGCGCCGCGAAGTGATGAATGAACTAAAGGAAATGCTCAAGGAAAAACTCATCGCACAGGACGACGACCGGCGTGCGCAGGAAGATGTTCAAAAGCTCACCGACAAGCACGTCGCGGAGATCGATCATGCGATGGCAGAGAAGGAAAAGGAATTGATGCAAGTCTGAATCGGCAAGACTTGCACATACACAAGGCCATGGCCGACTCGCCGCAACATGTCGCGATAATCATGGACGGCAACGGCCGCTGGGCCCGCTCGCGCGGACTGCCGCGCCCGGCCGGGCACCGCGCCAGCGTCAAGGTCGTGCGCCGCGTGGTCGAGGAATGCGCCAGGCGCAACGTGCAGTTCCTGACGTTGTTCGCGTTCAGCAGCGAGAACTGGAGCCGTCCGGCGGATGAGGTCGGCATGCTGATGAGCTTGTTTCTCGATGCGTTGGTGCGTGAGATCGCCGACCTTCACAGCAATCAGGTGCGGCTGCGCTTCATCGGGGATCGCAGCCTGCTCGGCCCGGAACTCGCCGAACGCATGCTCGCCGGGGAGGCGCTCACGCAGGCCAACACCGGTCTCGGACTGCTGGTGGCGGTCGCTTACGGCGGCCGTTGGGACATCATGCAGGCCTGCCGTTCGCTCGCGGTCGATGTGGCCGCCGGAAGGCTGCTGCCCGAGCAGATCACCGAATCGCACATCGCCGCACGCGTGGCGCTCGCGGGCATTCCGGATCCGGATCTGCTGATACGTACGGGCGGGGAGCGGCGCATCAGCAACTTCCTGCTGTGGAATCTTGCCTACACCGAGCTGTTTTTCTGCGACGTGTTATGGCCCGAATTCGCGCCGCAGCACCTCGATGCGGCATTCGAGTATTTCGCCCAGCGCGAACGGCGCTTCGGCAAGACATCCGCCCAGCTGGCGGCACATTCCAATGTTTGAACGGCCGACGTGGCACAGGATGTTGTTCATGAGGGGCGGATGCTCAAAAAGCGAATATTGACCGCGGTGGTGCTCGCCTGTGCCTTGTTGTTGGTCCTGTTCGCCATGCCGCCGCGATGGGCCGTGCTGGTATTCGGTGCCGTGTTCACCCTGGGCGCCTGGGAATGGGCCGGCTTCGGCGAGCTGCGTGCGGTGGCGGCGCGGATTGGTTATGCGCTGGGCATCGCGGCGCTGCTCGGCCTGTTCTGGTGGTGGAGCGCCGACAGGGCCAACCTCCTGATCCTGTTCTCCTGCGCCTGCGTGTGGTGGATCATCGCGTTCCTGTGGCTGACGCTCGCCCCGGGACGGCATCAGCCGCTGTTGGCCCTGTTGAGCGGCCTGCCGGTGCTGGTGCCGTCGTTCGTGGCGCTCGCGCGGCTGCAGGTCGCGCAGCACGGATTCGCGAGCGGCCCGCAGGCGGTGCTGTGGCTGCTGTTGATGGTGATCGGTGCCGACATCGGCGCATTTTTCGCGGGACGGAACTTCGGGCGCCTGAAGCTTGCGCCGCGGGTCAGCCCGAGCAAGACCTGGGAGGGTGCGCTCGGCGGCATGGCCACGGTCGCGGCGGTCGCCTGGGTCGGCGCGGCGCACTTCGGCCTGTCCGCCGCGCCGACGGTCGCCTTCGGCTGTTCGGTCGGGATATTCTCGATCGTCGGCGATCTGACCGAGAGCATGTTCAAGCGCTCGGCCGGACTCAAGGACAGCGGCGTACTGCTGCCGGGACACGGCGGCGTGCTGGATCGCTTCGACAGCGTAACGGCGGCCGCGCCGCTGTACGCGCTGGGTTTGTTCGGTTCCGGCGTGCTCGCATGAGCGGGGTATGCGGCGTGGCGATCCTCGGATCGACCGGCAGCATAGGCCGCAGCACGCTCGCCGTGCTCGCCCTGCATCCCGATCGCTTTCGGGTCGCGGTGCTCGGGGCCTTCAGCAGCTGGCAGGTGGTGGTGGAGCAGGCGGAACGATTTGCCCCCGACCTCGCCGTGATCGTCGATCCGCAGGCCGCCGCCCAGGCGCGCGAAGCCCTGCGGCGCAGCGGCTCGCGCACCCGCGTCGAAAGCGGGGATGAGGCTCTGGCGCAGGCCGTCACGGCCGCGAACGTGCAGGTGGTCATGGCCGCGATCGTGGGCGCAGCGGGCTTGATGCCCACGCTGGCGGCGGTGCGCGCCGGCAAGCGGGTCCTGCTCGCCAACAAGGAATCGCTGGTCATGGCCGGCCGGCTGCTGATGGAAGAGGTGCGCAGCGCCGGCGCCGCGTTGATCCCGATCGACAGTGAGCACAATGCGATTTTTCAATGCATGCCCGCCGGCTATCTGCCGGGCGATGAGGCGCGAGGTGTGACACGGGTCATCCTGACCGCCTCGGGCGGACCGTTTCGCTGCACCAGCCTGGCGGATCTGGAGAGCGTGACACCGGCCGAGGCCTGCGCCCATCCGAAGTGGAAGATGGGGCGCAAGATCTCGGTCGACTCCGCAACCCTCATGAACAAGGGACTGGAGGTCATCGAGGCCACCCTGTTGTTCGGCCTGCCGGAATCCCGTGTGGACATCGTGGTGCATCCGCAGAGCGTGGTGCACTCGCTGGTCGAGTACGCCGACGGATCGATGCTGGCTCAATTGGGCGCTCCGGACATGCGCACGCCGATCGCCGAAGCCCTCGCCTGGCCGGATCGCATGACTTCCGGTGTACAATCCCTCGACCTGACCGCGATCGGCCAACTGGGGTTCGAGCCGCCGGATCACGAACGCTTTCCGAGCATGGGCCTGGCGCGGGCGGCTGCGCGTGCCGGCGGAACGGCTCCGGCACTGCTGAACGCGGCCAATGAAGTGGCTGTGAAGGCCTTTCTTGATCGGCGCTTGAACTTTACCGGCATCGCCGCGGTCATTGACCAAGTGCTGCAGCGCCTCGATTCGTGCCCCGTGAAGGCTCTGGACGATGTACTGGAGGCCGACGCGGCGGCGCGTCGATTGGCCGCCGCCCTGATTGAGCCCGCGCATGGAGCCTTTGCATGAAGATCCTGATCTTTGTCGCCGCTTTCCTGGTCGCGATCGGCATTCTGGTGGCGGTGCACGAGTTCGGTCACTACTGGGTGGCCAAGAAGCTCGGATTCAAGGTGCTGCGCTTCAGCATCGGCTTCGGCAAGCCGCTGGTGATGCGCGTCGGCAAGGACCCCGATCGCACCGAATACTGTCTGGCGGCGATCCCCCTGGGAGGCTACGTCAAGCTGCTCGATGAGCGCGAAGGCGAGGTCGCGCCGGCCGAATTGCCGCGATCATTCACCCGCCGGCCGATCGCACAGCGCATCGCGGTGCTGCTCGCGGGTCCGGCCATGAACCTGCTGTTCGCCGTTTTTTTGTATGCGGCTCTCGGGATGATCGGCACCGACATCGTCAAGCCGGTGGTCGGCCAGGTAAGGCTCGACAGTCCCGCGGCTGCCGCCGGCCTGCAGCGCGGCGATGAGATCGTGCGCGTCGGGGACCGCAGCACGCCGGATACCGAAGAGCTGCAGATCGCGCTGCTTCGCCGCTTCAGCGACGACGGCATCATCCCGCTGGTGGTGCGCCGTGGGGCCGCGGAGCGCCCGCTCACGCTGCGTGTCACGGACGACAGGCGCAGCCTGACCGAGCCCGGCAAGCTCCTGCCCGGCCTGGGATTCGACCTGGCGAGCTGGGTCGCCACCACGCGCGTCCAAACGGTGCCGAAGGACAGTGCCGGTGCACGCGCCGGACTGGCCGCCGGTGATCGCCTGCTGGCCGTCGACGGTCAGGCGGTGACCAACAGCTCCGAATTCGTGGGCCTGGTGAGTGCGGCGCCGGGTCGCGACATCGCCATCGACGTCGATCGGGCCGGCCGGCGGATGCGCCTCACTGCGGCAGTGCCCGAGGTGCTGGACCAGGGGAGGCGTGTCGGCCGGCTTGGGATCATCCTCGAGGAAGGCCCGCGTTCCTGGCCTGCGGGCCTCACCGAAACCCGCCGCTTGGGTCCGCTCGACGCGCTCGTGGGCGGCGTTCAGAAGACCTGGGAGATGTCGGCACTCACCGTGCAGATGCTGTGGCGGATCCTGACCGGCCAGGTGTCCGCGAAGAACATCAACGGGCCGATCAGCATCGCCGAGTTCGCCGGGATCAGCGCCTTCCTCGGGGTGAGCGCGTTCCTGGCGTTTCTCGCCATCATCAGCGTCAGCCTGGGGGTGCTCAATCTGATGCCCGTGCCGCTGCTCGACGGCGGTCAGGTGGCTTATCAGCTGATCGAGGCCGTCAAGGGCAGTCCCTTGTCGGAGCGTGCACAGTTGTTTGGCCAGCAGGTCGGCATCGCCCTGCTGGTGGTGCTGATGAGCCTCGCCTTCTACAACGACATATCAAGGCATCTGAACTGATGGGAAGTCATGACAGTCATTAGAATCGAGCCGCAACAGCGCCGCCCCCGCGGGTGCGCCGTCCATAGAGCATGCACCCGGTTGTTCCCGCGTGCGGCTTGACCGCCGCCTTTTCGGCTTGGTGGCGCTCGCCATCCAGCCCTTGTGGAATACCGTGCACGCGCAGGCGCCGGCGGCGGCGCCCGAAACGTTCACGGTGGGAGACATCCGGGTCGAAGGACTGCAGCGAATATCCGAGGGCACGGTATTCAATTATCTGCCGGTGAACATCGGCGATCACCTCGACGGTCAGCGCATCGGCGAGGCCATGCGGGCGCTGTATGCAACAGGATTTTTCCGCGATGTCGAACTGCGCCGCGACGGCAACACGCTGCTGGTGGTGGTGGTGGAGCGGCCGTCGATCGCGAAATTCGAGATCAAGGGCAACAAGGACATCAAGACCGAGGATTTGCAGAAGAGCCTGCGCAACGTGGGGCTCGCGCAGGGCAAGACCTTCGACCGGTCGGTGCTCGATGAGGTGAAGCAATACCTCACCGACCAGTATTTCAGCCGCGGCAAATACGCGGTCCGGGTCGACACCAAGGTGACCGACCTGCCGGGCAACAAGGTCGACGTGATCGTCGACATCAAGGAAGGCAAGCGCGCCCGCATCCGGCAGATCAACGTCGTCGGAGACACGAAATTCAAGGAGAAGGACGTGCTCGAAACCTTCGAGCTGAAGACGCCCAATTGGCTCTCCTGGTACAAGCAGGATGACCGCTACTCGCGCGAATCGCTGCAGGGCGATCTCGAGAAGCTGCGCTCCTATTACAT
>PLET01000097.1 GCA_003137095.1 Gammaproteobacteria bacterium
GTACGGGGCTGATGGTACGGGGCGGTCAGCCGGCGGCCAGCTTCGTCTCCAGATGGTTCGTCAGCTGTGCAATGGTGGGGTAATCGAACAATTCGGTCAGATCGACCACGCCGGGGAATTCCCGGTCGATGTTTTCGTGGATCTCGATGAGCTTGAGCGAACTGACGCCGATCTCGAACAGATTGTCGTTGACGCCGATGTGTTTGCCCGGCAGCGCTGTCTCGCAGATCGTCTGCAGACGCGCCTCCAGGCCGGAGGCGGACAACCGGCCGGTGCCGGCGCCTGAGGCACGCAATGCCTCCAATTGGCCGAGTTCGGCGTCGAACTCACCGTCCAGGAGTGCCGTTTCGAGCAGGTGACGCTGCACCTTGCCGCTGGTGGTCTTCGGGATGCGTTTCACGGGCACCACCTGCGCCACCTCGAGCCCGGTGTGTTCATTGATCAAGCGCGCGACCGCGGCGGCCGTCGGCACAAACCCCTCCATGTCGGCCCGGTGCAGCACGAACACCACCAGCTCCTCCCCCCGGCTGCCGGGTCTCGTGACCCCGGCCACCACCACCTTGCCGAGTTCCAGGCCGGGCGCGCGCTGCGCAATGTTCTCCAGGTCGTACGGATAGTAGTTCTGGCCGTTGACGAAGATGATCTCCTTGCTGCGCCCGGTGATGTACAGATCCCCCTCGTACATCACGCCGAGATCGCCGGTGTCGACCCAGCCTGCGGCGTCGATGGCGAGCGCAGTGGCCCCCGGGTCGCCCACGTAGCCGCGCGTCACGCTCGCGCCGCGGATCAGTATGTGGCCGACGCGGCCGTCGGGCAGGGCGGTGCGGGCATCGTCGGCGATGCGCAGCTCCGTGTTGGGCACGACCCGGCCGACGCAGATGAGCTCGAGCGCATCGCGGGCCTCGGCCGGATTGAGCTCGATCGAAGCGCCCACATTCAGCCTGTGACGGTTGACGCGGATCCAGCGGAATTCCGCGCCGAGCTGCGGCAGCGTGACCGCGAGCGAGGCCTCCGCCAGGCCGTACACCGGATACATCGCACGTCGCTTCAGCCCGGTGTAGGCCAGCCGGGTCATGAATTCATTGCACAGTTCCACCGAGATGGGTTCGGCGCCGTTGTAGATCAGCCGCACCCGTGAAAGATCCAGGTCCTCCAATCGCCGCTCGCCGAGCACCTTGAGGAAGTGGCGGTAGCCGAAGTTCGGTGAGCAGGTGATGGTGACCTGCTTCTTGGAAGCAAGCTGCATCCACAGCAGCGGCCGGCGGACGAACAGTTCAGTCGGCATCAGATTGACGTGCACGCGATTGGCGAACTGCATCAGGTAGAAGCCGATCAATCCCATGTCGTGGGTCAGCGGCATCCAGCTCAGCGAGACGTCCTCATCGTTGAACTTGTCGACCGCGGTAGAACCCTGGGTATTGGCGACCAGGTTGCCGTGGGTGAGCATGACGCCCTTCGGTTCGCTGGTCGATCCGGAGGAGAATTGAATGAAGGCGAGATCATCGGCGGCGGGTCTGTGCAGCCTGCCGGGCTTCGAGACATCGGTGATGGTCTCGACCAGAAAGCTGCGCGCCTTGAGTTCCGCGAACAGCCCCTCCTCGCCGACCTGTGAGGCGAGCGTCTGCAGGCGCTCGAGATTCCTGGCATCGGTGTACAGCAGCGGCTTGCCGAGCTTTCGCGCCACGCGCAGCAATTTGTGGCGGTGCTCGTCGCTGATGCCGACCGCCAGCGGCACGGGTGTGATGCCGCCGCACACGGCCGCCCAGAAGGCATCCAGAAATTGCTCGTTGCTGCTCAGGAAGATGATCACCTGATCGCCTCGCTGTGCGCCCATGGCCTGCAGGTGATAAAGAATGCCGAGCGCGCGCGCATGGACCTCGCCGAAGGACACCCGTCGCTCCAGATTCTCGCCCTCGATGTAGCACACGTCGCGATCGACCGTGCGGTTGTTTTCGAGGATGTCAACCAGGGTCGTATACGTCATCGAGTCTTCACCGTCATCATGAGGTTGGTGCGGGGGCGCAGATTGATCTGCGCCTCGAGTTCGATCGGATCGTCGGTTGCCCGCGTCAGGCTGAAGCGCGAGGTCATCTTCTGCAGATGGACCAGCATCTCGAACATCGCGAGGTTCTCGCCGATGCAATGGCGCGGTCCGACTGCGAAGGGGATGTACGCGAAGCGGTGGCGCTCTTCGGCATCGGCGACGGCGAAGCGCCCGGGTTTGAACATCTCCGGCTCATCCCAGAACGACGGGTGCCGATGCACCAAGTACGGTGAAATGAACACATCGGTACGTGCTGCGACGGGGAATCCGCCGAGTTCGTCATCCTCGAGAGTGCGCCGCGTGATCAGCCACCCCGGCGGATAAAGCCGCAGCGCTTCCTGCAGCACCTGATGCGTGTAACCCAGCGATTCGGCGGCATCCAGCCCGAGGTTGCCAGCGGGCGTGCGGTCGGCCTCGGCCTGCAGGGCGGCGGCCACCTCCGGATGTTGGCTGATCAGGTACCACGCCCAGGTCAATGCCGCGGCGGTGGTTTCGTGTCCGGCCACGATGAGCGTCATGACTTCGTCGATCAGGTCGCGTTCGCCCATCGGTTCGCCGCTGTCGCGATCGCGCGCCGCCATCAGCATGCCGAGGAAGTCGGCGTGCTGCGCCGATTCCCGGCGCCGCCGCTGCACGGTTTGCGCCACCAGGCGCGTCAGCGAGCGGAATTTGTAGGCGAACTTCAGATCCCGTGCCGGCTCCTTCGCCACCACCTCGAAGGGATTGGCCCCGATCTGCGTCTCCAGTCGCTCGAGATCATCGCCGAAAATCGAGCGAAGCACGATCCGCAGCGTCATGGCGCTCACGTCGTCGGTCAGGTTGACCGGTTCCTTGCGTGCGGCCATCTCCTCCCAGCGCACGGCGTATTCCTCGTTCACCTGCGCGATCAGCGCGGCAAAGCCGTCGATGACGCGGCGGTGAAACGCCGGCTGTATCATGCGCCGCTGGCGCCGCCACAGGTCGCCCTCGCTGGTCATGATGCCGTTGCCGAGCAGGATCTTCACCCGNNGTCGTCGGGATGGTTGATGACGTAGATGAACATGCCCTTGCGCGGCGCAAAGACCCGATAGACGTCGCCGAACGCGGCGACGTAGCCGCGCATTTTCTCGAGCGAGTCGTCGCTCACGCCGAGATCGTAGCCATCCGTCGGGCCGGGGGGTATCGCGCTGCCAGGCATGCGCGAATTGTAACCCAGCCGCCCAGCCCGGGCCGCCCGTTGGCGGCTATTGCGCCATTACACGCTTATCCCGACAATGCCGGGCGTGCCAAACGAGAGCGACGAGCCGCACGGCGGCGGTCTTCGCAACACCATCTACCAGCAGCAGACCCGCTCCGGCCGGCGGTTGACGCGCGGCCGGCTGCTGCTCTACCGCGCGGCGCTGCCGGTGGTGCTGCTCCTGATCCGCCTGGTGTGGCATTGGTCGCGGATCGTGCGCATCGAGGGATCGGATCGAATCACCGAGTCGCTGCGGCGCGCACCGTCGTTCATTCCCGTTTACTGGCATCAGCATCAGCTGTTTTGCGCCAAGCAGCTGCTGCAGATGCGCGCGGCCGGCGTCAAATTGGGCCTGCTGATCAGTCCATCGGTGGACGGTGAGTTCGGCGCCATGCTGTTTCGCCGGCTGGGTGCGCAGGTGATCCGCGGTTCATCGACTCACACCGGGGCGCGCACACTGCGGGATTTCTACCAGGCACTCACCCGGGAGGGCATCTCGCCGGTGATCACGCCCGATGGCCCACGCGGCCCGGTCCACAAATTCAAGCCGGGTGCGGTGCTGCTGGCGCAGCTGTCGCAGCGTCCGATCATTCCGCTGGCGTTCGCCGCCTCACATGCCTGGCACATCGGCTGGGACCGATTCGTGCTGCCGTTGCCTTGGGCGCGGGTGGCCATCGTGATCGGCGAGCCGGTATACATCGCCAAGGGTCTCGATGCGGCCGGCGTCGTACGCACGCAGCTCGATCTGGAGCAGCGCTTGCGCGAGCTCGCCGACACGGCGCGCGCTGCGCTTGCGCGGTAGGCGTGGGCTTCCCTGACCAGCACTGTAGGCAATCCCCGACAATACAAGTGCTTACCTTGTAATCCTTACACGTTATGCGAGAATCCCGCCGTAGCTTGACCTTTGCGAGCTGGGAAACGTGTGATGCATTCGATATGGGATAAGCATCGAAAGGCAAACTATTGACGCATAACCCTAATTCCTCCGCATCGGGTCCTTAAAAAGGCGCATGGCAATAGCTCCGAACGAACCCCGACATCCGGATCTGGCGGCCTCCGACGTACTGTCCGCCCAAACCTGGCCCAGGCGCGGTGTTCGTCCGGTGGTGGGGCTGGACGTGATCTGCATCAAGATCGCGGTGGATTTCCAGACCATGACCCCCGCCACCGCCGCTGCCACCATCGAGGCGAATCTGGAGCTGATGCGCGAGGCGACGCGCGCCGACACCGCGTTTCACATCAAAATCGACGCCGACGGCCTGTACTCGGATATCGCGGTGGCCCGCGGCATGCTGGCGACCGGCACTCCGGAACAGCTGCGCGGCCGCACCCTGGAGTCGCAGCCGTGGTTCAAGTCGCGCTTCGCGCACCTGCGGGTGTCGGAATTCAGGGACACGGCTGATCCGCGCGCCGATCAGGCCGACGATGCCCTCTCGTGGAGCGAACTCGGCATCGGCTCGGTGCTGATGATCGGGTATTTCATCCAGGACCGGCCGGCGGGCGTGCTCGGCATCGCCGGTGCGCGGGCGCGCGATGAGTGGGAGGTTCAGCTTCACCTGATCATGAAGCTGATCGGCACCAGCCTCGCGACCGCCCTCGAGCGCATTGAGACTCAGCTGCAGCTCCGGGATTTGGAGGTGCGCAACGAATTGGCGCTGTACAGCGCCAATGACGGGCTGTGGGATTTCGACACCGCCAACAACCGCGTCTATCTCTCGCCGCGCTGGAAGTCGATGCTCGGCTACGATGAGACCGAAGTGGGGCATGCGCCGGACTGGCGCACGCTGGTGCACTCCGACGACATGTCGCGCGTGCAGGCCGCGATTCGCGATCACGTCGCGGGCAAGACGCCGCTGTTCGAGAGTCTGCACCGCATGCGGCACGCGAGCGGCGAGTGGCGCTGGGTCATCAGCCGCGCCAAGGCCCGGGTCGACGACAAGGGCCGGCTGCTGCGGCTGGTCGGGGTGGAGCTCGACATCACGGAGCGCAAGCTGTACGAGGAGGCGCTGTTTCGGGAGAAGGAAAGCGCGCAAATCACACTGCAGAGCATCGGCGACGGCGTGGTCACCACCGATGCCAAAGGGGTCATCGATTATCTGAATCCGGTGGCCGAGTCCCTCACGGGCTGGCGGCTCGAGGACAGCCAGGGTCGCGCCATCGAGGAGGTGTTCCGCGCCTTTCACGAGGAGACCTGCGAACCGCTCGAGAATCCGCTGAGCGTGGCCATCCGGCGCACCCGCTCGATCAAATCGGTCCGGCCGATGCTGCTCATACGCCGCGACGGCAACGAGCTCTACGTGGAAAGCACGGCTTCGCCGATCCGCGACGGCAGCGGCGCGGTGTCGGGCGGCGTGCTGGTGTTCCATGACGTGAGCGAGGCGCGCGAACTGAACCGGCGACTGAGCTACCACGCGAGCCACGACGTGCTGACCGGGCTCGTCAACCGACGGGAATTCGAAAGCCGCATGGAGCGCGCCCTGAAGAGCGTCAAGGCGCGCGAGACCTCCTATGCGCTTTGCTATCTGGATCTGGACCAGTTCAAGATCGTCAATGACACCTGCGGCCACAGCGCCGGCGATGCGCTGCTCGGTCAGGTGGGTGGGCTGCTCAAATCCAAGGTGCGCTGGCGCGACACGCTGGCGCGATTGGGCGGGGATGAGTTTGCGGTGTTGCTCGAGAGCTGTTCGCTCGATGAGGCCATGCGCACGGCGGAGGCGCTGCGCGAAGCGGTGCGCAATTTCAAGTTCACATGGGAGGAGCGCACGTTCCGGCTCGGCGCCAGCATCGGCGTGGTGCCCATCTCCGCCGACAACGCCGATGTTGCCTCGGTACTGAGCGCGGCGGACAGCGCCTGCCAGGCGGCCAAGGAGGCCGGACGCAACCGCGTCCACAGCTTCGAGGAGAACGACATCGACCTGATGCGCCGGCGACGCGAGATGCAATGGGCGGCGCGCATCAACAACGCACTGGAGGAGGGCCGATTCGAACTGTTCCGCCAGTCCATCCTGCCGCTGCAGCAGCCGGAAGCCGGACTGCACTACGAACTGCTGCTGCGGATGCGCGATGAGACCGGCAAGATCGTCTCACCCGATAATTTCATGGCGGCGGCGGAGCGTTACGGCATCACGCCGAACATCGACCGGTGGGTGATCGAAAACGCGCTGCGCTGGCTGGTTTCCGAGGCGGACGAGCGCGAGAAGCTCGCGATGTGTTCCATCAACCTGTCCGGACAAAGCCTGGGCGATGACAAATTCCTGCCGTACGTCATCGACCAGTTCCGCCACAGCGGCATCGATGCATCCAAGATCTGCTTCGAGATCACCGAAACCGCGGCCATCGCCAGCTTTTCGCAGGCCAACCGCTTCATCCAGGCCCTGAAGGAACTCGGCTGCAAATTCGCGCTCGACGATTTCGGCANNGGCCTGTCCTCGTTCGGCTATCTGAAGCACTTTCCGGTGGATTTCCTGAAGATCGACGGCAGTTTCGTCAAGGAGATCCTGCACGATCCGATCGACCGCGAGATGGTACGCTCGATCAACGAGATCGGGCACCTGACGCACAAGCAGACCATCGCGGAATTCGCGGAGAACGCGGAGATCATCAACATGCTGCGCAGCCTCGGCGTGGACTACGCGCAAGGCTACGGCGTATCCCAGCCGCAGCGCGCGCTCAAGGCCGTCAACATCGCCTGATTTCAGGCCGGCTCGAAGCGCATCGACAGGTCGACGGCGCGAACGTGCTTGGTGATGGCGCCCACCGACACGTAATCGACGCCGGTGTCGGCGATGGCGCGGATGTTGTCGGCGGATATGCCGCCGGATGCCTCGAGCTTCAGGAGCCTGCCGGCGCCGCGGTTGACGGCGACGGCCTCGCGCATTTGCTCGAGCGTGAAATCATCGAGCAGCGCGATGTCGGCGCGCGCGTCGATGGCCTGGCGCAATTCCGCGAGACTCTCCACCTCCACCTCCACCTCGATGGGAAGCTGGCCCGGCGAGCGTGCCGCGGCCACCGCCGCGCCGATCGATCCTGCCGCCTGGATGTGGTTCTCCTTGATGAGGATTCCGTCAAACAGGCCGATGCGGTGATTCCTGCCCCCGCCGACCCGCACCGCGTATTTCTGCGCGGTGCGCAATCCCGGCAGGGTCTTGCGTGTGTCGAGCAAGCGGCATGAGGTGTCCTCGATGAGTGCTGCGAGCCGATGCGCCGCCGTCGCCGTGGCGGACAGCAGCTGCAGAAAATTGAGGGCGGTTCGCTCGCCGGTGAGCAGCGCCCGCGCCGGCCCCTGGGCCGTGAACAGCCGCTGATCGGCGGGCGCCTCGGCGCCTTCCTCGACATCCCAGGCCAGATGTACCCGGGCATCAAGGGCCGCGAAGATGGCTTCCACGTAGGGCCGTCCGCAGATCACGGCGCGCTCGCGGGTGATCACGATGGCCCGGCTGAGGCGGTCCGCGGGCACGAGGGCGGCCGTCAGATCGCCGCTGCCGATGTCCTCGGCCAGCGCCCGCTCGACCTGCTGCGGCAGGTCGGCGGGAACCGGTACGTTCAGAGCGGCAATCCGTGCGACGGGCCGATCATGCACATGAGCATTGGAATGGAGAGCAGAAAATTCGTGCGCGAGGCGAGCAGGGCAACCTTGCGCGCCGCCGCCTTTTGCTCGTCGGTGGCGCTCACGAAGCCGAGGATCTTCTTCTGATTGGGCCAGATAAGCACCCACACGTTGAACAGCATGATGGTGCCCAGCCAGGCGCCGATGCCCATGATGACGTTGGCGCGGGCCACCGGGTGATCGAGCAGTCCGAAGGTAAAGGCGGAAACAAAGCGGCCGTGGGTCTGCGAGAGCAGCCAGGCGCCGAACAGCCAGGTAGCGAGCGCCGACCAGCGAAACCACAACAGAGCGCGCGGCGCGATGTATTTGTTGACGCCGGCGCCGCCCGGACCGCCCTTGTCGGCCGCCGCGGCGGCCAGGCCCGGGGTCTGCACCGCATTGAAGTAGTACAGCAGACCGATCCAAAAAACGCCCGAGATGATGTGCAGCCAGCGGGTCAGGCTCGCGAGCGAATAGGCGTTGAAAGTGACGCCGCCGTCGATCAATATGGCGATCACCAGCGAGGCCGCGAAGCCGATGATCAGCGGCCATTTTACGGTCAATAAGGGGTTCATTCTGAATTTCTCCTGACAAGAGGGCTATTGGCCCGATACGGCCGCTGCGCGGATCGTGCGTTGCGGCGACCTGGAAGAATAGGGGACTGACCCCAATAATTCAATTATGTCAGACCCGCCACCGGCGTCTCCCTGCATCAATATTTGCACCTTGGACGAACACGGGTATTGTCATGGCTGTTATCGTACGATCCAGGAAATCGCGAATTGGTCGCTCATGACGAGCACGGAGCAGCGTGCCCTGCTGCTGGACCTGGAACGGCGGGCCGGGGGGCGGGCGCCGCGGGAAACGCACAATACTTCTGGAGATATTTGACAATGGACGCAATTGAACGGATCAAGACCCAACTGTCGGCGGCGCCGGTGGTGCTGTACATGAAGGGCACACCGGATTTTCCGCAATGTGGCTTTTCGGCGCAGACCGTTGGTGCACTGCGTGCGTGCAAGGCCAAGTTCGCGCACGTGAACATATTCGAGGATCCGGAGGTTCGTGAGGCGCTGAAGAGCTACTCGAACTGGCCGACCTTCCCGCAGTTGTACGTGAACGGCGAACTGGTGGGCGGCTGCGACATCACGCTGGAAATGTACAAAAGCGGCGAACTCAAACAGCTCCTGACCGAGGCGGGCGCCGCTTAGTCGCCGGCCGGCGGCTCGGGCTCGGTCTCCGATTCGAGCGGGCCCATGGCGGCCAGACGCCGGCGGCTTGCCTCGAATACGCCCTGGAACTGATTGCAGACCGTGCAGAACAGATCCGCCGTCCGCTCCGCGTCGTAGGCCGCGGAATGGGCGCTGGCGGTGTCCCACTCCAATCCGGCCGCCAGCGTCGCGCGCATCAGCACCGTCTGGCCGAAGGCGACTCCGCCGAGCGTCGCGGTATCGAAGCTCGAGAAGGGATGGAAGGGATTGCGCTTGAGCTGGGTGCGCAGCACCGCGGCATTGAGGAAATTCAGGTCGAAGAACGCATTGTGCCCCACCAGCACCGCGCGGGTGCAGTCCGCGGCCCGGACGGCATTGCGCACCTCGCGGAAAATGCGCTGCAGCGCGTCGGCCTCCGGAATCGCCGGCCGCAGCGGATGGTGCGGATCGATGCCGTTCACCGCCAGCGAGGCGGCCTCCATGTTCGCACCGGGAAACGGGGCGACGTGATAGCGGAAGGTGTCGCCGCGCGCAAGGCTGCCGTCGCTGCGCATCTCCAACAGCACCGCGGCTATCTCCAGGAGCGCGTCGGTTTGCGGATTGAAACCGCCCGTCTCCACATCGACGACCACCGGTAGAAAGCCGCGAAAGCGCGTCGCGAAGGTGATCGGAGGAAGCTGGGTCACGGCGCGTCCGGCCGTGCCAGGCGCCACTGTACGAACTCCCCGGCGCGGTACGGCACGACGCTGCCGCCGGCGAAATCAATCGTCGCCGGAACCCGCCACGGCTGCCGGGCGAGGGTCAGAGTCTCGCGGCTGCGCGGCAGGCCATAGAAGTCCGCGCCGAAGTGACTTGCGAACGGCTGCAGCCGGTCCAGGCGGCCGGCGGCTTCGAAGGCCTCCGCGTACAATTCGAGCGCGGCGTTCGCCGTGAACATGCCGGCGCAGCCGCAGGCGCTCTCCTTCGTGGCGCGCTCGTGTGGCGCGCTGTCGGTGCCGAGGAAGAAGCGCGGATCGCCGCCGGTCGCCGCTGCTACCAATGCCTGGCGGTCCGATTCGCGCTTGAGGATCGGCAGGCAATAGAAGTGCGGGCGGATACCGCCGGCAAAGATGGCATTGCGGTTGTGAAGCAGGTGCTGCGGCGTGATCGTCGCGGCGACCCCGGCGCGGGCGCCGCGCACGAATTCCACGGCGCGCGCCGTGGTGATGTGCTCGAGCACCAGCTTGAGCGAGGGATAGCGCCCGATCAGCGGCTCGAGGCAGGTATCGATGAAATGCGCCTCGCGGTCGAATACATCCACCTCCTCGCCCACCGATTCGCCGTGCACCAGCAGCGGCATGCCGATGTCCTGCATGCGCATCAGCACCTCGTGCACCCGGCCCAGATCCGTCACGCCGGAATCCGCATACGTGGTGGCGCCCGCAGGATAGAGTTTCACGCCATGCACGAATCCGGCAGCCCGCGCCCGATCGATCTCATCGGCAGGGGTGCCATCCGTCAAATACAGGGTCATCAACGGTTCGAAACGGCTGCCGGGCGGCAGCGCGGCCTGAATCCTGCGGCGATAGGCGCCGGCCAGCTCGGTGGTGGTGATGGGCGGTTTGAGATTCGGCATCACGATCGCGCGCCCGAAGCGCTCGGCCGTGAAGCCGACCACCGAAGCCATGGCGGCGCCGTCGCGCAGGTGCACGTGAAGATCGTCGGGACGCTGCAGGGTGAGCGTGGTCATGCGCGCTTGTGCGGCGGCGGCCATCCCCGGCGCAGCAATTCCACCGTATAGCGCACGCCGAATCCCGTGATATCCGTGCCGATGTGCGCGAGCCCGCCGCTGCGCATGCCGGCCGCCAGGTCCAGATGCAGCCAGGCGATGTCCTTCGGAACGAAGCGGTTCAAGAAGCGCGCTGCCAGGATGTGATCGCCCTTGCCGTCGACGGCGCATTGCATGACATCGGCGATGGAGCTGTCCAGGTCGGTGTCGTAATCCGCGTCCATCGGAAAGCACCAGACCCGTTCCCCGCTGCTCCTGCCCGCCGCTTCGATCAAGTCGCGCTCCTCGAGCCGGTTGGTGAAGGCGCCGCTGTAGCGCTCGGTGAGCGCGTACACGCACGCTCCGGTGAGGGTGGCATAATCGATGATGGCCCGGGGTTTCTTCTCCGCCGCCAGGCTGAGCGTATCGGCGAGCACCATGCGGCCCTCGGCATCGGTGTGGATCACCTGGATGGTCGAACCGTTGCGCGCGCGCACCACATCCTGCGGCTTGTAAGCGAGGGGACCGATCCGGTTCTCCGTGATCGCCAGCCAGCAGTCGACCGCCAGCGGCGAGCGCAGCGCCTGCAGTGCGTACAGGCTGCCGACCGCGACCGCGCTGCCCTCCATGTCCGTGTGCATATCGAGCATGCCCTTGTGGGGTTTGAGGTTGGTGCCGCCGGTGTCGAAGCAGATGCCCTTGCCCACCAGGCTCACGGCGGGCGCGGCGGCGCCGCGCGGCCGGTAGCACAAGCGCACGATGCCGGCATCACGGGTGGCATTGCCGCGCGCCACGGCGAGAAAGGCGCCGGCGCCGAGGCGCCTGAGTTGTGCCTCGCCGTAGAACTGGAATGTCAATTTCAGCCGGCGGGCCAGATCCCGCAGCAGCCGCCGGTAGCCGCGCGCATCCAGGTGATTCGGCGGCAGCGCCGTGAGCCAACGCGCGAGATTGTTGCCGGCGGCCGTCGCCATAACCCGGTCCAGATCCGGCAATGCGCTGGAGGTGGCCACATCGATGCGCGCGAGCCGGGTTCGCGCGGCGGGCCGGCTCTTGAACGATGCCAGGCGAAATGCGGCCGCCTGCAGTGCGGCAAGGGTTGCGCCGAGGGCCTCGCGGCCGGCCTCGGCGCCGCAGTCCCGTTCCCACAGCAGCACCGATTCCGGGTCTGTCTCCAGGGCCGCGCGCGCCAGCTTGCCGGCCGCCTGCAGGCGTTCGAAGGTGCCGGCCTGCCGGGCCACGAAGCCGACCACCAGCAGTGTTTGGGCGTTCGCACCGACTCGCGCGCTGATGGAGTCGCCTGGCTTGCGGCCCTTGCGCAGATACAGATTTCGCAGCAGCGCACCGTGCGGCAGAGCCGCCCAGAGCGCCGCGCGCGGCTCGACGGGCAACAGCAGAATGGATGCGCCGTAGCGCGAGAGTTTGGCCGCCGTCGGGCGTCCGCCGAGCCGCCGCAGCGGCGCTATCAATGATCCCAAGGGCAAGCGAATCGGCATATCATTGAACCGCAAGCAGATCCCTTGCTTGACCGTGAAAAACCAAACCCCGAAGATGGCGCCGGCTCAAAACGTAGTGGCAGTTCGCGCATCGGCGCTGTAACGTGCTCGGCATCTTAACAGGACAGGCAGGCATGTGCATGAGCGCATACTCTTTTCAGGTTCTCCCATGACGCAGCAATCGCCGTTCGAGGACATCGATCCGATCGAGACGCATGAATGGCTGGAGTCGATCGAGTCCGTGATGCGCGCGCAGGGGCCCGAGCGCGCGCATTTTTTGCTTGAGAAACTCGTGGATTTCACGCGCCGCTCCGGAGCCTACCTCCCCTTCAAGCCGAACACCGCTTATCTGAACACGATCGCCAAGGCGCAAGAGCCCGAATATCCCGGCGATCGATCCCTGGAGCGGCGCAATGAAGCCTACATCCGCTGGAACGCCATGGCCATGGTGGTGCAGGCCAATCGCGTGAACACCGAGTACGGCGGCCACATCGCCACCTATGCATCGGCCGCCACGCTGTACGAGGTGGGATTCAACCACTTCTGGCGGGCACGCAGCGAATCCTTTCCCGGCGACATGGTGTTCATCCAGGGGCATTCGAGCCCCGGCATCTACGCTCGCGCCTATCTCGAGGGCCGGCTCGACGAGAACCAGCTGCTGCGCTTTCGCCGGGAGGTGGGGGGCGGCGGACTGTCCTCCTATCCTCATCCGTGGCTGATGCCGGCCTTCTGGCAGTTTCCGACGGTCTCCATGGGGCTCGGCCCGATGACGGCGATTTTCCAGGCGCGCTTCGTGCGCTACCTGGAGCATCGGGGCATCGTGCCCGTCACCGACCGCAAGGTGTGGGCCTTCCTTGGCGACGGCGAGATGGATGAGCCCGAATCGATGGGCGCATTGACGATGCCGGTGCGCGAGAAGCTCGACAATCTCATTTTCGTCATCAATTGCAACCTGCAGCGGCTCGACGGACCCGTGCGCGGTAACGGCAAGATCATCCAGGAACTCGAGGCCGCGTTTCTCGGCGCCGGCTGGAACGTCATCAAGGTGCTGTGGGGTTCGCGCTGGGATCCGCTGCTCGAACGCGACCAGAAGGGGCTCCTCAAGCGCCTGATGGAAGAGTGCGTGGACGGCGAGTACCAGAATTTCAAATCCAAGGGCGGCGCGTACACCCGCGAGCATTTCTTCGGCAAGTACCCCGAATTGAAGGAGATGGTCGCCAACATGTCCGACGACGAGATCTGGCGCCTGAACCGCGGCGGCCATGATCCGCAGAAGGTGTTTGCCGCCTACTCCGCCGCGACGGCGAACAAGGGCTCGCCCACGGTCATTTTGGCGAAGACCGTCAAGGGCTTCGGCCTCGGCAAGGCCGGAGAGGGGTTCAACTCCGCACACCAGCAGAAAAAAATCGGCGACGACTCGCTCAAGGATTTTCGCGACCGCTTCAATATCCAGATCTCCGATGAGGACATCACCCAACTGGCGTTTCGCAAACCCGCCGCGGACAGCGAGGAGATGCGCTACCTGCAAGCAAGGCGCAAGGAACTTGGCGGCTACCTGCCGGCGCGCAACTCCACCGCGCCGCCCCTGGTGGTACCCCCGATCGAGGCGTTCAGCGCACTGCTCGAGGGCACCGACGGCCGCGACATCTCCACCACCATGGCGCTGGTGCGAATTCTCACCACGCTGGTCAAGGACAAGAACATCGGCAAGCACATCGTGCCGATCGTGCCGGACGAGGCGCGCACCTTCGGCATGGNNGGCCAGCTGTACACGCCGCAGGACGCCGACCAGCTCATGTTCTACCGCGAGGACAAGCAGGGACAGATTCTCGAAGAGGGCATCAACGAGGCGGGCGCCCTTTGCTCCTGGATCGCCGCTGCCACCGCGTATGCCAATCATGGCGTGAGCATGGTGCCCTTCTACATCTACTACTCCATGTTCGGATTCCAGCGAGTCGGGGACTTCATCTGGGCTGCCGGTGACAGCCAGGCACGTGGTTTTCTGATCGGCGGAACGGCGGGACGCACCACCCTCGCGGGCGAAGGGCTGCAGCATCAGGACGGCCACAGCCAGCTGGTGGCGACCACGGTGCCGAACTGCGTCGCGTACGACCCGACCTTCGCCTACGAATTGGCGGTGATCGTGCAGGATGGCATGCGCCGCATGTACCAGGACCAGGAGAACGTGTTCTATTACATCACCTGCATGAACGAGAACTACCCGCACCCGGCCATGCCGGCTGGTGTGGCGCAGGGCATCCTGAACGGCATGTATCTGCTGCAAATCGGCGGACGCGGCAAGGTGCGTGTGACGCTGTTCGGCTCCGGCACCATCCTGCGCGAGGTGCAGGCGGCCGCGGAGCTGCTTGAACGGGACTATGGGGTGCCCGCCGACGTCTATTCGGTCACCAGCTTCAGCGAGCTGCGCCGCAATGCGCTGGAAATCGAGCGCTGGAACATGCTGCATCCGGGTGAAGCGCGCCGTCAGAACTACATCCAGCAGGCGCTCGCCGACCGCGAGGGCCCGTTCATCGCCGCCACCGATTACATGAAGACCGTGCCGGATCAGATCCGGCAATGGATTCCGGGGCGTTATGCCGTGCTCGGAACGGACGGCTATGGGCGTAGCGATTCGCGCGCCGAGCTGCGCCGCTTCTTCGAGATCGACCGCCATTATGTGGTGGTCGCGGCGCTCAAGGCGCTGGCGGACGACGGCAAAATAGAAAAACAAACGGTCGTCAAGGCGATTCAGACCTTCGGCATCGACCCGGAAAAACCCAATCCCCTGTCCGTCTAGGCGAGCGCTGTGGCAGTACCCATCGAAGTATTGGTTCCCGACATCGGCGGTTTCAAGGACGTCAACGTCATCGACGTCCTGGTCAGCGACGGCCAGCGGGTTGAAAAGGAAACCCCGCTGATCACCATCGAGACGGAGAAGGCCGCCATGGACGTGCCGGCGCCGGCCGCCGGACGGATTGCGCAGGTCAAGCTCAAGCGCGGCGACAAGGTCTCGCAAGGCTCGGTAATATTGCTGCTCGAGGCGTCCGATGCACCCGCCGGTGCTGCACCTGCTGAGGCTGTGCCGGCCGCTGCGCCGCCGGCCGTGCCTGCGGCGAGCGCCGCCCCGGCCGCCCCTGCCGCCGCAGCTGCGCCGGCCGGCAGCGCGGCACCGGCGGCGCCGATGCCGGCAGCCATGCCGGCAGCCATGCCGGCCGGTGCTGCCATTGACGAGGCAGGTTTTTCCAAGGCGCACGCCAGCCCGGCGGTGCGCAAATTCGCCCGCGAACTCGGTGCCGATCTCGGCCGGACTACGGGCAGCGGACCGAAGGGACGGATCACCGTCGATGACGTGAAGGCCGCGGTCAAGCGCATCTTGACGACGCCGGCGCCGCCGGTGTCCGCACTTCCCCGGGTGCCGGAGGTGGATTTCGCAAGATTCGGACCGGTCGAGGTCAAGCCGCTGTCGCGCATCCAGCGCATTTCTGGCGCCCGGCTGCAGGCGAGCTGGATCAATCTGCCGCACGTGACCCAGCAGGAGGAGGCCGACGTCACCGAACTCGAGGCCACGCGCGAGACGCTGAAGAAACTGGCGCCCGACGGCGTGCGCCTCACGCCGCTCGCGTTCATCGTCAAGGCCTGCGTGGCGACGCTGAAGGAATTTCCGCGCTTCAATGCATCGCTCGATGCGGCGGGCGAGAATCTGGTCTTCAAGAGATACTTCCACATCGGCTTCGCCGCCGACACACCCCAAGGCCTGGTGGTGCCGGTCATCCGCGATGCAGATCGCGGCAGCCTGTTCGACATCGCGCGCGCGCTCGGTGCGCTCTCGGAGAAAGCGCGCGCCGGCAAGCTGACGGCGCTCGAGATGCAGGGCGGATCATTCACCATCTCGAGTCTGGGCGGGATCGGCGGAACCGCGTTCACGCCCATCATCAATGCTCCGGAGGTCGCCATTCTGGGGGTGTCGCGTTCGACGAACCGGCCGGTGTGGCAGAACGGGTCGTTCGTCCCGCGATTGATGCTGCCGTTGTCCCTGTCCTATGACCATCGCGTCATCGACGGTGCGGAGGGTGCGCGCTTCATCGTGCATCTCGCCAAGGTGCTCGCCGATCCGCGGTCACTGCTATGAGCATCGTGGAGGTCCGGGTGCCCGATCTCGGGGACTCCAAGCACGTCAGCGTGGTCGAGGTCCTGGTCAAGAGCGGCGCAGCGGTGGGCATCGAGGATCCGCTGATCACGCTCGAAACTGAAAAGGCGACGATGGATGTGCCTTCGCCGGTGAGCGGCGTGATCGCGTCCATCGCCGTCAAAAAAGGCGACGAGGTGTCCGCCGGCACGGTGATTGTCACGGTGCAGGTGTCCGAGGGCGCCCAGGCCAGCGCGCCCGCCGCCACCGCGCCCGTCGCAAGCGCGCCTGCCGCCACGCCCGCCGCCACCGCGTCAGCCGCCACCGCGTCAGCCGCCGCCGCGTCAGCCGCAACCGCGTCAGCCGCCGCCGCGTCAGCCGCAACCGCTGCAGCGGCAGCAACGGCTGCTGCGGCCGCCAGGGGCCCCTCGGCGACCGCGACGCCTCCCGACGGGGCGCTTGATCTGGTGGTGCTGGGCGCCGGGCCCGGCGGCTACACGGCCGCTTTTCGCGCCGCCGACCTCGGACTCAAGGTGACGCTGGTCGAGCGCTGGCCCATCCTCGGGGGAGTGTGCCTGAACGTGGGTTGCATACCGTCCAAGGCGCTGCTGCATGCGGCCAAGGTGGTGGAGGACGCCGAGGACATGGCCGGCTGCGGCATCGAATTCGCGCCCCCGAAGATCGATCGCGACGGCCTGCGCGCCTGGAAGAACCGTGTGGTGAGCCGCTTGACGAACGGCCTGTCGGTGCTCGCCAAACAACGCAAGGTGGCGGTGGTGCGCGGCGAGGCCAGGTTCGTCGGTCCGTATTGCCTGCAGGTGCAGACCGCCGAGGGCGTCAAGCGGCTGGATTTCAAGCAGTGCATCATCGCGGCCGGATCCGAGTCGGTGCGTTTGCCCGGACTGCCGGATGACCCGCGCGTGATCGATTCCACCGGCGCACTCGAGTTGCCCGAGTGCCGGCGGCTGCTGGTGATCGGCGGCGGCATCATCGGCCTGGAGATGGCCTGTGTGTACGACGGGTTGGGATCGCAGGTCACGGTGGTCGAACTCAGCGACGGATTGATGCCCGGCACCGACCGTGATCTGGTGCGTCCGCTGCAAAAGCGCATCGAGAAACGCTATGCCCGCATCTTGTTGGGCACCCGGGTCAAATCGCTGCAGGCGCTTCCTGAGGCTCTGCGCGCCACTTTCGAAGGCCCCGATGCGCCCGAGCCGCAGGATTTCGACCGCGTCCTGGTCGCCGTCGGGCGCAGAGCCAATGGCCTCGCCATCGATGCCGCCGCCGCCGGTGTCGCCGTCGACGCGCGCGGCATCATCGCCGTGGACAAGCAGATGCGCACCAATGTCGCGCATATATTCGCCATCGGCGACATCGCCGGGGCGCCGATGCTGGCGCACAAAGCGACGCACGAGGCGAAGGTCGCGGCGGAGGTTGCCGCGGGCCACAAGGCCGCATTCGACGCGCGCTGCATCCCGTCGGTGGCTTACACGGACCCCGAGATCGCCTGGGTGGGCGTGACCGAAACCGACGCCAAGGCACGCGGTCTCGACGTCGGCAAAGCGGTTTTCCCGTGGGCCGCCAGCGGGCGCTCGCTCGCGCTCAATCGCGATGAAGGCTTCACCAAGCTGCTGTTCGACAATCAGACCCGGCGCATCGTCGGTGGCGGCATCGTCGGCAGCAACGCCGGCGAATTGATTGCCGAGGTTGGACTGGCCATCGAGATGGGCGCCGATGCCGCCGACATCGGCCTGACCGTGCATGCTCATCCGACGCTGTCGGAGACGGTGGCCATGGCGGCCGAGGCCTTCGAAGGGACGCTGACCGACCTTTACATGCCCAGGCGCTGAGGTTGCGGGACGGCGGCGGGGCGGTGCGATGCCGGCGGCGCCACGGACCGGCTCACTTGGCGGCGGTGCAATTCTTCACATAGGTGTCGCGCACGGCGCCCACCAGCTTCTTCGCCTTGGCATCCTTCAGACACGCCGTTCGCTTGGCATGCTTGGCGGCCGCATCGCCCGCGGGCGTGGAGGGCGGCGGCGGCGGTGCCTTGGGCACGCCGATATCAGCGGCTGCCATCCGCGGTGCTCCCATGATCACCGCCAGGCAGATGCACAAACTCATCGCAGCAATTCTGAAGCGCACGCCATTCTCCTGCCGACAGTGCGCAGCATAGCGCCTACTGGCCGCCGAACCCCGGGAGGAGCGGATGAAAATTGCTTAATCCTGCCGCGACAATCGGCTGCGCAGCAGCGCCAGATAGTCGCGCTCCTGCGGTGGCCGACCGGTGAGCTGCGCGCGGCGCAGCGTCTCGCCGAGCGCGTGCATGAGTTCGTGCTCGGCCGCATGCGAATCCAGGTGCGTTGCCTGCAGACGGGCCTGCAGGTCGCGGATACCGGGCGGACGATCGATGGACAGCTGCTCGCGCACGGCGATGTGCAGTCCCATGTGCAAGTACGGATTGTGCGCCGGATCCGCACCCGCCGGCTCCGTGGCAACGCCGGCAGGCGCCTCGATGAGGGAATGAAACTCCGGATGCAATTCGATCACGTCGGTGATCATCGCCTCGAGTGCCGTGAGAATCGTGCCCGCCGCGCGCTTGCGCCACGCATCCGTGTAGGCGTGGCGCAGCTCCTCGCGCCCCGGTCCGGCGAACGCGGTCACGGTGGCTCAGCTCGCGTCTTGCGCCGGTACTCGCACAGATCGGCGATCAGGCATTGCGGGCACAAGGGATTGCGCGCCCTGCAAACATAGCGGCCGTGCAATATCAGCCAGTGATGCGCACCGAGTCGGAATTCCGGCGGCACGAATTTCATCAACTTGTCCTCGACCTCCCGCACCGTTTTGCCGGGCGCGATGCCGGTCCGGTTGGCGACGCGGAATATGTGGGTGTCGACGGCAATGGTGGCCTCGCCGAATGCCGTGTTCAAGATCACGTTGGCGGTCTTGCGGCCGACGCCGGGCAGCCGTTCGAGTGCTTCGCGGGTCCGTGGCACATCGCCCCCATGCCGCTCGAGCAGCAGGCGGCACGTGGCGATGAGGTTCTTCGCCTTGCCGTTGTACAAGCCGATCGACTTGATGTGGCGCGACAGCCCGGCGACCCCCAGGGCGAGCATGCCGGCCGGAGTGGCGGCGGCCGCGAACAGTCCCGCCGTCGCCTTGTTGACGCTACGGTCCGTTGCCTGGGCGGACAGGATCACCGCCACCAGCAGTTCGAAGGGCGTGCGGAAAGTCAGTTCGGTCCTCGGATCGGGATTGGCCCGCCGCAGCCGCGAAAAAATCTCGTGCCGCTTGGCCGCATTCACGGTCGATCCGCGGCGCCGCGCCCGGCGCCGGCCTTTTTCGCGTCCAGATCGCGCTGGCGTTCCGCCGCCTGACTTTGCAGCCGGGCGCGGTGGGCTTCGAAGCGGGCGCGGTTGCGCAGCGCCTGGTCCGCGGCGGGCGGCGGTGCGGGCCGCAGCTCGATGCAATCGACCGGACAGGGGGCGATGCACAGCTCGCAGCCCGTGCATTGCCAGGCGATCACGGTGTGCAGAAATTTCGCGGCCCCGACGATGGCATCAACCGGGCAGGGCGGCAGGCAGCGGGCGCAGCCGATGCAGCGCGATTCGTCGATCCACGCGACCTGCGGCGGGGCTTCCCTGCCGTTGGCCGGATTGAGCGGTTTCGCCGGCCGTCCGAGCAGTTCGGCGAGCGCGCGTATCGTCGCGCTGCCGCCGGGCGGGCATTGATTGATGTCCGCCTTGCCGCACGCCACGGCTTCCGCATACGGTTGGCATCCCGGGTATCCGCAACGCGTGCACTGGGTCTGCGGGAGCAGCGCGTCGATGCGTGCGGCATCCGTCTGCGCGGCCGCGCCACTCATGTCATTTGACGCGCATGCCGGGGGCGGCGCCCGAATCCGGTGACAACACGAACAGATCCTTGCCGCCGGGGCCCGCCGCCAGCATCATGCCCTGCGAGATGCCGAAGCGCATCTTGCGCGGCTGTAGATTGGCGACCACCACGATGAGACGGCCGACGATGGCCGCAGGCTCGTAGGCGGAGCGGATGCCGGCGAGGATTTCCCGTTCGCCCATCTCGCCGAGGTCCACCTTGAGGCGCAGCAGCTTGTCCGCACCCGCGACCTGCTCGGCAGCGAGTATCCGCGCCACCCGCAAATCGACGCGGCTGAATTCGTCGATCGAAACGGTCGCCGCGCCGTCCGCCACAGGCGCGATGCCGGCCACGGCCGGCGCCCGTGCGGAAGGCGCCGCTGCGGATGGCGCCGCCGCGGATGGNNCCGCCGCGGATGGCGCCGCCGCGAGTTCGGCAGTCTCGGGTTCGATCAGCCGCGCCACGGCCAGGGGATCCAGGCGGGTCGCAAGCGGCACGTAAGGATTGATCGTGCGGCCGAGCAGCGGCTTGGACGCGTCGTCCCAGGCCCAGGTTTCCTCGCCTAGAAAGCGCCGCGCCTGGACGGCCATCTCGGGCAGCACCGGGGCGAGATAGATCATCAGCGAGCGGAACAGATTCAGGCCCTCGCTGCACACGGCCTGCACCAAGGCGGCCTGTTCGGGCTGCCGGGCGAGAACCCAGGGCTTGCGCTGGTCGATGAATTGATTGGCGCGATCGGCGAGCGCCATGATCTCGCGGATCGCACCGGCGGTATCGCGGGCTTCATAGGCGGCGGCGATCGAGGCGCCGGCATCCGCGAAGGCGCCGAACAGGGCGGGGTCCGCCAGCGTGCCGGCCAGCATCCCATCGGCATTGCGGGAGATGAAACTTGCGCAGCGGCTGGCGATGTTCACCAGCTTGCCGACCAGATCGGCATTGAGCCGGGTCGCGAATTCATCCAGATTCATGTCGATGTCGTCGATGCCGGGACCGAGCTTTGCGGCGAAATAGTAGCGCAGATACTCGGGCGCAAAGGCCTGCAGATAGCGCCGGGCGGTGATGAAGGTGCCGCGCGACTTGGACATCTTCTGGCCGTTGATGGTCACGAACCCGTGTGCGTGCACCGTGGTCGGGCGGCGCATGCCGGCGCCCTGCAGCACGGCGGGCCAGAACAAGGTGTGAAAATACAGGATGTCCTTGCCGATGAA
>PLET01000104.1 GCA_003137095.1 Gammaproteobacteria bacterium
CGAGTAATCCCTCCCTCTCCGCCTCAGAGCTGCACGCAGCGAAATCCCCCTCAACAGGATCCCCCGAAGGTATTTGGGCGTCCGTACTTGACTTAACCAAGGCGTTAATTAACGATGCGTGTAAATGAACGCCATAGACGACATCTTCGCCGCCCTGGGCGATCCGACGCGCCGGGCAATCCTGATCCGCCTGGCCCGGGGCGCTGCCACCGTCGGGGAGCTCGCGGAGCCCTTTGCGATGTCGCTGCCCGCCATTTCGCGGCACCTCAAGGTGTTGGAGAGGGCGTCGCTCATTTCCAATGAACGGGTGGGCAAGTATCGTCACTGCCGGCTCAATCGCGAGGCGCTCGCCGGCGCCGCCGAGTGGCTCGAGTTCCACCGCGGCGTGCCTGTCAGCGAGAGGAGATTCAATCCGTGAAGGCGATTACCGGTTTGCTCTTGATGTTCGCCGCTGCGGCGTTCGCGGGCCCCAGCCAGGAATATTGGGTTGCGAGCTGGACCAATGCCCAGCCGCTCATTCAACAGCCGCTGCCGCCGCCACCGCCCCCGGCTCCGCCCGGAACACCGCGCCAGGGACCGGACCCGGTGACGTTGTCGTACAATGCGCACGGCTTCCACGATCAAACCGTTCGAATGATCGTGCACACCAGCATCGGCGGACGCCGGCTGCGAATCCGGCTGTCGAATCCTTTCGGCGCAGCGCCAGTGATGGTGGGCAGCGCCCATGTGGCCATTCACGTGGCCGGCTCGCGAATCGATCCGGCCACCGATCGCACCGTTCATTTCGACGGAAAGGCCGGATCCCTCATCGGTCCGGGCATGGTGATCCTGAGCGACCCCGTCGATTTCGCCGTTCCCGTTCAGGGCGACGTCGCCGTGAGTCTGTATCTACCGGGCGAGAGCGGGCCGCCGTCCGCACACAACGGGCTGCATACCACGTATATCAACTCGGCTGGAGATGACAGCGCCGCCGCCGAGATTGCCGGTGCGCAAACTACGCCGATGTATTACTGGCTGGTGGGACTCGACGTGCCGGCTCACCCGGCAACCGAGCTGATCGTCGCCTTGGGCGATTCCATTACCGAAGGCTGGCGATCCAGCTATGACGCCAACAGCTCGTGGCCCGCGGTGCTGAGCGCCCGGCTGTCAGCGCACAAGAACACCGCCCGATTCGCGGTAGCCAATATGGGCATCGGCGGCAACCGGCTCCTGCATGACGGCAACGGCGCCAGCGCGCTGGCGCGGTTCGACCGCGACGTGCTGGGTCAGCCCGGCGTAAGATGGATGAGCCTGCTCGAGGGCATCAATGACATCGGGCGCGGCGACACCGAGCCGGTCACCGCCCAGCAATTGATCGACGCTGACAGGCAGCTCATCGACCGTGCTCACGAGCATGGCATCAAGGTGCTTGGCTGCACGCTGCCTCCCTACGAGGGTGCTCGCTATTACCGCGAGGAGGACGAATCCAAACGACAAGCGCTGAATGCCTGGATTCGCAGCGGCGGCGCCTTCGATGCGGTCGTCGATTTCGACGCCGCCACGCGCGATCCCGAGCACCCCGCACGGCTGCGACCCGACTTCGATCCCGGGGACCACCTGCACCTGAATGATGCCGGATACCGCGCCATGGCCGAGTCCGTCGAATTGTCCCTGTTCGTTAAATAGGGGGGCGCTAAGGAGTGGGCCGGCTGGAGCGGGAGCGTCGATATGGTACTATGCGCGCCCTTCCGCATGCGCCCGTAGCTCAGTTGGATAGAGCGCCTGGCTACGAACCAGGAGGCCGGGAGTTCGAATCTCTCCGGGCGCACCATCGTTTTCCATGCCGTGGAATCGCGCATCGGTTCTTGCTGATCGACGTACCAATTCGAACTCCCGGGTTCGCTTCCGTACAGAGCAGCGGGTGAACATTCCCTACGATCGAGGCCAATGCGAGCGCTTTCGTGTTTATACCAAGGTGCATCGCGCTGGTGGCTCGCAAACGCTTGCGTTTGGATAGTGTGACGGAGAAAGCCGATGTCTAGTGTTTGTCCGACGCGTCTCCCTAGGCACCAAGAGCAGCCGATGCACACTAAAGCGTTGCGTGCACCCCGGCGACCAACCCGGATTCGCGTCGTCGCGACGGCACTGTTGCTAATGCTCGCGGCCTGTACCCAATTGGGCAATGCCAGAAATCCCGATGCCGGAAATCCCGTTCCAATCCAGGGCGCGCCACGCGCGCAGCTGTCCATCGGCTATAGCACGCTTTATCAAGAGGCCGGTGGGATTCCTAAACTAAAGTGGATCTTGATGTTCAAGGACAAACCTGAAGAGACGGGGCGGGTCATCAATGATCTGGTCAGCTACTACCAGCAACTGGCCGACACCCTGCAGAGGCTATCCAAGCAATATCCCGCCGTGCGCATCGACGCGGTAACAATGTCCGGGATCGAGGGCGACGAGCGTAAAGCAATTGGCGAGGATCTGGCCAAAGACTTCGCCCCGCTCGTCGGCAAGACCGGTGTCAAATTCGAGCGGGAAACGCTGCTGATGTTTTACAACACGCTCAACGAGCAACGTCATCTGACCGGGGTGATGATCGGGCTCGAAACTGACCCAGGCCTCAGGAAGTTCTTGGAGACGACGAAAGCAGAAATGGAGGAACGCTATACGAAAGTCGGGGCGCTATTGGACCGCCGGTATTTCACCCAGTAGATGGCGCCCTCAGACATGAAGTCCGAATGGATACCTGAGACCGACTTCCATCAGTTCTTGCCTGTTGGATGGCCGTTGCAGGCGAGTGACCGCCGCATGTAGCAGCTTAAATTATTGTCCACGGACCCTGATCGTCGGAATATTAGAATGTGGATTCTGGTCTGTGGTATTAGAGAAGCGTCGATGTACAAGGTTACAGGCAGCGCAGCACAGACTGTGCATTGACATAAGACAATGGGCGTGCCGCCCACGGGAAGAAAAACCAGTGACGAATCGAAGTCTGCTGATCGTAGGCGGAGGCTTTGCCGGCATGTCGCTGGCGATTCGCATGCGAGAACGCGGCTGGACCGTGGATCTTGTCGAGATCGATCCGCAGTGGCGGGTCTATGGCGCAGGTATCAGCATCACGGCGCCGACGTACCGGGCGTGTAAGCGGCTCGGCGTGGTCGAGGAATTGCTGGCATCCGGGTTCGGTAGCCACAAGGGCGTGCGAATTTGCGCGCCGAACGGGCACGTGGTGGCGGAAATTCCAGCGCAGCCGATCGAACCGGGGATGCCCACCGGCGGCGGCATCATGCGCCCCGTGCTGCACGATATTCTCTCGCGCCGGACGCGCGCCTCGGGCGCGACCGTGCGGTTGGGAGTCACGCTCGAGACCTATACGGAAACCGCGGATGGGGTACGCGTCACGACCACCGATGGCCAGACGCGCGATTACACCCTGCTGGTGGCGGCGGATGGCGCCTTCTCGGCGGTGCGCAGTCTCGTGTTCCCCACGGCGGCGCAACCCATCTACACGGGGCAATATTGCTGGCGACTGGTCGCCGACCGGCCTGCTGACATCGATGGCGTGCACTTTTACATGGCTGGATCCGTGACGGCTGGCGTAATGCCCACCTCTGCCACACAGATGTACATGTTCCTGCTGATCCACGAGCCGCACAAAATCCGGATCGATGAGGCCACGCAGTGGCAGCGCCTCAAACAGCTGATGGCGCCGTTCTCGGGGCTGCTGGGCACGCTGCGCGACGGCTTGTCAGACCGATCCGTCATCATCGTTCGCCCACTAGAGGCGATTCTGCTGCCACGTCCCTGGCATCGCGGCCGTGTTCTGCTGATCGGTGACGCAGTGCACGCTACCACACCGCATCTGGCTTCGGGCGCCGGTATCGCGATCGAGGATGCGCTGGTGTTGAGTCAGGAGCTGGAACGCGAACCGGATGTGGAGCGGGCCTTGGTGCGCTTTGAAGAGCGCCGCTGGGAGCGCTGCCGACTGGTGGTGGAGAATTCCGTGCGCATCGGCCAGATGGAGCAGACACATGCAGATCCGGCGGCGCTGAAGACGCTGATGGCGGTATCGGAAGCCGCCCTGCGCGAAGATATTTGAACACCGTTGATGGCCGATCTGACTCGGAGTGTCAGTCCGCCCCTAGCCTAATATGCTTTTGAACCTTCAGGAAAAACAGATGACCAAACCCTTTCGCCGTGTCGTTACCGGACACGATGACGCCGGCCGCGCGATCATCCAATCCGACGCACCCCCTGAGCGCGTGAAGGTACTGTCGGACAATGGCCCGACTTTCTATGAAGTTTGGAATACCCGAGATACGCCCGCGCCAATCGACCGTCGCAGTGGAGAGCCGCCGGAGGCACAGCTGACCCTGGCACCGCCTCCACGCGGCACGCGGATCAGGGTGCTGGATATACCGCCCGAGACCCCGGAGATGTTGCAGATGGATGCGAAGACCGCCCGCAAGCACTTTGCCGAGATCGGCGCTGCCGGCGCCTCCACCCACTCCGACATCCAGTCGCGCCACCCCCACATGCACCGTACCCAGACCATCGATTACGGGATTGTGCTCGAGGGCGAGATCACGCTACTCGTGGATGAGGGGGAGACTGTGGTGCGCACGGGCGACATTGTCATCCAGCGCGGTACCAACCACGGCTGGGCAAATCGCTCGGGCAAGATTTGCCGCATCGCGTTCATCCTGATTGATGGCAAGTTTACGGACGGTTTATGAGCCGCGGGGAGAGTCAAAGTGAAGATCCTTGGACCTGATTTCCTGGTGTTTGGCATCGATGATGTCGACGCTGGACACCGATGTGCGGTGGACTACGGCCTGAAAGTGGTCGAGAAGGGCGCTCACGGCGGTACCTATGAAGCTCTCGATGGCACCGGCATCGTGATTCGCCGTTCATCGGACCCCGGCTTGCTGCCGGCAACCGCGGCCAAGCCGGGTTTGCGCGAAACCCGCTACGGCGTCGCCGATAAAGCGACGCTGCAGGCGATTGGCGCCGAGCTCTCGAAGGACCGTGACGTTAAGGAGTTGGCCAACGGTCTGTTGCAGTCCACCGATGCCGACGGCTACCACATTGCCTTCGAAGTGACCGGCCGCCGTCCGATCGACGGCCCTTGGTACGGCATCAATGTCCCGGGTCAACCGCCGGGCCGCGGCATGAACGTTACAGCCACCACCATCGACGAACCGGATATCCGCCCGTACACGTTGTCCCATGTGGTGATGTTCACCCGGGACAAGGTGAAGTCGGAGAATTTCTACGCCGCACGGCTCGGCTTCCGGACCGTGGATAGCTTCTCCAATCTTGGGCCCTTCATGCGTCCGCAGGGCACGCACGATCATCACACGCTATTTTTGATCCAGGCGCCCCCCCGGGGCATGGAACACTTTACCTTCCACTTTGCCGGTGCCAACGAGGTGCTCAAGGCTGGCTGGGAGTTCAGCCGGAAAGGCTACAAGTCATTCTGGGGGCCGGGGCGGCACATCCTCGGGTCCAATTACTTCTGGTATTTCAACAGTCCGTTCGGCGGCAACATCGAGTTCGACGCGGACATGGATATTCACGATGACAGCTGGAGGCCGCGTTCCGTGCCTATGTCAGTGGATGCTTCCCAGAGTTTTCTTCTTCAATACGCGGACAAGTGGGCGCCCACCGGCGGACCGCCCAAGCATTAATTCCTTACCCCCGTGATATCCCACGAGTGGGGTCACCGCCTCGGTTCCGGCCCCTCGATCCTACTCCTCGAACAGGGCGGTGTAACGCCGCTGCATTTCCTCCGGAGTCACGGTCTCAATGTGACCACCGAGCAGCCACTCATGGCCGAAGGGATCGCGCACAGTGGCGGAACGTTCGCCGTAGAATTGATTCTGCAGCGGGCGGACGACCGCGGCGCCGGCACGGACCACCTGCTCGAAGGCTTGATCGACGTCACCGACGTGCAGATGAATTGAAAACGTAGTTCCGCCGAGGGACCGAGGTCCCTGAATGCCGTGTTCCGGATATTCATCCGCCAGCATGACCGTGGTGGGCCCGATCTTGATCTCCGCGTGACCGATGCGGCCATTCGGTTCCGTCAAGCGAAACAGCTCCTTGGCGCCAAAGGCCCGTGCATAAAAGTCGATAGCCTCGGCTGCGCTATGGACCCGCAAATACGGATAGACCTCATGAACTTCCATCTTTGTACCCTCCTCGTGCGTTTTTCAAGTCCCAGGTTCATGATCATCCGCATTGGATTCATGAGATTCTTGAATATTTGTTACCTTGCGCGCGCAGCCCCACGATCTAGTCCAGCAACCGGTGATGCAGGATACTGGCTGCACCTCTGGGGCGGTATCTGGTTGGCGAGACGCCCGAGAACTCGCGGAATTCCCGGGTCAAATGCGCCTGGTCCGAATAGCCGGCCTCCGCGGAAAGATCAGCCAGGCTCTCGACTTTGCCTTCGGCGAGTCGCCGCACGACGTTCGTGAATCGTTTCACCCGATAGTAGTGCTTGGGCGTCAGCCCGACCGCTGCGCGAAACAGAGCGATAAAGTGTCTCGGACTGTAACCGGCCGCTCGTTGAATTTCGGCGACGCGGGAAGAGGCCCACATGTCGGCACGGAACGCGAGTGCCCGTGCGACCGCGGGATGGATCAGCAGCGGGCGCCCGAGTCGGGTACGCAACTCCGTTGCAAGCGCACGGAAGACGGCCGTTGCACCTTGCGCCGCCAACAACCGTTCGCGCAACTCGAGGCCCCGAGCACCCCATACGGCATCGATGGGTACGTGACCATCCGTGAGTTCGGCAACTGGAAAACCCAGAATGGCGCCGGCCGCGCCGGCGCGAAAAGAGATGCCCGCGGTGGCACCCGCCGGTTTTGGACCGGATTTGTAATAGCTCCATTGCGGTCCATGCACGATACCGCGAGACCAAACCTGGGAATCCCGGGATGAGGACCCCGGCAAGCAGAGTATCGGGGAATCGTGCAGCGCGAATATCATCTGGGCGCTGCCGGACGGAAGCATGTGCTCCCCGAAGGCCTCTGGTGCGTCACGCCGCGACCACCAGAAGCAGTCCACGTAGTCGTCGAGCGGCGCGCCCGGACGGTAGCGGATCAATTGCATGGCCGAAGCTTAGCGGTATTCGCGCGCTGCTGCCACGACGCCTCGACGGCAAGCGCCTGCTGGCGGCTGGGGTGCTACGCTAAGGAATATCGCAGCGCGGTGGCCGTAATGGCGGGCGGCATCGCGCGTCAGCAAGGGAGATGGATTATGCGACTGTTGAGATTCCCGGCTCTGGTGCTGATCACCATCGCGGCTGGCGCAGGCGTCGTGGCGGCGCAGCCGGCCGCCGGCAAGGAGGTCCTGACTCACGAGATGTTGTGGATGATGAAACGCGTGGGCGCGCCGGTGGTGAGTCCCGATGGCAAGTGGGCGGTCTATCCGGTCAACGAACCCTCCTACGAGAAGGACAAGGCCGCGAGCGACTTGTGGCTGGTGTCCACCGACGGCAGCAAGGCGCCGCGGCGCATCACCAACACCAATGCACCCGAGGGCGGCGTGGCGTGGTCGCCGGACAGCGGCAGCATCGCCTTTTCCACCAAACGCGAGGGCGACGAGGTCGATCAGATCTACATCTTGAATCTGGCCGACGGCGGCGAGGCGCGCCGCCTCACCGGTTTGTCCACTGGCGCGGAGCATCCGGTATGGCGTCCGGACGGCAAGGCGATCCTGTTCGAATCCAGCGTCTTCCCCGACTCTCCGGACGACGAAACGAACCAGAAGGCTGCGAAGCAAAAAAAGGACCGCAAGTACAACGTGCGGACTTACGAGCACTTTCCGGTGCGATTCTGGAACGAGTGGCTGGACGAGCATCAGCCCACCCTGCTGGTGCAGGCGCTCGATCAAAGCACCGCCAGGGACATTTTGTCGCCCACCGCCTTCGCGCACCAGCCGGGTTTTTCCGGATCACAGACCGACGACGGCGTCACGTTGTCGCCGATCTTCAGTCCGGACGGAGCAGAAGTCCTGTTCATCGCGACCACCGAGCGGTGGAACGCCGCATTTGCGCAGGTTCCCTACCGCATCTACCGCATGAGCGCCGCGGGCGGCGCGGAACCCGAGGCGGTGACGCCGCTCGGCGCCGAGTATGGCGACATCGCCTTCACGGCGGACGGCAGGACCCTGCTGTTCACCCTCGCACCCCAGGATGCGGAGGTATATCACCTGAAGCAGCTATACCGGCTGCCATGGCCGCACGCCGGCGAGGCCTCGCGCATCACGCGTGACTTCGATCGCGATACCGCACGCTACGCGGTCACCGCCGACAGCAAGACCGTATACCTCCTCGCGCAGGATGCCGGCAGGGAGAACTTGTACCGCGTGCCGCTCGCCGGCGGCACGCCTGCGCTGGTGATCGAACCGGCCGTCGGCGGCTACACCGCACTCGAGATCGCACAAAAGTCGACCCGGACCGTGATGCTCGGCAGCTACGGCAGTTCGGTGAACCCGCCGGAAGTGGTGCGAATCGATCTCTCGAAGCGCACGCACGTCAATCTCACGCGGGTGAACGTTGCGCTGGCAGCGAACATCGATTGGCAGCCGCCGCGGCACTTTTACTTCACCAGCACGCAGGGCCGCAACATTCATAACATGATCGTGCTGCCGCCGGCGTTCGACGCCGTGAAAAAATATCCGGCGGTGGTGCTGATCCACGGCGGTCCGGCCAGCAACAATCCGGACCAGATCGGCCTGCGCTGGAATTATCACCTGCTGGCCGCATCCGGTTACGTGATCCTCATGACCGATTACACCGGATCCACTTCCTTCGGCGAGGCGTTCGCGCAGGCCATCAAGCTCGATCCACTGAAGACCCCGGGCGATGAGATCAATCAGGCCGTGGACGAAGCCTTGAAGCGTTTCACGTTCATCGACGGTGACAGATTGTGCGCGGCAGGCGCCAGCTACGGGGGACACCTCGCGAATTGGATTGAGGCCACCACCACGCGCTATCGCTGCATCGTGAGTCACGCCGGCGAGGTGGATCTGACCTCGCAGTGGGGGACCAGCGATTCCATCTACGGCCGCGAAATCACCAATGGCGGTCCGCCCTGGGAGAACAGTCCCATCTGGCGTGATCAAAGCCCGCTGACCTACGCCGCCCACTGGAAAACCCCCATACTGCTCAGCATCGGCGAGCGCGATTTCCGGGTGCCGATCAACAACACGCTGGAGAACTGGAGCGCGCTGCAGCGCATGCACGTGCCGAGCCGACTATTGGTGTGGCCGGATGCCTGGCACTGGATCCTCAAACCCGAGGACAGCCGGCACTTCTACGAGGAGGTGCAGCGCTGGCTGGGCATTTACTTGAATGGCGAGGCGCAACACGGCGCGCCAGCCGCGCGCCGATGAAGATCCGTCCGTTCAAGATTTCGATTCCAGCCGGCGAGATTCTCGATCTGAAACGCCGCCTGGAACAGACGCGCTGGTTGGAGCATATTCCGGGCGCCGGATGGAGTCAGGGAACGGGTTCCTTCCAGCCGGACATTGCGGATCCTCCGGGGCTGAGCAGGGAGGACGGCGACGTTGAAAGCAGGTTCACGCGCGAGGAGCTGCTGACCACCATCTCGTTGTATTGGTTCACCGGCTCGATGCCGTCGACGATGCGCATTTATTGGGAAGGCAGGCGCAGACCATTGAGGTTTTCCGCGGGCGAGCGGGTCGATGTGCCGGTTGCCGTTGCGCACGTTCGCCACGAGCTGCCGATGCCACCGCGCGCCTATGTGGAGCGCGGCTACAACGTCGCGCGCTGGACGGAGTTCGGCAGCGGTGGACATTTTGCTGCGATCGAGGAAACGGACGCGCTCGAGCAGGATATCCGCGCATTCGCGCGGTCGCTCGTGACGGTGCAGCTCTGACCGCGCATCTTCGTACGTCAACGCACAGACCAGCGCTCTGCGGCGTGATGCAGTGCGGGCATGGAATTGGATCCCATCAAGATGGCGGCACCTGCCGTGTTGTTGATGACACTCGGCTGCGCCAACACGCAGTTGAACCACAATACCATCGATTTGACGGCGTCCCTGGACAGCCTGACCACCAAGCAGATTCTTTATAATCTGGCCCGGACGATCGCAGATCCCTATTCCGTTCCATCCCAGGCCGGCATCGCGGCCGGATCCGCGACGACCAGCAATGGATTCAGTCCGCAGCTCGGAATACCGTTGGGGGCCTCATCGCTCGTCACCGATGCGCTGCCCGCTGCGGCCGGAAAGAACGCGGTCGCAAACACCTACCCGAACTATGCATTGACTCTCGGCTTCACCGACAGCTGGCAACAGGGCTGGACGCTCGATCCGGCCACCGACTCCGATCAGCTGCGCCGCCTGCGGGCGCTGTATCGGTACGCGACAGGCCAGATTCCCGAGGCGGACCACGAAAACGAATTCGAATGCGAGTATCCGATCCAGACGTTGAGCGGTCGGGCAGCCCGGCGCGATAAGACCGCCGGAGAGTCCACCGAATACACCCTGCATTGCAAGGCGGATGAAGGCAGCATGGCGGCCGTCGACGTGGAACCCGACCCGAATTTCATCCGCTGGCCGAGTTGCGTGATATGCGAAGACAGGACCGATATTCCCTTCATCAACAAGCTGCTCGCGTATCATTTCATCAAGTCCGCAAACTTCGACGGGGCGCGGCTGCTAGCCAAATACGGCGCCGTCTCGCTCTATGTCTGCGGCAACAAGGACATTTGCGGCACCGATGGCATGAAGGCGTTCCACGAACTCCGACTGTTTGTCTTCGAGGCCAGCGGTCAAAGCAACCTCGCGACGGGTTCCAGCAAGGCGCCGAGCGTCAGGACATTGGGCGCACCCGTTCTGGTGGGCCCGGGCCGCTAGGACGGCGATGCGCAGGGCAACAGCGGCACCTCGAGATAGCAGCCGAACTCGCTGACAAAATCGACGGAGACGCAGGCATGCACGCGCCCCTGCTTGTCGTCGAAAATCGCGCTCGCCGCGAGCGGGAATACCGGCTGATGCCAGACACCGGGGTCGATGTGGATGCCGAAGGAGCCGTCGCAGTAAAAGGCGATGAAATCCTCCGGTCGGACGTCATCGCCGGGTTTGGCGAGCAACGCCACGAACGCCTCGCCATGGCGCGGCGAGAATATCTGGCCGCCATCCGGATGGTAGTTTGCCTCGTGCGTATAAATCCGCCCGGTATCGGCCGGCTGCCGGCTCTCCGAGGCGGTCGCCGGATCGGCGAACCACCCGGTGATGTAGCTGCGGCCCACGGCTCGATTCACGGCGTGTTGGATTTCACCGTGCCGCTGCATGACGAACTCATCCTGGACGATACCGCCTTCATTGCCGGTGCCCGGCACGATCGGTCTCCAGTCCGGCTGCGGCCAGGTCGCGATGGTGACGCGCGCCGCGGCGAAATCCGACACCTTGTGGCCATAACCGCGCAATGCGCGGTCGGTCGCCGCAATGCCGGGCACCGGATGGGCCCGAACCGCGCCCCGCTCGAGCGACGGCAGAGCGGCAAGGTCAAGCTGCGCAAAGTTCGATAGCATGGGCCCAGTATATCCAGCGGGGCCGCACGGTAGGAGGTTACATGATCGCCGCATTCTCGCTCTTGGTTCTTTGCCAGCTGATCGGCGAATTTCTGGTGCGCCTTGCGCGCGTGCCCGTGCCGGGTCCGGTGGTCGGGCTGTTGCTGCTGCTGGGTTTCCTGGCGTGGCGGGGCCGCGTGCCGGAGGCGGTGCAAAGCACCTCCCGCGGCCTGCTGACGCATTTGTCGCTGCTGTTCGTGCCGGCCGGCACCGGGGTGATGCTGCATATGCATCGGCTGCGGACCGAGTGGCTGCCGGTGATCGCCGCGCTGGTCGCCGGCACTGCGATCACGCTGATCGTCACGGTGCTGGTGTTTCTCGCCGTGTCGCGACTGACGGGCGCCTCGATTGCCGCGAGAAAGTGATGCCGCAGGCGATATCGAGCATCTGGGTCTATCTCAGCGCGTCGCCGCTCCTGTGGCTGACCGCAACTCTGTGGGCCTATCTCGGCGCCCATTGGCTGCACGAGCGCAGCGGCCGCAATCCCCTGGTCAATTCGGTGAGCATCGCCGTCATCGCGCTGATAGCGGTCCTGCTGGCGACCGGCACGCAGTACGAGACGTACTTCCAGGGCGCGCAATTCGTGCATTTTCTGCTCGGTCCCGCGACGGTTGCGCTCGCCGTGCCCCTGTACAATCACTGGGCCACGGTACGCCGCCTGATCCTGCCCATGACGGTGGCGCTGGCCGCCGGTTCGGTCACTGCAATCGCATCGAGCGTCGGCATCGCGTGGGCGGTGGGCGCGGATCCGATCACCCTGAAATCATTGGCGTCGAAATCGGTGACGACGCCCATCGCCATGGCGGTCACGGAACAGATCGGCGGACTGCCCTCGCTCACGGCGGTGTTCGTCATATTGACGGGCATTCTCGGCGCCATCATGGTGACGCCGCTGTTCAACGCCATGCGGATCCGCGACATGCGGGCTCGCGGTTTCGCCGTCGGCCTGGCCGCGCATGGGATCGGCACGGCCCGCGCGTTTCAGGTCAGCGACGTCGCCGGGGCCTTTGCCGGCATCGCGATGGCGCTCAATGGGATCGTGACCGCGGTGCTCGTGCCCTTGCTGGCGAATATGTTCTGACTTCCTGTGGTTCACCGGCGCCACGGTGCCGACATCAGCGGCGCGATGCCTTCGCCATGAATTTCGCCACCCGCTGCGCGGCGTCGGGCGCCAGCCCTTCGTTCTTGAACAACTCGAGCGCATGCGCATCGTGCAGGCTCAGGCCGTCGATTTCGATCAGTGCACGCTTGTTGACCTGGTTCGCGTACCAGGAATTGGCGACGATGTCCCGGGACATAGAGCTCAAGTCGGCGTCGAAGCGCTCGTCGGGAAAGCAGAAATTCGCGAGGTGCATGGCTTCGGCCTGCCTTCCCGAATAGCTGCGGCAGGTGAACATCATCTCGGCGGCCTTGGGGGTGCCGATGCGGTGCGCCAGCCGCAGGCTCAAGCCCCAGACCGGCGTCAGACCCCAGCGCGCATAGACGTCCGAGAACTGCGCCGATTCGGATGCCACGATCAGATCCGCCGCCAGTGCCAGCTCCATCGCCCCCGTGGAGCAATGTCCCTGCACGGCGCTGATCACCGGCTGCGGCAGGTTTGCAACTTTTTGGATGACCTCCGACTGAAAATGCGGCTTGGCATGCGCCTTGGTGAGTTCGAGCACCTCCTGCATGTCGTAGCCGGCCGAAAAATTGCCGCCGGCGCCGCGCAAGATGACCAAGCCGATGGTCTTGGTATGGCGTCCGATCGATTCGACGTGCTTATCCAGCGCCTCGAATACGTCCTTGGAAAGCGCATTGAGCTTCTCCGGACGGTTCAAGGTCAGCGTCGCGACGCCTGCATCATCGTGCCGTTCGACCAAACTGCTCATACTGAGGCTCCTCGGTTCGATTCCACCATCCGCCGCCCAACGACTGGAACAGCCCGGCGGTATCGGCAAAGCGGTTCGCCACCGCCTGAACCACTGCGAGTTCGGCCTGCCGGTCCGCCGTCTCGGCGTTCAGCAGCGCCACCTGGCTGATGGTTCCCAGGCCGAGCTGCCGCCGCGACAGCTCGAGCGTGGTGCGCGCCGCACGTTCGGCCTCGACGCTCGCCTTCAAGGCATCCGCGTCCGCCTGCAGCGCGCGCAGCGTGTCGGCCACATTCTGGCAGGCGAGAATCACGGCCCCGCGATATTGCGCCGCCGCCTGGTCGAGCGCCGCATCCGCGGCTCGATGCCGGTGAATCAGCGCTCCGGCATCGAACAGGGTCTGGGTGAGCGAGGCGCCGAGATCCCAGAATCCCGTGTAAGGCGTGAACAGCTGACCGAGTTTCAGCGCGCTCGATCCCAGATCCCCGGTGATCGCGAATTGCGGCAGCATGTTGGCGAGCGCCATGCCATCGGCCGCGGAGGCCGCATGCAGATTCGCCTCGGCCTGACGCACATCGGGGCGCTGCTCGATCAATTTGGAGGGTACGCTGACCGGTAGCTCCGTGGGGAGCGTCAAGTCTTCGAGGCGGAAGGTTTCGGCGGGCTCCTCGGCGGGCAATCTGCCGAGCAGCGCGGTCAGGGCATCGCGGGTCTGTCCCAGCTGCTTTCGCAGCGGCGGCAGGGTCTGCGCGGTTTGCGCCTCCGATGCCTGCTGCGCGAGCACGTCCAGGTCGCTCGCGGTTCCCAGGCCCTTTTGTTTCTGCACGGTATCCGTCAGTTGATGCTGCAATTCCAGCAGCCTTATCGTCGCCGCAATCTGCCCGCGAAGCGAGGCCTCCTGCACCGCCGTCACCACCACGTTGCTGGTGAGGGTCAGGTAGGTGGCCTCCAACTGGAAGCGGCCGACTTCGGCCTGGGCTTTGGCAAGTTCGACCGCCCGGCGTGTACCGCCGAACACGTCCGGGGCATAGCTCAGGCTCAGCTGGGCGGTGTAAAGGGTGTACACCGAACTGGGCGCGGTGGTGGGGCTGGTCAGGGTATCGGTCGGAAACTTCGAACGATCTGCCGAAAATCCTCCCTGCAGAGTCGGGATATAGGCGGTCCATTGCGCGGAATACAATTCACGGGCCTGGCGCAGCGCCGCCTGCGCGGCGCCCACGTTGGGATTGCCCTTGAGCGCCGCTGCCACGAGCCGATCGAGTGCGGGGGACTGGAACATAGTCCACCACTGCGCCGGGATGTCCCGGCCGGCGTCGAATTGCTGGGCGGCGCCGGCTGCGCCGACCGTCGCCGCGGTTTGACCCTGCATGGGCGCACTGCCATATCCCGGGGATGCGGGAGCGGCAGGGCGTTTGAAGTCAGGCCCCACCGCGCAGCCGCACACGCCGAGGGCGAGCGCGGCGGCGGTCACGCACGCGCGCATCACAGGCCCCATCGTGCTTCTCCGTGACGCTGCTCGGCCCAATGTTCGATCACATGATACATGGACGGGATCACGAACAGCGTGAGTACGGTGGAGATGGCCAGTCCGCCGACGACCACGGTGGCGATGCCGCGCTGCACGTCGCTGCCGACGCCCGTGTGGATCGCCGCCGGCAGCATCCCGAGGGTCGCCACGGTGGCCGTCATCAGCACCGGCCGCAGGCGTTCGGTGGCCCCCTTCATGATCGCCTCATGTAGTTCGAATCCGGACTTCCTCATGCGATTGAGATTCGACACCATGATGATGCCATTCTGCACCGCCACGCCGAACAGCGCGATGAAGCCGACACCGCTCGCCACATTCAGATTCTGACCGGTCAGATGCAGCGAGATCAATCCGCCCAGGGTTGCGAGCGGGACCACGCCGAGGATCAGCAGCGCCTGGCGGAACGATTTGATGCCGACGGTGAGAAACAACAGCATCATTCCCATCACCAGCGCCAGGATCACCAGGAGCCGCGCTTCCGCGCGCCGCTGATTCTCGAACTGGCCGCCCCACTCCAGGCGGATCTTGCTGTGATCGAACTGCAGTCGCGAGGCGATTTTCGCCTGCGCCTCCTCGAGGTACGAGGTCAGATCGCGGTCGCGATTGTCGATGCGGATGGTCAGGTTGCGCTGGCCGTTCTCGCGGGTGACGGTGCTCTCGCCCGACCGAACCCTGATCTCGGCCAGCTGCGACAGCGGCACCTTCGCGCCGCCCGCGGCATTCACGAACAGATCCCCGAGCGCCCCGGGGGTGTTGCGGGATTCTTCCGTGAAGCGCACGGTCACCGGATAGGTGCGCTCGCCCACGTAAACCGTCGACACCCGCGACTGGCCGACGCCGGTTTGGATCACGTTCTGCAGGTCCGACATGTTGACGCCGTAGCGCGCGGCCTTCTCATGATCCAGTTTGATCTCAATTTGGGGGATCGGCGGCTCCTGGAAGATCGACGCGCTGGAGGTGCCCTGGATGCCGTAGAGAACGTCGACGATCTGATTGCCGATGGTGCGCAGCTCGTCCAGATCATCGCCGTAGATCTTGGCCACCAGCGGGCTGTGCGCGCCGCCGATCATGTCGTTGACGCCGTCGATGATGGGCTGGCTGATGCCGATCGAGTACCCCGGAAGATCCCTGGCGAGGCCGGCCGCCAGACGGTCCACGAACGCCTTTTTCGATTCGCCGGCCGGCCAGCTGTCATAGGGCTTGAGCCCCACCGGCACCTCGACGTGCGACATGGTCCACGGATCGGTGCCGTCGTCGTTGCGTCCGGTCTGCGTCACCACGTAGGAGACTTCCGGATACTTGAGCACTGCGCGACGCAGCGCGCTTGCCATGTCGCTGGCCTTGTCGAGCGCCAGGCCGGTGGGCATCTGCACCTGCAGCCAAAGCGCACCCTCGTCGAGATCCGGCAGAAAATCCCTGCCCACCGTCGCCGCGAGGCCCACCACCGTGAGCAGCGCGAAGATCACCACGCCGTAGATGATGCGTGGCTGATCGATGCAGGCTCCGAGGACGCGGTCGTATTGCACGGTGAGGCGCTCGAGCCAGCGGTTCTGATAGGACTCGCGGGGATTTCGAAACGCCAGGTAGGCCAATCCCGGCACGAGCGCCAGACTGGTGAGCAGTGCGCCCAACAGTGCGTAGCCCATGGTGTAGGCCATCGGCGTGAACAGCTTGGCTTCCGCACGCTCGAAGGAGAACAGCGGCAGATAGGCGGTGATGATGATGAGGCTGGCGAAGAAGATCGGGCGGGTCACCTGCAGGGTCGCAGCCTTGGCTTCGCTCTCGCTCAGCTCCTCCCCGGGCATGGCCTCGCGCCGCCGCAGCACCGCCTCGGTCACGACGATCGCGCCGTCGACCAGAATCCCGAAGTCGATGGCGCCGAGCGACAACAGATTGGCCGATACGTGCGTGAGTTTCAGCAGCGAGAACACCGACACCAGCGCCATCGGAATGCTCACCGCCACGACGAATGCGCTGCGCGGGCTGCCGAGGAAGATGATCAGGATCAGGAACACCAGCGCGATGCCCTCCAGGATCGTCTGCCCCACCTTGTGGATCGTGGCGTGCACCAGATCGTCGCGATCGATGTAGGGCACGATGCGCACGCCGGCGGGCGCCAGTTTGGCATTGAGTTCGGCCACCTTCGCGTGGATGCCGCGCAGCGTTTCGGACGGATTCTGATACTTCAGCATCAGCACGATGCCCTCGATCGTGTCCGGATTCGTGTCCTTGCCGAGGATGCCTTCGCGCTCCTGATGGCTCAGGGTGGTGCGGCCGAGGCTGCGCACCAACACGGGCGTGCCGCCGGACTGGGTCACCACGATGGAGCCGATCTCCTCCAGGGTGTGTATCAGCCCGACGCCGCGGATGACGTAGCTCTGGTCGCCGCGCGAGACCCTGCCGCCGCCGGCATTGGCATTGTTGTTGTTGATGGCATTGATCACGTCCGTGATGCCGAGGCCATAATGATGCAGCTGCTTGGGATCGAGATCGAGCTGGTATTCGGTGGTGAAGCCGCCGAAGTTCGTATCGTCGACCACACCGGGCACGGACTTCAATGCCGGGATCACGGTCCAGCGCTGGATCTCGGACAGTTCCTGCAGGTTCTTCGAGTCGGATTCCAGGGTGTAGCGGTAGATTTCGCCGCCGGGACCGGCCACCGGATCGAGGGAGGGAGATGCCCCGGCCGGCAGCACCGCCTGATTGATGCGCTCGGTCAGGCGCTGCCTGGCCCAATAGTCCTCGTAACCGTCGCGAAACAGCACCGTGATCAGCGACAGGCCGAAGGTGCTCGAGGAGCGCATCAGCAGCAATCCAGGCGTGCCGTTGATCGCGCGCTCGAGCGGCACGGTGATCAGTTGTTCGACCTCCTCGGCGGCGAGCCCCGGCATCTGCGTGGTGATCTGCGCCGCCACGTCGCCGAGCTCCGGATAGGCCTCCACCGAGAGGGTCTCCCAGGCGTACACGCCGTATGCGGCCAGCAACGCGGCCAGAATGAATATCGCGACCCGCCGCTGCAGGCAGAAGCCGACGAATTGATCAATCATTGAGCAGTATTCCGCCCTTCACGACGACCTGCTCCCCGGCTGCAACCCCGGAGCGCAGGGCGACGGTCGGGCCTTCCTCCAGCTGCGGATCGACGATGCGCCGCTCGAAGGTCCAGGGCGCGGTGGCGACGAACACGCTGGTGCGGTCATTGTTCATGAGCAGAGCGGAACTCGGCACCACGATCTTCGATTGCGCAGGTCCCATCAGCGTGACGGTCGCGAACATGTTGGGCTTGATCGCATAATCGGCGTTGGCGACCGCGATGCGGATCTTGTCGCGGCGCGAATCCGGCTCGATCACATCGGAGATAAACAGCACCTTGCCGCGGATCAGCCGACCGGGAAACGCCAGCAGCTCGATGTCGGCGTCCTGGTTCCGGGCGACCGACGCCTCGTCCTTTTCGGCCACCATCGCCGTGACCCACACGGTGCTCAGATCGGCGATGGTCATCATGGTCTGGGTGGGGTCATTGATCATGTTGCCGGGTGTGACGGCGAGGGTGGTGACGCTGCCGCCGACCGGGGCGGTCACGGTCAGGAATCGCGAGGCAGGGCGGGAGGATGGTGCGCCAGACGATGCGCCGAGCAGCTTCAGGCGCGCCTGCGTGCGGGTGTATTCGGCCGCGGCCTGCGCATAGTCGCTGCGCGCCTGATCCAGATCCCGGTCCGAGACGACCCCGATCTTGTTCTGTGCCTCCTGGCGCGCCAGATTCTTCCCGGTCAGCCTGGCCGTGACGGCGGCCTTCTCGTCGTCGTCGTAGGCCTGGCCGAGATCGGGCGAATCGATCACCGCCAGCACCTGGCCGCGCGCCACGCGGTCGCCCAGCCCCACCTTGAGCGCAATCAGGCGGCCGCTGAGCGCCGGTAGCACGGCGGCGGTGCGCGCGGGATCCGATTCGACGACCGCCGGCAGCAGCAGCTTCGCGCTGACCGCCTGTGCCACGGCCGGCATGACGGTCAGCCGCTCGCGCAGCGCGGAGCCCTCAGGGACGATGATCAGATCGCCTTTGCGCACCATGAGATCGGGAGATTCCGCTCCCCTCGCTCCGCCGGACAGCAGGCCGAAGCCCCGGCTGAGCAGCGCCGCCAGCAGCAACACACCGAGCGCGAGGCCGCCCCAAACGAAGGCGCGGCCGCGAAACGAAGCCTCATGATCGTGAATCGACATGCCGTATCCCCAGCGCCATGGCAAAACGCTGGCGATCCTATGCCGATCCGGGTATCCTGTCTAGGGGGATAGGATACGAATGAGGCCGCCGATGCATAAGTTTCCCGCGATTGTCACACGCTTGAAACGTGCGCAAGGCCATCTCGCGACCGTGATCGAAATGATGGAGGCGGAACGGCCGTGCCTCGAGCTGGCTCAGCAACTGCACGCGGTGGAGAAGGCGATCGGCAACGCCAAGAAGGAGCTCATCAAGGATCACATCCACCATTGCATGGAGGAGACCTCTGATGCGCTGCCGCGCGAATTCAGGACGTTGCTCAAGGAATTTCAGGGCGTGACGAAGTACCTTTGAGCGCCGCCGCGGATATTCCCAAGGGGAGCCGACCGATGAAGCACACGCACACGCACACGCACACGCACACGCGCACGGACACGGCACCGGCGGCGGCGGACGGACACAGCCATGTCTTCCTGGGCACCGGACACGAGCAGAACGAGCGCAAGACCTGGGCCGTCATCGTGCTGTGCACGGTGATGATGGTGATCGAAATCGCCGGCGGCAGCCTGTATGGGTCGCTGGCGCTGGTTGCCGATGGCTTGCACATGTCCACCCACGCGGGCGCGATGCTGATTGCGGCGCTTGCCTACACCTATGCGCGCCGCCACGCCCACGACAACCGATTCGTCTTTGGTACCGGCAAGCTCGGCGACCTGGCGGGCTTCACCAGCGCCATCGTGCTCGCCATGATTTCCCTGCTGATCGCCTACGAGGCAGTGACGCGATTCCTCGCGCCCATTCCGATCCGCTTCGCCGAGGCGATTCCGATCGCCGTCGTCGGCCTGCTGGTGAACATCGTCAGTGCGTGGCTGCTGAGCGGCGGCGACGGCCACAGCCACGGCCACAGTCACGGGCACGGCCACGCTCACGACGACGCTCACGTTCATCCGGACGAGCATCCCCATGACCACCGCGCGCCCGCCGCCGAGACCCGGCGGATCCCCACCGATCAGGGCATGGTCGAAATGTCCATCTTCGAGGACGGCGTGCCGCCGCGATTTCGCGTGCGGTTCGATCCACCGGCAGAGCTCGGCGCGCCGCCGACTCTGCAGACGCAGCGGCCCGACGGCTCGCGCCAGACGTTCGCTTTCGCGCGCCGCAACGGCTACTTCGAATCGATCGAGGAGATTCCGGAGCCCCACGCCTTCCAGGTGACGCTCCAGGTGGCCGGCGCACGGCACGAGACCGCCTTCGAGGAGCATTCGCATCATGATCACGCTCATGAAGATCAGGCGCACCATGATCATGCCTCTCATGATCAGGCGCGCGACGAGCCGGCGGCGAACGACCAGGCGCATGCGCATCGCGACAACAACATCCGCTCGGCCTACATCCACGTAATCGCGGACGCCGCGGTTTCGGTGCTCGCCATCACGGGTCTGGTGCTGGCACGCGCTTTCGGCTGGATGTGGATGGATCCATTGGCCGGCGTGGTCGGGGCCTTGGTCATCGCCAACTGGTCATACGGACTGATGCGCGATACCGGGCGCATCCTGCTCGACATGAATCCGGATCAGCGATTGACCGACCGGATGCGCGCGGCGATCGAGTCGGGCGGCGATCGGCTGGTGGATCTGCATCTTTGGCGTCTTGGTCCGGGGCACCTGGGCGCGGTGGTGTCGGTGTGCACCCGCGAGGCTCGCGACTGCGACTACTACCGCGGGCGGCTCAAGGACTTCAAATCGCTGTCGCATGTCACCGTGGAGGTCACCAGGCCGGCGGCGTGATTCCAGTGTCCGCTATGTGGGAGGCGCGCCCGGTCCTGAGGCCCGCACATCGCGATGGGTTAGGCTGGCCTGGATCAATCGAGGAGAACGGCCATGCGATGGTCTCGCCGTCAATTCGTCGCGAGCGCAACGCTCGCATCGGGTGCGGCACTGATCGGCAAGGCGGCGCCAGCGGGCATCGCGGGCACGGCGCCGGACGTCGATGTCATCGTGCTCGGCGCGGGATTGTCCGGGCTGCATGCGGCGCAGTTGCTCGAGGATGCCGGCGCCCGGGTACTGGTGCTCGAGGGCCGTTCGCGCGTCGGCGGCCGGGTTTGCACCCTGAAGGATCTGCCGGGCCATCCCGAAATGGGCGCCAACACCATGGGCAGCGGCTACGGCAGGACGCTGGATGTCGCCCACAAATTAAACGTGCCGCTCGCCGACATGGCGCCGCGCATGGCGCAGATGGCCAAGCTGCAGCTGGCCTTTGACGGCAGGCTGATGACACGCGATGCTTGGGCGGCATCGCCGAAGAACCCATTTCCCGCCAACCGCCGCAACCTGATGCCCTGGGAACTCGTGCCGAGGATCCTGGCGGAGGCCAATCCGCTCGTGGACTGGTCCAAATGGGCGAGCCCCGAGAGCGCGGCGCTGGATATCTCCATGCACGATTTCCTGATGGCGCGCGGTCTGGACGATGCATCCATCCAGCTCGCCTTCGATACCTCACCCTACTACGGCACCCACTCCTACGAGGTGTCCGCCCTCATGTATGAATTCAATGCCGGCTGGGGCCGTTCCATGGCCTCGCTGGGTCCGGCGGCCTACGCGGTGTCCGGCGGCAACGAACGGCTGCCCGAGGCCATGGCAGGGAACCTGAAGGGCGACGTGCTGCTGCGCAAGGAGATCGTCGCCATCGACACCGGCGCGGCGGCGGCGAGCGTGGTGTGCCGCGACGGCACCCGCTATGCGGCGAAACGCATCGTCTGTTCGCTGCCGTTCTCGACGCTGCGCGAGGTCCGTATCGATCCACCGCTGCAGCAGGAGCAGGCGCGGGCGGTCCGCACGCTCCACTATCAGACCCTCACGCTTATATTCTTTGCGGTGACCAGGCCGTTCTGGGAAGAGGACGGCGCCGGTCCCTCCATGTGGACCAACGGGCCGGCCGGTATCGTGCTCGCGCAATATTTCGGGCGCACCGACTCGGAGGTGACGGGCTTGGTGGCGCAGGGCCGAGGCCAGCTGGGCGCCCATTGGGACCGGCTTGGCAAGGACGCCGCGATGCGGCTGGTGCAAAGCGAGATCGAGTCGATCCGCCCCGCCTCGAAGGGCAGCTTGCGGCCGCTGCGCATGCATTCCTGGGCACTGCAACGCTTCAATGCCGGGGACTGGGCCGTGTTTGCGCCCGGCGAGGTGGCCGGCTTCACCGCGGCCATGGCGGTGCCTCACGGCCGGGTGCATTTTTGCGGGGAACACACGGCACTCGGCAGCCGCGGCATGGAGGGTGCGATGGAGTCCGGCGAACGTGCCGCCATCGAGGTGCTGTCGCTGTGAGATTCGCCCTTTGGGAGGAGGAACATGCCAGCGTATGAGATTTCCATCAATGGTCGGTCGCGGCGCGTGGACGTCGAGGCGGACACGCCGCTGCTCTGGGTGATCCGCGACACGCTCGGGTTGTGCGGCACCAAGTTCGGATGCGGTGTGGGGGCGTGCGGTGCCTGCACGGTGCTGCTCGATGGCCAGGCGCAGCGAACCTGCATCCTGCCGATCGCGGCGCTCGGTGCAACATCCCGCATCACCACCATCGAGGGTCTGGCGGGGGACGGCCACAGCCATGCGGTGCAGCGTGCCTGGTCCGAGCTGGATGTGCCGCAATGCGGCTACTGCCAATCGGGACAGATCATGGCGGCGGTGGCGCTGCTGCGCGAGCTGCCGAAGCCCACCCCGCAGGACGTGCGCCGCCGGATGACCAATCTGTGCCGCTGCGGCACCTACCAGCGCATCCATGCGGCCGTGCTGCGGGCGGCCGAATTGTCGCGGCCCGGCGGGCCGGCCTGACGTGACGGACACCAACCGCAGAGACATCCTGAAAGGCGCCGCCGCCCTCGGCGCGGTATTGACGCTGCCCGTAAGGCTGGAGGCGGCGGCCCGCGGGCCGGCGGGCGACCAGCCGGCCCTCAATGCGTTCATCCGTCTGCCCGCCACCGGTGGGGCGGTGTTTCAATGTCCCTATGCGGAGATGGGGCAGGGTATCTACACCGGTGTCGCGCAGATCCTGGCGGACGAGTTGGACATCCCCTTCGAGCACATCCGGGTCGAGCATGCCCCGACGGCCGAGGCCTACCGGCTGCTCGAATTTGCACCCGGCGTCCCAAAGATCCGTGTCACCGGAGGTTCCTTCAGCACGCGTTCCTGCTACGCGGCGCTGCGTGCCGCGGCGGCGAGCGCGCGGCGCATGTTGGTGCAGGCCGCGGCGGCGCAGTGGGGCGTGCCCGAGGCCGACTGCGTGGCCGAACTCGGGGTGGTGCGGCATCCGGCCACGGCACGCCACACTGCCTATGCGGCGCTCACGGCGCGGGCCGCCGCGTTGCCGGTGGCAGAGCCGATACTCAAGCCGGCGAATCAGCTGCGCTACATCGGCAAACCGATGAAGCGTCTCGACACGGGCGCAAAAATCAACGGATCGGCGCAATTCGGCATCGATACCCGCGTGCCCGGCATGGTGTATGCCGCCGTGAAGCACTGTCCGGTCTTCGGTGGCGAAGCGCTCTCCTTCGACGACTCGATCCTCTCCTCGTCGCGGCACATACTGGCGGTCGAAAAAATTCCGGGCGGCATCGCCGTGGTCGCTGACAGCTTCCACCGTGCAAAAAAGGCGCTCGCGGACGTGAAGGTGGCCTGGTCGGATTCCCCGCTCGCGGGCTTTTCGTCCACGGAATTTGCCGAGCGGCTGCGCGCTCGCCTGGACGAAGCCGGTGAGACGGCAGAATCGATCGGCGATGCCCCGGCCGCGCTCGCCGGCGCGGCCAGGTCGCTGAGCGCCGACTATCAACTGCCCTTTCTCGCGCACGCGACCATGGAGCCGCCCAATTGCACGGCCGATGTGAGTGCCGACCGCGCGGAGATCTGGATCGGCAATCAAATGGTCGATCTGGTCGTGGCCTTGGTGCAGGGCGCCACGGGGCTGCCCGCGGAGCGGATCATCGTGCACACGCCGTTCCTGGGGGGTGGTTTCGGACGCCGCGTCGCCTTCACCGACCAGGTCATCCCCGCGGTGCTGCTCTCGAAAAAGCTCGCCAAGCCGGTCAAACTGATCTTCACGCGCGAGGAGGACATCCAGCACGATTTCTACCGGCCGATGACGGCGGTTAAACTGCGGGCCGGTTTCGATGCGCAGCGCGCGCCCGTGGCCTGGCACTTCACCATCGCCGGCGACGGCCCGGGGCGCAATGGCAATCCCGGCTTCGTCGGCAAGCTCGATGAAAGCGTGTTCGGCGGCCTGAACAAGCAGCCCTATGCGCTCGCCCACAAGCGCGTCGACTACGTCTACGAGCCGATCCCCATTCCGGTGGGATACTGGCGCTCGGTGGAGAACAGCGGCAATGCCTTCTGCAAGGAATGCTTCATCGACGAAATGGCGGCCGCCGCGGGATTGGACGAAGTGCAGTTCCGGCGCAACCTGCTGGCCGACGCGCCGCGGTTTCTGGCGGTGCTGGAGCGCGTCGCGGGACTGTCGAATTGGCGCAGCGCGCGATATTCCGCGCCCGACGGCTCGATCCGCGCCTTGGGTGTCGCCCTGCACGAAGCGTTCGGATCCATTGTCGGCGAAGTCGCCGAGGTTTCGATCAAGGAGGGCGCCGCGGTGGTGCATCGTGTGTGGGCCGTGGTGGACTGCGGCTCGGTGGTCAATCCCGCGCAGATCGAGGTGCAGCTGCAGTCGGCCATCGTGTTCGGACTGTCCGCCGCGTTGCGCGGCGAAATCGTCATCGAAAAGGGCGCGGTGCGGCAGGGTAATTTCACCGACTATCCGATCGTGGGCATGTCCGACATGCCGGTCGTCGAGGTGGCCATCATCGAGAGCGGCGCCCCACTCGGCGGCATCGGCGAAGCCGGCACGCCACCCATCGCACCGGCCGTGGTCAACGCCCTCGCCAAGCTCACGGGCTCACGGATCCGATCGCTGCCCTTGTCCACCCATCACCTCGTCACTATCTGAGTGTCCGCCACCCGGGAAATGACGCTGCGGCTGGATGACTGGCCGGTCAGGGCGCTGCAGGCCACTTTGGATCTGAGCGGCTCCCCGCCGATTTCAGGAGAGTTGCCGCCGCTGTGGCACTGGCTCTATTTCCTGCACACGGAAAGGCGCAGCGTGCTGGGCGCCGACGGGCATCCGGCGCCGGCGGATCAGGACCCCTCCAGGCCCGGGCGCCGCTTGTTCGCCGCGGCGCGCATCGAATTCGAACGGCCCCTGCGCCTGGGCGAGTCCGCCCGCCTGACCGAATCCGTGATCGCCAGCCGCGAGACGCAGGGGACGAGCGGCCCGTTGCGTATCGTCACCCATGAATACCGGTACTTCCAGCAACATGTGTGCTGTATCCGCGAGCAGCGCGACATCATCTATCTCGGGCCGCACGGGCCGCGCGCCGGCGCGGCCGCCGCATACGCCGAGGTCGTGCCGCCCGGGCCGCCCGGCTGGATGGATGCGGTGACGCCGGATCCGGTGCTGCTGTTTCGATTCTCGGCGCTGACCTTCAATGCGCATCGCATTCACTATGACCGGCAATACGCGGCATCCGAAGGCCACCGCGAGCGGGTGGTGCACGGGCCGCTCACGGCCATCCTGTTGGCGGAGACCCTGCGCGCCCGGCGCAGCGGCCGGCTGCGGCGCTTCGAGTTTCGAGCGCGCCGGCCCCTGTTCGTCAACGAGCCCATTCGTCTGATCGGCAATCCGTCCGCGGATCGCATCACGTTGCAGGCCCTGGAGCCCGCCGGAGCGGTCGCGATGGAGGCGCTGGCATCGGGTTGAACGATGCCCGGCCCTCAGGCCGCCGGGGGCGGCAGCTCGAAATTCCGATAGCGTCCCAACAGCAGCATCAACAGCGCCGGCGCCAGGAACAATCCGCACGCCACGTGCAGCGACATCGAATAGGAACGGGTGTGGTCGAAATTGGCGCCAAAGAAAACCGGTCCGATTCCGGCGCCGAGCGCGAAGAAGCTGTACAACGCTCCGTAGATGCTGCCGTAGCTCTTCATGCCGAAGTAGCGCGCCACGATGAACGCGAGCAGATCGTATTCCGCACCGGCCGCCATGCCGATCAGAGCGATGGCAAGTACCGCGGTTTGGTAGGATAGTCCGCTGCCGGACAGCAGCAAACAGGCAATGGACGGGGCGCCGAGCAGGACCGCGGCCACCGCCGGTGCCCAGAACAGATCGATGAGCCAGCCGCCGGCGATGCGCCCGACGATGACCGACAGCCCGATCAGCGAGGTCAACGGCACGATGTCGGCATGCGCGAACCCGTCGATCTTCAGGATGTTTTCCATGTTCGGAATCAAGCCGCCGACCGCAAATGCCAGCGAGACGAAGCACATTCCCACCAGCCAGAAGCGCCAGTCGGCGGCGGTCTGGCGCATGGTCAGGCCCGGGGTCAGGGCGGCATTGAGCCGGGCGGCCTCGCGGCGCTGGCGCGGGTCGATCGCGCGCTGGGCGGGATCACGAAAGCACAACAGCCCGATGGGCAGCGCGATCAGCAGCGGCAGTGCGCCGATGGCGGCATACGCCAGGCGCCATCCGAACTCGCCGATGAGCCAGGCGGCAAACGGCTTGATGATGTAGCCGAACACGCCGGTGCCGATGAGGGAGAGTCCGAGCGCGAGGCCCTTGCCGGTTTGGAAGCCGTTGTTCACCGCGCGCGTCCAGGTGATGGGCAGGGTACCCACCCCGAGGAGTGCGATGACGAGCCAGGTCGCGTAATAGAGGAGCAGCGAGCCGTTGCTCAAGCCGAGCGCCATGAAGCTCAGGCCGAACAGGACCACGGAGGTGAGCGCCACCGGGCGCACGCCGAAGCGATCGGAGGCGATGCCCACCGCGGGACTTGCCAGGATGACGGCCACGGTGGTGCAAGTGATGCCGGCAAATATCTGCGCGAAGCTCCAGTGAAACTCATGCGCCAGCGTGGGCGCGAAGATCCCGATGGTGTAGAAGGGCATGGGCGAGAGGCCAAACGCGATGCCGACGATGGATGAGAGGACGATCGGCCAGCCGCGGCGGAACTCGCCGGCTTCCGAACCGATGATCCGCTCGGAGGTGGTGTTGAGCACGTCGCGCCTAGAACGGCTTCACGACGCCGATGAAGGCGACGCTGGCGATGCCCACCCAGTACACATAAGCCAGCACGCGCGACTGGGCGCCTTCACGGGCGAGCTGACGCTCCAAGTCCGGCGTGCTGCCGGTCTGCGCCAGCTGGCGAAAGATGACCGCCCAGTGCCGCATCACGAAGCGCAGCAGCAAGCCGATGACCAGCAACAGGGAGTAGATGAGCAGCTTGGCGGCGTACCAGCGGGCCGTCAGCGGCGCTCCGGTGATCAGGGAGACGAGTGCCGTGCCGAACAGCAGCGGAATCACCACGTAGCGGATTTTCTCGTCCCACAGCGTGAGCTTCAGTCCGAGCGGCGTGCCGCGCTTGAGAAAGGCCGAGAAGGTCAGGCTCATCCAGGCCAGCATGAATATCCACACCGGCACAACGTAGGCGCCGAACGGGTTCACGCCGATGACGGCGCCCATCTGAAAGCCCAGGGGCAGGAGCAGCAGGATCCCCAGGCGCGCCAGGATGTCGATGCGGTAAGCGGTCTCGAGATGATGACGCCGCTCCTCGAGCGACAGATGCGGATTGAGAATGTGGTGCGCGGTCTGGAACACACCCCACTCGCCGCCCAACCAATACACCAGGGCCAGAATGTGCATCCATTTGAGAACGAGATAGCCTGATATGACCATGAAGACCGCCGCGTTACCCGGTCACGTGACCCGATCTTCAGTATAGGCACGGCCCTTCGCCCGGCGAGGCGGCTTCATGCGGGTGTTTCGACATGCGGGCAAAGGCCGAGCTCGAGCGCACCGGGATTCATGAGATCGTGCGGATCGAGCGCGCGCTTGACGGACCGCACCAGGGCCAACGCCTCGGGCGCCAGCACGCTGCCGTAGGGGTAGACCTTGCCGAGCTGGAAATGCACGGCCTGATGGCGGCTGTACAGGGCCACCAGATCACGCTTCAGGGCATCGACGCACGCCGCCGCGGCTGCGTCGTGCGCACGCTGCGGCAGGGAGGCGAGATAGCCGGCCGGCAGGGCGTGCCGGTGGTAGGCGGACTGCGCCCCGGGCCAGTAGAACGCGAGCTCATACAAGAACGCCGTCGTTCCCATGGTCATGAACATGCCGCCGCACCACACGCCCAGAGCCTGCATCTCGGCGCGGCGCGACAACAGTAATTCGTCCACCGCGCGGTGAAACTCCGCAACCCGCGAGTGCGGGATGTAGCCATGCAGGGGCACCCAGCGTTCGCCGTCGGGACCGAGGGTGTTGAACAGCGGCGCGAACGGCTTGGAGCGCACGATGGCCGGCACCGTATTGGCGATCGGTGCGCCGCCGGCTGCGCGCAGCAGCTCGTTCAGGCGCCGGCACTTGATGCGTGCGCCGCGCGGTGCGAATCCCTCCAGGATGAAATGTGCGGAGTAGGGCGCGGCGCCGAGGCGGCGCGAACCCGCGAGGGCGGTGCTGATCAACTGCTTGAGGGCGGCGAACGGCGTGCCAGCCGATACGGCAAGATCCTTCGCGGTCAGGAACTTGGAGATGCGCGCGGCACGCGTGATCTGCCCCTTGGCCAAGGCGGCATCCATGGCGAAATGCTCGTCATCGATGCCTTCGATCGCGGCCGCGCGCAATCCACGGGCCAGGCTTTCGAGGTCCTGGAAGGCGAAGGACGCGCAGGCGAAGGCCGGCAGGCGCCTGCGCAAGGCCAGGGTGATCCGCGCTTTCACGCCGAACACGCCGCAATCGCCGGTGAACAGGCCGGCCAGATCCGGTCCGTACCAGCGCGAGTACGGGGCTGCGCCGCGGGCCGCGGCGCCGGTGCGCAGCAGGCCGCCGTCTGCGGCGACCACCTCCAGGCTGATCACGGATTGGGCGCTGATGCCGTAGGCGCCTGATCCGTGGCTGATCGAGTGCTGGGATACCGATCCGCCGACGGTCGCCGCAATGCCGGAGAAGGGTCCAAAAAACGGCGTGCGCCAGCCGCGCGGATCGAGCGCGGCCTTGAGCGCGGCCCAGGTGACTCCGGCCTCCACGGTGACGTACGCGTCGGTTTCGTTGATCTCCACGATGCGGTCGAGTCCGCCCATGTCGATCAGTATCGAATCGGGCCGCGCCGGCAGATAGCCGTCGGTGTAGGAGGCGCCTCCGCCGCGGGTGTACACGGCGATGCCGGCCGACGTCGCGGTGCGTACCGCGGCCTGCAGTGCCTCGACGCTTGCGGGCCGTACCACCGCGAGCGGCAGTTCGCGGGACCGATACACGTCGGTGGCGAACCCGGCGACCGCCCCGCCCGTCAGCACATTGGCTGCGCCCACTGCGCCGATCAGACGCTTGGTGAAGTTCTCATCGGCGGCCGGTCGCAGCATATCCACTGCTTTATACGACGTTGATTTTCATTGCGCCATGGATTCCTGGCGCGAATTGACCGCTATCCGGAAACTGGCCACTTAGCGGCCAAGCGACAGGCCCTTTGAATCGGCTGCATTTACACTAGAGCCATAATCCGGGTATGGCGCCAACATGCACTTCAATCGTTCCCTCGGCCGCGGTCTGAAGATACTCGCAATCCTCAATGCGGGCGGGGAACACCGCGTGGCGTCCCTGGCGCGGGACGTGAAGCTGCCGAGAAGCACGGCGTTCAGGCTGTTGTGCACCCTGGTCGAAGAGGGCTATGTGCGGCGGGATCCGGCCACCGACATCTACCATCCGACCGCGCTGGTCATGGCGCTGTCGGACGGATTCGACGCGACGGCGCGTCTGGTGCAGGTCGCCCGGCCCCAGGTGACCGCCCTCGGCAAACAACTGGTCTGGCCGGTGATGCTCGCGACGCTGTCGGGCACCTCCGTGCTGCTGCGGCAGACCACCGATTCGACCAGCCCCCTTGCCGTGGTCAGATACACGGCCGGGTATCGGGCCCCGGTTCTCGACCGCGCTTCCGGGCAGGTGCTCCTGGCATTCAGCAGCAAACACCAGCGCCAGATGGTATTGGACCTGCTGTATCGCGATGACGCCGCCAAGGATCAGCCGATCGCGCGCTCGGAAATCGAGTCGCGACTCGCGGAGATCCGCGCGCTCGGCTACGCCTGCATGCACGGGCCGCGGCACGCATCGGCGCGCAACAGCCTGGCCGTTCCGGTGCAGGCGGGCGAGGATACGCTCGCGGTGCTCGTGGTGCGCTTCGCGCGCAGCGCGGTCCGGCAGCAGACCGTCATGGAGCAATTTCTGCCCGCCCTGCGCGGCGCGGCGCACGCCATCGTGGAGGCCTTCCATCGCCCCGGTGCGCAGCCCGCAGAAAGCCCGGGGGCGCAGCGCGATGGAAAAATCCGAAGTCTGACGTGACCGAGCCTCCCTACGACCTGCTGATCAAGAACCTCAGGATCGTCCGACCGCGCATCAGCGGCGTGCGGCCGCAGGACGTCGCGATAGCCGGCGGAAAGTTCGTGCGCGTGGACGACTCGATCGCAGCCGACAGCGCCAAACAGGTGGTCGATGCGCAAGGCCTGCTGGGCTTTCCCGGTCTGGTGGATGCCCACATGCACACGGGCATCTATTCCCCCCTGGCCGAGGATGCGCTGACCGAGAGCCGGGCGGCGGCGCAGGGCGGAGTGACCTCGAGCCTGAATTATTTCCGCTCGGGTCAGTACTACCTCAACAAGGGCGGACCGTACGAGACGTTCCTTCCCGAGGTGCTCGACATCTCCGCGGGGCGATTCTACGTCGATTACGCCTATCACCTGGCGCCCATGGACAGCCGCCAGATCTCCGAGATCGACATGCTGGTGGAGAGATTCGGCGTCACCTCCTTCAAGATCTACATGTTCTACGGCGGCTACGGCCTGCACGGCGCATCGAGCCACCAGCACGATTTCCTGATGATCGATCCGGCCGAAAAATACGACATCGCGCACTTCGAGTTCGTGATGCGCGGCGTGAAGCGCGCGATGGAGCGCTTCGCGGACCGGCGGCAGTACATCAGCCTCAGCCTGCATTGCGAAACCGCGGAGATCATGGCGGCCTACACGAAAATCGTGCAGCAGGAGGGCCGGCTGTCCGGCCTGCGCGCCTACAGTGCCGCGCGCCCCGCGCACTCCGAGGGGCTGGCGATCGCGATCGCCGCGTATCTCGCCCATGAGACCGAGTGCGTGAACATCAATCTGCTGCACTTGAGTTCGCGCAAGGCGGTGGAGGCGGCGCTCACCATGGCCAGGGCCTTCCCACACGTCGACTTCCGCCGCGAGGTGACTTGCGCGCACCTGTGCATCGATTACGACGTCGCCACCGGCTCGCTCGCCAAGGTCAATCCGCCGATCCGCTCGCGCGAGGATGTCGAGTACCTGTGGTCGGCGCTGCTCGACGGCCACATCGACTGGGTGTGCAGCGATCACGCCTGCTGCCGCCATGAGATGAAGATCGACGGCGGCCGGCCGGACGACATCTTCGCGGCCAAATCCGGGTTCGGCGGCACGGAGTATCTGCTATCCGGATTGATGACCGAGGGGCGCAGGCGCGGCCTGTCCTACAACCGCATGGCCGAACTCACCGCCTGGAATCCCGCGCAGCGGTTCGGCTTGCCGAGCAAGGGCGACATTGCCCCCGGCTACGATGCCGATCTGGCGATCGTCGATCCACGGATTTCCTTCGTCGTGCGCTCGGCTGAATCCGAATCGGCGCAGGGATATTCACCCTTCGAGGGGCTCGAGCTCGAGGGCAAGGTCGTCACCACGTATCTGCGCGGCGCGGCGGTCTTCGCCGACGGACGCATCGTCGGCGAACCACGCGGCCGCTATTTGCAGCGGCCGTACTGAGGACTCACCATGCCGGAAAACGCCCGAATCCTGTACGCGCGCGCCGCGCGCGGACTGCCGGTCACCGAGGATTTTGCCGCGGATTCCGCACCCCTGCGTCAGCCGGAAGACGGACAGCTGCTGGTGCGAAACATCTACCTCGCACTCGAGCCGTACTATCGCAACGTCATGAAGGGCATGCCGATGTACGGTGCCGCGCTGAAGCCCGGCGACGTCATGTACGGCGAGACCGTTGCACAGGTCATCGACAGCCGCCATGCCGGCTTCAGCGCAGGCGATCATGTACTGGGGCGCGGCGGCTGGCAGCAGTTTGCCGTGCTCGAGGGCGCGGGGGCGCGCAAGCTCGACCCGGCGGAGCTGCCGTTGAGCACCGCGCTCGGCGTGCTGGGCACCCCGGGATTGACCGGCTTCGTGGGCATGGTGTATCTCGCGCCGCCACGCCCGGGCCAGACCGTGGTGGTGTCGGCGGCCACCGGTCCGGTGGGTTCCACGGCCGGCCAGACGGCGCGCCTGATGGGCGCCCGGGTGGTCGGCATCGCCGGATCCACCGAGAAATGCGCGTACGCGGTGCGCGAACTCGGCTACGCCGATTGCGTCAATTACAAGACCGAGGATCTGAAAGCCGCGCTCAAGCGCACCTGTCCCGACGGCATCGACGTGTATTTCGACAATGTCGGCGGCGACACCCTTGCGGCAGTACTGGCCAATCTCGCGCTGCATGCGCAGGTGGTGCTGTGCGGCATGATCGGCGCCTACAATGCGGATGCTCCGCCCGTCGGCCCGCATCTCGGTCCGGTGGTGATCGCGCGCGCCACCTTGAAGGGTCTGGTGGTGTTCGATCATTTCAACCGGCTGCCGGAACTCAGGAAGGTGGTCGGCACCTGGATCAAGGAGGGCAAGTTCCATTACCGCGAGGATCTCGCCCCGACGCTCGATGCGGCGCCGGCGGCCTTCTGCCGGTTGATGCGCGGCGAGAACTTCGGCAAGAGCCTGGTGCGCATCGCCGCGGAGCACGCATGAGCACGATCGTGGTGCTCTTCAATCTGAAGTCCGGCGTCGAGGCCGAAGCCTACGAGGCATGGGCGCGCGAGCGGGATCTGCCCAACGTCAATGCGCTGCCGTCGGTGCGCGGCTTTCGCGTGCTGCGCTCGCAGGGACTGCTCAACCGGGCCGCATCGCCGTATCAATACGTCGAACTCATCGAATTGCACTCCCTCGAGGATTTTCGCAGCGACGTGAAGTCCGAGGTGATGCAGGGCGTCGCGCGCGAGTTCCGCGCATTCGCCGATGCGCCGCTGTTCATCGTCACCGGGTCCCTGTGAGCGTGCGCTTCGCAGGCAAGGTGGCGCTGTGCACGGGCTCGGGCCGCCGCGCCGGGCTGGGAGCGGCCATACTGCAGGCCCTGGCCGCGGAAGGATGCAAGGTGGTGTTCACGGACATGCTCGATCCCCAGGCCGAGCTGACCTCCGCCAACATCGCCAGCCGCAATGAGATGCAGGGCTTGGTCGGGGAGATCCGCGCCGCCGGCGGCGAGGCGATCGGGCTGCCGCTCGACGTGCGCGACGAAGTCCAGGTCGAGGCGGCGATCGCCGCGGCGGTTTCGCAGCTGGGTCGGTTGGATTTCCTGATCAACAATGCCGGCGTGGGATTTCTGATCGAGCCGCTGATCGGCACGTCGAAGCAGCGCTGGCAGACGGTGATGGAGGTGAATTTGACGGGCGCCTTTCTCTGCACGAAACATGCGGCCAGGCAGATGATCCACCAGGGCGGGGGCGGCCGCATCGTCAACATCGCCAGCCAGGCCGCCAAGAGCGGCCACCTGCACATGGCGGCATACACCGCTTCCAAGCACGGCATGGTCGGATTGACCCGTGCCGCCGCGATCGAACTCGGACCCCACGGCATCACGGTGAATGCCATCTGCCCGAACCACGTCACCACTGGCCTCGGGGAGGTGCAGAACCAATATTTCTCGCAGCTGCGGGGCTTCGAATCCGTGGAGGAGTATCTGAAGGACATGAAGGGACGCATCCCGTTGCGCCGCGTCGGCCTGCCCGCCGACACGGCGCAGGCTTGTGCATTTCTGTGCAGCGACGCGGCGGCCTACGTCACGGGGGAGGCGATGAACGTCAGTGGTGGAATGGAGATGCATTGATGGCCCCAAAGAAAGCCGGGAAAACCAGGTCGGCCGAGACGAGCACGTCAACCGCCGGGGCTTTGCGCCTGCCGCGCATCAGCAATGGCGTCAGGCCGGAGTTCTACGACGATCCGGCCATCGATCAGCTGTTCGCGATCGTCACCGCGCTCACCGGCGAATTGTCGGTGGTGAGCGACCGGCTGGACACCCTGGAGCGCGCCTTGGTGAAGGGCCGGTCACTCGAATCGGGTGCCGTCGAAGCATTCGTCCCGGATGCCGACGCCGTCGATCAGCGTGCGCGGCGCCGCGAGGAATTGCTCGGCCGCGTCTTTGCGGTGTTCGAGGTCTACGCGGCCCACCGGCGGCCCGGCGCGAGGTGAGCGGTACGGACCGGTCCCGCTATCCGCACCTGTTTGCGCCGCTCAAGGTCGGCGCCCGCGTCCTGAAGAATCGCATCGCGCACGTCTCGATGACGACGCGAATGTCGGCCGGCCGCAAGGTCACCCCCGCGATGCTGAACTATTACGCCAGCCGCGCCAAGGGCGGCGCCGCGCTCATCGTGACCGAGCCGGTGTCGGCGGCACGCTTCCAGAATGCACCGCATAAGGTGCGGGTCTGGAGCGATGAAGATCTCTGCGGCTTGTCGAGATGGGCCGAGGCCGTCGAGCGCGAGGATTGCGCGCTGCTCGCACAGCTGCAGGACCCGGGCCGCGGCCGGCATGAGCGCGGCCGCAATCCCGACGCCATCGGGGTTTCCGCGCTTCCGGATGATCTGAGCTGGACCATGCCGCGCGTTTTGTCCGTCGCCGACATCGAGACCCTGGTGGCTGACCTCGCCGCCTCCAGCCGCCGTCTGCAGCGCTGCGGATTCAGCGGCGTCGAGCTGTCGGCGGCGCACGGTCATCTGTTCCATCAATTCCTGTCGCCCTGGATGAACGTGCGCGCGGATCGCTACGGCGGCGATCTGGCGGGCCGCTGCCGGCTGCTGCAGGAGCTGTTGGCGGCGATCCGCGCGGACTGCGGCAGGGATTTCATCATCGGCGTGAAGCTGCCGGGCGACGACGCCGTGGCCGGCAGCGTCGCCCCCGACCAGGCCGCCGCCATCGCGCGCCATCTGGCGGCCGGCGGCGACATCGATTTCCTGAGCTTCGCGCAAGGGTCGCACTCCCGCGATCTCGACCTGCACCTGCCGGATCTGCACGGCCGCCGTGCGCCGTATGTGGAGCTCACGCGCAGCCTGAAGCCGGCCGTGCCCGGCGTTGCGGTGATGGCGCTCGGCCTGATCACCGATCCCGCCGAGGCCGACGCCATCCTCGCCGGGGGCTTCGAGCTCATCGGGCTGGGGCGGCCGCTGGTGACCGATCCGGCGTGGGGCCTGAAGGCGTCCCAGGGGCGGGAGGCTGACATACGCTACTGCGTGTCCTGCAACTCCTGCTGGGGGGTGATCACCGAACATCGTCCGCTGGCGTGCGACAACAATCCGCTGGTGGGGGCGCCCGACGAGGTGGACTGGTGGCCGCAGCCCGCGCCTGCGCGCAAGCGCGTGGCAATCATCGGCGCCGGCATCGCCGGCATGGAGGCGGCGTGGATTGCGGCGGCCCGCGGGCACGAGGTGTGGGTGTTCGGGGCGACCAACGAGGTGGGCGGCAAAACCCGCCTCCTGGCCGCCTTGCCCGGGGGCGAGGCGCTCAGCAGCATCTACGACTATCAGGCCCTGATGGCCAAGAAGACCCGTGTGCGTCTCGAGCTGGGCGTGCGCGCCACCGCCGATGATCTGCGGTCGCTCGCGCCCGATGTCCTGGTGCTCGCCTGCGGCGCCTCCATGATGTGGCCGCGCGCGCTGCCCGCCGCGTGGCGGGATGAGGGCTGGGTGCCGGACCTGCGCGCCTGCGTGGCGCAGATGCTGGACTTCAACCGGCACCAGGGCGGCGCGGCGGTGATTTTCGATCTGGACGCCACCGAGGGCACGTATGCGTCGGCGCAGCTTCTGAAGCGGCTGTTCGACCGGGTGGTGATCGTCACGCCGCGCGACCGCATCGCCGAGGACGTCCCGCTGGTGTCGCGGCTCGGCATTTTGAGGCGCTTTGCGCATCTCGGGATCGAGACCATGACCTTGAGCGAAGTGGACGCCGGCTCGCCGCTCGAGGACGCCACGCTCGCGGTGAGAAACATCTACACCGGGAAGATCACACCCATCGAGGGGGTGGCGCTGTTCACCTACGCCACCCCACGGGTGCCGGACGGACAGGAATTCCAGTCCTTGCCGGGCGGGATCGGCGAGTCGTACGCCATCGGTGAGTCGTACGCCATCGGCGATGCGTACGTGCAAGGTACGGTGATGACCGCCACATCGCAGGGCCACCGCTGCGGCAACAGGATTTGAGGCGGTCGCGGCGCGAGCAGCGGCGCGCCCACCCTGGATTCATTTTCGCGCACCGAATAGGTACCAGCTCGCTCCATTGCCGTGCGCGGGTGCCTCCTTCTCGCCGCGCGCCACCGCGGAGAAATCCTCAGCGCTCACGGTGCCGAAATTCGGGATGCGGATCTCGAAGAATTTCGCCGCCTTGAAGCCGGCGCCCACGACCTCCTTGCGCAAATCGAGCGCGCGATAGGCCGCGTAATACGGTTCGTTGTTGTAATACGAATCCCAATTCAAATAGAACGAATAGTAGGGATCGGTCTGCGAATCCGGCGGCAGCTCCATGTGCACCATGATGCCGCCGGGCTTGAGGATGCGCAGCGCCTCCTTGAACACCCGCCGGGTGACCGCCGCCGAGAACTCGTGCAGGAAAAAGCTGGAACAAACGATGTCGAAGCTGTTGTCCGGAAAATCGGTGGCTTCGGCGTTTTGCTGGGAATAATGCACGCGGGCGCCCAGGGATTCCGCGCGTGCGTGTGCATAGCGCAGCAGCGGCGCGCAGACGTCGATGCCGTAGGCCTCGCAATCGGGGAACACCTCGAGGTAGGGCAATAGATTGGCGCCGACCGTGCAGCCGAGGTCGAGCAGACGCTTCGGTTTGAAATCCGGATCACGCGCCTTGAGGTACTCGGCGATCGACTTGGCGACGCCGCCGCCGCGTGCGCGCAGCGTGAAGCCGCCGGCGAACACCGCCGTGCCGTGGTGATACACGGCGCCGGCCGCCACATCGTCGGGCTGGAATTCCGAGTGAAAGCCGCCGGGCATGAGATGGATGTCCTGACGCAGCATGACGGGCGGGACCTGCATCGCCGGGTCGAGCCGCAGCGAGCCGAGCTGGCGCTTTGCCGTCGCGCTCGCGCGCGCGGCCTCGACCAGCTTCGGCAGATCGCGCTCGATCTGCGGCAGCACCGACGACCAGGTCAATTCCTGCGCCGTATAGCGCAGGGCGCTCCAGGCGCGAAAATAGGGATTGGGCAGCATCGCCTTGCGAACTTCGAGTGCATTGCGCGCCTCGCGGCCCTTGGCCTTCTTCACCTGCGGCCCGACTTCCCGGGTGTAGACGCCGCGCATGGTCGCCGCCATGTCCACCATGATGTGCTTTCGCAGCTGCGACACGAATTGCTGCCGGGCGCGTTCGTCCGCGGTCGGCGCGGTGAGCGTGTCGAAGCGGCTGTTCTTTCCCTCGAGACCCTCGGAGACGTGTGACATGGCCTAGCTCCTCCTGCAGTTGCAATCAAATGACGCGCTCGGCCCTCAGCATAGCGGTTTCTTCCTCGGAAACACCCAGGTCGGCCAGGATTTCGAGGGTGTGCTCGCCCGCGGCGGGCAATGCGCCGTCGCGCCCGGTGCGCCGGCCCGCCATTTCGATCGGCAGGATGGGCAGCCGTGTGGCGCAGCCGTCCGGCAGCACGGTGGGCGCGAGTCCGCCGCCCGCGGCGAGGTGCGGATCCTCGAACAGATCCTCGGGGCGCATGATGGGCGCGAACGGCAGGCCGGCCTTCTCCAACCGGCCGATCAATTCGGCCTTGGCGAGCGTCGCGAAACGCGCCTGCACGGCCGCGAGCAGCACCTCTCGCGCCTGCACCCGCTGTGAATTGGTACGATAGCGCGGGTCCGCGCCGAGTGCGGCGAAATCGAAGGCCGAGCAGAACGATTGCCACTGGGCATCCGAAACCACGCCGACGAACACCTGTTCACCGCCCTTGACCTGGAACACATCGTAGATGGCCCAGGCGGAGACGCGCACCGGCATCGGCCGGGCCGCCTGACCGGTGACGGCGAGTTGCGCCATGTGTTGCCCGACCAGGTAGACCGTGGTTTCGAACAGCGCACTGGTGACCTTCTGGCCCCGGCCGGTCAGGTGCCGCTGCTGCAGGGCTGCGAGGATCCCGATGACGCCGAACATCCCCCCGGTCACGTCGACCACGGAGGCACCGGCGCGCAGCGGCCGACCCGGAGGACCGGTCATGTAGGCCAGGCCGCCCATCATCTGCGCGACTTCATCGAGCGCGGTGCGCTGCGAATAAGGGCCGGCCAGAAAGCCCTTCTGCGAACAGTAAATGAGCCCGGGGTTCTCCGCCGACAGCGACTCGTACGACAATCCCAGCGCATCGAGCGCTCCCGGCCGGAAATTCTCGATGAGCACGTCGCTGCGCAACGCGAGGCGGCGCGCCAGCGCCAAACCGCGGGAATCCTTGAGGTTCATGCACAGGCTCTTCTTGCTGCGGTTGAACATGGGAAAGTAACCCGCGCCCGAACCCTGCAGGCTGCGGGTTGCATCACCGCCCGGCGGTTCCACCTTGACCACGTCGGCGCCGAGATCGGCGAGAATCGCGCCGACCACCGGGCCCATGACCATGTGCGTGAATTCCAGCACGGTGATGCCGGCGAGGGGCAGGGCGGTGTTCATGCGGTGCCACCCGCCGCCGTGTATCCGAGCGGCAGACCCGCGGCGGGCGTGAAGCCGTACAGCGGTTCATCCGGCAGCGAGTCCCGCAGGATCGAGCGCACCTCGAGCAAGCGCGGCAGATCGATGCCGGTGTCGAGTCCCATGGCCTCGAGCATGAACACCAGATCCTCGGTGACGATGTTGCCGGAGGCGCCCGGCGCGAACGGACAGCCGCCGAGCCCGCCGAGCGAGCCGTCGAACGTGGTGATGCCTGCCTCGATGCCGGCCAGCACGTTGGCGAGCCCCAGGCCGCGCGTGTTGTGCAGGTGCAGGCTGTGCACCGCGGCCGCCCCAACGGCTGACTGCACCTCCCGCACCAGCGATTTGATCTGCGCCGGATTGGCGTAACCCGTGGTATCCGACAGGCCGACCTCGTCGCATCCGCAGCGCATCAGCGCCTCCGCCAGTTCGATCACCTTCATGGAGGGGACGTGGCCCTCCAGCGTGCAGCCGAACGCGGTGGACAATCCGCCCTCCAGCACGGGACGGCGCTGCGGCGGCATGGCGCGGATCAGCTGCGCGATGGCGCGCACCTCCTCGAGCATTTGGGCATGCGTGCGTCTCACGTTCCTCAGGCTGTGCGTTTCCGAGGCAGACAGCGGAATGGTGATCTTGTGCGCACCGGCGCGCAGCGCCGCCTGCGCGCCGTGAAGATTGGGTACGAGCACCGCCACGGTGAGCCCGGGAATCGTCAGCGCGTATTGCACCAGGCTGGCGGTATCGGCAAGCTGCGGCAGCAGTTTGGCGGGCACGAAGCTGCCGACCTCGATTTCGCGCACGCCCGCGGCGGCCTCCGCCTTCACCCAGGCCATTTTCGACTCGAGCGGCATGAGCGCGGCGATGCTCTGCAGGCCGTCGCGCGGACCGACTTCGCTCACCAGAATGGCCGTGGTCACGGGCACTGCCTCAGATACACCCAGGGGCGCAGCCGCCGGTCGCGGCCGTGGAAGTCATCGATATCGGCGATGTTCTTCAAGGTCAATGCGATGGCGTCCAGTCCCTCGAGCAGCCTCTCGCGGGCGTCCGGGTCGATGGCGAAGGGGATTGCGCCGGTCGACGGCGTGCGCAGCTCGCTGTGTTGCAGGTCGAGGGTGAGCGGATGCAACTGCGGTGCCGCGAGTATGGCGTCCGCCAGGGCGTGCAGAGCGGCGGCCGGCAGAGCGGCGGCCAGCAATCCATTGTTCACGCAATTTTCGAAGAAAATCGGCGCGAAGCTCTGCGCCACGATGGCACGGATGCCGTACTCGCACAGCGCCCACACGGCATGCTCGCGGCTCGAGCCGCAGCCGAAATTGCGGCCGGCGAGCAGTATCTGCGCCTGTGCATAGGGAACCTGATTCAAGATGAACTGCGGGTCCGGCTCGCGGCCCGCGCCCTGATAGCGCCAGCCGGCGAACAATCCTTGCGCGAGACCGTGCTTGCCCACGCTTTTGATTTCGCGCGACGGTATGATCGTGTCCGTGTCGATGTTGTCGCGCAGCAGCGGGGCGGCGAGCGCGGTGAGGGTCTCGAACGGCCGGCCGGTCATGGCGCGAGCGTCCTCGCGTCGGCAATGTGCCCGCGGACGGCACTCGCCGCCACCGTGGCCGGGCTTGCAATGTGGGTACGGGTGCCCGGCCCCTGACGACCCTCGAAATTGCGATTGGTGGAGGACACCACGCGCTTGCCCAGGCCAAGGTCCTCTCCGCCGGCATAAAAGCAGAGCGAGCAGCCGGCATCGCGCCATTCGAAGCCGGCGGACTTGAACACGCGGTCGAGACCTTCGGCCTCAGCCTGGCGCTTGACTGCGGAGGAACCGGGCACGCACAGGGCATACACGCCGGGCGCAACATGCCGCCCATCGAGAATGCGCGCCGCGCTGCGCAAGTCGGCGATCCGGCCATTGGTGCAGGAACCGATGAAAGCGGCATCGATACGCAGCGACGTCATGGGCTCGCCGGGCGCCACCCGCATGTAGGCGAGGGCGCGGGCATGGGCCTCGCGGCTCGAGCCGCTGTGTTCGGCATCCGGGACGCGGTCGGTGACGCGGATGGCATGCTGTGGGCTGGTGCCCCAGGTGATCATCGGCGCCAGGTCGCCGCTGTCGATGCGGATCTCCTGATCGAAGACGGCGTCCGCGTCGGACGGCAGGCGGCGCCACTGCTCGAGCGCCATGTCCCACAATGTCCCGCGCGGGGCGAAGCGCCGCTCGCACAGATACTCGAAGGTGCGGTCGTCCGGCGCGATCAGACCGCTCACTGCCGAGAATTCGGTCGCCATGTTGCATAGGGTCAGGCGCGCCTCGATCTCGAGCGCGCGCACCGCGGAGCCCGCGAACTCGATCACCTTGCCGCTGCCGCCGGCGGCGCCGTGGCGGCTGATCAACAGCAGGCAGAGATCCTTGGCGCCGACCGCCGTCGACAGCGCGCCGTCGAAACTGACGCGCAGAGTCTGCGGCTTCTTGAGCCTGAGCGTGCCGGTGGCCAGGGCATGCTCCGCCTCGGTGGAGCCGATTCCCCAGGCGAGCGCGCCTATGCCGCCCTGCGTGCAGGTGTGGCTGTCGGGGCAGACGATGGTCAGCCCCGGCAATGCCAGTGCGAGTTCGGGCGAAATGACGTGCACGATGCCCTGATCCGGGTCGGTCACGTCGAACAGCCGGATGCCGGCCTCGTGTGCCGCCGCGCGCGTCTGCCTAATGAAATCCCGGCCGTTCGGCACCGGCGTGTCATCGCCGCGCCCCGGGCGGGTATCGACGATGTGATCGATGGTGCAGAACACCTGGGCGCGGTTGCGGACCGGCTGTCCGCGCTCGCGCAGGCCCCTCAAAGCGATCGAACCGGTGCGCTCGTGCAGGAAAATGCGATCGATGGCCAGCAGCGAGTGATCGCCCGGCACGATGAGATGTTGCCGCCAGATCTTCTCGAACAGCGTCGACGCCGGCGGCTGATCCGCTGCCAGCCGGTGTTCGCGATGCGGCTCATGCATGTTCGAAGCGCGCCATGGGCATGCCATGACCCTATGCCGGGCCGCGATCCCATCGCCAGGAGGCTGCGTACCATCGGCCGCTGGTTGGCCATGACCGAGCCGGCAGCCATCAGCCGGTCAACCCCCCGGCCGGCGCGGGATCCGCTGCCGGCAAGTTCCTAGAATTCCCGCCATGACCTCACCCGCCGACAACCGGGCGCAGCGGCGCAATGGCTACGCCCCCGGACCTTTCGGACAGGTGCATTTTCAAATCTGGGGGGAGGGCGTACCGTTGATGCTCTGCCACCAATCGCCGAGTTCCTCGGAGCAGTTCACGGCGATCTATCCATTGCTGGCGCGCCGCAAAATCCAGGCCATCGGCATCGACACGCCGGGATTCGGCATGTCCACGGCGCCGGATCATCCGCCGTCGATCGAGGAATATGCCGACTGCGTGACGGCGGTGCTCGATCACCTGGGTTTGCCTCGGGCGCACATCCTGGGACAGCACACCGGTTCCATGGTGGCGATGGAGGCGACGCTGCGCCACCCCGGGCGGTTTGCCAGCCTCATCTTGAACACGCCGACGCCGTTTTCCGCCGAGGAGCGCATCGAGTGGTCGCAGCGGCTCACCCCGCGGCAACGGGCCTGGCGCCCGCAGGCCGACGGATCGCACCTGACGGCACTGTGGCAGAGGCGCTGCGCCGCGTCCGGATCTTGGACGCATCTGCCGGCCATGCATCGGGAGGTGGTGCAAATGCTGCGCGCCGGCGACACGCTGTGGTACGGCCATGCCGCCTCCTTCCGCTACGACCAGCTCGGCCGTCTGGCGTCGATCAGCCTGCCGACGTTGATCCTGACCAATTCCGGCGATCTGACCTTTCCGCTGGCAAAGCGCGCGGCGGCCAGCCGTCCGGATTTTGATTATGTCGAATTGGCCGGCGGCACCCACGACATCGTCGATGAACAGCCCGAGGCCTTCAGTGCCGCGGTAGCCACATTCATCGGGCGGCAGGTCGCGGCCGGCCGACGCACCTGACCGGGGCCGGGCACCGATGCGGTCAGGCGCGGCGGTTCGGAATTGGCGGCACGGCAGGCGCCTTGTCAGCGGCGCGCAACTGGCGTTCGATCCGGCCGGCCAGATCCCGCAAGGTGGCGAGCTTCTTTTGCAAGCCCTCGGCTCCGCCGGCGGAAATGCGCATGTAGCGCAGCGTCAGGGTGCCGATCAGCATGCCCTTCAGGCGCAGCGGCACGGCCACGGTATTTTCGCGTTCGCCGAGCGGCTCGTAGGTCGAAAAATCCTGCCGCCGGATCCGGTCGAGCTCGCGGGTCAGTTCCGCCGGCGTGTTTGGTTTGCCGTACGGCGGCGGCGGCAACTTTTGTTGAATCGCGAGGATGGAGCCTTGGGTCTCCGGGGCGAGATTGCTCAGACACAAGAGCCCCGCCGCGGAATACAGCATGGAAGCATAGCCTCCGGCCCGATAACGGCGGATCACCCGGCTGGTCGCGTGGTCGGTGTTGAATCGCACGATGCAGCGATCGCCCACCGGGGTGACCAGCGCCAGCGGCCAGCCGTGCAATGCGGTCGATTCGAGCATCAGCGGCTGGGCGGCCGCCAGGAGGCGCACATCGCCGTCGAAACCATCCGACAAGCCACGGGCCAGCACGGTCAGTCGATAGCGCGCGCCGCGCCGGCGCGGGCCCTCGACCACGTAGCCCAACTCATTCAGTGTTTTAAGAACCCGATAGGCCGCGGCGCGCGACAGCCCGAGAACGGCGGCCAGTTCCCCCGATGAGAGGGACTCGCGGCTGTTCATCAGGCGGAGCGCTTCGATGCCGATGCGCAGGGATTGAATGTCATCGGCTTCTCTTGCCTGCATGGCGCGTATAGTATCGCAACACCGAGGGATGTCGCCGAACCCGTGGATATCATCACCGAATTTGAAGCCTCCAACGACGCCGCGGCGGTGTCATCGCTGCCGCCGGCCAACAAGGCGTCGCGCGAGCGACTGCAGGCCCTGGAGCGCGGCCTCGAAGCGCTGTCGCTGCTCAACCGCTTCGGCGCCGGCACCAGCACCCAGGTGGCAAAGGCTCTGGGCCTGAAGCGCTCCACCGCGCACCGCATTCTCGGTGTGCTGGTCAAATTGGGCTTGCTGCGCCATGACGCGTTCAATCACCAGTACATCCTGTGCGAGCGCGTCAGCGAATTGTCCAGCGGGTATCACGATGACCCGTGGGTGACGGCCTGCGCCGTGCCGCTGATGATGGCCTGGACGCGGGAGCACCACTGGCCGCTGGTACTGACGACGCCGCTCGCCGGCCGGCTGGTGGTGAGGGCATCCACGGATTACGAGAGCCCGATGTCGGTGGACCGTTTCCATGGTGGACAGGTGATTCCGGTGGAGGGTTCGACGGCGGGAATGCTGTATTTGGCCTTTGCGGGTGAATCTCCTCCGCCGCTCATCCTGCGCCGCAAGGGACCCCGGGACGAGCTGGAGTGGGCCGCTCCGGAGGAACTCGCCCGCATCCGGGCGAGCGGTTACGTCGCGCGGCCGACGGCCTGTTTCACGGGCGCGCGGATCAGTGTGCCCTTGAGTCTCGAGCGGCCCTTCATCGGCTGCATCACCATGCGCTGTCGCGCGGAGAACATCGAACTCATCAGTGAAGTCGACGCCTGGGTGGCATCGCTGCGCCGGGTGGCCCGGCTCATCGGTACCGAATTGAAGAAAAATCCGCCGCCGGCCGATTAGGGCGGCGACCCGCCGAGCCGCTCCCGGATGGAGGCGGCCAGGGCCAGCAGCCGCAGGTCCTCGCCGGCGCGGCCGATCAATTGCAAATTCACAGGCCGGCCGCCGGCGATCGCCTGCGGCCACGAGACCGCCGGCAGCCCCGCGATGTTGGCCGGCGCCACGAAGGCGGCAATCGAACGCGGCAGATCATCCCGCGCATCGACCGCCTCGACCGGGCAGGTCGGCGTCAGGATGGCGTCCGCGTCATCCAGGCCGCGGCGCATGCGGTGCGCAGCGTCGATCAGGATTGCGCGTCCTGCCTGCAGCCTGGACGCCGGCAACGAGGCGGCGCGCTCCAGCAGCCGGCGCAGTTCGGCACCGAGCCGGCCCGGGTTTGCGAGCGGTGTTGCCCCCGTTTTCAGCCGTGCGGCAAAATCGCCCGCGACCTCCCAGAGCGCGGCACGCGACACCTCCGCAAAATCGACTGCCGGAAACTCGCGCAGGCGCAACGCCGGCGTGCCGCCGAGCGCGGCCACGCAGCGGCGATACGCCTGCGCCACGGGGCCGTCCGCCGCGGTGAGCGCCGCATCGCCGAGGAACAGCAGCAGACCGCGCGCCGGCGCCGCCGGCGCCGGGTCGAGCAGCGCGGCGGCGGCCAGTGCGACATCCGCCAACGAGCCGGCGAGCAGGCCCAGCGTGTCGAAGCGCGGATACAGGGGCGCGACGCCCCGCATCGGCAGGCCATCGTGAGTGGGTTTGAATCCGACGATGCCGCACAGTGCCGCGGGGATGCGCACCGAACCCAGGGTGTCGGTGCCGACCCCGAGAAGCGCATGACCGGCTGCGACCGCGGCCGCCGAGCCGCTGCTCGAGCCGCCGGTCAGCATTCGTCGATCTCGCGGATTCACACAACGGCCGAAATGCTCATTGCGACCACTCGCCCCGAGCGCCGCCTCATCGAGATGGGTCTTGCCGATCAGGATGGCGCCGGCCTGCCGCAGCCGGGCCGCGATGGCCGAGTCCTCTGCGGCGGGCGGGCGTGCGAGGGCCACGCTGCCGCAGGAGGTGGTGACGCCCCGCAGGTCGATGTTGTCCTTGACCGCCACCGGTACACCGAGCAGCGGGCAGGGCGCGCCGGACACAGCGCCCGCCAGCTGCCGGTCGAGCCGCCCGGCCTGCGCCAACGCCTGCTCCTCCAACAGGCAGGTGTAAATACGGTCGGTCGGGTTGCGGCCGATGGCGTTCGACAACAGCCTGTGCATCTGCATCGCCGCCGGCTCATGCGGCAGGCGCCAGTTCGCGAGCAGGGCCGCGATGCCGGACGACTCGATCAAGGTGGACGACTCGCTCAAGATCGGGGACTGTATACCAGCCGGCCCGGCGCGCCGCGGCGCACCGCGGATGCGCCCGCATTTCGGACAGTTGCGGAGTTGTCACCGTGAATTCTTGGGCATCTCCGTACACTGCAAAAATGCCTGCGGCCATCCCCATTGCCGATCCTGCTCCGCGCGAGTGGGGGCCCGGTGCCCGACTTGCGGTGTCCCTCGTCATCAACGTGGAGGAGGGCGCGGAGATGTCGGTCGCCCGCGGCGATGCCACCATGGAGCCCGTCGATGAGTTCGGCATGTTCGCCAGGGAGCCGCTGCGCAATCTCGCCAATGAGAGCAATTATCGCTACGGTCTGACCCAGGGTGCGCCGCGCGTGGCGAGGCTGCTGCGTGAACGGCACATGCAGGCAACCTGGACCTGCGCCGCCGAAGCGCTCGAAGCGGCACCGCAGGTCGCCGAGCTCATCGTCGAGGGCGGACACGAGGTGTGCGCACACGGTCATCGCTGGATTTCGCAATTGAAAATGGACGAGACCACCGAGCGGGACTTCATCGCCAGCGCGCGCGACTCGATCGCGCGTACAACCGGACGGCGACCGGCCGGATGGCTGTCGAGATATTACACCACGCTCAATACCCGTCGGCTCCTGGCCGAATCCGGTTTTACTTATCACATGGATGATTTCTCCGACGATGTGCCGTTCTGGGATGCAACACATTCGCGGCCCATCCTGGTGATTCCCTACCAGCTCGACACCAACGACATGAAGATGTGGGCCCATCCGTCCTATACGCCGGACCAGTGGCTGAAATACGCCTGCGACACCTTCGACTGGCTGCTGCAGGAAACACGGGAACTCGCCCGGCCGCGCATCATGTCCCTGGGGGTCCATCTGCGCATCATCGGGCGCCCCGGCCGCATCGGCGCGCTGCGCTCGTTTCTCGACCGCGTCGCCTCGGTGAAAGATGCCGCCGTGCTCACCCGCCTGCAGATCGCGGCGGCCTGCCAAATGAATCAACCCAGGGAGACCGCAGCATGAATTCAGCCATCGCCGATCAGCCCATCTGCAAATTGGTGCCGGTGGTGCCGGCCACCGCGGCCGCGCTCGCCCCCTACGGCTATCTGATCGGGCCGCCCGACACCGAGGTCAAGGGCCGCATCGACTATTACGGCAATGACGTCCAGGTACGGACCCCGGCGAAATTCGTGTCGAACAACGACATGATGCTGAATCTGGTCACCTTCAACCGCCGCGCGCCGGTGATCCGCTGGATGGAATATCACATCAAACACACCCAGACCTTCATTCCGCTCGCGGGCCGGCCCTTCATCATGGTGCTCGGCATCCCCACCCATCGGCGCGCCGACGGCGGCGTCGATGCCGCGCGGCCGGATCTGCCGGATCTGTCGACTGTACGGGGATTCTACTTCGACGGATCGGCGGGAATTTGCATGCACATCGGCACGTGGCACGAAGTGCCGTTTCCGATCCTAGATCAGACCAATTTTGTGGCGATCGTGACCAACGAGACCAACCGCAATCTCGAGGAACACGACGAGAATTTCGAGAGCGAGGGCGGCGATCTGGTCAAGCGGCAGCTGGTCAGACGCTTGAACACCCAGCTGGAGATCGACCTGTCGGGAGTGCCCGGCGCGAAGACCGGTTGATGCCATGAGCAGAAAAGTCATGTTGACCTGCGCCGTGACCGGCGCCGGTTCGACCACGAAGAAACACCCCGGGGTACCGGTGACCCCGAAGCAGATCGCCGCTGCCTGTCTGCAGGCCGCCAAGGCGGGATGTTCGGCCGTGCACGTGCACGTGCGCGACCCGGCGACCGGCGAGGGCGGCCGCGACCCCGCGCATTTTCGCGAGGTGGTCGCACGCATCCGCGAGTCCGGCGTCGACATCGTCCTCAATCTGACCTGCGGCATGGGCGGCCGCCTGGTCCTGGACGATGACGATCCGTCCGTCATGGCGCCCGGCACCGACCTCGCCCGACCCGAGGAGCGCATGCAGCACGTCGAGGAACTGCTGCCTGAGATCTGCACCCTCGACTGCGGCAGCATGAACTTCGGCCGCGAAGTGGTGATCAACCGGGTCGGTGATCTGGAACGCATGGCCCGCGTGGCGCAGCGCCTCGGCGTGAAGCCCGAGCTCGAGGTGTTCGATTTCGGCCAGATCGGCATCGCGCGGCAGTTGATCGACGGCGGACTGATCGACGGCACGCCGTTGTTTCAGCTGTGCCTGGGGATTGCGGGCGGCACCCCGGCCACCACCGGTGCGATGCTGGCGCTGCGTGACGCGCTGCCGGGCGGCGCCCACTGGGGCGCCTTCGGCATTTCGAAATCCGAATTCCCGATGGTGGCGCAGGCGGCGCTGCTCGGCGGAAATGTCCGGGTCGGCCTGGAGGACAATCTGTACCTGGAAGCCGGACGCCTCGCCACGAACGGCGAGCTGGTCGACAAGGCGCTGCAGATATTGAGCCTGTTGGGCGTGGCCGCCATGAGTCCCGCCGAGACGCGCACCGCACTCGGCTTGCGGCGGCATCACTAGTCCGGAATCCCCGATGGCCAGCGGTTTATCCCTTTCGATCGACGGCGGCGTCGCACGGCTTCGCCTGACGCGGCCTCAGGCGCGCAACTCCCTGACCCAGGCGGTGTGCAGCGCCCTGTGCGAGGCGCTCACGGCACTCGCACGGGACCCCGCGTGTCGGATCCTGGTGGTGGAAGGCAGCGGCGGTTCGTTTGCCAGCGGCGCGGACATCGCCGAACTCGACCGCCTGCGCGGCGATCCCCCGCAGCTCATCGCCATGTACCGGCTGCTGCGAGAGACCCAGGAACTGCTGTATGGCCTGCCGCGGCCCACCATCGCCCTGATCGACGGCTTTTGCCTGGGCGCGGGTCTGAGCATCGCGCTGGCTTGCGATCTGCGGCTGGCGGCCACGCGCAGCGTGTTTGCCGCCTCGCCCTGCCGCATCGGGCTTCTCTACAGCGACAGCGAGGTGCGGCGACTGGCGATGCGGATCGGTACGGCCGGGACGCGCGATCTGCTGTTCACGGGACGGCGCATTTTCGGCGCGGAGGCGCTGCGGCTGGGTCTCATCGAGCGCCTGTCGGAGCCCGGGGAACTTGAAGAGTCCCTGACCGAGCTGGTGGGCCAGATTGATTCGTGTTCGCAGGCCTCGCTGCACAAGACGAAACAGCAGCTGTTGCGACTGGAGACCGCCGGCGGCGGCGTGAGGCGCGACGATGCCGAGGCGGAGGCCGCATTTTTCGAGGCGGACGCCGCCGAAGGTTTCGCGGCCTTCCTACAGCGGCGCAGCCCGCGGTTTCCGGGCCGATGACGGCCGATGACCCCGCCACCGCGGATATCCGCGACTCGGTGCGCGCACTGTGCACGCGCTTTCCGGGCGCGTACTGGCGCGAACTCGACCGGTCCCGCGGCTATCCCACGCAATTCGTGGCCGAATTGACCGCCGCCGGATTCCTGGCGGCGCTGATCCCGGAAGAGTACGGCGGCAGCGGACTCGGGCTGAGCGCGGCGGCGGCGGTGCTCGAGGAGATTCACGCGAGCGGCGGCAACGGCGGCGCCTGCCACGCGCAGATGTACATGATGGGAACCCTGCTGCGGCACGGATCCGGGGCGCAGAAGCGCTCGTGGCTGCCGCAGATTGCGCGCGGCGAAATCCGGCTGCAGGCGTTCGGTGTCACCGAACCGAGCAGCGGCAGCGATACCCTGGCGCTGCGGACCACGGCGGTTCCCGATGGTGATCACTACATCATCAACGGCCAGAAGATCTGGACCTCGCGTGCCGAGCATTCGGATCTGATGCTGCTGCTGGCGCGCACCACCCCGGCGGACCAGGTGAAGAAGCGCACGGAAGGACTGTCCGTGCTCTTGATCGACATGCGCGAGGCGCTCGGCAGGGGCCTGACCATCCGTCCGATCCGCACCATGATGAATCACTCGACCACCGAGGTGTTCTTCGAGAATCTGCGGGTGCCGTCAGGTGCCCTGGTCGGGGAACCGGGCCGGGGCTTTCATTACATCCTGGACGGCATGAATGCGGAACGGACCTTGATCGCCGCCGAATGCGTGGGCGATGGCCGCTGGTTCATCGAGAAGGCAGCCGCTTACGCCCGCGAACGCCGGGTTTTCGGCCGGCCCATCGGCCAGAATCAGGGGATCCAGTTCCCGATTTCCCGCGCCTACGCAGCGGTTCGTGCGGCGGCGCTCGCCGTGTCGCATGCGGCGCAGCGCTTCGAGTCCGGCGCGCGGATCGGCGAGGAGGCGAACATCGCCAAGCTGCTCGCATCCGAGGCCTCATGGCAGGCGGCGGAGGCCTGCGTGCAGACCTTCGGCGGATTCGCCTTCGCCGAGGAATACGACGTCGAGCGCAAATTCCGCGAGACGCGGCTNNCGCGAGGCGCGCCTGTACCAGGTCGCGCCGGTGTCCACCAACCTGATCCTGGCCTACATCGCCGAACACGTGCTGCAAATGCCGCGCTCATATTGATCCTGAAATCAAACGCACAAGGAAATTCAGCAATGGATCTAGAACTCAAGAACCGGGTCATCATCGTCACCGGCGNNGGCGCCAGCCGCGGCATCGGCGCGGCGACTGCGCGGCTGCTGGCGGCCGAGGGCGCCAGGCTCGCGCTGGTCTCGCGCAACGCGACCGCCCTCGAGGCACTCGCCGGTGAGCTGTCCACCGACGTGGAGGTCATCGCCTGCGACATGAATGCGGCCGATTCGGCCCACCGGATCGTGGAGCAGGTGCGCCGGCGCTTCCTGCACATCGACGGCCTGGTCAACTGCGCGGGAGCCACCAGCGGCGGCGATCCGCTGACCCTGAAGGAGAACGCCTGGCGCGACAGCTTTGAACTGAAATTCTTCTCCACCCTGCGCCTGATCACGGCGGCGATCCCGGTGATGCGCGAACAGAAGCGCGGCGTCATCGTCACCATCGGCGGCAACATCGGCCGCCAGCCCAACATGTTCATGCTGCCGGGATCTGCGGTGGGAGCCGCGTTGCACGCCATCAACAAGGGGTTTGCCGATGCGACCGCGGGACACGGGATCCGTTTTCATATATTGAATCCGGGACCCACACGCACCGAGCGGCTGCTCGGCTACGTGCAGATGCTGGCGAAGCAATCCGGCATCACCGTCGAGCAGGCCGAGCAGCAGCTGGTCAAGGATGCTCCGCAGCAGCGCGTGGCCGAGCCCTCCGAAATGGCGGCAATGATCGCCTGGATGCTGTCGGATCGATTTTCCGCGGCGACGGGCAACAGCGTCACCGCCGACGGCGGCTGGGTGAAAACCGCGTCTTAGAGAATCTGGCCGCCGTCCACTGGCAATTCGATGCCGGTGATGAAACTGCTCTCCACGGAGGCGAGAAACACCGCCGCGGAGGCGATGTCCGGCGGTTGGCCGATCCGGCCGAGCGGATGCGTGTTGCGAACCTTCTCCAGGTACTTGGCTTCGGACAGGCCGGAATGCGCAATGTTGCGCCGGAGCATGGGCGTATCGACCGCGCCCGGGAGAATCACGTTCGCCCGGATGCCGCAGCCTTTCTGCGCGCAGTACAGGGCGATCGACTTGGTCAGTGCGATGACAGCGGCCTTCGATGAGCAGTAAGCCGGTGCCTGCGCCGACGCCCGCACCGCCACGCCGGAGGAGATGTTGATGATCGAGGCGTCGCCCCGGCCCGTCATGGCGGGAATCGCCTGCTTGCAGCCGAGGAACACCCCCTCGGTGTTGACGCGAAAGGTCATGCTCCAAGTTTCGGAAGTCGTCGTCGCGAACGAGTCGCCCGGCTGCAGATGAGCCGCGGCATTGACCAGGATGTCGAGACCCCCGCATTGCCGCCGAACCTCGTCGATCGCCGCTTCCCACTGCGCCTCGACGGTCACGTCCAGCCGGAGCGGGCGGGCCCGATCGTCCAGCGGCGCGCCGGCGCGCACGCGACCGGCCTTCGAATCCGCCGCGAACACCGTGGCCCCCTCCCTGAGGAAGGTATCCACGATGCACGAACCGATGCCTCCTGCGGCGCCGGTGACGATGGCGACCTTACCGTCGAGCCGACCCATGATGCCTTCCGCCTCGTGTGTCACGCGCCGGATCCCCGGCAACGTGTGAAGCCTAGCGGACCCGGCATCAGCCAGTGCCCGGTATTCGGACACCGCGCGGCACCTGCGACACCCAGCCCATGACCGGTATTCGGTCAATCGATCCGGGCCGGTTGCAATCGTCGTTGCCGGCTCCGCACAATGACGGATGTTCATCGACGTGCGTCATTGATCGGAGCCGCCATGGACATTGGCGACGGCCGGGCTAGGGGATGAATCGTGCGCTCGCTGCTGTTCGTTCCGGGAGACGATGAACGCAAATTGGCGCGTGCCGCCGCCTGCGGGGCCGATAGTTTGATACTCGATCTCGAGGACTCGGTCGCGCCCGCGATGAAGGCGGCGGCCCGGCGGCGCGTGGCCGCCTACCTCGATGCCCGCGGCGACAGGCTGCCGGCGCCCGACTCGCGCGCGCCGGCGCCCGACACGCGCTCGCCGGCGCCCGAGGCGCGTGCACAGATTTGTTATGTGCGGGTGAATTCGTTCGATTCCCCGCATCATGCCGATGATGTGGCCGCGATGGCCGGGGCGCGCCCCGACGGATTGATGCTGCCGAAAAGCGAGCCTGAACAGGTGCGCAGGCTGTGTGCGAACCTGAAGAGTCTGGAGAATGAACATCACCTGCCCGAGGGGGGTATCAAGATCCTGGCGATTGCCACGGAGACTGCGCGCGCCGTGTTCACCCTGGGCTCCTACGCCGGCACCTCGTCGCGGCTCGCGGGCCTGGCGTGCGGCGAGGAGGACCTGGCCACCGCGCTCGGCATGCTGAATCGCAACGATGTCGGCGGAATATTCGGCGTGGTGCGTGCCCTGTGCGTGTTGGGCGCCGCTGCCGCGGGCGTGCCGGCGTTTGACGGCGTGTATGTGGATTTCCGGGACGCGGCGGGACTTCGCGCCGAGTGCCTGCGCGCCAGAAGCCAGGGCTTCGGCGGCAAGCTCGCCATCCATCCGGACCAGGTGCCGGTGATCAACGACGCCTTCCGGCCCACCGCCCGGGAATGCGATTGGGCCGCGCGCGTGGCGGCGGCGTTTCGCGGGAATGAGGATCTCGGCGCGCTGAGCATCGACGGGCGCATGGTTGACCGGGTGCATCTGACACTGGCAGAGCGGATTCTGGCGCGGTCCGGCGCCTACGGTACGACACAGGGGGAATGAATCATGAAAATACGCGCCGCCATTCTGGATACCATGGGCAGGCCAGCGCCGTACGAGGTATCGCGGCCGCTGGAAATCGGCGATATCGAGCTGGACCCGCCGGGCCCCGGCGAAGTCCTGGTGCAAATGCGCGCCGCCGGGCTCTGCCATTCGGATTTGTCCGTGATCGACGGCAACCGTCCCCGGCCGATGCCCATGGTGCTCGGTCACGAGGGGTCCGGCATCGTCGAGGAGCTGGGGGAGGGCGTCACGGATCTGGCCGTCGGTGATCACGTGGTCACCACTTTCGTGCCGAGCTGCGGCCATTGCGCACCCTGCCTGAACGCAAGACCCGCGCTATGCGAGCCGGGATTCGCCAGCAATACCGCCGGCTCGCTGATCTCGGGTGCAAGGCGGCTGCACCGGCGCGGCAAGGAGCTGAACCATCATTTGGGCGTCTCCGCCTTTGCCGACCACGCGGTCGTTTCGCGGCTCTCGCTGGTGCGAGTGGACCGCTCATTGAGCTTCGAGGAGGCGGCCGTGTTCGGCTGCGCGGTCATCACCGGGACCGGCGCCGTGGTCAACACGGCGCGGTTGCCGCCCGAGCGCAGCGTTGCCGTCATCGGTCTGGGCGGCGTCGGCATTGCCGCATTGCTCGGCGCCCGCGTCCGTCAGGCCGCCGTCATCGTCGCCGTCGATCTGTCGCCGTCGAAGCTTGCGCTCGCCCTCGAACTCGGCGCCACGCACGCTTTCAATGCCGCTGACGCGAATGTTGCCGAAGCCATCCGGGAGGCAACGCACGGCGGTCTCGAGTACGTCTTTGAAATGGCCGGCGCCGTCAAGGCCATGGACCTCGCCTATCGGATCACGCGGCGCGGCGGAACCACCGTCACCTCGGGTCTGCCGCATCCCTCCGGCCTGTTCGCGGTGCCCCACGTCGGCATCGTGGCCGAGGAGCGGACCATCAAGGGCAGCTACCTCGGCAGCTGCGTTCCCAGCCGCGACATACCGCGCTACATCGAGTGGTATCAGGACGGCAAATTGCCGGTGAACCGCCTGCTCTCCGGAACGATGCCGCTGGTCGACATCAACGACGGCTTCGACAAGCTGGCGCGCGGTGAGGTGCTGCGCCAGACCGTCCTGTTCTGACGGCGTGCCTGCTGGTCACCCGCGGGTCGCCCGCTTGTCGGACGAGCGCCAATCAATCTTGGACAGCAGGCTCCGGGTGGCGCACATAGGGGGTTCATTCTTCAACATCGGACCTGCACATGTCATTCGAGAATCAAACGATATTGATCACCGGCGGACTCGGGGGAATCGGCGGCGAAGTGGGCCGTCTGCTGCTCGGCAAGGGGGCCCGGGTCGTGATATCCGATCGGGCAAGCGCTGAGGCCGGGAAGTCGAAGCTCGGCGCCGACGCCGAATATGTGAACCTGGATGTCACATCCGAGGACGGCTGGCAGCGCACCATTGACGGCATCGTGAAGCGCCACGGAGCGATCAACGGCCTGGTCAATATCGCCGGCGTATTCACGCCGGGAATCGCCTTCCAGGACATGACCCTGGCCCAGTGGCGATATCACATGGACGTCAATCTGGACGGCACATTTCTCGGCTGCCGCTTCGCGACGCGCGCCATGGCGAAGAGCGGCGGCGGGGCCATCGTCAATTTCTCCTCCGGGCTGGCGCACATCATGCTGAGCGACGCAGCGGCCTACTGCGTCTCCAAGGCCGCCGTGCTGGCACTGACGCGGTTGGCGGCGAAGGCAGGCGGGAAATACGGCGTGCGGGTCAACGCGGTGCTGCCGGGAGCCATCGACACGCCGATGCTGTGGGGCAATCTGCGCGAGGGCCAGGACGCCCAGGAACTCATCGACATGCTGGTCAAGCAGCATCCGATCGGCAGGATCGGCGTCCCGGGCGACGTCGCCCAGGCGGTCGCATTCCTGCTCGATCCGGCCAACAGCTTCGTGACCGGGGCGCTGCTCGCCGTCGATGGTGGCCAGCTGGTCGACTGAGTCAGCCCTGATGACCCACCGATCAGCCGCCATCGTCGGCGCGGGACTCGGCGGCCTGACGGCAGCACTGGCCTTGCTGCAGCGGGGATGGCGGGTCCGAGTCTTCGAACGGGCTCCGCTGTTGCGGGAGGTCGGTGCGGGAATCTCCTTGAGCCCGGGGGCGGCGGCCGGACTGGCTTCGCTGGGCCTGGAGCGGGCGCTGTTGGCCACCTCCGCGGCCGTGCCGCGCGTGCTGTTCGCGCATTACGAGACGGGCCGGATGCTCGTGGCAAACTCGGATCGGCCGTCCGCGGAGGACCACGGCATCCGCAGCGCAAGGCACATCCACCGCGCCGATTTGCACGCCATGCTGTCGGCGGCTGTCAGCGCCCTGGATCCGCACGCCCTACAATGCAATCGCCGCCTGGATTACCTGGCACAGCATGCCGGAGGCGTGGTCGCGCATTTCGGCGACGGCAGCCGGGCCGAGGCCGCCCTGTTGATTGCCGCCGACGGCACGCGATCGACCGTCCGGCGCCAACTGTTCGACCGATCGGCGCCGCAGTTTGCCGGCCAGGTGGCCTTTCGTTGCCTCATTCCGCGGGCGTCGGCGCAGCCATTCATGGGTGGCGGCAACGCCGTGGTTTCCATCGGACCGTCCCGCATTTTCCACCGTTATCCCATTCGCGGCGGCTCGCTGATCAACGTCGTCGGCATCGCGCGCACCGACTCCTGGCAGGCCGAGGGATGGAACACCCCCGCCTCCGTGGAGGAATTTCTCGCCGTCTACCAGGGCTTCCACGCGGATGTGACCGGATTGATCAGGGCGGCCTCCGCGGAGAATTTGATCAAATGGGGTCTTTACGTCAGGCCGCCGCTCGATCGATGGAGCCGCGGCCGCGTGGTCTTGCTCGGCGACGCCGCGCATCCCATTCTGCCGTTTCTCGGACTGGGCGCCGCTCTGGCAATCGAGGATGCCGTGGTTCTGGCGAGAGCGCTCGACGCGCACTCCGCCGTGGAAAGCGCATTCGCCGCGTACCTGAATGCGCGCGTGGCCCGCGTCGAAACCGTGCGCCTGCAAACCATCCGGCAGGGAGAAATCATCCAGGCAGGAACCATCGACATTCCCGCACTGAACGCCGCACCCTCGCAGGACGCCGACTTGTTCGACTACGATCCGTGCACGGCCGCCCTCCAGCGCTAGACCGGCGACGCTGCGCCCGGCGCCCGCCATCCGAACACTGCGCACGCGGCACCGAAACGGCCGCAAGATTCTGTTAGCGTCTGCAGAATGAAGCACGCAAGCGGAGGGCGACGATGAACGACAATTCCGATTCCGGTGGCATGACGCGGCGCGAGGCGCTCGGGCTGGCGGCGGTCTCACTGGGGGCCGCCGTTGCCGGCGCGTCCGCCAAGGCAGCCGCCTCCTCCCGGATCCCGGTGCGCTTCGACGACCCGATCTGGAATCGCGAAGCCAACGCCCGCCTCGAGGCGGATACCAACGGCAGCCAGGTTTATGGCCGATGCAGCGGGGTCGTCTGCGGCGTGAGGCCCGGCGAAGCGGTGCGGACGTTGTTCAACTTCGAGGTATTCAGCACGATCCGGGTGCTTCGCCAGAGCGACGGCAGCTACCAGCGCATGACCAAGGAAACCATTCTGTATGCCGACGCCAAGACCGGCGCCATGCTCGATGAATGGGACAATCCGTATACCGGAGAGCGCGTCAAGGTGGTGGATGTCGCCAACGATCCGTACAACTGGGTCATCGCATCGACCGTTCAGCCGCCGGCCATGCCCGGCCTCGTGACCACCGGACAGGCCGTGCCCGGCGGCAAACCCTATCTTTTGAACTGGTCGGAATTCGGTCCCGACACCATCGTCTTATCCGTGGATGGTCATGCCTACTACCCCAACAAGCTCGATCCGGCCAAGTGGCCGCGCGAATCCGCGGGCTCGATGATCCAATCCTCGGAACTTTTCCGCTATTTCGTCAGCCGCGCGGATCTCGAGAATCCCGCCAAGACGCATGTGCCGAGCAACGGCAACTGGGTCCGCGTGCAGCCCTGGCTGCCCTGGATGCTGATGGGTACGGCGCCCGGGCATGTGATGTACGACGGCATCTTCCGCCGCTCCCGCACGTTGGATTATTTCCCGGCTCCGGTGCTCGAACGGATCCGTGCCCGATACCCGCAGTTCCTGACGGCACCGGAAAAATGGTATGGACCGAACTACTCCAGCCTCGAGCACTATGCCCGCGAGCAGACTCCGGCGCCGCCTAAGTAACCGGGGCGCGGCGAAGCCGCCGGACACCCGGCAGTTGAGTCATCTGACCGCAGCGGGCCCCTGACGCTCGAGGTATTCAATAATGGCTGCGCGATCCGCAGCCGTTTCGACGCCCGCGAAGGTCATCATCGTGCCAGGCGCCACCGCGTTGGGATTCGTGAGCCACCGGTCGAGATTCGCCGCGTCCCACACGAAGTTCTGCGCCTTGAGCGCCGGCGAATAGGCGAATCCCTCCAGGCTCGCCGCGGGGCGGCCGATCACCCCGTACAGGTTGGGCCCGATCTTCGCGGATTTTTCGGCAGAGACGTCATGACAGGATGCGCACCGCAGAAACAGGATTTTACCGCGCACCGCCGGGTCGGCCGCACGAGGCGGCGCCGATATCGCCGCCGACGTCAACGCGCAGAACGACAGGATCACGGCCGACGGAATGTTACGGGCAAACGACCGGTGCATCGGCAAGGTGCGCTCCTTCAGGCGACTGCCTGCAAAGCTTGCGCGAATCGGCTCTGCAGCGCCATCGATCCGCCGACTGTGCCCGTATAGCGGACCTTGATCCCGACAGATCCTACCGGCCGGACCGATCGCATGCGCGTGGCCGGTATTCGGCTAAAATGACCGGCATTGGTGCCACAAAGAGGTCGACATGGAGCCTGCGTATTTTTCCCGCTACGAGCAGCTCAGCATGCGCCGCGACGATGCGGGGATACTCGAGGTGCGCCTGCACACCCGCGGCGGTCCGTGTCAGTTCGGCCCGCGCACCCACGAACACATGGTGGACGCCTTCTATGACATCAGCCGCGACCCCGACACGCGCCTGATGATTCTCACCGGCACCGGCGACAGCTGGATCGCGGCATTCGACGAATCGCAGGGCACAGAGAAGGACGATTTCACGGTGCCGAGGAATTGGGACCGGGTGTACTGGGAGGGAAAGAAGGTCCTGCAGAACCTCCTCGACATCGACGTTCCGGTGATCGCCGCGGTCAACGGTCCGGCGCTGGTGCACAGCGAGTACATTCTGACCTGCGACATCGTGCTCGCCTCCGACACGGCCGTGTTTCAGGATCTGCCGCATCTCGCCTTCGGGCTCACGCCCGGCGACGGCGTGCACGTGCTCTGGCCACACGTCCTCGGCCCGGTGCGCGGGCGGTATTTTCTGGCCACACAGCAGAAGATCGGCGCCGCGGAGGCGCTGCGGCTCGGTGTGGTCAACGAGGTGCTCGCGCCGCATGCCCTGATGACGCGCGCCTGGGCCCTCGCGCGCCAGCTCGCCGCGCTGCCGACGCTCACCCTGCGGTACATGCGCGTGGCGACGGCGCAGCGGCTGAAGGAACTCGTCGTCCGCGAGGTGGGTCATGGGCTGGCACTCCAGGGTCTGAGCGGCGCAGCCCTGGGAAACCCCGGCCCGAATCCACTGCCGCAGGATGTCCCCAAGGCAGTCGAATGAGCGGCAGTCAAAATCTGAGCTCGCTGAAGCGCGGACTGCGCGCGCTGTCGCTGCTCAACATGCGCGAGACCCTCACCGCGACCGATCTCGGCGCGGAGCTGAAGCTGCCGCGCACGACGGCAAGGCGGGTGCTCGACACGCTGGTCGAAGAGGGCTACGCGGAAAAGGTCGCCCGCGAACACAAGTACCGGTTGACGCCCATGGTGAGCATGCTGTCGAGCGGCTTTTCCGACGAAAGCTGGATCGCACACGTGGCCGAACCGCTGCTCGCGCAGAAGACCATCGACATCGGCTGGCCGCTGGTGGTCGCCACGCCGAACAGCGACCAGATGATGGTGAGGGTCTCGACGGATCGCCTGACCCCGCTCGCGCTCGATCACTTCAGCGTGGGCTTCAAGACACCGATGCTCCATGGGACCAGCGGCCACGTGATGCTGGCGTTCATGTCGCAGCAGCATCGGGAATTGACCCTGCAGGTGCTGCGAAATTCACCCGACCCCAAGCAGGCCCTGGCGCGCGAGGACGCAAGGATCCGCTCGATGCTCAAGGTGGTGCGCACCCAGGGCTACGCACACATCATATATAAGGAGTATCCGGAGGCCTCCGTGGGGGTGCCGATATTCCTGAACGGCGTGGCGCGCGCCTGCCTGCTGATGGGGTACGTCAAGGCGGCCATCAAGCCGGCGCAGATCGTGGACAAATACGTGCCTCTGTTGAAGGTGCTGTCGGCGGAAATCACCGCCGGCGTCGCAGACATGCGGCTTCGCCGCCGCGCGGGCCAGCGGCTCTCGGCTAGGCCCGCGCGGGTGCACGAGCCGCATTGAAGAGGGGCGCTGCCCCCGAGCGTCAGGTTGCCGCGGCGAGGCCGGCCGCTGCCGCGGCTTCGTCGTTGTCCGGTGAATCTCCGGCCGCGGCAATCGCCCCGACCAGGTGGCCCTTGGCGTCCTTGATCAGCAAGGCTCCCGGTATCGGCAGCATCTGACCCTTGAGCGTCGCCGCCAGGGTGGCGCACAGAGCGGCATTGCCGCCGAAGATCTCGCCCACTGCGCGCGACGTCATGGAAAAGCTCAGGGCGCCGCGCGCCTTGGCGACGGCGATGTCGATTCCCGAGTGTCCGGCGCCGTCCTCGCGCGCGGTCGCGCGCACATGGCCACCGCCGTCCAGCACCGCGATCGCCAGAGGCGCGAGCGCCTTGCCGCGCGCATGCGAGATCACCGCTTGGATGGCCGCGGTCGCGCGCGCCAGGGTCACTTCTTCCATTGTGTCTTCCTCATCCACAGGACCAATCCCAACGTCAACAGATAGAAAGCCGAGCCGAGCCCCGCATAGGCGAACGCGATCCCGATACGCGTGGTCTGTGATTGCACGGCGCCGGCGCCGCTGCTCGACTCGACGAATCCAAAGGCACTGAGCGTGAAGGCAACGAGCATGCCGCCCGTGGCGAAACCGATCTTTTCGACCGCCAGCCACATGCCGCCGATCAGCCCTTCGAAGCGCGAGTCGCCGGCGTCGCGTCTCTCCACGGCGATGTCGGACATCATGGCCACCAGCATGAGCATCAATCCGGTGGCGAACAATCCCGCCAGGAATCCCACCACCGGCACGGGCCAGAACAGCCGCGGCGGCACGGCCAGCCACAGGATATTGGTGGACAAGTAGCCGCCGAGGGACACCATGCAGCAGGCCGTGCGCGAAAACCGCTTCGACGCGGCGACCCACAGCGGTTGCGCCAGGATCTGCGCGGCCGTCGATGCGAGGATGCAGGCGCCGATGGCGGAGAGCGGCTGTTGCAGCCAATACAGGAAAAAATATGCGAAGGAGCCGTAGCCGATGCCTTCACTAATTTTTTGGACGAAATTGACGATCAGGAGCCGCCGGTATTTGACGTCGCCGAGCACGGAACCCACGGCTTGGCGCCAGTTCGCCTTCTGTACGTCGCGGCGCACGATCGGCGGATCAGGCAGAGTCAGTGCCGGCGTCAGCATGGTGATGAGACAAATCGCACCGTACACGTAGGACATCTTTTCATAGCCGCCGATGCCGCCGCCGAACCGCTCGATGAGGACGCCGGCGGAGCCGCTCAAATTGAGTCCGACGGCGAGGAAGGCCATGCGGTAGGCGAGCAGACGGGTCCGCTGGTAGGGGTCCGAGGACAGGTCGGAGGCGAATGAGAGGTAGGGCACCGAGTAGATCGAGTACACTGCAAACGCCGCGCCGATCAGAAAGATCATGTACATCGCCCGCAGGTTGGTGGCTGCGATGCTCGGCACATTGAACATGGCGATGAAGGCGCCGGCGGACAGCAGCGCGCCGCAGATCAGGAACGGCCGTCTCCGTCCGGCGCGGCTTTCGCTCATGTCGGACCGGTACCCGACCAGCGGGTCGACGAAGACCAACAGCAGCTTGGGCGCGAAGATGGCAACGCCGGCGAGCGCCGCCGGAATCTTGAGGTAGTTGGTCATGAACACCAACAGCAACAGCGCCGGCGCGTCGCGGAACATGCGCTCGCCGACCATCCCGAGGCCGTAGCCCACGCCGGTGCCCAGCGTCACCCGCGCTTCACGGCGGGTGTCCTCGGTCAATTGCGCGCTTGCCGAGAGGGTCAGAGGCTCGTTCAACTGGTTCCGCGCTTGCGCGCGCCCCGGATGCCGCTCACCTGATAGACCTCCTCCATGTAGGCGCCGGGCTCGGCAACGACGAACACGTCCTCCTCGGCAAAACCAACCGCGGCGCAGTCCTTCGGGAAATTCAGCGTGCCGCTGGCGCGCTCATAGGGTTCGTTGTTGTGGCGGGTGGTCCAGGACATCATGAAGGAGTCATACGGGTCTTCGGGCCAGCCGAGCAGATCATGGTGCAGCATGACGCCGCCCGGTCGAAGCAGACGGTGACATTCGCGCAGCACGTCCATGATCGCGGGGCGCGGCATTTCGTGCAGCAACAGATTGGAGACGATCACATCGAAGCTCGCGTCGGGAAAATGGGTGTGCGCCGCGTCGGCTTGCGAAAAATGAATGCTCTTGCCGAGCACCGCCGCCCGGGCAGCGGCATACCTGACCATGGGTGCGCCGAGATCGAGGCCGTAAACTTCCGCCTCCGGGAACGCATCTGCCAACGGTAGAGTCGAGTTTCCCGCGCCGCATCCCAGGTCGAGAATCTTCCCCGGCTTGATGTCCGGGAATTGGCGCCGCACCGCGGCCGCCGTGGCGACGCCCATTTCGTCGTTCAGGGGCCCGAGACCGCCGAAGGCGAACACGTGCACTCCGCGGTCGTAGAGTGCGCCGGCGAACAGGTCATCGTCGGTGATCTCGGTATGGAAGCCGCCCGGCATCACATGAATGTCGACCGCAGCCGTATAAGCGGGAATCGGCAGCCGCGGATTCAACTCGAGCGTGCCGCGTGTCGCGCGCGCCGCGGCTGCCCGGGGGATCAAGATCGGAAGCTGCTTCTCCACCACCTCGCCGAGCGTGTCCCACAGCAGCTCCTGGGTTCCGCGGACGAGCAGACTGTAGCCCGTGTATAGCTGGCTGCCCTCCATCACGGCGCGCACCCGGTCAGGGCTCTCAGGCGGCTTGCCATGCGCTGCGGCATAGGCGGGCGCGAGCGTCTGCTCGTAATGCCGGCGCAGCTTCGGATACAGATCCGACATGGTGTATTCGCGCAGACTCGCGATGAACGCCGCACGCGAGCGCTCATCGTGCGTTTCCTCCACCAGCATGGGGTGCCGGAATTGCGGCATGGTCAGGCCTCCTCGGTGGCTTTCTTGGCGGTCATGCGCGGTATGTCCGGCTCGATCAGCACGCGGGTGACCCGGTCGATGAGGGAGCGGCGTGCCGCAGCGCGGGCCGCTTCGACGGTCTCGGGCACTTCGAAGGATTCGACCGAGGCCGTGGCCGCGGGCTTGCCGGCATCGGCGAGCTTCTCGTGCGTATCGAGACGCTCGCGCAGTGCGGACACCTCGGCGGTGAGCGCGAGGATCATCATGACCGCGCGGTCGGCATCCGGGCTGTCCAGGTATTGCGGCCGGACCGGACCATTGGCGTAGCGTCGCCTTTTCATCGTGGTCTCCTTGATCACAGGAATCCGAGAGCGCCTGGATTCATCAGGCGCCGCGGATCCACCGATTTCTTGATGCTTTCCAGCAGGTTCAACGCAGCCGGCTGCCGGGTTTGAAGGTAGGGGTATGCCTTGCCGATCTGCAGATGCGCCAGGCCGAGCTCGGCAAACAGCTGAATGAGGCCGGATCGCAACGAATGCACCGCGGCGGTGGCCTCGGGGTTCGGTTCGAGGCGCGGCAGGCGCGCGAGATACTGCGGCTCGATCATGCGCTCGTGAAAAGGCATAGGTTCGTCCGGCCAGTAGAACAGGGGTTCGATCAACGTGGTGCGCGTCGTCACGGCAAACACCAGATAGCCCCATTCTATGGCGTGTCTGCGCAATTCGTCTTCCCGGCCGCCGAAAAATTTTTCGAGGGCCGCCACGACCTCCGCGCCCCTCGAATGCGGCGCGAGTGCATGCGTGGGCACCCAGCGCTCGCCTCGATCGCCCAATATGTCGTTCGGATAGTTGAACGGCAGGCTGCGGATCGCCCGCGGGATGGTTGCTTCGATCTCCCGGCCGTTCTGCATGGCGATCGACCGCACCATGGCCACATGGGCGTCGGCCGCCTGGCGGCTGGGTTCGTCGAGGGTGACGTTCATGACGAAGGATTCGCCGCCGAGCGAACGCCTGCCCTTCCAAACCATGCGGGCTGCGGCGCCGATGCCTTCGCCTTTTGCGACCGCCTTGAGATAGCCGATGTCCTTGGCCATGTTCTGTTCATGGATGCGCCGGGATTGGACGTAGGGGTCCGTACCGAAGCATTCGGCTGCGAGTCCCGATCGCGAGACGCCCGTCAGGGCGTCGAGCAGCGCCTCCGCCGTCTGATAGCTGAACGACAGGTAGCGGCTTTCTGCGGGGAAGGAAATGAGCTGAAGCGTCGCGCGGGCCTTGATGCCGAGTGCGCCGGCGTCACCCAGGAACAGTCCGGTCAGATCCGGACCATAGGTACGGAAAAAGGGCGACGGCCGGGTGACGCCCGATGCGGAGCCGGTCTGCAGCAGCGAGCCGTCCGCCAGTACCACGTCGAGCGACAAGGTGCTCTCGGCGCTCGTGCCATGGCGGGTTGAACCCAGGAAAACGCTGCCCTGGGACAGGGCGCCGCCCACCGTGGATTTGAAGCCGGACATGGGGCCGAAGTAGGGTGTCCGCAGACCCTCGCGACGCAGGGCCTCGTACAGCTGCACCCACGTGCAGCCGGTCTCCACGGTCACGTACATGTCCATTTTGTTGATCTCGACGATGCGCGTCAGCCGTGACATGTCGATGATGACGGAGCGCGCCTTGATGGGCAGATATCCGCCCGAATAGGAGAGTCCTCCGCCGCGCGCGATCACCGCGAAACCACGGGTCGTGCACGCCTGAACGGTCTTTTGAAGAGAGTCCACGGAATCGGGCGACACCACGAAATCCGCCGTTACGCCGGCGCAATAGACATCGCTCGAATAGAACCCGCGGTCTTCGGCCGACGCCAGAATCGCCGCGGCCGGCAGGATGTCGAGCAGCGCCCTGGCCAGGGAATCGCCGTCGACACGATCTACGCCGGAAATGGGATCTACGTTGGAGATGGTCATTGAATGTCGCCGTTCGCCGCGCAATTCGCATTGCCGCAGCGACGTTAGTTCATCGGGACGGGACGATAAAGAACTCCGACCGATATCCGGTCATGATCGATCCGCGCAATCCATCGGGCGGCTTTGTCCGGGAAGCGGCGGGAGCCCCGGGTCATGCAACCCGGACTCCCGCCGCGCCGCATGTCAGATGATCAGAACTTCACATTGACCCGCGCACCGATCTCCCGCTTGTCGGGGGCCTGAACCAGCAGGCCCTCGTTGGTGAAGCAGCAGTTCGGCGCTATCAGATTGGGTACGCGCTCGGCGAAGTCCCAATGAGAATCGTTGAACAGGTTCTTCGCGAACAGTTCCACCGAAACCTGATCCTTGCGCATGCCGAGCAATGCATTGACCCGCGTGTAGGGATCGGTCTTGACGATGTTGATGTCGCTGTCCCACATGCTGCCGGTGTAGTTGGCATCACCGCGCACGAACCACATCCAGTCGCCGAACAGATGATCGCTGTAGCTCGTGGAGAAGTTTCCTGTCCACGTCGGCACGCGCGAGAGGTAGTTGCCGGCGAAGCTGTCGATGCCGCCCACCGTGAAGCCGGCCAAGGTGGCGTTGTTATAGCTATCCCAGATGGAATGTACGTATTGCACATTGAACGAGGCGGACCACTTGTCGGTGATGAGGCCCTTGGTGGTGAGTTCGAAACCCTTCACCGTGGCCTCGTTGCTCAAATAAAGGAACGTGCCGTTGGGAGGCAGTGGGCCGCCAAAGACCGCGGTCGTGGTCTGCTGGTTCTGCCACAGGCCGTGGTAGAAATCGAGCGCGTACTCGAAGCGATTGTCGAACAAGGACTGTTTGATGCCGAATTCGATGTTCTCGAGCTTGGGCTGCTGGGTGTAGGCATTCACGCCGAAATTGGCCACATAGGCCTGCTGGGCCGGCGTGAGCGACAACCAACCGCTGTTGAGCAGCGTCGGTTGCACGCCCTCGGCATAGCTCACGTACACCATGGTGCTTTCTACCGGCTTGTAGCGCAGGATGAACCGCGGCATGGTGGTCTTGTTGGTGGCGCTCACCGAGTTCACGGCCCCGGGGACCAGGGCCTGGGTGGGCTGGTCGGTGTTCTTGTCCGACTGGTAGCGCGCTTCGGCGGTTGCGGTCAGATTGCTCAAGATGTCGTATTCGACGGAACCATACACTGCGGGCACCTGGCTGCGCTCGTTTCCGTAGCCGCTCAGGCCGCTGAAACCCGCCAGGAAGGCAAACGCGGTGCCGTCCAGACCCGGGCCGTAGAGGCTGTCCTCCTGGTATTGCAGCAGATCGGTAAAGTAGCTGGCACCCACCATGGCGCGCAACGCGCGCTTCTGATCGGAGGCCAATCGCGCATCGACGGTCAGATCCTCGGAGACGGTCGGCTCCGAGGATGTAAAGCTCTGCGTGCTCGACCGATCCACGTCCCAGATTGTATTGGTGAACGACTGGTTGTAGCCGACGTTGAACGAGGCCGTTGCGTCATAGGGCAGCTCGAATTGGCTCAAGATCGACAGGCGCAGCAGGTCTCGTGCCATGCCCGAGTGATCGAGACCCGGCACCTTGGATTGGATGGCATTGTTGAGGCTGTTGCCCACGCCGATGGGCACGTAGGCCGGCGGGAGGGCGGTATTCGCATCCACCACGTTGAAGCCGTTGTTCTCGAGTTGGTTCAAGGTCGGAATGTGGCCGCAGATATATTCCTGGCTGAGAGTGACCGGCACCGAGACTCCCTGGGCGTTCTGGCCGTGGAAGGTCTGTCCACCGCAGCTGTTGCCATAGGGGGCCTGTCCCGGCAGATAACCCATCGCGGCCGCCGAGTCGTCGTCCTTCTGATAGTGGCCGTTGAACCGAACCGTGAAGCCGCCCGGCGTGAAATTGAGCGACGCGTCGAAGCCCTTGGAGGATTCCGCACCCAGGGGGCCGCCGTCCGAGGCGGTATATTCCGCGCCCTTGATGTGATTGAAGGCGGTGAAGCGTCCGTCCAAGAGGCCCTTCACCAGCGGTCCCTGCAGGGTGATGGCATCATCCGTGGAACCGCGGTTCGTCTCCGAGGCGCTCACTTCGCCCCTGAATTCGTCGGACGGCGCCTTGGTGATGAAATTGATCGCGCCGCCGAAGGTGTTGCGGCCGAAGTAGGTGTTCTGCGGACCTTTCAGCACTTCGACGTGATCGATGTCGATGAGATTCACCGAGGCCTGGCCGCCGGAGACGAAGATGCCGTCGACGAACAGTGAGCCGGAGTTCTCGCGCACGTCGCCGTAGGTCGACTGCAGGCCGCGGAACACGATGGAGCCTTCGTTGCGGCCGCCGGCACCGGTGCTGGCGGTCTGCTGAAAGGTGAATCCGGCCTCGTCCTTCAGGCCCTGAAGGTCGAACACACCCGCGGCGTTCAAATCCGCGGAGCTGAAGGATTGTACCGAGATCGGCACCTCCATCAGGTTCTCGGCGCGCTTTCTGGCGGTGACGACGATCTCTTCGAGGCCGCCGCTCGCGGCGGCCTCGTCGGCGGCATGGGCTGCACGGGAACTGACCACTGCCGCCGCAGCGATCATCATGGCGCCGACCAGAATCGAACACTCGCGTGCTCTGTGTCTCGTAAGCAGTCTGTTATGCATGGCTGTCCCTCTGTTGTACTTTTGCGACGCCAAACGATCGCGGCCGTCGCGTGTTCGCATCTAATGCTGACGCCGAGACGGGCGTCAAAACGGTTGGCCGATATTCGGCCAAGACGTCGGCGCCTGCGCATTTTTCTTGCTCAACCGGCTTGAGAAACGAACGCGGCGGCCGCCGAGCGGCGTCAATGCCCGGATAGCGGACAGGCGCGCTATGTCCAGGTCGATGCCAGCAGCCGCGCTCGCGCTACGGCGTCCGCCGGCAGAATTACCGAGGGAATCGTCGAGCCGGCCCAGGCGGCGTCTGCCGCATGCAGCGCATGCAGCGGATCGACGGCGATCACAATCTTGTCGCGCGCCGCCGCAATCGCGGCCTGCGAGTTCCAGCCGAGCACGGCATCGACGAGCTGCTGATAGGCATTCCATTGGCGCATCACATCGCAGGTCCATGCGTGCAGCTGGTATGCATCAATATCGAGCGGCTGGCGCCGCAGGCTGCCCCGGTCGCGTGCATACCACGGAAAATGCACCAGCGAATCGCGCAGCATCAGCCAGGTGCGGTACCAATGGCTGCCGTCGTCCTCGAGGGTGATGCGCGGAGCCAGCCGGCCGATCATGGCGCGCCGTTCGGCCTCGCCCACGCGCAGCAACCCGGTCAGACACAGTGTTCCCACCATCGCGGGATGCCGGGCATGCAACTCGAGAGCGAGGGCAGCGCCGCAGCCCACCGCATAGACGTTGACGCAGGGCAGCGCGCGCGATCGGAGCAAACCGGCCAGCGCGTCGGCGTGGTCGGCCAGCGACGGGACCGCGCCCGGCAGCGGATCGCTCTCCCCGCAGCCGGGCAAATCCGGCAACAGTACTCGCCCGTGCGCGGAAAGCGCCGCATACAGGGGGGTCAAGGGTCGGCCCGCGCCGGGCGCATCGTGCAGCAGCAGCACCGGTGCCGCGGTTCCGCCGCCGCACGCCCTGACCAAGATCTGACCGTGCGGCAGATCGAAAAAGGACAGCTCGCTGCCGGGTGAAGCCTCCGGCAGCTGAACGCCGGCCGCGGACGGCGGCAGCGATCGCAGCGCCGCCGCAATTTCGGACGGCATCTCACCGGCCTCCATCACGCGCCGGATGCGCTGTCCGGCGGCGGGCGGCGGCAGCCGGTCGAGATGCGAAAACAGCATGTCGCTGCATTCGGCGAGATACACCCCGGGTTGCCTGACCTCGCCGGCGGCCGCGAGCGCCTCGGCGCCATAACCGATCGCGGCGCGGTACGCCGGCCGGTAGTCGTGGCGCAGGGCCTGAAAATACATCTCCACCCACAGATGGATGTCGGCGGCCGTTCCCGCATCGGCCTCATTGAGGTGCGCGGGGTCGCGCTCATGCCACGGGAACCATATGAATTGGTCGTGGAAGCGCGTCCAGGCCCGCGAATAGTGGCCGCCCAACACATCGGGCTCGAGTGCGACCATGTAGGGCGGTGCGAGCAGCGGCTGCTGCTCCTCCAAGGTGAATGCCGGCACGCCCTCCAGGACGAATCCCGAGACGCGCGCCGCGTGTCGGCGCGCCAGCTCCAGGCCGAAGGCCGCGCCCGAATGAGTGCCGTAGACAGCCACCTGGCGGAGGCCGATGGCATCCAGGATGTCCCGATACGCGTCGGCCAGCGACGCCACGGTGAGGGTGCTGCCGGGCAGCGGATCGGAGCAGCCGAACCCCGGCGTATCGACGGCATAAACCCGAAAATGCCGCGACAGGTGTTCGGCCAGCGGCTTCACCAGCCACGCATTGCCGGGAGAGCCGTGGATCAGGACCAGCGCCGGGCCCTCGCCACCAGTCCACAGGTGCACCCGCCGCGTGCCCGTCATGACGTAGCGCCGCCGCAAAGGGGTATTCATGGTCATGCAGTCGAGCGGCATCGCTCCTGATGCTATTGGCGGCCGCGGCCGGCGGCAAGCCGCGCGGCCGGATAGCGGCCGCGGGGTNNCCGCCAATGACGCTATTCGGATTGATCGATCAAGATGCCGGCGGCCACGCCGGTGCACGCGGAGGATGCCATTGAACAACGGACCGATCTCCAGAAGAACCGTGCTGCGAGCCGGTGCCGCGGCGGCATCGCTGGCTGCGGTGCGCGGCTGGGCCGCGCACCGCGATGAGGCGGATGTGCTCATTCTCGGTGCGGGCATCTCCGGCCTGCATGCCGCGCGCATGCTGCA
>PLET01000101.1 GCA_003137095.1 Gammaproteobacteria bacterium
CGCCAGCCGCTCGGCATCACCGTCATGGGCGGCCTGATCCTGAGCCAGGTCTTCACCCTGTACACGACGCCGGTGATCTACCTGTATCTGGACCGCCTGCGCGCCCGGTTGGCCCGTTGGTCCGCCACGCTGCCGTGGAACCAGGCCGGCTCGAGCCAGGGCCAGAACCCCGGTCCGGGCCCGAACCCCGGGTCGGGCGCGGGCGCATCGGCATGAACGTCACCCGCGTCATGAAGATCATCCGCCCAGCGAAGATCTGCCGCTCAAGCCTGGTGGTCACTCCGGCGCTGCTGCTCGGCGGCTGCTTGGTCGGCCCCAACTATCATCGTCCGGAGGCACCGGTACCGGCGCAATTCAAGGAATCGCCGGGCTGGACCCTGGCGGTGCCGGCGGCCGACGCACCCAAGGGCGATTGGTGGAAGGCCTTCAACGATCCGCTGCTCGATCAACTCGAACCGCTGGTATCGGTGTCGAACCAAACCGTGCGTCAAGACTACGCCAACTACCAGGAAGCCTTGGCCGAGGTCGAGGTGGCGCGCAGCGCGCTGTTCCCGACACTCGGCATCACGGGTTCGGCCACCAAGCAGCACGGCCCCGGCGGCAGCACCGTGGTCAGCGGCAGCGGCGGCGTAACCACCACCACCGGCAGCGGCGCCACCGTGACCGCGGGCTCGCTCGAAGGCAACGTCAGTTGGGCGCCGGATCTGTGGGGCAAGGTCCGTCGCGGCATCGAAGAGAGCAAGGCCACCGCGCAGGCGAGCGCCGCGACCCTCGCCAATGCCACGTTGTCGGAGCAGACCACGCTCGCGACCACCGTCATTGAATTGCGCCTCACCGATGCCAATGTCGAGCTCACTCAGAAAACCGTCAATGCCTACCAGGAATATCTGCGCGTGGTCTCAAACCAAGGCGCAGCCGGTACCATCGCTCCCTCGGTCGTACTGACCGCACAGACCCAACTCGAGAGTGCCCAGGCCAGCCTGATCTCGCTCGGCGTCGCACGCGCGCAATACGCGCACGCCATCGGCGTGCTGGTCGGCAAGAATCCGGAGGAACTGGAAATTCCGGCGGGCACGTCGATGCCCACATTGCCGCAAGTGCCGATCGGGCTGCCCTCGACGCTGCTGCAACGGCGGCCGGATATCGCCGTCGCCGAACGGCAGATGGCAGCACAAAATGCCGCCGTCGGCGTGGCGGTGGCGGCGTACTACCCGACCCTGACCCTGTCGGCGTCGGCGGGCTTCTCCCAATCGCCGCTCGACGGTTTGCTGCACTCCGCCAACCACGTCTGGTCCTTGGGCGCCGACGCCAGCGAAGCCATTCTCGATTTCGGCGCACGCCGCGGCATGGTCGCGGCCGCCAAGGCGGCGTACGAATCGGCGGTGGCCAATTACCGCGGCACCGTGCTAACCGCCCTGCAAAATGTCGAGGATGACCTGTCCGGCCTGCGCATTCTGGCCCAGCAGGCGGCGGTACTGGAGTCACTGGTGCGCGACGCCACGCGCGGCGCCGCGATCGCATTCAACGAATACCAGGCGGGCACCGTCGACTACACCACCGTGGCTGTCGCCCAGGCCACGCAATTCAGCGCCGAGGAAAGCGCACTCGGCGTGAAACAGCTGCGCTTGCTCGACACCATATCCCTGATCGGCGATCTGGGCGGCGGTTGGTCGGCGGCCGAGCTCAAGTGATGACGATTCGCGCCCGCCGCAACAACAGGGCCAATGCGCTAAACGCCGAGTTCGGCACGCCGAGCTTGAGCAGAATGTAGGAGCTTTCCTGACAAAACGAGTCGACACATGCCTATGGTGCGCCTTTCTTGATTTGGCTACAGTTCGAATGCGGTATCGGACAAATCTCGCATCAAGGAGAACTCGTGAACAAGGTACTAACGGCTTCCCGGTACACGATGCTGATTGGATTGGTTGCGCTGGCTGCCGGCTGCATCGTCGCGGCGCCGAGATATCACGACGGATATTGGGACCATGAGCACGATCGCTATTGGCAGAACAACGGCTGGCACCCGTGCGAGGAGCACAGGGAGTCCTGCCGGTAGATTATCCGCGAAGTCGGCTAGGCGACGACGGCTGGACCCAGACTTATTGCGACAGCGTTAAGGCGCTTGTCCACGGTCCACAACGCGCATCCCCGATTTACTGCGGCTGCTCCGTGACACCGCCGGTAACGCCATGATTCTTTGACCGAAATCCGCGATCCCCGGGTCGTCGAATCGGGGGGATCCGTTTTCGATGCCAGCGCCCGCGTGCGCATCGGGTGAGGCGTGCGATATCAGCGTCTACTCGAGTCTCACGACGATCGATCCGGCGGGCGCTTGGGGGCGGCCGCCGGATCCAGGGTGACGATTACTTCGGCAGAAGTACCCGATCGATCGAGTAGATGACGCCGTTTGATTGCAACACATCGTAGACGTTGATGTCGGCGATGTCGCCGGATTCGTCGTGGATGCTGATGTTGCGCGAGCCATTCTTGGTGAGCACCAGCGTGCCGCCGCTGACGGTCGTCAGAGTGGCGCTGCCGTGGCCTTTATCGATCAGACGATCGAGATCAGCGGCCGTTAAATGTCCCGCGACCACGTGATACGTGAGTATTTTGGTGAGTGTGGCCTTGTTCTCGGGCTTCAATAGGGTGTCAACGGTGCCGGCTGGCAGTCCTTCGAATGCGCCGTTGTCGGGTGCGAATACGGTAAACGGCCCCTTGCCTTCCAAGGTATCGACGAGACCGGCTGCCTTTACGGCCGCCACGAGAGTCGTGTGATCCTTGGAATTCACGGCGTTTTCGACGATATTTCGTTGGGCGAGCATCGCACTGCCGCCGACGATGACCTCGGCGGACGCCGCTGTAGCGCCGGCCGCGAGAGTGATGGCCAGGGCGGCCGCCAAGAAAAAATTGCGCTGTTGCATTTGAACTCCTGAGTGAATTACGTTCAGGTAGGTATTCGGGCTGGCGGTTCGAGTGGATGCAAAGTGCGGTGATCGTCTGCGTCAGAAGCGCGAGATCCATATCGCTGATCGATCTCAACCGTTCACACTGTCGGCTGCGATACGAGCCGCGCGCCGCAATTCGCGCAGCTTCCCGTCTCCAGCGCGGCGGTGATCGCGGTGCCGACCAGCCGGTGGGCGCATCGAGGGCAGCGCAACCGGTGGCGAATCGGTCCGAACCACGTGTACAGCAGCAGCATGCCGGCAAACCAGGCGGCCGGCAGGATCAACAGTTCCAGCAGCGCGATGGATTTGGATTCCGACACATAAGGACGCAGATAGCGGGTGTGGACCATCAGGTAGATGAACAGGAGCGGGGCGAAGCCTGCACCCAAGACCAGGGATCTCTCCCGCTCGTAGGCCCGATGGCGGCTCTGCAGTTCTTCGCGGTTGCCTGCGATGGGCATGGAATTGACCTCGGGTCCGACCGTATCACAGTACCCCGGTCCCGGGAGCATCGCAAAGGTGCGTAATCATCGCAGCACCCGGTCGATGGAGAAGATCCCGCCTCCGCCGTGCCGGGCATCCCCGGCGTCGATCCGGGCGACCACGCCGGTTGCATCCCGGATGATGATGTTGCGCGAGCCGCTTCGGGCGAGCATCACGCGGCCGCCGCCCGCGGTCTCGAGCGCGGCGCGTCCGTGGCCCTGGTCGATGAGGCGTTCGAGATCGGCGGCGCTCCAATGACCCGGCACCAGGTGATGGCGCAGCATCCGGTTGAGCGCCTCCTTGCCGCCGGGCTGCATCAGCCTGCCGAGGGTGCCGGCCGGCAAGCCGGCGAACGCGCCGTCATCGGGCGCGAACAGCGTGAAGGGACCCTGGCCCTTCAAGGCGTCGAGCAGCCCGCTCGCCTTCAGGGCCGCGACGAGGGTGCTATGGCATCTCGAATGATCGCCGGCGGAGTCCTCGCGGGCGTGCATCGCGCCGCCGCCCACGATGACTCCGGCGACGGCCGCGGCCGCCCCGGCACCCAGGAAAAGGGCGAGCGTCGCCGCGACCCGATTGCGCATCGTGCCTCTCCTGCAATGTTGAGGTTACGGGATATACGCGGCGGGAGGCCGGACGGATTCACCGGTCCGCGAAATTCATGTGCTCGTCAGGGCTGTGGCCGCACCGCCTGAAGCGAGGTCCAATTGCCGTTCAGGGTGCCGTTTGGATTGAAATTCGGGTCGTCGCTCATGACGTATTGATTCGAACCGTTGAGCCAGGCGTGGTCATATTGATTGCTGAGCTCGAAGGTGGCGCCGGTGGACGGATCGCGGAAGGTCTGCACCCCGCGCACCAGCTGATCCGCGCCGAATGCCGCGTTGTTGGCGCCGCGCTGCTGATTGGCGACCACGCCGTTGATGGTCTGCGCCACCTGGTTCTGGAAATTCGCGATCATCGCCGACTGTTTCGCCTCCTCCTCCTGTTTCTTGCGATACAGGGTGGCGATGACGGCGTTGCTGCGGGTCTGCCACTGCGGCTCCGGGCGGATGGTGCCGGCGATCAGCTTGAACAGCTTGTCGTTGGCATCCAACTTGCCCTTCGGGGCGCGCAGCATCATCACATCGATGGCATGCCAATCATAGGCCACGCCGCGGCCGCTTTGCAGTGCGCGCACGACGATGACGGCGGTGACCCATTCCTCCACCGGCTGGCCGGCGGCGTCGCTGTAGTCCAGGCGCGCGCGCGCCGCTTCGGTATGGATGCCGCCGGGATTGCCCGTACCATCGGCCGGTAGTCCGAGGCGATGCCGTGCAATCTGATTGAGCTCGGGAAAGGGGTCGACCGACACCACGGTGGCGGTCTTGCGATACTTGGCGATCAGGTCCTGGCGCAGAAAATCCGCCGCATGAACCGGCAAGCGTACCGGGCAGGGTTTCAGGCCCACCCGGGCGCCCTGTTGATTTTCCTGCTGCAGATGACGCTGCGCCTGCGGATCGTCGACATACTGCCAGGTGAATTGCGGGAGCAGCTGCAGTTCGATGGATTTGTCGGCGCTTTTCGCATCCCCGAAGACCGAGAACATGTCGGCAAAGCACCCGCCTACCGCCTGGCCGAATTTGACCGCGCCCGTGAACTCCCAGGTCGTGGGGATCATGAGGTCGTAGGCCGGAATTCCCTGGGGTCCCTGGCTATGGTCGATGATCTGGACCTGTTTCATCAGAAAATAGTGAGCGGATTTGTCCGAAGCCGCTGCGGCCTGCGCGGTTGGGCCCTGCGCGGCTGCGGCGAGCGCTGCGAGTGCGGCGAGGGTGAGCGTGAGGCGGGCGAGCGACGCAATCGGCGGCATGCGCAATCCTAGGTCGATCCCCGGGTTGCCTTGAGGATGGCCTGCTTGCAGCCGTCCGACACCTGGTTCTTGTGCTGCTTGAGGCAGGCAATGATGCGTCCGCCACCGGGCTGCACACCCGCACAGAGATTTTGGACATCAGCCGCGCAGGCGGCGCGTGGGTCGCCGGCGGCCGGCTGCGGTGAGCTCTGGCCCGGGGCGGGCGCGGGCGCCGGGGTTTGCGCGGGTGTCTGTGCGCCCGGCGGCTTGGGCAGCAGATCATCGTCGGCGAGCGCCGACTGTGCGGCCAGCAGCGCGCAGAGAATGAGCAGTGATCTCGTCATTGATGAGCTCCTCGGACGGGCGCCCGGTTGAGAACTCCCGGTGGCGCCGACCAATATACAAGGATACTCCCGGGTCTGTCCCGGCGCGGCCAGGAATAAGAGCGGCGCCGTGTGCTAGTCGGGATCGTAGCCGCGTGCGCCCAAGTGCGATGCACCGGATATCGGGGCGTCATGCGGGTCGGTGAAATCGATGCTGATCATGCGCCGGTCGTTGCCCCGTGTGCAAAAGAAGGTGGCGGAATTCGAGGAGAATTCCCGGACCTCCCAACCGCCGTCCATCCAAGCCAACATCGCCGTCACGAATACATGCGTCAGATTGGCGCCGGCCTTGAGCTGCCGGGACTCGATGATGGATGCGTGCATGGTGCGCACGACGTACCAGCGGGGTGCAGGCGCGGCATCCAGAGGGTTGAACGTGGTGCGGCGGCGGACCATGGTGCAAAAATACCGCGGGGTTTTGTGACGTGTCCATCCAGTGCCGCGGAGCGCAGAGTACTGGATGAGTCAGTGACGGGAACGCGGGGCAGATTTTGTCGGGCGGCCGCGGCGGATTAGAATGGAGCGAGGGGAAGGCCAAACACAACCGAAGGAAACACAATCATGTCGACACCCGAAACGCCACCGCCCGCCGCCTCGGCGCCGCGCACCGGTGAGGATTGCACGGTGGCGATCCTCGCCTACATCACCCTCATCGGATTCATCGTTGCGCTGGTGATGTTCAGCAGCAACAAAACGGCCATCGGCGCGTATCACCTGCGCCAGGCGTTGGGGCTGATGCTCACCGCCTTTGCCGGGTACGTCATCCTTGCCGTCATTCCGGTGATCGGCTGGCTGTTAATGCCGCTGTTTGGTCTGCTGATCCTGGTCTTTGCCATCATCGGCCTGATCGCCGCCGCCAACGGCCAGCAAAAGCCCCTGCCGCTGTTCGGGGAAAAATATCAGCAGTGGTTTCGCAACGCCTTCATCTGAGCAGGTAGTGGCCGGTCGGAACCATGGCCACGAGCATGGCGATGAGCAGCCACGACCACGGATTGCCGAAGTTTAAAGTCCAGCCGATCCCCATGCGCTTCTCCACCAGCAGGGCCGGGTCCGCGCGATTGATATAGATGAATCCCCCCAACCAGCGGTCATCCGCCGTGCGATCGCCGACCGGCGGCCGGCTCGCGAACAGCCGTGCGCCGCCCTGACCGGCGCGCAACAGCGTGACGATGAAGCCGAGCAGCATGATGGCGAGCGCCGCGCTCCACAGCCGCATGGCGATGACGGGCGCCTGCAGCAGGGCAAGGGCCGGCGGCAGGATGGAGAAATACGCGACCGTGAGCAGCATCAGCAGTGTGCGGCGGCGAAATCGGCGCTCGGCGGCGGCGGCGGGTCCCGACGCGCAAATTCGTCGGGACCCGTGCAGCACTCCCCAGGCCGCCGCCATCAGCACCAGGCATGAGATGGCGTGCAGTAGCACCAGCATGACGATCAGCCGCGGTGACGTCGTCACCCAGTGATCCGGACCGGCGAAGCTCCAGTGGACCGGGAGGCGGCCGGGGAGCCGGTCCACGTGCGACACCGACCAGGTTCCCAGAACGAGGAGCAACACAAACGGCAGCGCTGCCGCCGCGAATCCTCCCGGGAAATGCTCCGGCGGCGCCGACAGGTCGATCTCGATGGCGGTGGCGCGCGGTATGGCGTGCGCCAGGGTGCTGTGGTGCGCCGCCAGCTGCGCACCACCGATGCCGACCGCATACAGAACGGCCGAGACGGCGGGGCGCTGCAGCGCCATCTGCAGGGCGACCGCTGCGAGGGTGCTGCACCACACGCCGAACCGATAGCGCTGCAGGATGCGCCGGGCCGATGCCGAGATCCGCAGCGCCGGATCTACCGTCACCCCAAAGTACAGATCCGGACGGGTGATCCGGGGCATCAGATGCAGGAGCGCACTGATCGCCAACAGACTGATGTAAAAAAGCGCGGCCGACATATTCACGAGATCAGGAGGCCTCCAGAGCCTTGGCCATGCGTCGCAATTCCCGCGCCAGTGACGAGGGTGTCGCGCCGTTCGCCTGAAGGTGCGCGAGGAGTTCCTCGATGCGGCGTCGGTGCGTGGCGGACTCCGGTTTGGCGGCGATCGGCAAGGATCGCCGCTGCACCTGTGCGCCGCCCCGCGCGCTGATGTGCAGCCATCCCTCGCGCGCCAGTTCGCGGTAGGCCGATGCCACCGTGTTGAAATGCACGCCGATATCGAGCGCCAGCCGCCGCACGGCCGGCAGCGAATCCCCGGGCGCCAGATCGCCATTGACCAGAGCCACGCGCAGTCCATCGACGATTTGCCGGTAAACCGGCGCCGAGGATCCGGGATCGATGCGCAGTATCATCGTGACCTCTGTACTCTGTATACATACAATGTACAGGGGTTACGTGCGGTACGCAAGCCGACCCCGGCGTTTGCCCGTCATCAACACGAAGGTGCTGCAGACGGGCGAACCGCGGCGCGGCGATGTGGTGGTGTTTCGCCTGCCCTCGGATCCGTCCATCCACTACATCAAACGGACTTCTTCATGGGTGACAACCGCAATGACAGTCAGGACAGCCGATTCCCGCAGGTGGGCTTCGTTCCGGAAGCCGATCTGGTCGGGCGCGCGGTGCGCATCTGGATGAACTGGCGGATTCCGGGCTGGCCGCAGTGGAATCGCATCGGCCGGATCATTCAATGAGGCCGGCGTGGCGTCCCGCTCACTTCACGCTGTAATCACGCCCCTGCAGGCAGGCTATCTGAGCCCGACGATAGTCCGCGCGCTGTGACGCGGCACCGCCACTGGGTGATCCCGCGGTGGGATCGAAGCCGCTCTGGCTGGCAGCCCAGCGATGACATTCGTATTTGTCCTTCGCCTGCTGCTCGGTGCTTTGGGCCTTGTTCGGATAGATCAAAATCTCGGAGGTGGCCATCGGCGGCGAGCCGGGCGCCGAATCACCCTGGGCTTGCTGCATTTGTTCGGCCGCACCCGGGGGCGGGCGTACCGTTTCATACTCGCCGGAGGCGACGTCCCACTGATAGTAATTGTCGTTGGCGTAATAGAACGGCTCGTCATCCCACCACAGCGTGGTGTAATAGAAGGGCAGAGTGGCAAAGAACAAACCGTAGCCGAGCGCCCAACCGCCGTAGCCATAACCGCCGCCGTAGTAGCGTCCGCCATATCCGCGCCCGCCGTAGCCCGGACGCTGCGGGCCGTAATGACCACCGCCGTAGCCGCCGCCGCGCTCCACGCCGCCGTGGCCGCCGCCCGCACTGCCGTGGCCGCCGCCCATGCCGCCACCGTGGCCGCCGCCGTTATGTTGCGCCATGGCCGTGCCGCACAGGGCGAGGCCGAGGAAGAGCGCCGTCGCGGCGCGATATCCCGAACGGGGCGAGGCAGGGTGCTGGTTCATGACTCACTGTAGCGCACCGCCGACGGCTGGTCGGTGCTGCACCGTACAGAGCGGATCAAGGGGTCGCGGGAGCCGCGCGCAGCTGCTGTGCCCGCGTCTCCACGGCACGCATCACCCGCAGCAGATTGCCGCCGTAGATCTTGCGCACCTGATCCGGCGTGTATCCGGCCTCCAGCAGTGCCCGGGTGAGGGCGGGAAACTTGTCGTAGCCATCCAATTCCGGCGGTGTGCAGCCGACGCCGTCAAAGTCGGTGCCGATGCCGACCGCGTCGATGCCGCCCACCTTGACCGCGTGGTCGATCTGGGCGACCACGTCCTGAAGGGTGGCGGGAGGCACCTGGGAGGCGAACTCCCGGCGCAATTGCTCGATGGCGGCCGCCCGCTCCGGCTGGCTCAGCTGCATGATGGCCCGGTAGCGCTCGCGCAGCGAGCCCTCCAGGGGACGTGCGGCATCGTAGTAGCGCTGGCTCAGGAAATCGCAGCCAAAATTGATCTGGATGACGCCGCCCTTGGCGGCCAGCGCCCGGATCATCGCATCGGTCATGTTGCGGGTGTAATTCGAAATCGCACGGCAGCCGGAGTGCGAGGCGATGATGGGCGCCGTCGACACCTCGAGCGCGTCCCAGAAGGTCTTGTCCGCCGTGTGCGAGATGTCGACCATCATGCCGAGCCGGTTCATCTCCCGCACGACGTCCTTGCCGAACGGCGTGAGGCCGTCGTGGTGCTTGACCGCCGGATCGTCGATGTCGCCCTGCGAGTCCGCCCAGTCGTTCGTGTTGAAATGCGTGAGCGTCATGTAGCGCACGCCGAGCGCGTAGAAATCGCGCAGCAGCCGCAGCGAATTCTCGATGGCGTGGCCGCCCTCGATGCCCATCAGCGCGGCTATCTTGTGCTGCTTGTGGGCGCGCTCGATGTCCCCGGCGGTGACCGCGAAGACGAACTGCGGATGCGCCTCGATGATGTCATGGCGCACGGTGTCGATCATCTGCAGGGCGCGGTTCGCCGAATGGTTGTCCTTCACATAGGAGGGGTCGACGTACACGGCGAAGAACTCCGCCCCCAGATGCCCGCTTAGCATCCGCGCGAGATCGGTGTTGCCGCCGCGGTTGGGGGTGGCGATGTCGTAGCCGTCGACGGTCTTGCTGGTCACATCGTCGTGGGTGTCGATCAGGATGGCGCTTTTGCCGATCTCGGCCACCTCGGCGTCGGTCACCGGCTGCCGTGCGAGGACGGTGCACGGCCACGCGGCGGCGATCGCAGCCAGCATCATCGGGCGCCAGACAAATGAGTACATGGGGTCATTCCGTGGGTAACGATCCCCATGTTAATCCGGTTGCCGCGGCAGATCCAAGGTGACGCACAGGCCGCCGCCTTCGCGGTTTTGCAGCTGAATGCGCCCGCCGTGGGCCTCGGCGATTTCGCGCGCGAGCGCGAGGCCGAGGCCGGTGCCGCTGCGCTTGGTCGAATAGAACGGCAGCAGCGCCTGTGCCAGCACGGCCTGGCTCATACCGGCCCCGCGATCGCGCACCTCGATGCGCTGCTCCGTCCCCAAGCACCGGATGAGCAGCTCGACATCGGTGTCCTTGCCGCCGGCTTCATGCGCATTTTTGAGCAGATTGATCAGCGCCTGCTCGACCTGCGCGCGGTCGAACCAGCCGGGCACCGCCGGCAGGGCGGCGGCCAGGGTAAAGCGCTGCTGGCGGGCGAGATCGGCGGCGAAGCCATCCCACGCGACCGGCTGCGGACGGGGCGCCGGCAGGCGCGCAAAGGTGGCGTAGCCGCTGACGAATTGGTGCAGATGCTCGGCGCGTTCGGCGATGGCCGCGAACACGGCCGGCAGCGTCGACTGGTCGGCGCGGCGCGCGATCTCGGCGCCGGAATGGGCGAGCGATGAGAGCGGCCCCAGGGAATTGTTGAGCTCGTGGCTCAAGACGCGGATGAGTTTCTTCCAGGTGGCGACCTCCTGGCGCGACAGCTCCCGGGTCAGGCGCTTGAGCAGATACAGTCGGAAGGTGCGCCCCTGCAGGATGAAGGCGCGCTGCGACAGATGAAACGTCTCCTCCGAACCCTCGATCTCGGTGGAAAACAGGCTGTCGCCAGCGCCGGCCACGGCGCCGCGCAAGGCCGGCGGCGCGCGCATCAGGGCATCACCGAAGTGCAGCCCGGTTAGGCTGCGGCCCTCGCTCAACAGGTGGCGAGCCGCGATATTGGCGTAGGCGATGCGCTCCTGCGCGTCCACCAGCAGCAGCGCCACCGGCGAATTCTGCATGACCGTGTCGAGCAGCAATTCGCGCTGCACCAGGTGCGCGCGCTGGGAGCGCAGGGCACCGGCCAGCTCATTGTGGGCCGCCATCAGATCGCCGAGCTCATCGTCCCGGTCGATCGCAAGCGAACGGCTGAAATCGCCTTCCCGATAGCTCGCCACGGTGGCGCTGAGGGCGCGCAGCAATTGCGCCACCGGCCGCATCAGCCGCGCGGCCAGCCACAACACGGGCAACAACGCGGCGCACATCACCAGCGACCAGGCGAGCAGGCCGCTGTCCCAGAGGCGGGCGGCCAACACCCCGCCGGCCGCCGCCGCCGCGGCCACCGCCATCAGCCAGAATGCCAGCTTTCCCTTGAGGCTGAGCAGCGGCCGGCCGGGCATGGCGGGCTAGCCGCCCACCGGACGCAGATTGAACCGTTCCATGCGCCGGTACAGCGCCTGTCGCGACAGGCCGAGGTTGCTCGCGGCACGGCTGATGTTGCCGCCGGCCTCGCGCAGGCTGGTTTCGATCGCCTCGCGGCTGGGTTGATCGGCGTCGCGCCGCACCTCGGCTTCGGCCGCGGGACGCTGCAGCGGCAGATTCAAATCGCCGGCGGTCAGGATGCGCCCGCGCGCCAGCAGTTTGGCGCGCTCGATGCAGTTGCGCAGCTCGCGCACATTGCCCGGCCAGTCGTGCGCCAGCAGGGCGGCCGCCGCATCCTCGCCCAAGGTCGGCGCGGCGCCGAGAAAATGCCGCGCCAGCGGCAGGATGTCGGCGCGCCGCTCGGCAAGCGCGGGGACGTTGATCTCGATGACGTTGACGCGGTAATACAGGTCCTCGCGAAAGCGGCCGGTGCGAATCAGTGCGGGCAGATCGGCGTTGGTGGCGCTCAACACCCGCACCCGGGCGCTGCGCGAGCGGCTCGAGCCGAGCGGCTCGAACTCGCCGGTTTCGAGCACGCGCAGCAGCTTGACCTGCCCGGCGAGCGGCAGGTCGCCGATTTCATCCAGGAACAGCGTGCCGCCATCGGCCGTCTCGAAGCGGCCCACGCGGGCGCGGGCCGCTCCGGTGAAGGCGCCGGCCTCGGCGCCGAACAACTCCGCCTCGATCAGTTCGGCCGGGATGGCGCCGCAGTTGACCGCCACGAAGGGTCCGCGGCGGAGCGCCGAGTTCGCATGTACGATCTGTGCGATGCGCTCCTTGCCGGCGCCGTTCGGGCCGGTGATCAGCACCCGCACATCGCCGCGTGCGACGCGGCAGGCGAGTTCGACCACCCGCTCCATGGCATCGGAGGCAAATACCGTGCCGCACAGGTCGTATTGCCCGGCGAGCAGCTCGCGCCGGCGGCGCTGTTCGTCGAGCAGACGCTGCCGCTCGCGCGTGCTCTCCGCCAGTTCGAGCAGGTTCTCCACGGTCGCGATCAGCTTGTCGTTGTCCCAGGGCTTGCCGATGTAATCGGCAGCGCCGGCCTTGACCAGCTGCACCGCGGATTCGAGGTGGGTCCAGGCCGTCAGCAGCACCACGGGCAGGTCGGGCTGCTGGGCGCGCACGGCGCGAAACAGCGCAGCTCCTTCGTCCCCCGAGGTGGTGTCGCCGCCGAAGTTCATGTCGGCGATGACCAGATCCACCCGCTCGCGCGCCAGCAGCGCCAGACCCGCCGCGGGCGAGGTCGCAGCGAGGGTGCGGATGTCATGCAGTCCGAACAGCAGTCCGAGCGCCTGGGCAACGGCCGGATTATCGTCGATGACCAGAATGCTGCGCATGGCTGAAGTCTACCGGGTGCCGCCGCCCGACTCGAATCAGGCGGCCCGCGTCGCCAGGGCGGGTGGTACGGACGCCGCCTTGAGCGCGGGCCACAGCACCGCCAGCTGACCGAGCAGCAGCACCACGATGGCGCCGATGAGCACATAGCCCGGCGGCAGCCGCGGCATCTCGAAGGCGCTGACCATCCACAGATTCAGGAGCAGGGTGAGCGCGATGCCGAGGGCGGCGCCGGCCGCCGCGATCAGCAGATTCTCCGTCTGAAAGTAGCGGATGATGGCCGGCCGGGTCGCGCCGAGGGCGCGGCGTATGCCGATCTGGCGCCGGCGCTGCGCCACCCAGTAGCTGGTCAGGCCGACGATGCCGAAGGCGGTGACCGCCGCCAAGGCCGCGCACACCACGCCGAGAATGACCGCCAGACCGCGGTCATCCTGATAGGCATCGGCGCGCGCCTCGGTCAGCGTCCAGGTTTTCTCCAATACCCGGGCGCGGTCCAGAGCGATCAGCGCCTGCTCCGCGGCCCGCATCACGGCGGCGATGCGACCGGGCTGCACGCGCACGAGGTAATGGGTATACGGCGACACGTAGCGCATCGGTTCAATGGTCGAATTGTCGTTGAACTGGCTGCCCCAGCCGCCCGCCTGGGTCCAGGGCACCTGCAGCCGCTCGACGATGCCGACGACGGCCGCCGGTTGGGTGTGGCCGCCGAAATACACGGATTGCCCCAGGGCACTTCGGCCGGGAAATAATTTCTCCGCCAGGGTGCGGGTGATGATGACGGCCGCCGGCGGCGTCACGTCCAGGTAACCGAACTTGTCGCGCACCTCCTCGGCGGTGAAATTGCGGCCGGCGACGAGCGTCAGTCCGGCGGCCTGCAAGCCGTGCTCGTCCATCTCGTACAGCGCACTCAACGCCGTCGGTTCCTTCTGGTCCGGCGTCAGCAGCAGACCTTCGGTCGAGCCGCCGTTGCTCAAGGGGTAGGAATTGAGCGCCGTGGCATCGATCACACCGGGCAGCGAGCGCAGCGCCGCCAGATCGCCCTGCAGCTTGGCCTTGAGGTCGGTCGGATTGCCCACCCACTGATTGGTCACGACGAAATTGTTGCTCTCATCCATGCCGGTGGGGCGATGGCTCAGGGCCAGACGCTGTTCGATGATGAACAGCGCGTTGCACAGAATGGCGAGCGTGATCGCCATCTGCACGCCGATCAGGATGGCACCGACCTTGTTGCGGCGCATGGCGGAGAGTATCGGACGCAGTTCCATGACCATTCCCCCTATTGGGCTTTCAACTGCCAGGCGGGCTGCACCTGCGTGGCGCGCCAGGTGGGATACAGCCCCGCCAGGGTGGTGGCCGCCACCGACAGCGCCACCGCGATGGCGACGTCCGAAGGGCTGAAATGGGTCAGCCGATTCACGTCCTCCGAGAGCAGTGCCCGCAATCCCAGCAGTCCGAGCACGGTGAGCCCGAGACCCAGCAGCCCGCCGGCCAGACCCACCATCGCCGCCTCGGTCAGGCATTGTGCGACGATGGCGCGGCGGCTCGCGCCCAGAGCGCGGCGCACGCCGATGTCGCCGGCGCGTCCCATGATTTTCGCGAGCATCAGTCCCATGGCGTTGAGCAGACAGACCAACAGAAAGCTGAAGGACACCAGCACCAGAATGCGCACCTCGGCGGTCACGGCGTGCTGGTCGACGAGCCACTCCCGGACGTCCCGGATCCGGGTGTGGGGAGGCCACTGAAAGCGGCCCAGGCGCCGCTGTTCCGCCGCATAGTTGTTCAGGAACGTGCGGTAGCGATCCGCCTCCGCGGCGCCGGGCAGCTCGGCCCAGAATTGGAGCCAGATGCACTCGGAATGCAAGCGGCCGTCCCAGCCCGCGGCCGGCAGCGAGTCGCCGCCGCAATTGTTGTTGCCCCAGGACGCCAGCTGTTGATCGATGGCGCGGGTAAAGGGAATGAAGACTTCCTCGGCCCCGGCGTATTTGTTGTTGTTGAGGTCGTAGAAGTTCGGGATCGGCTCCCAGTGATCGAGCACCCCCACCACCCGGTACCCGTGGCCGTCGAGATCGAGCGTCCTGCCGACCGAATTGGCGCCACCGAACACCTTGTCATTGAGCTCACGGCCGATCACCACCACATCGGCATGGCCCGTGTCATCGGCCTGCGACCAGGCGGCGCCGTAGCGAAACGGCACCTCGAACATGGCAAAGAAATCCGCAAAGGCCGCGCGCGCGGTCACCTGGAAGGGCCGCAGATCCGGATTGGCCGGGGTGAGCGCAAAGCCGGTGCGATACATGGCCGATTGGCGCCGGGCCGCGTGCGCCGTCATCAAACCGACGGCGTCGGGGTAGCTGATCTGCTGCTGTAGATTGTCCTCATCGCCAATCACCACGCCTTTCTTCGGCCCCCAATTGTCGATCTGCACCGCAAACAGCTGCCGGGACTTGCGGGGAATGGGGTCGCCCGCCATGGCACGAAACACGGTCAGGGTGGTCATGGAGGCGCCGATGCCCACCCCGATGGCGGCGATCATCAGCACCGTGAGCACAACGTTGCGCCGCAGGCTGCGCAGTGCGAGGGTCAGATAATAGGTGAACATGTGTCCCGCCTTGATCAGGGATTCGCGGCCAGGCCCGCGACCAGCCGCGGCGGCGGGGCGAGGTCGACCACCTGGCCGTCGACGATGTGCACTTCGCGCTGCGCGCGCACCGCGAGTTCCGGATCGTGGGTCACCATGACGATGGTGGCGCCGTCGCGATGCAGCTCCTCGAGCAGGTCCATGACGCCGCGCGCCATCTGCGTGTCCAGATTGCCGGTGGGTTCATCCGCGAGCAGCAGGCGCGGCGCGCCGGCCAATGCCCGCGCGATCGCCACCCGTTGTTGCTGGCCGCCGGACAACTCCGCCGGATAGTGGCGGCCGCGGGCCGACAGGCCGACGCGGCTCAAGGATTCCCGGATGCGCCGGCGCCGCTCGGCGCCGTCGAACCCCCGGTAGCGCAGCGGCACGTCGATGTTGTCCTCGACGTTCAGATCAGCGATCAGGTTGAAGGCCTGAAAAATGAAACCGATCTTCTCATTGCGCAGCCGCGAACGCCGATTGTCGTTCAGGCCGCGGACGTCGACGCCGTCCAACTGATACTCGCCGCCGCTGAATTCCTCGAGCAGCCCGGCGATGCTGAGGAATGTCGTCTTGCCGGATCCGGAGGGTCCGGTGACGGCGACGAACTCGCCCTCGCGCACGTGGATGGCAAAATCGCGCAATGCGTAGGTTTCGACGACCTCGGTGCGATACGCCTTCGACAGATGGGTCATTCTCAGCATGGGGGCCTCTTGCCGTGGATGGATGGGGTGCGATTCGATGCGGGACGGGTCAATGGCTCAGGATCACGCGTTGCGCGCCGTTGAAGGCATCGGTGCCGGAGACCACGATCTGATCGCCGGCCGCGAGGCCGCCCAGGATCTCGACCTTGTCGAGACTGGCGGCGCCGAGCTTGACCGGCCGGCGAACGGCGAGGTCGCCGTGCACGAGATAGGCGAAACCGCCGCCTTCCTGGTCCACGAAGGAGCCGCGGTCGACCATGAGCACGTTGTCGCGGCGGTCGATGACAATCCGCACCGACAGCCGCTCGCTTTGCCGCAGGCCGGCCGGCTGCTCGCCGGCGAAGCGCAGCCGCGCGGCAACCTGGCCGGCCACCACTTCGGGCGAGACGCCGCTCACGCGGCCCTGCCAGTGCCGGCCGCCGCCGTCCAACTCCGCGCTCATGCCCGGCCGCAGATCGCGTGCCAGACTCTCGGTCACCTGGATTTCGACCTCGAGCGCCGACAGGTCGACCACCGTGAGCAGCGGGGCATCCCGGGCGACACTCGTCCGGTCGGCCACCTGCAGCTGGCCGACCTGGCCGTCCACGGGGGATTTGATGCTCAAGGCCGCGACCTGGCGCCGCAGATCGGCCACGAGCAGGCGTTGCCGGTCGAACAGCGCCCGCTTGCTGTCGATGTCGAATCGATTCTGTTTCGGTTGGGACTCATAGTTCAATCTGGCCTGCTGGAAGGCGAATTGCGCCTTGTCGAGCGAGTCCTGCGCCTTGAGCGCCTGCAATTCCGTGAAGGAGCCGAGTTCGTAGGCCTTGCGGCTGCGATCGAGTTCACGCTGCGCGGTCTTCTGATCGACCTGCGCCTGATCGAAGGCATCGCGCAGCTGCAGCAGCCGGCGTTCGGCATCGAGGCTGGCGCGCTGCCAATCGATGCGCAGTCCCACCGCGGTCGCCTCCTCCTGGGCGAGCTTCGCGGCCAGGTCGGGGCTGGCCACGACGGCGAGCTGCTGGCCGCGCACGACCGCGTCGCCGGCGTGCACCTGCAGGGTGACGGTGCCGGGCGCATCGGCGTACAGGGTGGCGCTGTTGGCCGCCACCACGCGGCCGTCGGCGGCGATGTCGCGGATGAAGCTGCCGCGCTCCACGGCGGCGATGGCGATTCGCGAGCGATCGACCGAACGGCCCGCGCCCGAAAAATGCAGCAGCACGCCGAGCAGCACGGCGATGAACACGGCGGCGGCGGCGGCGAGCAGCAACGGCGTGCGGTGGCGCCGCAGGAAGCCCGCGCGTTCGATCATCCGGTCCTGGGCGGCGGTGTCGCGAAGCACGGTAGGTTCCTCGGGCACCGGGCGCAGACTCATGAGCCGGCCTCGATGAGCAGGTCGTCGATGGCGATCAGATCGATCTCACCGAGGCGGCCGGCCTCGAGCTTGAGCGCCAGCAGACTGGTCAAATAGTCGTAACGCACCTGGCTGTAGGCCCGCAGCGCCGTGTAGTAATTGTTCTGGGCATTGAGCAGGTCGAACTCGGTCCCGGTGCCGAATTCGACGTTGCGGCGGCTGGCCTCGACGGCGCCGCGCCCCGACTCGACGGCGCGGTGCGCGGCGCCGATGCGCGCGATGCCGCTGACGATACCGCGATAGGCCGCGCGGCATTGCTTCTCGGCATCACGCTGCGTCGAGTCGTAGACGGCCGTGGCTTCGCGGTACAAGGCACGCGACTGGCGCACCGCCGAGGCGACCGCACCGCCTTGAAACAGCGGCCAGCTGAAGGATACCCCGATCGTGTCCAGCGTCTGATTGCCGCCGAGCACCTCATCCTGGTTCAGCTTGGAGCTCGCACCGGTGAGCGAGATGGTGGGCAGTCCCCGGCCGCGCTGTGCCGCCACGTCGCGCTCCGCGGCCTGCATCCTGAGCTGCGCGGCGCGCACGTCGAAATTGTCGCGCCGCGCCGCCGCGACCCACTCCTCGGCCGAGGCGGGCTCGGGCGAGATCAGCGGAATGTCGGTGCGCAGCGGCGCGAGCCTCGCGGCATGCGCACCCACGATCTCGGTGAGTGCGAGATTCGCATCATCCAGGGCGTTCCCGGCATCGATGACGCTTTGCTCGGTGGCATCGTAGAACGCCTGTGCCTGTTCGACGTCGCTGCGCGGACCGACCCCGGTCGATTCACGGGTTCTGGCCTGATTGAGCAGGCCGGCGAAGGCGTCGCGCTCGCTGCGGTTGGCGGCGAGCTGATCGGACGCGGCGAGGATCGCAAAATACGCCGTCGCCACCCGCAGCAGCAGGTTCTGGCTGGCGCTGAGAAAGGCCGCTTGCGCGGCAGCCGCCTGCAGATCGGCTTCCTGCAGCTGGCTGAAGGCCTGGAAGCTCCACAGGGTCTGCGATAGATTCAGGCCGAGACCGTGCACGGTGCCGTAGCAATGCTGGCTGCCGGCGGCGGCGCCGAGCACGCAATCCGTCGCCGGCGAGGCCAACTGGCCGCTGTCGTAGTCGGCACGCTCGCGCGTCACCGACGCCGCCGCGGCGATGTGCGGCAGCCAGGATGCGAGCGCCTGCGGGCGCACCTCGATGCCGGCGTCGCGCGCAAACGCGGCCGCCTGTAGCGCGGCATCGCGCGTGAGCGCGAGCTCGTACAGATCCTTCAGATCGTTCGCCTGGGCCACGGGCATGGCGAGCAGCAGGGCGATCAGGACGAGCAGACGGCGTATCGAGTGCAAACGAGATCCCCGGGAAAGATGTACCTGAGAACCACCGAGCAAGGCGCGTGCCAACTCACCGGGCTGCCAAGTGATTGTTCCTCATGGGGTAATTTTTGACGCCGCCACCGTTGGCGTCCGCGGACAGTGTCCGCGGACGCTGCGGACAATGAATACGTATGCGCATCGGCAACACGCGCGAATGAAGCGCTTACACTGGGTGAAAGCGGACAGGCGGGGAACCCCATGGGCTGGCGGTGCGGATCGATGCTCGGAGAATCCATTGCGGCGATCGGCCTGCTCGGCTTCGCCGCCGCCCACGGTGATGGCGTTCCAGCGCCGCTGCCGGCGCACCTCGAGCACCTCGGGAAGTTCGCGTCGCGCCATGTGGAGCCGCGCAACGTCGATGTGTGGGTGCCGGAGGGCTACGGCGGCGGCGAGCGGTACGACGTCATCTACATGCAGGATGGGCAGATGCTGTTCGATCCGTCGGCCGCCTGGAACGGAAAATCCTGGGACGCGGGACGCACGCTGTCGCGGCTCATCAAGAGCGGTCAGGTGCACGGCACCCTCATCGTCGGGATCTGGAACGGCGGCGCCCATCGCCATGCGGAATATTTTCCGGGCAAAATGCTGAAGCTGATCCCGCAGCCGCAGCGCTCGCACTTCATCGAGTCGGCGCTCGCCGGCAAATCGCGCTCCGACGATTATCTGCGATTTCTCGTCGAGGAGCTCAAACCCTACATTGACGGGCATTTCGCGACGCGGCCGGAAAAAGCGCATACCTTCGTGATGGGCTCGAGCATGGGCGCGCTCATATCGATCTACGCGATCTGCGAATATCCGGAGGTCTTCGGCGGCGCGGCCGGCCTGTCGACGCACTGGATCGGCAGCTTCGAGGCCAATGCCTGGGCGCCCCTGGCGGCGTTCAATTATTTGAGCGGCCACTTGCCGGATCCCAAGGATCATCGCCTGTACATGGATCACGGCACCGTCGGACTCGATGCGCTGTACGGCGTCGCGCAGGCAGTGATCGATCAGATCGTCCTCGATCGCGGCTACACGGCCGCCAACTGGTCTTCGCGGCAATTCGAGGGCGCCGGGCACAGCGAGGACGATTGGGCGCGGCGATTCGACATTCCGGTGCAGTTTCTCGAAAACACGCCGCGGGAGTGATGATCCCCGATCGCCGCGCTCAAATAATCCCGAAAAATGCTCCGTGAGCCGGCAGCGTCAGGCGCGTACCGAAGAGTTCACCGGCCGGCAGACCGTGGCCCTCCAGCGCCACGACGCCCTCCAGCTCGGCAAGCCTCACCGTGACGCCACAGTTGCGGAAATTGAACACGGCTACCAGCCGCTGCCCCTCGCACCAGCGCCGGAACGCGAGCACGTCGGCCGGGGCATCGATGAATCCGATCGCGCCACGCACGAGTGCCGGATGGCGCTTGCGCCAGCGCAGCAAACCGCGTAGCGCGTGCAGCGGCGATCCCGGGTTGCCCTCCTGGACCCGCACGCTCTGCCCGAGGTGCGGCGCCGGCAACGGCAGCCATGGCTTGCCGGTCGTAAAGCCGCCTTGCGGCGAATCATCCCATGGCATCGGCGTGCGGCAGCCGTCGCGGCCCTGGAAGTTGGGCCAAAACGCGATGCCGTAGGGATCCTGCAGCAGTTCGAACGGCACCTGGGCCTCGGCGAGGCCGAGTTCCTCGCCCTGGTACAGGCACGCGGCGCCGCGCAGCGAAGTGATCACCGCTGTCAGCTGCGTGGCCAGGTGCTGCGGGGAGTCCGGCTTCCCCCAGCGCGTGATGACTCGCTGCACATCGTGGTTGGAAATCGCCCAGCACGGCCAGCCTTCGGGCGAGGCGGCCATCTTGCGCTCGACGGTGTCGCGGATGTGTGCCGGTGAGCCGTCGGCGCCCAACAGCTCAAAGGTGTAGGCCATGTGCAGGCGGCCCGGCCGAGTATATTCCGCCATGGTCGCCGTGGAGTCCTCGGAGGAGATCTCGCCCAGCGACACGGCGCCCGGAAACTCGTCGAGCAAGGCGCGCAGCCTTGCGAGGAACTCAAGGTTCTCCGGCCGCGTGTTGTCGTACAGATGGTACTGGTAGGCGTACGGGTTGTCGGGGCGAAAGCCATGCCCGGTGCGCTCTTCCGGCGGCTTTGGCGGATTATCGCGCAGCAGGGGGTCATGGCAGCAGAAATTGATTGCATCGAGCCGGAGTCCATCGACGCCGCGCTCCAGCCAGAAGCGCACATTATCGAGCACGGCGCGCTGCACGGCCGGCTCGTGAAAGTTGAGGTCGGGCTGGTCGACCAGGAAATTATGCAGATAGTACTGGCAGCGGCGCGGCTCCCATGCCCAAGCGACCCCGCCGAAGATCGACAGCCAGTTGTTCGGCGGACCGCCGTCCGTGCGCGGATTCGCCCAGACGAACCAGTTCGCCCGCGCGTTGTCGCGGCTTTCGCGGCTTTCGCGAAACCAAGCATGCTCGTTAGAGGTATGGCTCAGCACCTGGTCGATGATGACCTTGAGCCCGAGTGCATGCGCCTTCGTCAGCAGCACGTCGAAGTCCTCGAGGCTGCCGAAGATCGGGTCGACCGCCCGGTGGTCCGCGATGTCGTAGCCGAAGTCCTTCATGGGCGAGCGGAAGAACGGCGAGATCCACACCGCCTCGACCCCGAGGCTCGCGACGTACTCGAGGTGCTGGGCGATGCCGGGCAGGTCGCCGATGCCGTCGCCGTTGGTGTCCTGGAAACTGCGCGGATAGATCTGGTAGATGATGGCGCCCTGCCACCAGTTGCGATTGTCCAATTAGTCCACCGTTTTGATACGTAACGCGAACAGCCCCGCCAGTATGAAGCTCGCCCCGCCCAGCACGAGCGCATAGACCGGCGCACCCTTGAACAGGAGCCGCAGCAGCAGCCCGAGGATGCTGGCGGCGACCAGCTGGGGGATTACTATGAAGAAGTTGAAGATGCCCATGTAGACGCCCATCTTGTCGGCGGGCACGCTGTCGGACAACAGGGCGTACGGCAGCGACAGGATGGAGGCCCACGCGAAGCCGACGCCCACCATCGGCAGCAGCAGCCAGCGGGAATCGCCGATCAGGAGGAAGGAGATCAGCGCAATCCCGCCGAGGCATAGGTTCACGAGGTGGCTGCGGCGCAACCCCCAGCGGCTCACCATCCCAGGGATCACCATCGCCGCGAGTGCTGCGAAGCCGTTATAGGCCGCGAACAGCACGCCAACCCAGTTGGCCCCGTCGTTGTAGGCCGCCGTCTGCGGATCGCTGGAGCCGTAGTAGCGCGAGGCGACGGCGGCGGTGGTGTAGATCCACATGGCGAACAGCGCGAGCCAGGAGAAGAACTGCACGGGAACCAGCTGGCGCATGACGAGCGGCATGTATTCCAGATCGTCCATGAGCGCATGAAACACGCCGGCACCTGCAATGGCGCGCCGCCGGGCATGCAGCGTGCGCGCGAGGCCCCAGGCCAGCGCGCCGACGGCGACGAGGTACAGCTGCGAGTCGATTTGCCAGTAGTGAACGGCCATCGCCGCGCCGAGGCCGGCGGCCATCCACAGCCACCCGGAACCGCCGGCGAGGCGCACCGTGTCGGTCGCCTGCGCCGGGCTCGCGTCGCTGAAGCCCTGCAGCTGAGCGGGGGCGTACTCGCGCGTAGTCCAGACGGTCCAACAGACGGTCGCCAGCAGCACGACGGCGCCCATGTCGAACGACAGGCGCACGGTCTGCGGGATCGAGGCGTGGCCTGTACCAGAGTTGCTGACGCCGGACAGCGCCAGCATGTAGGGCAGCGCACTCGCAATGATGGCACCCAGCCCGATGAAGAACCCCTGCATCGCATATCCGGCGGGGCGTTGCGCCGGCGCCAGCTGGTCGCCAACCAGCGCGCGAAAGGGCTCCATCGAAATGTTCAGCGAGGCGTCGAGGACCCACAGCAATACGGCCGCGGCGAGCAGCCCACGCGAGCGTGGCATCGCGAACAGCGCGAGCGATGCGAGTACCGCGCCGACCAGGAAATACGGCCGGCGCCGGCCGAGCGGCGTCCACGTCCGGTCCGAAAAATGACCGACCAGCGGCTGCACGATCAGACCTGTCAGCGGTGCGGCGATCCACAGCGCCGGGATTTGATCGAGAGAGGCGCCGAGCGTCTGGAAGATCCGGCTGACGTTCGCGTTTTGCAGCGCGAAACCGAACTGCAGGCCCAGGAAGCCGAAGCACATGTTCCAGATGGTCATGAACGAGAGTTGCGGCTTGTCGTTGAGATGCGAGGTCATGGATGAGTTAGGGTCGGTGAGCTTCGCCGGCACAGATGACGAAATCCAGCGGCGCCAGTTCCACGTGGTAACTGCCCGGCGCGTCGACACTCGTGGCGCAGCCGCCATGCAGCGACCTGAAGGCGGTCACCGCGGCGCCCACCTCGACCTCGGCACTCACCGGCAGTGTCGAGGTATTGAAGGCCGCGAGCAGTTCGCGGCCGTCGGCCGGATCGATGCGCGACACGGCGAGGAGCCCCGGCGCCTCGCTGGTCGCGCGCACGATCTGCGTGCCGCGGCGCAGCGCCGGCTGTGCGCTGCGCAGCTCGGCCAGTTCCCGGATGGTGAGGTATAGGGGATGCTGCGGGTTGAAGCTCGCCGTGGCCGTGGAGCGGCTCGAACCAATGAGGCGCTGGGCATTGAACTCGGCCACGCGGCTCGCAAACATGTCCTGGCGCGTGTCCTGGTTATCGCCGGAACCGGCAAATCCTTGTTCATCGCCGTAATAGATCACCGGCACGCCTCGCAGGGTCATCAGCATTGCATGCGCGAGTTGCATCCGCTGCAGCTCTTCCCGGGCGCCGATCCCCGGAAATGCCCGCCGCAGGAAATATCCGAAGCGGCCCTGGTCATGATTGCTGAGGAAGGTGGGCAGGCGTCGTGCCGCCGCTTCGCCGCCTTCATACAGGCCGTCCTGGGCATAGAGCTGTGCGAACTCGGCGGTGCCGGCAATGCCCGCGACCGTGTCGATGAGCGCGCGCTGCGTGGTGAAGTCGAGGACCGCCGGCAACCCATCGATGCGCGTATGCAAGGCGAGCAGACCCGGCTCGAGCGAGGAGATCGCGACCTCGCCGAAGATGGCGAAGTTCGGGATGCCGGCGCCGCGGGCGCGCGTCAGCATCGCTGGCACAAACGCCTGCCAGAACTCCGGATTCACGTGCTTTGCGGTATCGATCCTAAAGCCGTCGACATGGTAGCGGTCGATCCAATCGCCGTAGATGTCGATGAAGCCCTGCACGACCCGCGGGTTCTCGGTCATGAGGTCGTCGAGGCCATTGAAATCGCCCATGGTCGAGCTCTCGCCCTTGTAGGTCGTCTCGCCGCGGTTGTGATAGTAGATCGGATCGTTCAGCCACTCCGGAACCTTGATGTATTCCTCGCCGGACGGGACGAAGGGCGTGTAGGCGTAATCCGGGCGCACCAGGTGCGCGAAGTTCTCCGCGGTCTGGTGCGCGGCATCGTCGCCCAGGAAGCCGTCATTGATCGGCTCGCCCGCGACGCCGCCGCGGCGCGTATAAGGATAGTCGGCTCGCGAACGGTAGGGACACGCTGTGCATTCGCGGTAGCGGATCACGTCGGCGGTATGGTTGGCGACGATATCCATGTAGACCTTCATGCCGCGGGCATGTGCCGCCGCGACCAGCGCGTGGAAATCCTCGTTCGTCCCGAAGTGCGGATCCACGCGGGTGAAATCCGTGATCCAGTAGCCGTGGTATCCGGCCTCCTCGCGGCCCGGTGGTCCATCGACCGGTTTGTTCCTGAAGATCGGCGCGACCCAGATTGCCGTCGCGCCGAGGGACTGGATGTAATCCAGGCGGCGGATCACGCCCTTCAGGTCGCCGCCATGGTAGAAAGCCTTGGCGGTCGGGTCGAACCCGGTCTCAAGCCGCCCGCCGTCCAGGCCGCCGCGATCGTTGCCGGGATCCGCATTGTCGAAGCGGTCGGGCAGCAAGAAGTAGATGACCTCGTCTTCGGGCAGCCGCGCGCGGAAATCGGCCGGCGCCGCGCCCGAGGATGCCAGGCACCCGGTTCCAAGAAGGCATGTAAGCCAGACTCTTGCGGCGCGCTGCACGGTAGTCCTGTTGCCGGCCAGAGGCGAAAGCGACCCGCCGGGGCGGCCCCGGCGGGTCACGGAGGAGCAATGATTCGTGTATTACAGCTTAAACCTCGCTCCCAGGTAGAACACGCGGCCATAGGTCTCGTAGTCCCGCACGCGCGTCTCGACCTGGGAGTAGTCGATGAACGGGGTGTTGGTCAGGTTGTCGATCTGGAACACGATCCCCAAGCCCTTCAGCCGGCCATCCTGGAAGTCGTAGCCCGTCTGGAATGCGCTGATCTGCTCATGCCGCACGTATTCCAGCGCCCGGTCGCCGGCATAATCGGTGATTTCGCCGATATAGTTCGAGCGATAGGTCGTTGCGAGACGCGCCGAGAATCCGGCACGCTCGTAGTACACGGTCGCCTGCCACACCGTCTTGGACAATCCGGGCAGCGGGATGTTCGAAACCGTCTCGCCGGCAACCTGATCGTTCTGCACCGCGATGTTGCTCTCGGTTTCCGAGATGCTGCCGCTCACTCCAAAGCCCTGCAGGGCATCGAGAAACAGGTCCCCAGGAATCGAGAAAGCGAACTCGATGCCGTCCACGCGGCCGCCTTGACCGTTCTCGGGCTGCGTGAACATGCCGGTCGCGCTTTCCTGGCAGCTGCCGGGCACCGGCGGGTTGCCGCAGGAATAGAACGGCGACGCCGCCGCGTTCAGAGTCGAGAAATTGTAGTTGTTGTTCGTGATGTCGTAGATGTAGCTCGTCAACTTCTTGTAGAACGCCGCGGCCGAGATGATCGCCTTGTTCTCGAAGTATTTTTCATACGACAGATCGAACGCGTTCGCACGCCACGGTGCGAGCCTGGCGTTGCCGCCGGTCGCCGACGGAATGAACGGGCCGGTGTTCGCGTATGAATAGTCGTACGACACGTCCAGCTGGTCCATGCGCGCCCGCACGAGCTCGCGTGCGAGGCCTACGCGCAGCTTCTGGCTGGACGGAAAGCCGAACACGAGATTGACGGACGGCAGCACGTCGTTGTAGGTCGTACCGTCGGAAATCGGGACCGCACCGCCGTTCGGGCCGGTGGCCGCATTCACGACAAAGGCATTCGATGCGGAACTCTGGTCCGTGTGCACGAACTGCACGCCGACGTTGCCCTTCAGGTTGACGTCCGCGCTCAGATCGTGGTCGAGCTTGCCCATGAGGTAGGCGGTCGACAGCTTTTCCGTGACTTCCCAGCTCTTGCCGACGAGGTAGCTCGCCGTCGTCGAGGGCATGATCGGCTGGAAGTAGTTCGCAATCACGGCCGGTACGTTCCAGGCGAGCGCGCTCGGCGTGCCGGAGAAACTCAGGTTGGTCGGCGACAGAAGATCGGCCGCAGAGATCTGGCAGGGGCAATTCGCGTTCGCATTCAGGTTGGCTTCCGGCTGCACCTTGGTCTTGGTGCGGTCGTCGTAATTGACGCCGCCTTGCACCGAGCTGAACCACCCGCCCGCCGGGTGCGATACGTCGAAGCGGACCGACTTCAACTCGTCCTCCACGTGCGGGAAGCGGCTGTAGCCGGCGCCATAGATGGTCGGCCCAACGAGCACCTGCGCGGGATTCGTGTAGGCGTTCTGCAAAGCGAACGATGGCGAGCTGCTGCTCGGGATGAAAAACACGCCCGTATCGGTCACGCCGTTCTGATAGGTCGCCTGGGTCTCGTAGTCCTTCTCATCGCGGGTGGCGCGCGAGTAGCCGAGGTCGCTCACCAGGGTCCAGTCGTTGCTGGTCCACTTGTTGTTCCAGCCGGTCGCGAAAATCTGGTCGCGCGTCGTGTACTGGAAGTTGCGCGCCAACGGAACTAGGCCGGACACGGTCGCGCCGATCAGCGTATTGTCCGCGCCGATCACCAGGTTCGAATAGCCGGCCGGACCCGGATAATTGCCGAGGTTGGCCTCGATGCTGCGCCGATCGTCGGCCCAGGTATCATTCGTGTAGTACATGTCGTACGTGCTGGCAAAGTTGTCGACCGGTTTCCATTCCAGCGTGAACACCGTGCCATCGCGCTTATCGAGGCCCGTGCTGGCGAGGGACTTGATGCCATCCGTGACCCAGACGTCGGCGGGTACGCCGGCATGCTCGGTGCCGTTCTGGTGCCAGGGATCGTAAAGACCCACTTCCTTGGTATCGGTCGGGCTGTCCAGGCGCGCGAAGCCGAAGGTCACGCCCAGCGTATTGTCGAAATACTGATCGACGTAGGAAAAACTGGCGCGATACTGCTTGTCGGTCGCGCCGGCGCCCAAATCGCCGTTGCCGTTCTTGACGGCGCGTACGTCGAATACCAGCGCGCGCTTGCCGTATTCCAGAGGCCGCGTCGTCTGCAGGTCGATCGTGCCGGCGAGTCCCTGGCCGATCAGCGAGGCATCCGGCGTCTTGTAGACTTCGACGGCGTGAATCAATTCCGCCGGATACTGGTCGAACTGGATCGCGCGGTTATCGCCCGTGCTGACCTGTTCGCGGCCGTTCATCAGGGTGCCGTTGAAATCCGGTCCGAAACCGCGGATGCTGATGTCGGAGGTGCGCCCGTCGGAGCGCTGGGCGGTGACGCCGGGCAGGCGCGTCAGTGATTCGGCGATGCTGGGATCCGGCAGCTTGCCGATGTCTTCGGCGGAGATCGCCTCGACGATGTCGGGGGCATCGCGCTTCACCTGGATGGCGGCCTCGACGCTCGCGCGGATGCCGCTGACGGTGATTTCCTGGAGTTCATCGGAGGACGAGGCCGCGGCGTCGGCGGCCATGCCGGCGGACGGGGTCAGTACGGCGAGCGACCCGACGCATGCGACCAGGGCCAGCGCGGACTGTAAAATCTGCGAGGCGCGCTTGCCGGCGCCGGGCGCCGAATGCAGGATCCGCGCGATCAAGGATCGACTATTGAGCGTTGCCATTTGATGTTAACTCCCTGAAGAAGACGCCATGGACAGGCGGTATTCGCCTGGCCGTTTTATTGAGCCCGGGGAGTGCAGTAAGGCGTACACGAGCGATGCCAACCGTATATCCCCCGACCGTTCCGTCGTTTCTCATCGCCTCGAGTCTCGCTGCTGTCGTCGAGGTGCCTACCGGCGCACGTATGGTCGCGCTTACCTGAGGCGGAGGAAGTATGCAAAAAAATGGGAATCCGTGCAAGAAACTTTGTGATAATTGCCATTTGGCGCGCTGTCGTTCGCCGCTTCACAAGACAAAAATCATATTTATCAGCTTATTATTAAATAGTTACCGGACATAATTCCGGGTTTTCTTACAACGGAAATAGGCGTAAGTATGCAAAAAAATGCAAAAAAATTATCCGACACCGCGGCGGCCGGCGCGATGTGGCTCGCGATGCTGTGCTGCGCCGCGGTACCGGCGACCGCCGAACCTGCCCCGGATACCGACGGGGAATGGTGGAAGAGCGCCGTGCTCTACGAAATCTACCCCCGGTCGTTTCAGGATTCCGACGGCGACGGTGTCGGGGACCTCAACGGCATCAACGCGCGTCTCGGCTACCTCGAGGACCTTGGGATCGACGCGATCTGGATCGCACCGATGTTTCCCTCCCCGGGGGTTGATTTCGGCTACGACATCAGCGACTACGTAGGCGTGGATCCCCGATACGGCACCCTCGCCGACATGGATCGCCTGATCGGCGCGGCGCGCCAGCACCATATCCGCATCCTCCTCGACATGGTGCTGAACCACACGTCGGACCAGCATCCCTGGTTCACGGCTGCGGCTGCGGCGCGCGACAGCGAGAAACACGATTGGTATGTGTGGAATGACGGCATCCCCGGCGGCGGACCGCAGGCCCATGAGGGCAGGCTGCCGCCGAACAACTGGGTGTCGCTGTTTGGCGGTTCCGCCTGGGAATGGGTCCCGGCGGTTCATCAGTACTACTACCACATGTTCTACCGCCAGCAACCCGACCTCAACTGGCGCAATCCCGCCGTGGAAAAGGCCATGTTCGCTTCGATGCGGTTCTGGCTCGATCGGGGTATCGCCGGATTCCGTCTCGACGCCATTCCGAATCTGTTTGAGGATCCGAAATTGCGCAACGCGCGTGAACTCGGCGGCGTCAATGCCCAGGGCGATCCGAACCTCGATGGATCCCTGACCAGCAACCTGCCTGAGGTGCACGGCGTGATCCGGCGGCTGCGCCGCATGCTCGGTTCCTACCCGGATTCGCGGCTGCTCATCGGCGAGACCTACCTGCCACGGACCCGCGACCTCGACGCCTGGTATGGCGGAGCGCGCCACGATGAATTGCAGCTCGCGATGGACATGCTCGTCGGCTTCCACGGCGACCGGGACCGGCTCGACGCGGCATCGTTCCGTCAACACATCGAGGAGGCGCAATCCCAGCTGCACGGCTCGCAGCCGCTGTTCGTGTTCGACAATCATGACAACGTGCGCGCCATCGACCGCTACGGCGACGGCGTGCACGACGCGCAGATCAACCGGCTCCTTGGCTCGCTGCTGCTGACCTCGCGCGCGACGCCGCTGCTGTATTACGGGGAGGAACTCGGCATGCGCACGATCACACCGGTACGGCGTGAAGACGTCAAGGATCCCATAGGGATCACCGGATGGCCCCGGCAGAAGGGCCGTGACGGCGAGCGCACCCCGATGCAATGGTCGCCGGGAGCGCAGGCCGGATTCAGCACGGGGTCCGCCGCGTGGCTGCCGGTCGCGCAAAACCACGTCACTGTCAACGTCGCAACGGAGCTTGAGGACCCGCAGTCAACGCTGCAGTGGTACCGGCAGCTGCTGCGACTGCGTCGCGACACACCGGCGTTGACGCAGGGACGGATGACGATGCTGAACCGCGACAATCCCCACGTCCTGACCTATGTGCGCTCGGGCACCCGGGTCCAGGCCGTCATGGTCGCACTGAATTTCACGGCAGAGCCGCAAATCCTGTCCATCGCCCGGGGCGCGGCGGGCCCGGGGCGCGGTTCGCTGCGCACGCTGCTGACCGATGCGCCGGCCCTGCGTGGCAGCCGGATCGCGCACAGCGTGACGCTGCCGCCGTTCGCCACCTGGATTGCAGCCATTGACTGAAGCCCGGGGCGGCTGCACCCGCGCGTTCAGGCACCGCAGGTCTCGCGCACGACGAGGTCCGTCGGCAGGCGCTCGGAGCGCAATTCCCCGCCCGATTCGCTGTTGAGCAGCTTCGCCACCAGGAGGCGCCCGGCCAGCATCGTGTCCTGGCGGATCGTCGTCAACGCGGGACGGCTGTAGCGCGCCAGGGGCAGGTCGTCGAAGCCCACCACGGCGACATCCTCGGGGATTGAACGGCCGGCGCGGATCAGTGCGCGAATCGCGCCCAATGCGATCAGATCGCTCGCTGCGACGATGCCGTCGAATTCGACGCGTCGCGCGAGCAGCGCATCGACCGAAGCCTCGGCCGCCTGGACGCCGAAGTGTGCGGGCACGGTCAGCCGCTTGTCGACGGGCAGACCGCTCTGCTCGAGCGCCGCGACATAGCCCTGGCGTCGCTGCATCGACTCAGGCGCCTCGATGTCGCCGAGGAACACGATGCGCCGGCGCCCCAGACGGATCAGGTGCAGGGTCGCGCGCCGCCCTCCCAGAGGATTGTCGCTGCCGACGGAACAGTAGTTCTGTTTCGGTAATTCCGCGCCCCAGACCGCAAAATGCGAGTGCGACTGGGCGAGCCGGTTAAAGGCGGCGTGCAGCGAGCTCTGGCCGATGAAAATCACGCCGTTCGCCCGGCTGGTGTCCAGCAGCGTCGCGAGTTCCGCGTAGCCCGTGGGCATCACGTGCGACAACGTGAAATCGGAACCGCGATCGCGGGATGCCTCGCCGATGCCTGCGATCAACTCGAGGATAAATGGATCCGACAACTCGGCCCCGCGCCCCTGCGGGCGCGTCACCACGACGGTGAGGTTGGCGGCCGCCGCCGTCGGACCCCCCGGCATGTGGCCGCGGAACGGGTAGGCATGTTCGCGCGCGAGCCTCCAGATCTGCAGCTTGGTTTGCGAGTTGACCGCGGAACTGTCGTTCAGCGCCCGTGAAGCGGTCGCCACGGAGACCCCGGCGAGCCGCGCCAGATCCTCCAGACGGGTTTTTCGTTTCTTGGTCATTTTCCAGTGCTTTTCAGGCAGGATCGAAGCCGCTTCGGCATCGCCCCGCGATGCGGGAGACATTTTGCATTTTTTTGCGGCCGCCGCAACGCACCGGCGGGCAGGCGAGCCTAGCCGCGCTGTCGGTACTGCCGCGGAGTCACCGCAGCGACAGTCGTTGACATAGGTTGAAAATGGCTTTCCCGACTCACGGTGGAAGAATCGGCTGAATGCGGCGCAGGATACGCCCGCGAGCCGGGCGGCATCGCTCACGCCCAGTTTGCGGCCCAGGTCGCGGGCAACCCACTCGGTGACGCGGTCGATGCGCCGCAGGCTGGCGGATTCCGCGCCGGCACGCATGGGACTGGCCGCAATCGGCGCCAGACCGCCTGGATTGCATGACAGCGATCCGCGGATCTGCACGAGACCGGCCAGCCGGCATAGCGATCAGCCGCCGCCATGGAGGCCAGCACGGCAGTTACCGTGCACCCTGGGGCGCGACGGCGCGCGTACGCCGATGCCGTGGATTGCCACCGGCGCGAATGCGGGATTCACCAGCGGCCCGCCCTTGCGGTGGATCGCCAGCAGGAGGATCCCCAATCGCAGCTGAATCTCACGCGCGGCCTGATCGGATTGCGCCAGCGCAGCGCCGCATTGCGCAGCGCCAGCCTGCGCTTGCTCGACGCCTCGGCGGGCCTGCTGGCCTTCGAGCGCGCGGCGCCGGGACAAACGCTGTTGTGCGTGTTCAATCTCGGCGAACGAACCACACGCTGGCAGCCCGCGCCGTCCGGTTCCTGGCGGGTGATCGAGCAGGTCGGCGGCGCGGACGCGTGGACCCTGCCGGCGCATTCCGGCCTGATTGCCGAACGCGCGTGACCGTCCCGCGATTGTCTGTTCGCTGCCGCACAGAACAATATATTTCACCCAGCTGATGCCGTTGCGCCGGAAGCACATCAGTACGCAGCGGCCGCGCCGTGTAGAATTCTGCGTCAATGAATCGACGCACGGATGCCAGGTCACGGCGCTTTGATCTCGCCGCGAGCCGCGAGCCGCGCGGCGCCCGACATGCAAATCAGCCATGACCAGTATTCTCATCACCGGCGGAGCGGGGTTTCTCGGCTCGCATCTGTGCGAACGGCTGGTCGGCGCGGGGCATGACGTGTTGTGCGTCGACAACTTTTATACCGGCGCCAAGGACAACATCGCCCATCTGCTCGGCAATCCGCGCTTCGAACTGATCCGCCACGACGTGACCTTTCCGCTGTACGTCGAGGTGGACAGAATCTACAACCTCGCCTGTCCCGCGAGCCCGATCCACTATCAATTCGATCCGGTGCAGACCACCAAGACCAGCGTGCACGGCGCGATCAACATGCTGGGACTCGCCAAGCGGGTCAAGGCGCGCATCCTGCAGGCCTCGACCAGCGAGGTCTACGGGGATCCGGAGATTCATCCGCAGGTGGAGAGCTATTGGGGCCGGGTGAATCCGATCGGCATCCGCAGCTGCTACGACGAGGGCAAGCGCTGCGCCGAGACGCTGTTCTTCGACTACCAGCGGCAGCACGGCGTGGACATCAAGGTCGTGCGGATTTTCAACACCTACGGCCCGAGGATGCATCCGAATGACGGGCGGGTGGTCAGCAATTTCATCGTGCAGGCCCTGAAGGGCGCCGACATCGCCATTTATGGCGACGGCCGGCAGACCCGCAGCTTTTGTTACGTGGATGACCTGATCGAGGCGCTGATCCGCATGATGGACAGCGACGCCGATTTCAGCGGACCCGTCAACATCGGCAACCCCGCGGAATTCACCATCTTGGAACTCGCCGAGCTGGTGATCAAGCTCACGGGGAGCCGCTCCAAGCTGGTGCATCACCCGCTGCCGGCCGACGATCCGAAACAGCGCCAGCCGGACATCGCTCTGGCGGCCGCCCGGCTGCAGTGGTGCCCGAAGGTTGCGTTGCAGGACGGTCTGAAGCAAACCATCGCCTATTTCCGGGGGTCCGCGAACCTGTGATGCCGCCGCTGATCTCGATCGTCATCGACAACTATAATTACGCCGCCTATCTGGCGCAGAGCATCGACAGCGCGCTCGCACAGACCTATCCCCTGGTCGAGGTGATCGTGGTGGATGACGCCTCGACCGACGGATCGCGCCAGATCATCGAGCGCTACGGTCATCGGGTGGTGAGCGTGTTGCAGCCCGTCAATCGCGGACAGGGCGCGGCGTTCAACGCCGGGTTTCTGGCCACGCGCGGCGACATCATCATGTTCCTCGACGCGGATGACTGGCTGTATCCCCAGGCGGCCGCGCGCGTCGCGGCCTCCTGGCAGCCGGGGCAGTCGAAAACCCATTTCCGATTGGATCTGGTGAATGCCAGCGGCGAGCACATCGACATCCATCCGGCGCCCGAGGTCCGTCTGGATCAGGGCGACGTGGTGCCTTTCCTGCTCGATTTCGGCCGCTACGAAACGGTGGTCACCAGCGGCAATGCCTTCGCGCGCGCCGCGCTCGAAGGCAATCTGCCGATGCCGGAGGAGGCGTTCCGGATCGCGGCCGACGGCTATCTCGCCACCGTCGTGCCCTTCCACGGACCGGTGGTCTGCATCGAGGATTGTCTGGGAGCGTATCGCGTTCATGGCCGCAACGCCTTTGCCCTGACCTTGAGCTCCGATGATGTGTGCGCGCGCACACGCCGCTTTCTGGCGCACGATGCGCACAAGGATCGCGCGCTCAAGGCCAAGGCGTCGGCGGCGGGCGTGCGGTTGTGCGGTACGCCGCAATTGAAGGATCCGCTGCATTTGGAGCTGCGCCTGGCATCGCTGCGGCTGGATCCCGGCGGCCACCCCTATCGGGGCGACAGCCGGGCGCGGCTCGCGTTGCGCGGCATCCTGGCGAGCCGCCGCGCGCGTCTGTCGTGGTTGCGCCGCGGCGTGCTGGCGGCGTGGTTCTTGGCCGTGGGCTTCCTGCCGCAGCGCGCCGCGGCGGCGGCGATCCATTGGAAATTGCAGCCCTCGAGCCGTCCTGCCGGGATCCAGCGGCAGATGAATCGCCTGCGCCGCCTGTTGAATTAGCCCGCGAGGCGGGCATAAACCGGGCCCACGCGCGGCCGCAGGGCGTTGCGCCGGCGCCGATCAGCGCGCGCTGCGCGTGATGCGCTTGATGGCGTCCGCCAACGGGCGTGCGCCGGTGGCGTAGTCCCGCCACGCGGCCGAGCGATCGAGCAGGCCGGGCGCGGTGCGCACCGTGAACGCCAGGGGCGCCAAGCCCTTTTTCACCGCAGTCCAGGTGAGCGGCATGGACACCGGTGCGCCCGGACGGGCGCGCGGCGAGAGCACCGCGACGGCGGTGGCGGTGCGGTCGTTGCGCAGATAATCGAGAAAGATGCGCCCCGTGCGCCGGCTTTTCGAGACGCTGTCGAGGTAGCGGTCCGGACTGTCCTTGACCATCTGTGCGCAGAGGAGATGCGCAAAATTCTTGGCGGCCGGCCAGGCGACCGCCTGCCCGCCGCCGGTGAGCGGCGTCACCACGTGCAGCCCCTTGCCGCCCGTGGTTTTGCAAAAGCCGACCAGACCCACGCTCTGCAGACGGTCACGGATTTCGCGCGCGGCGGCGATGACGGCCTCGAACGCGACATCCGGTGCCGGATCCAGATCGAACACCAACCGGCCGGCGACCTCGGGATCCCCCGGCGCGCAATTCCACGGATGCAGCTCCACGGCGCCGAGCTGCGCGGCGGCGGCAAGCGCCTCGACCCGGTTGATCTGCAGATACGCCGCACGCTCGCCGCGCACCTTGACCCGGTCGAAGAGCATCGGCGTGCCCGCCATGGCATGGCGCTGAAAGAACGGCTTGCCGCCGATGCCGTTGGGCGCGCGCACCAGGGAGCAGGGGCGGCCGGCCACGTGCGGCAGCAGCCATTCGCCGACGGTTTCGAAGTAGCGGGCGAGGTCGAGCTTGCTGACCGGCCGGCCGTCGCCGGCATCCGGCCACAGCGCCTTGCCGGGATTGGAAATCACCACGCCCATGACGCGCACGACTGCGGCCGAGGCACCCGATGCGGTCGCCGCGGCCTGCCTGACCCGTGAGTCGTCGATCTGTCGGCCGGGCACTTCGGCAACGACCTCGCTCGCGGCCTTATCTTTGCGCAGACCCTTGAATGCCGCCTGTCGGATCATACCCGCGGCGGTCCAGCCGGCAAATTCGATATCGGCGACCAGAAGCGGCTTGAGCCAGCGCACGTTCGGGCCCTTGGGCGGTGCCGGTGCGCCGCCGAACGGACTGCTCGCGCGCGTCAGCTGCTTCAGGCGCGGCAGCAGGCTCTGGTCCACCTTCCGGCCGTAGCCTGTGCCGATGCGGCCGATGTACGCGAGGCGGCCGTCACGGTACACGCCCGCGAGCAGCGAACGCACGCTGCCCTGCTCCGTGGTCCAGCCGCCCAACACCACCTCCTGTCCGGGGCGGCATTTGATCTTGGTCCAGCTCCCCGAACGGCCGGATCGATAGGGCGCAGCGAGCTTCTTCGAGACGATGCCCTCGAGTCCCATGGCGCAGGCGGAGGCGAACACATCGCCGGCGTCCGACAGCAAGTGCGCGACGTAGCGGATGTGCTCGCCTGGATCGTGGACGTGCAGCAGCCGCTGAAGGCGGCTCTTGCGTTCGCTCAAGGGCAGCGCACGCAGATCCTCGCGCCCCTCGAACAGCAGATCAAAGGCATAGAACACCAGCGCGTCGGATTCCCGCGCCGACAACGCCGCCTGCAGCGCGGCGAAGCTCGGCAGACCCTTGGCATCGAGCGCCACCACTTCGCCGTCGAGCAGGCAGTCGGGCAAGGTGCGGGCGGCCTCGGCGATGGCGGCGAAGCGGGCGGTCCAGTCGAGGCCGGCGCGGGTGCGCAGCACCGCCCGGCCGTGCTCGACACGCAGCTGTGCGCGGTAGCCGTCGAATTTGACCTCGTGAGCCCAGCCCGGAAGATTGGCAGGCCGGGCAAGCAGCTTGCACAGCTGCGGCTCGACGAACTGCGGCAGCACGCGCACCATCGCCGGCCGCGGCGCGTCCGGCTGCGTTGCCTTCGACCGGTGCGCGCCGGGCCCGGGTGTGCCTGGCTTGCGCGCCGCCTTCGCAGTGGCCAGCATGAACGGTGTGGGTGTCCTGCCGGTGCCCGCGGCGATTTGCGCCAGCGTGCGGCCCGAGGCCACGGAACGATCTTCGGCGAGCAGCGCGTCGGCATCGTCGGGCCTCGCGCTCGCGTCACGGTGCTTGATCAGCAGCCAGTTGACCCGCTTGCCGCCCTCGCGGTCGGCGCGCATGCGCACCAGCACCCAGCTGCCGTGCAGCCGGCTGCCGTCGAGGGTGAATTTCAGATCACCCTTCTCATAAGCCTCCTCCGGAGAGCGGACGCCTTCCGGCTTCCAGAAGCCGCGATCCCACAATTGCACCGTGCCGCCGCCGTATTCGCCCGCGGGAATGGCGCCCTCGAAGTCGCCGTAGGCGAGCGGATGGTCTTCGACTTCGACCGCGAGCCGCTTGATGGCCGGATCGAGCGAAGGTCCCCGGGTGAGCGCCCAGGACTTGAAGACCCCGTGCCATTCCAGGCGCAAATCGTAATGCAGTCGGCGGGCGGCGTGCTTTTGCACCACGAAACGCGGCCGGTCCGAGGGCGCCACCGGCGTTTGATCGGCGGGCTCGGCGGTCTTTGCGAAGTCGCGCTTGGCCCGATAGGCGCTGAGTGGACGCTGCGCCAATTCAGGTGCCCTGCCGGCCGATCAGCCGCCGATAGGCCAGCAAATGCCGCAGCGAGGCCTTGGGATCCCGCGCGCGTTCATGCAGCCGCGCCAGATTGAAATGGGCGTCCGCCAGTTGCGGGTCGAGCGCCAGTGCCGCGCGGTAGCTCTCGATCGCGTCGGCCTCCCGATCACGATCTTCCAGCAGGATGGCCAGGTTGAACAGCAGCAGCGGATCGGGCGCGGCGGCGCGATACACCTGCTCGGCTTCGCCGAGGCGCCCCGCCATGTGCAGCAGCCGGCCGAGATTGATGCGCGCCTCCAGATGATCCGGCTCGGCCTCGAGGCAGGCTTGATAGGCGGCCTGTGCGGCGGCCGGATCGCCGTCCTCGAGCGCATAGGCCCGGGCGTAGTGTTCGTCCGCCGACAGTGCCGGGGCTGCGGCGCCGGCCTCCGGCGCCGCGGCCGCGTCCCGCGCGATCACGTGCAACTGACCCTGCCGTTCGATGATCTCGAGCGCGAGCGCATATTGGCCGGAATCCGGTTCGCGCAGCGTCTGACCCTCGCGGATGGCGATCCGGTTGCCGAGTGCGGTCAGGGACAGGCTGCCGAGCGCCGCTCCGCCCGGCAGCGCCCGTCGCAGTTCCTTGAGGGTGCGGTTGATTCTCTGCGAGGAAATCCTGGCGGCGCGCAGGGCGCTCGCGGTGCGCAGGATCACGAGATCATGGAAGGAGTAGTGCAGCCGGCCGTCACGGCGCACCGGATGGATGTTGCCGGCGCGCGCTAATGCGCGGACGGTGGAGGCCGGCAATCCAAGCAGCCGCCTGATGTCCTTCGCGTCGTAGACATGCATTTCATCGTCGAGCGGATTTGCGCGAGGCGGCCTGGGCGGGCGCGCGCTTCGGCGCCTTGCGCTCCTTGAGTTCCACGGTCTTCGAGCCGCGCGCATCGATGCTGGCCTTGAGCGCCGCCATCAGATCGATGACATTGCCGCCGCCGGCGGCGGGAGCCTCGGCGAGCGAGATCTCCTGACCCTCGATCTTTCTCTGGATGGCGGCTTCGACCCGCATCTTGTGCTCATCGGTATATTCGCCGGCATCGAAGCGCTTGGCGGCCAGATGCTCGATGAGCTGCTGCGCGAGCTTCAGCTCCGGCTCCGAGACCGGCGCGGGTTCGATTCCGAGATCCTTCAGGCTGCGCACCTCGGCCTGAAAATGCAGCTGATGCATCGCCAGGCCCTCGCCGATGGGGCGGATGACGACGATGTGCTCCTTGCCGCGCGAGATCCAGCGTCCCACGGCGCACTGGCGCGCCTTGCGCAACGCGGTGGCGAGCAGGGTGTAGGGTTTGGCGCCGCCCTTGTCGGGCGCCAGATAATAAGTGCCGTCGAAATACACCGGATCGACGGATTCGAGCGGCACGAACTGCCCGATGTCGATGGCGTGGCTGGTGGCATCCTCCAGGGTCTTCAATTCCTCGGGGCTGAACATCACGTATTGGCCCTTGGCGAATTCATAGCCCTTGACCATTTCGGAGCGCTCCACCACCTGACCATCGTTGACGGCGATGTACTGCTGCTTGACCCGCGAGCCATCCTTCTGGCGCAGCAGGTTGAACGACAGGCGCTCGGAGGAAACCGTGGCCGAATACAGCTTCACGGGGATCGCGACCAAGCCGAAGGAAATGGTCAGCGAGGCGATCGATCGGGGGGGTGTAGCCATGATATGTCCATCCGCTAAAGCTCGGGGCCGAATTGAAATTTCTTATGAATAAACGCGCGCAAGGCCTTTGATTGCCTACGCTTTGGCCTCTAGCCTAGGAACAATGCGCGCAGGTTTCAAGCGATAACACCACGCACCGCGTCGCGGCTGTATATAAACCCAGGGTCGTGGGGCGAACCTCGTGCGCTAGCCTGGGTCGCCATGCGCCAATTGTCGCTCATCGCACTGACTCTGTTGGCAGGACTCGTGCCGGCCGCTTCCGAGCACGCGCGCCGCCTCGCCCTGGTGATCGGCAATGACAGCTATCAGAACGTGCAGCCGCTCAGCAACGCCCGCTCGGATTCGCGGGCGGTCGCGGCCGAACTCAAGGCGGTGGGCTTCGAGGTCACCCTCAAGCAGGATCTGAATCAAAAGCAGATGAAGGCGGCGCTGCGCGACTTCAAGGCGCAGGTTCAGGGCGGCGATGACGTGGTGTTCTATTTTTCGGGCCACGGCGTGCAGTTCGGCGGCACGAATTATCTGATACCGGTCGACATCACGGCGGACAGCGAGGCGCAGGTCGCGGATGATGCGATCCCGCTGCAGCGGGTGCTGGACGATCTGGCCGAACAGAAGGCGCGATTCTCGCTCGCCATCATCGATGCCTGCCGCAGCAACCCGTTCAAGTCGGCCGGCCGCGCGATCGGCGGCCGCGGACTGGTGCCGGTGACTCCCGCCACCGGCCAGATGATCATGTATTCGGCCGGCGCCGGCCAGGCGGCGCTCGACAACCTCGGATCGACCGACCGCAATCCGAACGGCGTGTTCACCCGGGTGCTCATCCAAGCGATGCGCAAGCCCGGCGTACCGGCGGGCAGCCTGCTCAAGGACGTGCAATCCGACGTGGTGGACCTGGCGCACAGCGTGGGCCGCGAGCAGGTGCCGGCCCTGTATGACCAGTCGCTCGGCAAATTCTATTTCCGTCCCGGCGCGCCCGGCGCCGCCGAGGGCGCCGCGGCCGCGGCGCCCATCCATGTGCCCACGGCCGCCGAACTCGACGAGTCGTACTGGCAGGGCATCAAAGGCAGCAGCGACGCCGCGGATTATGCGAGCTACGCCAAGAGCTTCCCGAAGGGGCTGCACCTGGCCGAGGCCGAGATGATGACGCGCAAGCTGACGCGCGTGACGGCTCCGCCGCCGCCTGCGGTCAAACCCGGCGGACCGTATCATGGGTTCTTCACCAGCAATCTGTTTCCGGGACAGGTGTTTGGGGGTACCTGGATCGTCAACAAGGACGGCAGCGTCGATGCCGGCAACGACTTCGGCGATCACAGCCACGGCAGCTTCAACACCTCGGATCCGAACAACATCGTCGGCACGGCGATCAACCATCTCGGCATCTTCGGCGGCATCCAGCGGCGCTATCCCGACGGCTCCACCAGCACGCAGGTGGACTCGCAGGGTCGGCTGATCAACGGCGTGATGACCGGCACCTGGCATGACAAATTCCAGAGCGGCACATTTCAAATGCCGCTGGACGGCGGGCGGTGAGCGCTCAGGCCTGCCAGGGCAGATGGTCGAGATCGAGATTGCCGCCGCTCAGGATGATTCCGATGCGCGTTGCGCGCGGCACGGCTCCGCCGACCATGGCGGCGTAGGCGACCGCTCCCGAGGGCTCGACGATGATCTTCATCACCTGCCAGATGAGCTGCATCGCCTGGATGATCGACTCTTCGGAGACGGTGACGATGTCATCGACGTAGCGCCTGATCTCGGCAAACGGCTTCTCGCCGAGCGAGCTGCGCAGCCCGTCGGCGATGGTTTTGGGATCGACGCTCGGAATGATATGCCCGGCCCTGAACGAGCGCGACGCGTCGTCGGCACCGGCGGGCTCCACGCCGAGGATGCGCACGGACGGTTTCAAGGCCTTGGCGGCGGTCGCGATTCCGCTCAACTGGCCGCCGCCGCCGACGGGACAAAGAATGACATCCAGATCGGGCACCTCCTCGAGCAGCTCGATGGCCGTCGTACCCTGTCCGGCCATCACCTGCAGATCGTCGTACGGATGGATCATGGCGGCGCCGGTTCTCCCGACGAGCTCGCGGGCGGCGCGCTCGCGCGCCTGCAGTGTCGGCTCGCAAAAGATGATCTCGCCGCCGTAGCGGCGCACCGAGGCCTGTTTGGCCCTGGGTGCGTTGTCCGGCATGACGATACGGGCGGGAATGCCGCGCAGCCGCGCGGCGCGCGCCAGGGCCGCGGCGTGGTTGCCGGAGGAATGGGTGGCCACGCCGTTGCGCGCCAGATCGGCGGATAGAGAGAACACGGCATTGGTTGCGCCGCGCGCCTTGAATGCGCCCGTCTTCTGCAGGTTCTCGCACTTGAAAAAGAGCCGCGCCTGCGCCATCGAATCGAGCGTCTCGCTGGTCATGACCGGGGTGCGGTTGATCTTGTCGCGAATGCGCGCGTGTGCCTCGCGGATGAGTTCGAGCGTGAGCGCCGGCCCGCTCATCCGCCCGCCATGCCGGCGCCGCCGCCCCCGCACACGATGCTGACCACCTTGGTGCCGGCCGTCACCGGCACCAGCCCGGCGAGCAGCGCGGCGGTTGACGCCGCGCCGCCGAGTTCGGCGCCGATGAAAAAGCCGTGCCACAGCCAACGCGCGGCCGCCACGATCTGCTCGTCCGTGACGCGCACCATGTGATCGACGTAGCGCTGCGCGAGCTCGAGATCGATCTGTTCGGTCATGGTCGGGGCCAGCGTCGCCGCCCGGGTCTCGATCTTCGGGAGTGTCACCAGGCGTCCGGCTTCGAGGCTGCGCGTCAGGGCATCGGCGCCCACGGGTTCGACGCCGACGATCACGGCCCGGGGGCGCTGCTCCTTGATTGCCGCCGCCACGCCGCCGAGCAGGCCGCCGCCGCCAACCGCCACCACCACCAGATCCACGTCGGGGTGATCCTCGAGAATCTCCAGGCCGACCGTACCCTGACCGGCAATGCCGGCGGGATCCGCGAACGGGTGGATGTACAGGTAGCCGCGTTCCGCCGCGATCTGCCTGGCGCGCGCGTTCGATTCCACGAAGGTCGGCGCCACGATCCCGGCTTCGGCGCCGAGCGCCCGCATGGCCGCGAGTTTCTCCGGCGCCACGTTGGCGGGCAGCGGAATCGACACCGGCAGCCCGAGCTCGTGGCCGACATGGGCCACCGCGATGCCGTGATTGCCGCCCGAGGAAGTCACCAGCCCGCGTGGCGCGACCTCAAGGCCCAACACCTTGTTGAAGGCGCCGCGCGGCTTGAACGAGCCGGTCACCTGCAGGAATTCGAGCTTCAGGTACAGATCGTGCGGCAAGCCCGCAACCGTCATCCGCGGCACCTGCCAGGTCGGCGTGCGGCGCACCCGGCCGCGGATGCGATCGGCGGCCGCGCGGATGTCTGCGAGCGTGATCGGTGGATGGCGCTCAGCCATCGATGATGTTCGTGCAATTGCCGAAATGACAATCGATCAACCGGTCCACGATACCGCTTCCCAATCCGGTGACCAGCAGTCCGACCAGCAGCGCGAGGGCAATCGACGCAGCCGATTCGCCATGACGGCGTAAACGGAACACGGCCACACAGACGAAGGCCAGCGGCGGCAGCAACAGGATGTAAAAGGCGAGGGCGGTGCGCCGGCGCGGATCGAGCGCCACGTCGCTCAGCCAGGTGGCGAGCGCGCCCAGTGCAATCGCGAACACAATCGCGGCGATGGTCTCAAAGAGCAATCGAGTCCCGCCAGATTCATCCGATGAACTCATGAAATCTCCCGGCGCGCATGCGACCCGGCGCGCATGCGACGGCTTCAAACGCCGCCTATGACCCGCTCGACGGTCTCCCGGAATGATGCCTCATCCAAGGAGCAAATGCCGACCCACGCGGCTTCGATCATCTCGGCCTGATCTATGGTGATATCGAACACGGTAAAACACGCGACGAGATTACCGTCGCTTTCGACAAAGCGCGCGGTCCGAGACGCGTCTTCATAGGCCCGCGTGGAAGTTCGGTTACCGGCCGTCAGCACTTTGGCAAGTTCCCCGCCATTGGGAATCGGCCACAGGAACTTCGCCAGATCCGCATCGTCGTCGAGGTGCGCCATCGTCGCCGTGACTACCGCCATTGGCATCTTTCCCTGTGCATGATTTGGCTAACGCCTGATCAACGGATCCGGGGCCGGTTTGGCCCATTGCGTTTCGATCCGGATGACCACAAACGCACCGAGGAAGGCAAACGCCACCGTGCTGCCGCCGATGAGATAGAAAAACGTGACGTCCCCCGGCCGGAATTGATCGGCAGGAGGCCAGGTGTTCAATGCAAAGACGGCGACTGCCGGTAACGCCGCCACCGCCGCGTTGACCATCCAGCGACTGAGCCGGTCGAGCCGTCCGAATGACGGCATGCAGGACAGCAGGAGGTAACCGAGGCCCCCCGACAGCCCGACGTACAGTCCGGCACGCAAGAACACCGCATGACCGTGGTTCTCATCGATCGAGCTGACGACGAATCCCATGCAGACGGCCGCGATCAACCACAGTATCGAGAGCACGATGCGCTTGCGAAAAGGTAACGGCATTTCAGGGTTGCATACTTCGGTTCATCGACACTAGACCCATTGCGGGCCGACGGCCAGTCAAATCATGGGTGCGGCGCCGCCAGAGGAATCACCTGGATGGCGGTGCTCGGTCCGGCGGATATGGTCGTACCAGTGGGGTCGGGAATGAAACGCATGGGTACGCGCATCGATTGGGTGCACGAGGCGAGCGTCCAGATCTCCCGCCACGCGGGCCCCTTGCTGCCCGGCAGGGCGGTATTCTCCTGGTCCAGAAATTCGGTATCTGCAACGTAGCCAATCTGGCAGTTCGCCTCGCGACCCCCGGGCACGGTGCCGAGGGCTTGGACGGCGTACTTGACGGCATCCTTTTGCAGCGTGGCATCGGCATGCGTGGTGCCCGGAAGCAGAGGCATGACCTTCAGGTCGTCGGGTCCGCCGGCCAATATCAGGACATTCAGCACGCGTTTGATCCCGCAGCCCTGCTCATCGACAACCTGTCTGAATGCCCCGGAAACCATCTGCCCCGTACCCTCGAAATTGACGGGTGCATGGGCGATGAAGGTCTTGCGGGCGCTGTATTGCGCCTCCGGACAGGGGTTTTGGAGAACCACGGTGGAACGCCCGGCGGCGCTCAACACGTGCTGCTGCAACACCGGATCGCTCATGAATTTCATCCACGCGGCCTGGTCATCCGCGCGCACCGACCGTGTCGCCAGAAACGCCATTCCCAACCCGAAGGCAATTCCGGTCATCGCCTGATTCGCCATGATTCCCCTCAAGTTCCGTGCAACGGATTGCGCAACAGGAGCCTGTTGCCGCGGTACTCGCACCGCGAACTGCGCTCCCGCCTCGCGCGGACTTTCGCAGTCCCGCCGTCGGCATTATCATGAATTCGTCCTTCACCGCACAGCCCGGCGCATCGCCGCCATCGACGGAGAACCCGCATCGACACGGAGAATCCAGGGACGTGACTCTGCGCCGCGCCTGGTTGGTTGCCGCCGGACTGGGCCAGGCGCTCGTGCTGTCGGCGCTCACGGGTCGCGCCGAGGATCTGCCCCGCATCGTCGGCGGATACCAGGCGCCGCCCGGCAGTGCGCCCTGGCAGGTGGAGATTTATTCCACGTATGTGTATACGCCGCAGGAGATCGCCGACGATGACAAGGCGACCGAAAACAAGCGCTTTCTGCGGGACCGGGCCGGCTGGGAGGTTCACCATATGTGCGGCGGGGCGTACATCGGCAATGATTGGATCGTGACGGCGGCCCATTGCGTGGTGCTGCACGTCGCGGGCGACGACGTGCGCCAACTGCGCCGCGTGCGGGTCGGAACCCAGGATTTGACCACCGGAGGCACGACGTATCGCATCGAACGCGTGGTGATCCACAAGGACTACGACGATGCCCGGCATCGGCACGACATTGCGCTGGTGCACATTGCCCCGGACGGCGAAACGGATCTGCAGGCCGCCCGGCGCATGCAGCCCATTCGACTGCTCGACGAGCAGCGCGGCGACCGCAAACTCGAGCCCGCCGACGAGGTGTCGGTGACCGGCTGGGGTTGGACCAGCGTGCGCGACGAGAAGTCGCCGCGCCTGTTCGGCCGCGACGGCCGGCTGATGCACGGCTCCGTGGCGCTGCTCGAGGTCGACTTGCAGGTGTATTCCCCGTCGGTGTGCGAGCTCATCCCGGAATATCGCGGCATGGCCGGCATGATTTGCGCCGGGTCGGACTCGCCGCTGGAGTCGCATGACACCTGCCAGGGCGATAGCGGCGGCCCGCTCACGCGCGCCAACGGTTCCCACGAGCGCGTGCTGGTGGGCGTCGTGTCCTGGGGCATCGGCTGCGGGCTTCAGGGCGTACCGGGCATGTACACCGATCTGACGGATGCAGGCCACCGTGAATGGATCAAAGCCGCTCAATCCGCGCCGCCCGGACAGGTCAGCTTCAGGTAGTCAGGTCGGGCTAGCCGGCGCGGACTAGCGGTCGGGACTGCCGCGATCGGGACTGCCGCGNNCGATCCGGGCTGCCGCGATCGGGGCTGCCGCGGTCGGGTTCGGCCGGCAGGGCGCTTTGCGCGGGCGGCGGCGGGGCCCTCGAGCACCCCAAGGCCAGAGTGGACATCACGCAGGCCGCTGCCAGCATCCAGTTGCGCATGAGGTACTCCGTTCGTTTCCCGGGGGAGCCTACGCGAAACCCAAGTCCTGTAGCAAACGCAAAAACTCCGCATCCATCCTCAGTGGATCGAGCAGCGGGTCGTTGCGCACCAGGATCAGGCCGGAATCGAAGTCCGCGCGCGCCTCACGCAGCGCCGCCAGGGCCTTATCGCGGTCGCCCCACTGCGCATACACCTCGGCCTGTTGATAAAGGGAATTGTCGCCGTGTTCCTGCACCAGACGCGCGAGAGCAGCCTGCGCTTCGGCTGGGTTGCCCTGCCGCTGCGCAACAATCGCGATGCCGGGCAGGCCGAACAGGCTGCTCGGTTCGGCGGCGAAGGATTTTCCGGCCGCATCGATTTTCCCCAGCAGCAACTGGCTCGCGCCGATGGCAGCCCAGGCGGAACTGAGTTTGGGATTGAGGGCGAGGGCGCGCTGCACCGGCGGAATGGACTCGCTGTAACGGCGAGCAGCGTACTCGACCGCACCCACCGACCAAAAGACCCGGGCGTTCAACGGATCGAGGGCGGTTGCGCGGGTGATCGCCGCGCGCGCGTCATCGAAGCGGCCGGTTCGTGCGCAATACAGAGCAAAGCGATTCAGCACGTCGGCGTCGCCGGCGCCGAGCTCCTTCGATCGATCGTAGGGTTGGCGCGCGTTCCTGACCTCAAGCCGGCTGAACAGGGCAAACCCCAATGCCGATTGGGCATCGGCCAATTCCGGCGCGAGCGTCACCGCGCGGTTCGCGGCGACGACGGCCTCGTCATACAGCGCGCGGCGCGTGTCGCCCTGGGCATAGACGTTCGCGAGCGTTGCCAGGCTGCGCGAACGCGCCGCATGTGCCGCGCCGTAGTTCGGATCGGCACCGATCGCGGCATCGAACAGCGCCAGCGCCGCCCGGTCGCTCTTCTCGTCGATTCCCAGCGAAAACAGGTCCTTGCCGCGCAGATAGCTGTCGTAGGCGGCGGCATTGGTGGTGCCGCCGACCCGCGTTGGACCGTTCCGGCCGGGCGCGGGTGTCGACGCTGTGACTGCGGAGAAGATCGCCCCGGCGACGGCACCGGCGATTTCGCTTTGTACCGCAAACACGTCGGCGATCGGCCGCTCGAAGGTTTGAGACCAGCGGTCGAACCCTGAGCGGCCCTCGATCAATTCAGCGACCACACGCACCGTGTCGCCGGAACGGCGCACGTTGCCGTCCAGCAGGTACGATACGCCGAGCTTGCTGGAAATGGATTTTGCGTCCTCGGTGCGGTCGCGAAACACATTCGAGGAGGCCTGTGCCGCCACTTGCAGCTGCGCATTGCGGGCGAGTTCGGCGCGCACCTCGGCGGAAAGTCCGTCGGAAAAATACGCCTGGTCGGGATCGCCGCTGATGTTGCGAAACGGCAGCACGGCGATGCTGCCGGCCGGGGGGCGGCCCGCGCCCAGCATGCCGCTTTTCCACGCCGCCAGGCCGCCTGCGATGACGGCGAGCGTTGCGCCGCCGCCGAGCAGCACCCGGCGGTTCAGGCCGGGGGACTTTGCCGGGGCTGCATCCGCGAGCGGCGTTGCCGCATGCAGCGCCGACACGGCGCGGATCAGATTCTGCATTTCGGGGGAATCCGTGCGCGCCTTGGCGTGCGACAGGTCGATGACGTGGAACTGGCGAAAGCCCAGTGGCGGCTCGCAGCCGTCGATGCTCAGGGGCACGAGACAGTGCCGGTCCCGGCCGCGCGCCGCCTCATCCTGAACCCAGCCGGATACCACCGAGTTTTGCGACCACAACACCACCACCGCCTTGGCGCCTTCCAAGGCGGTCTCGATGATCCGCGAGAATCGTTCACCGCCGCCCAGTTTGCCATCCCACCAAACGGAGAAACCGGCCTGTTCGAGAACCTGGATGATCGGGCGGGCGCGCTTCTCATCCTCGTGCGAATAGCTCAGGAAGACGGTGTCCGGCGTCGGCCCGGCGGCCTTGGGCGCATCCTCCGGCCTCTTGTCCAACGCTGCCTCCGGTTCGATCCAGTGCGAAGTGTAAAGCATTCGCATCGGCCTGCATCCATTACGGGACCGAGGCCGCACCTCAGGCAGCGGCGGCCCGTTGTGGCAGCCGTGCATGCTATGGTCTGACATCGCCATCGGGGGGATCCATGCGCCACACGCTTCAACGCCCATACCGCGCCGCAATGACGGTCCTGGCCGCCCTGACCCTGGCCGCGGCGGCGACTACGGTGCGGGCGGAGTCCTACAGCTACCAGGGACAGGTGCAATTCAAGGTCAATCCCAAGGATCCCTGTGCCCCGGCGTATAACGAGGCTTCCTACACGATCACCATCTACGGCCGCGACGACTCTGCGCAGGCGCGCATCGAGGGCTACCTGGACGGCGAGAAAATCGTGCACGCGCATTTCGGCGGCAACAATCTCGGTCGCCTGTCGATCCTCTATCCGGGCGAGACCAGCCCGAGCCACAGCCTGAGCCTGCGCCCGGCCGGCAATGGCGCCTTCGTCGGAGAACTGGATTCGCAGACCATCGTGGCCGCACTGGTCGGCTGCAAATTCCAGAAGGCGAGCATCAGTTTCTCGAAAACCGCGAGCCACACACCGCAACCCCTGGACCAGGCGGCGAAGCTGTTCGACATGGACACCCGGTCCGTGCAGGCCTACCTGCAGGCCGTGCAGGGCAAGGTCAAAGAGTCGTTGCCCGTGCTGCAGGAGGGCCTGAACGTCAAGGAAAGGCTGCTCGCGCCGGCCAGCCCGCAGCTGCTGCCCTACTATTACTTCGTGGGCGTGGTGCACTTTCTCGAGGGCACCATCCCGGCGGCCTTGCCGCTGGATCGCAAGGCCGCGGCGGTTTGCGAGGCGGCTTACGGGCCCGAGAGCGTGTGCTCGGCCTTGATGCTGACGGCATTGGGCCAGGCGCTGGTGACCATTGGCAATTATGCCGAGGCGGACACCACGCTGCGCCGGGCGCAGGACATCTGCGACAAGCTGTGCGATCCGGAGGCCAGGTTTCGGGGCACGCTGCTGCGTTCCTCCGGAGACGTCCAGCTGTATACCGGCCACTATGCCGACGCCGAGGCCACCTACAACCAGGCCCTGGCATTCGACAAGAGGGTCTTCGGACCGAAAAGCTCCGAGGTCAGCACGCTTCTGAACGACCTGGGCGGTCTGTACGGACTGACGGGCCAGTACCCGAAGGCAGAAGCCTCGTTGCGCCAGGGGTTGTCGATCGACGAGAAGCTGATCGGCCCCGACAGTCCCATGATCATCGCCAACACCATTTCACTCGCCCGGATCCTGCATAGCATGGGCCGCGATGCGGAGGCGGAAACACAGGCGCGTCGCGGCCTGGCGGCGGTCCAGAAATACCTGGGTCCCGAACGCCCCGATCATCCGGCGGTGAGCCTTGCCATGCTGACCCTCGCGGAAATTTTGCGCGCGGAAGCACGCTACGGCGAGGCCGAACCGTTGTACCGGCAGGCGCTGGCGAACATCCAGAAATATCTCGGGCCGGACAGCCCCGGCGTCGCCGGAGTCTCCACGCGCCTCGCCATGTTGCTGCGGGCAACGGGACGAAATGCCGAGGCGCTGACGCTGCTGAAGAGCGCCTATCGCATCACCCACATCTCTGAAAACCCGGTGCTGGCGTGGCAGGTGCCGGGTCAGCTGATGCAGTTCTACGCCGCCGACAAGCCGGCCAACCCCGCCGTCGCCATTTTCTACGGCAAGGAAGCGGTGAACAGGCTGCAGAGCCTGCGCGGCAATCTGGCCGGTTCCGGCCCCGACGCCGAAAAGGCGTTCGTGAGCGCCGCCGAGGTCAGTGCCGTGTACCGCACGCTCGCCGACCTGCTCATATCCCAGGGCAGGCTCTCGGAAGCCCAGCAGGTGCTCGCGATGATCAAGGAGCAGGAGTACTACAACTTCACCGAGCGCGGCGCCGACCAGGGCCCCAAGACGGTCGCCAGCATGAATGCGCGCGAAAAGGAACTCGATGACCTGAGCGCCAAGGAAATCAGCGTGGGCAAGGAATACGGGGCGCTGCAGGAGAAGCTGCGCAAGGACGGCAAGCTCGGCAGCGCGGATCGCAAGCGCCTGGAAGACCTGCGCGGCCAGATGGACAAGGCGCAGGCCAGCTTCGATGTGAAGGCCGCCGCGGTCGCGAAGAGTTCGGCCGACCCCGAGGCGCAGAAGCGGCGGGGCCAGGAGATCAACGACTTCAGCCGCGCGTTTCAGGGAACCCTCAAGGAGATGGGGCATGACGCGGTGCTCGCCCAGTACTTCATCGAGGACGACCGCGTCGCGATTCTTCTGACCACGCCGAATGCGGTGGTGGTGCGCGAGTCGACCGTCAAGCGACAGGATCTGATCGACCAGATCCGCGCCTTCCGCAAAACGCTGAGCAACCCCTCCCAGGACCCGCTGCCCCAGTCGCAGGCGCTGTACCGCGTGCTGGTGGAGCCGATCGCGGCGGATCTGCGCACGGCCGGCGCCAAGACGCTCATGCTCTCGCTGGATGACATGCTGCGCTATCTGCCGTTTGCGGCGCTCAACGACGGCAAGGGCTACTTGATCGAAAATCTGTCGCTGGTCATGGTGACCGAGGCGGTGCGCGACAAACTTGCCCGGCAATCGAATGCCGACTGGCGGGTGTGGGGCATGGGGGTGACCAAGGGCGGCAAGAACTATGAGGCGCTGCCCTATGTGGGCGATGAGCTGAACGGCATCGCCGGGAACAAGGGCATCTTGTCCGGCAAGGTGATGCTCGACAAGGAATTCACGGAGAGTTCGCTGCGCGACGGCCTGGACCAGTCCTATCCCATCATCCACATCGCCAGTCATTTCCAGTTCACCTCCGGCAGCATGAACGATTCGTTCCTGCTGCTCGGCGATGGCAGCACCATGACGCTTTCGCAGATCAAGACCAAATTGAATTTCAACGGCGTGGAGCTGCTGACGCTTTCGGCCTGCGAGACCGCGGTGGGCGATGCCGGTTCGGACTCCAGCGGCGTCGAGGTCGAAGGCCTGGGTGCACTCGCCCAGGAAGCCGGTGCCAAGGCCGTGCTCGCGACGCTCTGGCCGGTGGCTGACGGCAGCACGGCGCTGCTGATGCATGCACTGTACAAGGCGCACAAGGATGATCACCTCGACAAGGCCGAGGCGCTGCGCAGCGCGCAGCTGGCGCTGCTGCACGGCACGGTGCAGGCCGAGGACGGCAAGGCGCGGCGCGGCCTGTCGCGCATGAGCAGCGCCCAGGGCGGCAATTTCAAGCCGGATCCGAATGCGCCCTTCGCGCATCCTTTTTATTGGGCGCCCTTCATTCTCATGGGCAACTGGCTGTAGCCGGCGCAACCGGCCTGGCCATAGCCGTCGCAACCGACCTAAGATACCCGGGGGGTGGCGCCATGGGTCTCTTGAAGATCGTGTCGGGCGGACAGACCGGGGTGGATCGGGGCGCATTGGATGCGGCACTGGCGGCCGGATTTCCCTGCGGGGGCTGGTGTCCGCCGGATCGGGCGGCCGAGGGCGGCCCCATCCCCGATCGCTATCCCATGCAATTGCTCGCCGCCGGCGGCCACCGGCTACGCGCCCGACAGAACGTCATCGACAGCGACGGCACCGCCATCCTGTTCAATGAATCGCTGTCCGGCGGCACCAAGCTCACGCGCGATATGTGCATCAGCGAAAAGAAGCCGTTCATCGTGCTCGACGCAAAGCAGATTGATACCATCCGGGCGGCGAAGGTGATCCGGCGGTTCGTCGAGGAGAACGAGATCCAGGTGTTGAACGTGGCGGGGCCGCGGCCGAGCGGTTGGGCGGACGGCCATGCGTTCGCATTGGCTGTGCTGGAGGGCGTATTGCAGAGCGCGTGACAGGCAACGCCATCGGGGCGCTGTGCGCCGCAGCCGTGTTGTCGGCGTGCACCGATTTGAGCGGTGCGGCGCGCGACGCGCGGCAGGCGGCGAGCCTCGAGGGACAACGGCAATACGGCGAAGCCGTCCCGGCCCGGCAACGGGTCGTCGACCAGATCGAAGCCCGCGAGGGGCCCGATTCTCCGCTGCTGGCGGTGGCGCTGAGCAATCTCGCCGGCGATCAGCTCTATCTCAGCCAGACCGGCCGGATGTTCGAGCACAAGGACACGCACGAGGGCTTCGCCGCGGCCGCATCGAATGCGCAGCGTGCGCTTGGAATCTATGAACGGGCGTACGGCGCTTCGGATCCGCGCGCGGCCGGATCGTTGCGCCAATTGGGCGTGATCGCCCGTTTCCAGGATCAGCCGCAGGATGCCGGGCGCCTGTTCGGCCGCGCGCTCGCGCTGGTCGAAACGGCCTATGGGCCGGCCGACCCGCGGGTGGCGGACATCCTGTGGGAGATTGCGGAACTCGATGAAAGTACCATGCACTTTGCCGAGGAAGAGTCCGTGCTGCGCAGGGAACTCGCCATACGCGAACGATCGGCGTCGCCGGATTCCTTGCGGGTGGCGCAAAGCCTCGAACACCTCGAGCTTTTCGAGGTCAACCGGCTCGGCCGCTACGATCTTGCGGAGCAATATGCCGAACGCACCCTCGCGATCCGGGAAAAAATTCTGCCGCCCGCGGATTCCGCGATCGGCGAAAGCCTGCTCGGACTCGCAGTGATCTATCAGCGCCAGAATCGACCGGCTGAGGCCGTGCCGTTGCTCGCCCGCGCGATTGAGATCAAGGGGAAGACTTTTGGCACGGACTCGAAGGAGGTGGCCATTGCCCTCGGCCAGCTGGCGGGAGTTTACCGCGCCCTGGACCGCGGCGCCGATGAGCGTGCGACCTTGCTGCGGATCCTCGACATCGATCGCCGCGTCTTTGGCGATCAGGATCCGGACGTCGCCTTCGCGATGACCGCCATTGGTGATTTGGACCGATTTGAAGGGCACCTCGACGCCGCGGCTGCCGTTCTCGGCGAGGCCCTCGAGATCGCCGGCAGGGAGCGACCCGGACGGAGTGCGTCAACGGCGGGCGTGCAACTGGCCCTGGCCAAGCTGTACCTGGCCGAGCACCGCTATCGCGATGCCGAACTCGCGGCCGCTCAGGCGCGCGATTTCTACGCCATCGGCTCCGCCAGCGCGTTCCCGGACCTGATCGTCGCTCATGCCATCCTGGCCAAGGCGCTGCGGGGCGAGGAGCGCGCCGCGGACGCGCTGATCGAATCCAATGCGGCCGTGGGCGGGCTGCGCGAGCGCACGCGGGCACAATACGCCAGCCGTTCGAGCGGCGCATTGAGCGAGCGACGCGGCGCGCGCGACATGTTTCTCGATTACGTCGAGATGGCCAGCACCGTCGCGCGAGACGATCCGGAGCGCCGCCAGACGCTCGAAGCGGACAGCTACACCGTGGCCCAGCTGGCGCAGGCCTCGAGCACGGCGGAGGCGATCGCGGGCATGGCCGCGCGCTTTGCAGCGGCCGACGACGCTCTGGCGGCTGCCATCCGGCAGCGACAGGACGCGGCGGCGCGCTGGCGGCAGGTCGACGGACTGCTGGTGCAGGCCGCGGCCGCGCCGCCGCCGCAGCGCGACGCCGCCCATGAAAATTCCCTGCGGGCGGAGCTCATGGCGCTCGATCAGGAACTGGATGCCATCGACCGGCGCATCGCGACCGGCTATCCGAAATATGCCGAAATCGCCAACCCGGAACCGGTCTCGCCGGCGGCTACGCAGAAACTGCTGCGGCCCGGGGAGGCGTTGCTGGCTTACATGGTGGGCGAACGGGAAACCTTCGTCTGGGCCCTCACCACATCGCGTACGCTGATGTTTCGCGCGCCCATCGGCCGCGAGGAGCTCAACCGGGCGGTGGCTGGACTCCGGCATGCGCTCGACCCCTCACAGCTCGACATCGCGACTGCGTTCGACATTCCGCCCTTCGACGTGAACGCAGCCTGGCGGTTGTATCAGGCGATCTTCGCCCCGGCGGAGGCCGTCCTCGATGGCGCGCATATGGTGTTCATCGTGCCCGACGCCGGGCTGCAAAGTCTGCCCTTCGGGGTGTTGGTGACCGCGAAGCCGCCGCCGATCAGGGAGTTTGCGGATTACCGATCCGTGAACTGGCTGGCGCGCCGCTACGCAACCACGGTGCTACCCTCGGTCTCGTCCCTCGGGGTGCTGCGCACGTTCACGAGTTCGAGCCCGGGCACGCGCCCCTTTCTCGGCATCGGCGATCCCACGCTCGGGGGCGGCCCCGGAGCGGCGCGCGGCGTGCCGCGGGTGGTGCTGTTTCGCGGCGGCACCGCCGACGTCGATTCAGTACGCAGCCTTCCGGAACTGCCGGAGACCGCGGACGAATTGCGCGCGATCGGCGAGCAGCTGGGGGCGGCTCCGACGGATCTGGTGCTGCGCGACGGCGCCCGCAAGCCGGCCGTGATGAAGCTCGAATTCGCGGGCTACCGGGTCGTTGCCTTCGCCACTCACGGCCTCGTTGCCGGGGACATCAACGGTCTCGCGGAACCAGCCCTGGTGCTCACCCCGCCGCCGCTGCAGGCAGGCCCGGATGACGATGGACTGCTCAAGGCCTCGGACGTGAGCCAACTGGTGTTCAATGCCGATTGGGTGGTGCTATCCGCGTGCAACACGGCGGCCGGCGATGGCTCGCCCGCCGCCGAGGGGCTGTCGGGACTCGCCAAGGCCTTCTTCTTTGCCGGCAGCCGTGCGCTGCTGGTGTCACACTGGCCGGTGTTCTCGGATGCGACGGTGAAATTGACCACGCGGACCTTTGCGGAGCTGGTCAAGACGCCGACCCTGCCGCGAGCGGTGGCGCTGCAACGTGCGAGCGCCGCCCTGCGCGAGGATCGTTCGGAGACCTATTTCGCGTATCCGATGCTCTGGGCGCCCTTCGTGGTGGTGGGCGAAGGCGGTGCGCCGTGATCTGCCGGGCGACGACCCATGTCCTTTGACGTCATCGGCGACCTGCATGGCCGGCACCGCAAGCTGGTGCGGCCATGCTGAGCTACGTCTACTTCGGCACCAACGACCTCAGGCGGGCCATCGCGTTCTACGACGCCGTCCTGACGCCGCTCGGCATGCAGCGCTGCATTACGGGCGATCCGGCCTGGGACCGGGTGTCGGCCGGCTGGGGAATTTACGAGGATGACGGCGCACGTGAACTCGCGTTCTGGATCGGCACGCCCTTTGATCAGCGGGCGGCCGCGCCCGGCAACGGCAATATGGCCGCCTTCAGAGCACGCACGTGGCAGCAGGTGGAGCAGTTTCACTCGACGGCCATGGCCCATGGGGGTGCCAGCGAGGGTGCACCCGGCCTGAGGTTGCAATATTCGGCCGATTTTTATGCCGCGTATGTACGCGATCCCGACGGCAACAAGCTGGCGGTGGTGTGTCGCGGGATCACGAATGCCGGATGAGGATGGGATTCATTGCGGAGGTGCCATGCAGGATGAAGCCGAAATCACGATCAGCGGGGTCAAACTCTCCAGCGCGGAGTCGATGACCATCCGCGTGGCCATCGACACCCTGGCGAACGTGCTGGCCGAAGGGCTCGAGGATCCGGAGTCGCGGGCGATGGTCGATCGCTACGCGGCGTCGCTCAGCCGGATCCAGGCCCTGCTGGAAACTCGCGAAGCGCGCAAGCAGTGACGAAATGCCGGATCGATCGGATCAGGCGAAGATGTTGAGCAGGGTGCCGAGCATCTGGTTCGAGGTGTTGAGCACCGCGGCGCCGGCTTCGGACAGGATGAGCGACTGGCTCGCGGCCAGCAGCGGGCTGGTCAGATCCTGATTGTCGGGATTCGCGATCTGTTGGGCGCTTTGGCTCAGCTGCTGGCTGCTGTTTGCGAGCGCGGTGAGCGCACTGCCCTGCGCACTCGAGAGGCCGCCCAGCGAAACAACGTTCATGGGACTCATCCCGGGCTTATCGGCAGCGCCCGGCGGGACTTTAGCCTTGCTGCTGATGACAAATCAGGTGTGCGCAGCCGTGATTCACCGACTACAGGCGTGCGTGCGGTTTTGCCGCTCGAGCCAGGCTGACAGCGGGGCAAAATAGTCGATGATGGCACCGGCGTCGATGTCGTGCTCGCCGCTGAACGCCGCCAGGGCCTGCGGCCAGGGCTTCGATTGTCCGAGTTTCAGCATGGCCTGAAACCTCGCACCCACCTCCCGGTTGCGATAGATGCTGCAGCGGTTGAGCGGACCCTGCCAACCGGCGAGCCGGCAAGCCGCCCGATAGAACTGAAACTCGTAGATATCCGCCAGGAAATAGCGCGCGTAGGGCGTGTTGTTGGCAATGTGAAATTTCGCGCCTGGATCGAACGCATCGGCGGGCCTCGGGCCCGGGGGCATGAGGCGTTGATATTTGTCGACCAATTCCCACCAGGCGTCATTGTAGCGTGCCGGCGTGATCTGCCCGGAGAACACGCCCCAGCGCCACTTGTCGACGATGATGGCGAAGGCAACGATGGGCACCTTGTCCAGGGCCATGCGCAGCAGATAGGGAATGTCCGCCTCGGGGCCCGGCACCCGGTCGATCAAACCCAGCTCCTTCAAATAATCCGGCGTCAGGGCGTTGAGCGCTGCGAAATCACCGATCGCCTCATCGAAGCCGTCGTTCGCGGGGTTCTCGAACAGAAAGGGCTGATCCGAATAGGCTCGCTGGTACATGTTGTGGCCGAGTTCGTGATGCGCGGTGTAGAAGTCGTCCGCCGTGACCGTGAAACAGGCCTTGACGCGCAGATCCTGCCTGCCGTCGACATCCCAGGCGGAGGCGTGACAGATGACTTCGCGATCCCGCGGCCGGGTGATCATCGAACGCTGCCAGAAGGTCGCCGGTTCCGGCGCGAAGCCGATGGACTGATACCAGTCGTCGGCGGTGTGGACGATCTTGGCGGCGTCATAGCCGTGCGCCACCAGCGCCGCCGTCAGGTCATATCCCATCGACGCGTTGCGCGGCGCCACGATGTCGTAGATGTTCCCCCAGGACTGGCTCCACATGTTGCCGAGCAGATCCGCCCGGATGGGACCCGCGGCGGGTTGCACGGCGGGGCCGTATTTCTCATTCAGGCGGGCGCGAACGTAGCAGTGCAATTTGGCGTACAGCGGCTCGACCTGCGACCAGAGCGAATCGGTCTTCGCGGCGAATTGCTGCGGCGGCATGTCGTACCAGGAGCGCCACAGGGTGCCGGTGTCGGCATAGCCGAGCTCGCGCGATCCCTCGTTGGCCAATTCGACCAGGCGTGCGTAATCGCCCTTCATCTGCGGCGCCGAGACGGCGCGCCAGCCCTCCCACAAGGTGCGCGTCTCCTGCGGATCGCGCGAGGTCCGCAGGATATCCTCCATGTCATCCAAGGTGAGCAGCCGGCCCGAGTAGCTGAATTTTGCGGTTGAATAATCGGTATCGAGCCGCGCCGCGATATCGGCCAGTGCCTGCGAGGCGCCGGGCCGCGAAGAAGCCGGCAGCACCAGCGACTGCTTGAGCAGGTACAGCTTGCGGGCGCTCACCTCATCGAGCTTCAGGTGATCGAAGCGGGCGGCCTCCTTGGCATAGCGCACCGTCAGATCAGTGGCTTGCGCATTTGCCTTGGCGAGCAGCCAGTTGGTATCGCTGGTGATGTCGGTGGCCTGCACCCAGGCCGCGCGGTTCAGATACTCGTTTTCCCGGTCAAGCGCCGCTTCGGCCCCGGCAAGGAAATCGGCGGCATCGGCCGCGGTGGGCTCGGCAGCCGCCGGCGCGGCCGCGCCGGCGCCCCGCATGAGCAGCGCTGCGAGGAGGCCCACGGCGGTCAGCCAGGGACGGCACCCAGGGGCCCGCGACGCGGCATTCTTGCGGATCATGACGCCAAGCCTATCGAGCATGACGCCAAGCGTATCGTGGCAGGGCCCCGACCGGGAAGCACCCCGGCGCTTGAAAATGCCGTCCGCAGCCGGCATATCTCGAGCCAGCGGCGCGGCTCAGTGAGGCAAGGCAATGACGGATCCTTCTGATGCGGACAAGATTCATGTGGTGTGCGTCGGCTGCGGCCAAAAGGCGCGCTTCGCGCGGATCCGGCTCGGCGAGGAGCCGAAATGCCCGGCATGCCATCGGCCGCTGTTGCCGGGCACGCCGGTGGCCTTGAATGAGGCGAGCTTCGAGAGGTTCCTCACGTCCAACGATCTGCCGGTCCTGATCGATTTCTGGGCCCCCTGGTGCGGACCCTGCAAGAACTTCGCACCGGTGGTGGGCCAGGTGGCGGCGGATCTGCGGCGGACCGTGCTGGTTGGCAAGGTCGACACCGAGGCCGTGCCGGCGCTGGGGGCGAGATTCAACATCCGCAGCATTCCGACGCTGGTGTTGTTTCGCGGGGGCCGCGAGATCGCCAGACAGTCCGGAGCGCTGCCGAATTCGGCGCTGCTCGCGTGGCTGCGCGAGCACGGAGTGCGCGGCGAAGCGGCCTGATTTTGGTTTTTCCCGCGGGTCCGTTGTAGATTAGCGTCATGCGGACCTGGATAATGGTTGCGGCCGTCGCCGGCGTCATGTGCACCTCGATCGCTGCGGCGGATGACTCGGGGCGCACCTACATCGACCCTCCGGCGTCGCCCGCTGGGGTGTCCGCGCCCTTCAGCGAGGCGGTCGTGGCGGGTGACACGCTGTATGTCGCCGGCCATATCGCCCTCGATCCAACAACCCACAAGGCATTCGAGGCCACGGATTCGGAAGCGCGTGCTGTCATGGACGCCGTCAAGCACAGCATCGAGTCGGCCGGATTCACCATGGACGATCTGGTCTCGGTGACGGTGTATTGCACGGATCTGCAGCTCTTCGATTCATTCAACGCCATCTACCGGGGCTATTTTCACGGCCATTACCCGGCGCGCGCCTTCATCGGCGTCGCCGCCCTGTTGCGCGGCGCGCACTTCGAGGTTGCGGGCATCGCCACCAAACCACGTCACCACCGATAGTCCACCCGGGACGGGTGCGCGGGCTGGCCAGGTCCGGCAAGAGCGATCCGCCGCCTGTGCAAGAGCGCTGCGCGGCGCCGGCGCCCGATGTCTAGACCAGCGAACCGCTGAACAGCGCCAACTGACGGCTCCAGGCCTTCTCCGCCTGGTCGTGGTTGTAGACCTGCGCGTCCGGCGGGCACCAGCCATGCTGGGTACCGGCATACACCTCGACTTCCGCCGGCAGATTGGCTGCGGCGAACGCGTCGCGCAGCACCGTCTTTGATTGCGGCTCTTTCTTGTCGTCGCTTTCGGCGATCGCGATGAGCGCGTGCGCCTTGATCTTCGGGATCAACAGATGCGGGCTGTCCGGCTTGTCGGTGACCAGGCCGCCGCCGTGGAACGTGGCGGCGGCGCCGATGCGGTCCGGGAATTCGGCCGCGGTGCGCATCACGAACGGACCGCCCATGCAGTACCCCGTGGTGGCCAGCTTGCGCCGCCGGTCGACCGCGGGCTGGCTGTCTAAAAACGCGACGAATGCCCTGGCGTCGATCACTGCGGTGGCGGGAGTCAGCGTGCCCGCCAGGCTCATCAGCGCCTGCCGTGTCGGCGGATCGTTGAAATCCGGATGATCCGGTGCCGTCGGTGCACGCCGGGTCCGATAAAAGGGATTGATCACCAGCACCGAATAGCCCGACTCGGACAGCCGCAGTGCCATTTCCTTGAATGCCGGACGCAGGCCGAAAATATCGGGCCACACCAGCACACCCGGGTGTACGCCGCCGGGCGGATGCACGAAGTAGGCATCGGCCACACCGTCCGGTGTCTTGATGTTCACATCCGCGCCGCGGATCAATCCGGCACTCGCCAACCCCGGCCAGGCCGCCGCCACGCCGGCACCGAGCGCCAGGGTGCCGAACTGGCGGCGCGTCAGCTCGGCCGAGCGGCGCGCAAATTCATCCAGATCGTCGTGTTCACACATGCCGCCTCCCCCTGCGGGCGTCCCCACTGCATGCGCGGCATCCACGCCGCATGAGCGCCAGGGTACTAGCCCGATGCAGCCATGTTGACGTGCCGGGATCGGCGAAGCAAGTAGATCGATATGACCATGATCAGGATCAATCCGCCGAGCACGAGCAACTCCAGCATGGTCGAGCGCAGCAGGGCCTGCGACTCGGGCGTCCATCTGCCTGGCTGATTGGCCTGCGAGGATTCCAGGGTGATGACGAGCACGCGTCGGATGGAGGCGATCAGGCCGACCACCAGGAAGGGTTCGCAGACCAGTGTTCCCGAGCGAAAGGAGACGCGCACGGTATGCAGGATCTCGATCACCATCAGCACGAACAGCAACCGGTCGATGGCGATGACCAGGGAGTCCCCATAGCCCAGGGCATGCACCGAATTCATGAGCAGGCTGGCGGCGCCCACCATGCCTAGCACGGCGGCGATCGCGAGCAGCAAGCCGAGGAAGATGTACGCGCCGATCTCGATTTTCAGGAACGCCTGATCGGCGCTCCTGGCAAAGCGCGTGATGGGGTAGCCCGGGGTGTCTTCTGTTTCCATTGGCGCTCCGATTGCCCGGCGCATGATGCCACAGGCGAACGAGGGTGCGCGAACCGGCTACCTGAGTGCGCCGCGCAGGCGCTTCCACCACCGCGCCAGCAGATGCCGGCACAGCACGCCGAGGATCGCGACCGCCGTGGCCCCGAGAATCACATAGAGCACCGTCGGACCGAGTGCCGCCTCGTACCGGCTCCAGGATTTTCCAAAAAAATATCCGAGCAGGATGTACACGACGGTGGAGGCCGCCGAGCCGGTGAAGTTGTACAGCAGGAACGGCTTCCACGGCATGTGGGTCATGCCGGCCAGGACATTGACCGCCGCCGGCGGCAAGATCGCGATGAAACGCGAGATGAACACCGTTCTCGCGCCGCGACGCCGGAAGAATTGCTTGGCCCAGCGCACCCGCGCGCGCGTGAGATGCAGCCAGCGGATCTTCAGCAAACCACCCTGCTTCAGCCGCCGCCCAAACCAGAAGGCACAGATGCCGCCGATGAAGCAGGCCGCCGTGCCGGCGGCCATGGGCTGCCACAGCGGCAGGTCCGCCCGGCCGAGGATGAATCCCGCCCCAAGAAAAATCGCCTCGCCGGGCAGCGGTATGCCGATGTTGTTCAGGAACACGGCGATGAACACCAGCACGAAGCCGTAGCGCGGCAGATGGGGCAACAGCGAATGCAGCCATGGGGGCATGCCGGGAAGATACCCCATTCCCGGAACCCCGGCGGCCGGCCGGGATCCATCATAATGGCGCTTCTGCCACACGAGCGAGCGACCATGGATGAGCCAGGCAGGTGGGGAGTTCGGCGGTGCGTGACGCTCGGTGTCGTGCTCTGCCTGCACCTGGCCCTGTTCGCGGTGTTCGTCGCCACCACGCGGATCGGTGTTGCGCCACCCACGGCGGTCGATGCCGTCCAGGTGCTCTACCTGCCGCCCGAGCGGCTTCCCGAGCGGCGCGCGGATGACAACTGGTCACGGCACCTGAGCGGCAACCCCCTGATACGCATCAGTCCGGCCGAACTCGACGCGCTCGCCCCGTCGATGACGCTGGCGTCCACCGCACCCGCCGACGACGGCGGCTCGGGCGTGGATTGGGCCGCGGAAGCTCGCCGCGCATTGCAGGCCTACGTGATCCGCAAACATCAGCCGCCCGGCGGCTCGCTGTCAAAGGAGCCGGCGGACGAGAACTGGTGGCCGGCGCAGCATCGCGCCGGCGAACAATACAAGACCCCCAACGGCGATTGGATCGTCTGGATCAACGACAGCTGTTATCAGCTGACCAGTTCGGGATTGACGGCGGCGGTGCAGGGCGCAAGCCTGCCCCAGACCATCTGTCCCCAGCCTGCGGCCGGCGCGCGGGCCGGCGCGCGCTGACCCGGGGCGCAACGGCTCCATGCCGCAAATGCCTGCGCTATGATGGCGCTTCCCGTGAACTCCAACGCCGACTCAAATGCCGCCCTGTTCCCATCGTACGCGTCCCCGGCGGGATCGGTTGCGGACGGATTCTGGAAGTTCGGCGCGCGGCTGCCGCTGATGCCCATCGCCTCGCCCGCCCTGTTCGCGCAGGTGCCGGACGCCGCCCGGCTGTTCCTGAGCAACGGGATTTTTCTCGCCGCCGCCACCGCGGTGCTGCTGAATCCGTGCTTCACCCCGCCGGCGGATCGCTGAGCTTGCCGTGACCACCGAAGTCGAAGAGCGCATCCACAAGGCACTGGAGACTCATCCGCTCGAACGGCTGGCCGATGGCTATCGGCGGGTGCATCCGGGCGCGGGCATCGGCACGCTGAGATTGCTGCCCTTCAATCTGGTGCAGGGCGGCCTGCAGGTGGTGGCGGTGGCCGAGGTGCTCGCCGAATACAGTCCCGGGTCCGTTCCGGCGTTCAGTCCGCTCGGCGTGCAAAGGCTCAATGCCATGGCCGTGTACGGCCCCTATGAGCTGCGCGGCGGACAGCTGCGCCAGACGGCGCAGTATTCCATTTATGCAAACGAACCGGCCGCCCATCTGGCGGCGCAGAGCGTGCTCAATGCCTTCGGCGGTCAGCTGCCCATCGGGCGTTCCGTGGCGCTGTCCACGCTGTCCGTCGCCAAGCACGATGAGCAGCGCGCGCATCACAACATGCCGCGGCAATGGGCGGTCCCGGTGCCGGAGGAATCCCTGCAGAGCGCCGCGCAACAGCTGCAGCAGCGCGGCCTGGCCGCATCGCATGATGCGACCTCGGTGTGGGCGGAACTGGCGCTGAGCGGCGATTGCCCCTCGCGCGCCATCGATCCAAACGCCGAAACGGCGGCGGTGCACGTCTACACGGGTATTCCCCACCCCATCGCCGGCGTCGGCTATCTGTCCACCATTTCGCTGCCGCCGGGCAAGTCACCGCGCAATGCCGTGGAAATCAGCCGGCGCCTGAATGCCGCGGAACTCGAGCAGGTGGATTTCGCACCGCGGCTTGGCGCCTGGGGGCTGCATGGACCGGACGATCTGCTCGCCTACAGCAGCTTCCTGCCCTGCGCGGAGCCGAAAATCAATCTGCACCTGACGCTGCTATGGTGGTGCGCGCTGCGGGCGGCGTGGCTGCGCGACCGCTATTGGGTGGCGGATCAGGGCATCGTCCTCGACAAGCCGGGCGCGGGCGCACCGCAGAATCCCGTCCCGGAGGGTTCAGGACCGCCCGCTTAGCGGACGGTGCGGGCCTGCGCCGGTGCGCCCGGCGCCGCGGCAAAGGATTCGAAGGACAGGTTGATCACCGACCCGGATTCCTGGTGGGGTACGCAGGTGGTGTGGTTGTCGAGCTTGCGCGTCGCGAACAGCGGCAGCACCTTCTCGGTGAACTGCTCGACCAGCTCGCAGTCTCCCAGGCCGAGTTCGCGCGGGGAGCGCGCGGCGAAGCTGACCGGGCGCCACGTGCCCTCGACCGGTTGGCCATCGGCGGTCGCGCCGGCGGCGGGGGCCAGGGTATAGAAGGTGAGTTCGGCCTGCGCCAGCTTATCCGGATGACCGAAGCCCATGGCGCAGGCGCCGGGCTGCGAGGTCGAGTCCGGCCGCGCCCCGGAAAGGATCAGCAGCCGCTTGAGCTTGTCGGCCAGGCCGTCGCAGGAGTAGACGGAGGTGAAGCCCATGAAATAGAAGTTCAGTTGATGCTTCTGCCACACGCCGGGATCGTGCAGGGGCGCCGTTTCGGCGACCGCGCAGGCTGCCGACAGCGCGCCGAGCAAGGCCACGACCGCGGCGGATTTCCGGATTCTGTTCATGACGATTCTCCTGGGCATTGCGACAAGCAGGGCGCGCCAGAGTTCCGGGCGGCAGGATTCAGGCGCCGATCCGCGCCTTGATGGCGGCGGCGATGCGCGGTGCCTCGAGGGCGATTTCCCGCAACGCACCGGTGGCCGGATTGCGGAAGCCGATGAAGAAACAACCCGCGATCGCGCTCTCCTCGCCGAAGCGGTCGGGTCGGCCGCGCGCATCGGCGATGTTCTCGAAGCCCTCGATGAGGGCGTCCAGGCCGGGCGAATAGCCGGTGGCGAGGATCATCGCCTCGAATGGCTGGCTGGCACCGTCCGCGAACCGCACCCGGTCGGCGAACACCTGCTCGACCGCCGGCAGCACCCGGATTCGGCCGGCCTTGATCATCGCCAGGGTGCCGACGTCGAGCAGGGGTACGCGGCCGGATTCCTCGATCATGCGGTTCGGGCCGAGCCGCGGCCGCCGTATCCCCCAACGCGACAGATCGCCGACGGCCAGGCGCAGCACCGTGGTGGTGACGGCATCACGCAGGCCGAGCGGCAAAGCCGACAACATCACCGCGGTCTGTTGGGCGGGTCGGCCGAACAGATCCCGCGGCACCACGTGCACCGGCCCGCGCACCACGAGGGCCACCTCGATACCCCGTTCCGCGAGATCCAGGGCGATTTCCGCGCCCGAGTTGCCGCAGCCCACCACCAGCGTGCGTTTGCCGATGTAAGGCTGCGGATTGCGGTAGTCCGCGGCGTGCACCTGGCTGCCCGTAAAATCACACAGGCCGGCGAGCGGCGCCGGTTGCGCAACCCGGTTGTAGCCCGTCGCCATGATCAGGAATCGCGGCGTGAACCGCCCGGCGCCGGTGTCGATCGCGAAGCGCCCGCCCTGCCGGCTCACCCGCCGCACCTCGACGCCGAAGCGCGGCCGCACGGCATGCTGCGCGGCATAGCGGGTCAAATAGCCGACCACCTGATCGCGCGAGGGATAGCGCGGCGCGGCGGGCGGCCAGGGCGACATCGGTAATCCGGAATGATCCTTGACGGTGTGCAGGTGCAGCCGATCATAGTGCCGGCGCCAGCTGCCGGCGATCTCGGCGCCGCGTTCGAGCACGCAATGCGCCAGCCCCTGACGGCGCAGACAGGCGGAGGCCGCCAGGCCCGCGGGACCGGCTCCGACCACGATGATGTCGGCGTCGCCCATGATCTACGACGTCGCCAACATCGCCACCACGGTAACCATCATGACGGCGGTGGCGGCCCATCCGAGACGGCGCAGCCTCGGCCGCACGACGAAATGGCCCATGATGTCCGCGCGCGCCGCCAGCAGCATCATGATCGCCATGATGGGTACGGCGATGACACCGTTGATCTCGGCGCTCCACAGCAGGGCGCGCATCGGATCCAGGTGCGTGAAATTGAGCGCCACGCCGCCGATGGTGGCGACGGCTATGATGCAGTAGAACTCGAGCGCCTCGTAGATCTTCATGTCGAGTCCGGAGCGCCACTCGAAGCACTCGGCCACGGCGTAGGCCGCCGATCCGGCGAGCACCGGCACCGCCAGCATGCCGGTGCCGATGATGCCGAGGCTGAACAGCAGGAAGGTCACCGGTCCGCCCAGCGGACGCAGCGCCTCCGCGGCCTGGCCGGAGGTCTGGATGTTGGCGATGCCCGCCGCATGCAGCGTGGCCGCCGTGCTGAGGATGATGAAGAACGCGATCAGGTTGGAAAATCCCATGCCGATGTAGGTGTCCCAGCGGATCCGGCGCAGATGCTGGCGGGCAACGGCCTCCGCATGCGGCAACAGCCGGCCGCCGCCGATCCGGGTCGTGGCGCGCAGATCCTCCATTTCCTGCGCCGCCTGCCAGAAGAAGAGGTACGGGCTGATGGTGGTGCCGAACACCGCCACCACGAGGGTCACGGTATCGTGGTCGAATGCCAGCTGCGGAAGGGCGATGTCACGGATCACCTCGCCCCAGGGCACATGGATGGTGAAGGCCACGGCTACATAGGACAGCAGCGCGAGCGTGAGCCATTTGAGGTAGCGCACGTAGTTCTCGTAGCTCAGCAGCACCTGCAACACCAGGCAGATCAGCCCGAAGACCACCGAATAGAGGCGCGCCGAACCGCCGAGCAGCAGCCGCAGCGCTTCGCCCATCGCGGCGATGTCCGCAGCGATGTTGATGGTGTTGGCGATCAGCAGCAGACCGACGATGATCAGGAGCACCGGGCGCGGATACGCCAATTTCACGTTGGCTGCGAGGCCGCGTCCGGTGATGCAGCCGAGGCGGGCGCTGACCATCTGGATGCCGACCATGAGCGGATAGGTGAACAGCACGGTCCACAGCATATTGAAGCCGGCTTGCGCGCCCGCCTGCGAATAGGTGGCGATGCCGCTCGGATCATCGTCTGCGGCGCCCGTGATCAGGCCGGGTCCGAGTTGCTTGACGCGCGGATGTCCCGCGAGGCGCTTGAGCAGTTTGACCATGCCGTTTACTACCACGCGGCCGGCATTTGCGCGACGTCCCGTTTTGCACCAAACTGTGGCCGCCCCCGTGATTTGCACCGCGAGCCATGCCATGAGGCTTCCCCAGCGATGAACAATGCCTACGAGTTTTCGGCCAGGACCATCGACGGCGTGGACCTGCCGTTGGCGGACTATCGCGGCCATCCGCTGCTGATCGTCAACGTCGCNNCAAGTGCGGCTTCACGCCGCAGTACGCCGGGCTCGAGGCCTTGTACCGCAAGTATCACGGCCGCGGCCTCGAGGTGCTGGGATTTCCCTGCGATCAATTCGGCCATCAGGAGCCCGGCGATGAGGCTGCGATCAAGAGCTTCTGTTCTTTGACCTACGGCGTGAGCTTCCCGATGTTTGCCAAGATCGAGGTCAACGGCGCGCAGGCCCACCCCTTGTTCAAATATCTGAAGGAGGCCCGGCCCGGCCTGCTGGGCAGCGAGGCCATCAAGTGGAATTTCACCAAATTTCTGGTCGGCCGGGACGGCGTGCCGATCATGCGCTTTGCACCCACCGACAAGCCGGAGAATCTCGAGGCCGACGTCGAAGCCGCACTGGGTTCCGTCTGACGATGACCCATCACCAGGACATGCTCGACGTCGCCATCCAGGAAGCCCGCTTGGGCCTGGCGGAGGGCGGCATCCCCATCGGCGCGGCGCTGTTCCACCGCGACGGCACCCTGCTCGGCCGCGGGCACAACCGGCGCATCCAGGAAGACGACCCCTCGGTGCACGGCGAGACCGATGCGTTCCGCAAGGCCGGACGCCAGCGGCGCTACCAGGACACCATCATGGTCACCACGCTTGCGCCCTGCTGGTATTGCAGCGGACTCATCCGGCAGTTTCGCATCATGACGGTGATCGTCGGCGAGTCGCGCACCTTTCACGGCGGCATCGACTGGCTGCGCGCGCACGGGGTCGAGGTCATCGACTTGGGCTCCGCCGAATGCGAACGCCTGCTCGCCTCGTTCATCGAGCGCAACCCCGAGGTGTGGAACGAGGATATCGGTGAATGCGGGCCGTGAAGCCGCTCAGCATTCCGCACGGCGACTTCGGCGGCTACATCTTCGATTGCGACGGCACACTGGCCGACACCATGCCGCTGCATCACCGCGCCTGGACGCGGCTGGTCGCCGAATACGGCGGATCCTTCGACGAGGAGACCTTTTACCGGCTGGGCGGCCGGCCGACCGCGCGCATCCTCGAGCAGCTGCGCGACCAGCAGGGGCTCGAGATCAGCGACGTCGCGGCGGCCGTCGTGCGCAAGGAGCATTATTTCCTGGAGCTCATGCACGAAGTCAGGCCCATAGAGCCCGTGATCGAGTTCGCGCGGCGCTGGCACAGCGTCAGGCCGCTGGCGGTGGCATCGGGCGGAATGCGCCGGTACGTGGAAATGACGCTGGATGCCATCGGCATCAAGGGGCTGTTCGATGCGCTGGTCTGCGTGGAGGATTGCAGCCGCGGCAAGCCCAACCCGGATCCGTTCCTGGAGGCGGCGCGGCGGCTCGGCGTGCCGGCGGGCGAGTGCCTGGTGTTCGAGGACAGTCCGCTCGGCATTCAGGCAGCCGAGGCGGCGGGCATGCAATGGGTGCTGGTGCCGCGCTATGCCGGTTCCGGTACGGCCTTCGGATCGACCCCATAATCGTTGTTGCCCGCGGTGCCGCCGGATACGAGGAAGAACAGCAGCACCAGCGCGCCGATGAGCGGCACGAAGGAGATGAGCAGCCACCAACCGCTGCGATTGGTGTCGTGCAGCCGCCGCACCCCAACGGCGACGCTGGGGATGAGCACGGCGAGGGAATACAGACCGCCCAGCAAGCCCATCGATGAGCCGGCGGCCACCAGGCCGGCCTGGCGGTCGATGACGGTCAGCACGATGGCGATCAGCAGGTTGAACAGGACGAAGAACCAATATTCCTTGCGGCGCGCGCGGCCGCCGAAAACCGCATATTGGCGCAGGACCTGCCGGTACCAATTCATGATGCCACCTTCATTGACGCCGGATCAGTTTGCACCCGCGCCCACGCCCTGGTCAAAATTTCGTCACATGGCGCAAGATATTGATTGTCGTCACGGAATTGGCGCCCCGACTCAGCTTGTCCACAGGGTTATCCCACGGGATTGGGGATAGAGGGTGCGGGACAAGCTGAAGCGCCCGCTGCGCCTCAAGGACTTGGTGCTCGCCCAGGTGCTCACCGTGGTGGGCAGCTCCTGGGTGGGCATCGCCGCCGGCGTGGGGCGGGCGCAGTTCGTGGTGTGGCTGTCGGCGTTCGTGCTGTTCTATGCGCCCATGGCGGTCGCGGTATACCACCTGAATCGCGAGATGCCGCTCGAGGGCGGCCTGTACGAATGGGCGCGCCGCTCGTTCGGCGACACCGTGGGATTCATGACGGCGTGGAATATCTGGGCCTACGCGCTCAGCTCCATCGCGACCATCCTGTTCCAGATACCGAGCGAATTGGCCTATATGATCGGGCCCGCGGCGGCGGGCCTGCCCGAGAATCATGCCCTGGTGTATGCACTGCTCGCGATGATCGTGGCGCTGCTGACCCTGACCGCCGTGCGCGGCCTGAGCCTCGGCCGATGGATCCACAACGTGGGCGGCATGGCGATGCTGACGGTGTTCGCGCTGCTGATCGGCGCGCCGCTGTGGACCCGGCTCATGGGTTCGCCGTTGCGCTATGCACCGTTCGCGCTGCATCTGCCGCCCACTGATCCGACCTCCCTCGCGCTGCTCGGTCAGGTGCTGTTCGCCGCCTCGGGGCTCGAATATATCGCCATCATGGCCGGCGAGACCCAGGCGGCGGAGAGTGCCATCGGCCGCTCGGTGGTGGTGGCGACGCCGGTCATTCTCATCATGTTCGTGCTGGGCACGGCATCGGTGGTGAGCCTGCACGAACTGCACGCCGGCACGCCGATCAACTACGTCGCGCCCATTCCGCAAACCCTCACCCTGGCGTTCGGCGGCGGCGGCGCGGCGGCGCTGATCGCCAAGTGCGCCATCCTGCTGCTGCAGATCCGCATCCTGGGTGCGGCGAGCTTTCTGTTCACCGGTGCGACCCGCCTGCCCATGACGGCTGGATGGGATCATCTGATCCCGGCGTGGTTCACGCGGCTGCATCCGCGCTTCATGACGCCCGTGAACTCGATCTACGTCACCGGCGCGGTCATCGCCCTGCTGCTGGTGCTGGGCAGCGCCGGGGTGCGCGCGGCGGAGGCCTTCGGCCTTCTGAACGATGCGAGCTCGGAGTTCTATGCGCTCGCGTATCTGGCCATGTTTCTGATTCCCATCTGCGGGGCGAAGCGCGTGCGCGAACGCCTGCCGCGCTGGGTGGCGCCGGTGTGCGCCGCCGGCGTGGCCGCGATCGTGTTCGTGCTGGTGATGAACGCGTATCCCTTCGTCGAGGTGCAAAGCCCGGGGCTGTTCGCCCTGAAGGTCACCGGAACGATCGTGCTGGTGAACGCTCTCGGGTATGGGTTCTACCGTTCGCGGGCGCTTCGGGCCGTCCGCGCCGGATGAGGGGCGCCGGGTAGAGCACCACGACGCCGTTCGCAGCCTGCCCGGTGTCCTCCTGATCGGCTGCCGGTGCATAGCCTGCGTCCGGCGGCGGGAGCCATGCCGGATTGTCCGGTCGGCGCGGCACCGCGGTGGCCGCCATGGTGTTGACTTCGCGGATTTCATGAATGGCGGCGCGCTCGCCGCAGGGCGCATCGGAGAAGGTGCGCGTGCCGTTCGATTCGCATTCCCAGACCTGATCGGTGGGCAGCGTCGGTGCGGCGGGATGCAGCGCAACCGCCGCGGCGGTGTCGAGCACCGCAGGCGGCGCCGGCGGCGGAAACACCGGTGCGGGATCCGCGGCGCGGGTCGGCGCGGGTGCCTCGGCGATGGCGGCCGGCACGGACAGCGGCCGGTGGCTGGCGCTGATGCCGAGCGCCATGGCCACGGCGGCGGTGAGCAGGCCGCCGAAAATCCACGGGAACAGATCGGTGTCGCCGTCGTTGACCATGACCGCATTCTCATGCCGCCGGCCGATGATGGCAACCGACGCACCAATTTGGTTTTACAATGCCGCAGTGACCATGATCCAGTCCCCGCTGACGGCCCTCGCCCTGATCCTGCTGACCTCGGGTTTTGCGGTGCAGCACAGCGCCGATTCGACTGCCCGGGCGGCAGCCGGGCCGATGGCCGACGCGCCGACGCCTGCGCAGGAACGCCTGGGCACCGTGTCCTTTGCAGTTACGTGCGCCGCCGCGCAGCAGGCCGCCTTCAGTCGCGGCGTGGCGCTGCTGCATGACTTTTGGTACGACGAGGCACGACCGCAATTCGAACGCGTCGCCGCCGCCGACCCGTCCTGCGCCATGGCGCATTGGGGGATCGCGATGAGCGTGTTCCACCAGATCTGGGACCGCCCGGACGAGGCGGCGATGGCGCTCGGGTGGCGCGAGATCACGGCTGCGCAGGCCCATCCGGCGCGGAGTGCGCGCGAGCGCGGGTACATCGCGGCGCTCGAGGGCTTTTACCGGCCGGATGGGCGGCGCGGGTATCCGATGCGCATCCGGGCCTATGCCGATGCCATGGCGGGGCTGTACCGCCATCATCCGCAGGACATCGACGCCGGTGCCTTTTATGCGCTGTCGCTGCTCGCCGCTGAAGCGCCCGATGACACCAGTCTGATCCCGGAGCGCACGGCCCTTTCGGTGCTCGAACCGCTGTTCGCGCGCCATCCCGATCATCCGGGCGTGGTGCATTACATCATCCATGCCTGCGACACGCCGGCGCTCGCCGGGCAGGGCCTGGCGGCGGCGCGCCTGTATGGGCGGATCGCCCCATCCGGACCGCATGCGGTGCACATGCCGGGGCACATCTTCGCGCGCCTGGGGATGTGGCAGCCGGACATCGACGCCAATCTGGCCTCGGTGGCCGCCTCGCACGCCGCAGCGGCGCGCCATCTAAGCGGCGTCATGGATCAATTCCACGCGGATGACTTTCTGCTGTACGCCTATCTGCAGAGCGGCCAGGAGCTGCGCGCTCGCGCGATCATGGAGGACGCCGCCGCCGCGCTCGGGCAGCTGCAGGGCATGTCGAACATGGCCGATAACTACATGACCGGCATGTTCCCGTACTATCACACCAAGTTTCCGGTGTTCTATGCCCTCGAGATGCGCGATTGGAATTCCGCGGCGGCGCTCGAGCCGGTCGCGGACGCCACGCCGGACGCCCAGACCCTGACCTACTGGGCGCGCGCCGTGGCCGACGGGCATATGCACCGGGCGGAGCGCGCGCGCGCCGACCTCGCCGCCTACGATGCGCTGATGGAGCGGGTGAAAAAAGGCCGCCATGCCTACTACGCCGATTCCACCGGCGCGCGCATCAAGCGCGGCGAAATGCTGGCGTGGATCGCCTTCGCGCAGGGCGATGCCGCCGCGTCGGCCAAGGCCATGCGCGACTGCGCCGATCTGCAGGACAAGGTGGGCCAGGGCGAGGTGGATATCCCCGCACGCGAGATGCTCGCGGACATCCTGCTCGAAGCGGGACAGCCGCAGGCGGCGCTCGCCGAATATGCCGCCGACCTGAAACTCAGCCCGAAACGCTTCAACGGTCTGTTCAATGCGGGCCGCGCCGCCGAAGCGGCCGGCGACACGGCGGATGCGAAGCGCTATTACAGTCTGCTGCTCGAGGTCACCGGGGACGGTGCGCATTCCGGCCGGCCGGAGTTCGAGCAGGCCAAGCGTTTTCTCGCGGCGAATCTGGCGGCGAATCCGGCGGCGAATTGAGCGCCGCGCAGGGACCTCGCCGCGGCGCAGTAGCGGCGTTTTGCGAAAACGCGCCATCCGGCCTATGATTTCGGCGCCGAACAAATCAGGAGACCATGATGCGTTCATTGATGATCGGTTTGACTCTGGGGACCGCACTCGTTCTGGCAGGGCAGGCCGCGGTCGCCCAGGAGCATGAACATGGGGGCGGGGGCGAGCATGGGGGCGGGACCCATCCGGCTCCGCATCCGCCCGAGCAGCATGCCGGTCCCACGCATTATCAGCGGGTCACGGAACCCAAGGGCTGGAACTCCCGTCCCGCCGAGGTGGATCGCGGCGCCTATCAGCACAACTTCCAGGCGGCGCGCAGCTACAAAATCGGCCCCTATCATCGGCCACCGGGCTGGGCCGCACGACGCTGGGGCTATGGCGATATCCTACCGCGCGCCTATTGGGCCGCTCCCTATCTGCTGGCCGACTACTGGCTGTTCGCCCTCGAGGTGCCGCCCGCGGGCTATGAATGGGTGCGCGTCGGTGCCGATGCGCTGCTCGTGAGCATCGCCACCGGCGAGGTGCTGCAGGCCGAATACGGCGTGTTCGGCTGAACCTTCGGACCTGATCGGTCGCCGCGCGCAGGCCGGCGCGCGGCGACCATCGTACCCGACGCATGCCATTGCGAAACATCATGACGTCGCGGGTGGTCACCGTCGACATGGACGATCGATTGTCCGTGGTCAAGGACATCTTCGATGCCATGAAATTCCACCACCTGTTGGTGGTTGATTCGGACGGCAAATTGGGGGGCGTGGTCTCGGACCGCGATCTGCTCAAGGCGCTGAGCCCCTTCGTGGGCACCGCCGCCGAGACCGCGCGCGACGTTGCCACCTTGAACCGGCGCGTGCATCAGATCATGAGCCGCAAGCCCATCACCCTGCCGCCGGATGCGTCGATCGCCGAGGCGGTCCGGCTGATTCTCGAGCACCGCATCAGCTGCATTCCGGTGGTCGATGCGCACTTTCGTCCGGTGGGCATCCTCAGCTGGCGCGACATTCTGCGTTCCTACGACGGCGCCGCCGGCGCGAATTAGCGCGGCGGCTTCGCGGGCGGTATTTCCAGCACCGCCAAACCGCGGGGCGGCACCACCACCTGCCACCGGCCGTCGACCGCGGAGAGGGTCTGTGGCGGCGGCAATTGCGCGGCGGCCTTCAGCTGCCCGATCTGCGCGGGCGTGGGTGAGGACGGGCGCCCGAGGGACTCGTAGGCCGCGAGCACGTTGCCGTGATCGGCATCCAGGCGCCACAGCTGCGCGTCGGCAGCGGTCTGCGCGGCCCGGATCTCGAAGCGCTTCGGCGCCTCCGGCACGCTCGCGCCGCGCTGCCGCTCGCCTGCGGGCGGCGTGTAATTCCACAGGGCGATCGCCAGTGTGCCATCGGCACGCGCCGTCACCAGCGCACCGTCCGTATCGGCGACCAGACGGTCGCCGAGCTTGTGCAGCAGCGCAAAGGCGTTGAAGGCGGGCTTGGGGATGCCGCGCTCGGCCAGCAGCCCGTAGCCGCCGTAGAACGGCGTTTTGACCACGCCCTGTTCCTCGAAGACATCCGAGAACGACCAATAGCTCATCATGTCCGCGAGGCCGGCGCATTGGCGGATGGTCTGTGCCAGCCACGGGCCCATGTACACCGAGTCGGTGACCTGCGGCTCGTTGGCGTAGCTGGCGTTGAACTCGCTCAGGATGAACGGCAGCGCCGGTTGGCGCGAATGCAAGATCTCCTCGTGCACCTTCCGCACGGCGCGGCACACCATTTGATCGCGCGGCACCTCGGCGCGGATGCCGAGCACGTTGGCCGCCGTGTCGTTGCCGTAGACATGGCTGGAGACGAAGTCCACCGGCACGCCCTGCTCGTGCGTATGCCGCAGGAATGCGCTCACCCACGCCGCCTGCGCGGTGGCCGGGCCGCCGACGCGCAGCCGCGGGCTCACGGACTTCAGGGCGCGCGCCGTGTGGTCGTACAGCGTGAAGTACGTCGCCTGCTTCGGCCTGCCGCCCCAGAAGTCGATGTTGGGCTCGTTCCACACCTCGAAATACCAGCCCGAGACCTCCTCGATGCCGTAGCGCTGCACCAGATGCGCGGCGAACCGGCGCACCAGGTCATCCCACTGCTCATAGCTCTTCGGGGGCGCGCGGTTGGGCCGGTACCAGAAGGGCACCACGCTGCGCCTATCGGCGCTGAGCAGCGCCGGCATGAAGCTGATCTCCACGAAGGGGCGGATCCCGTTCTCGAGCAGCCCATCGTAGATCTGATCCACATAGGAGAAGTTGTATGTCAACCGGCCGTGGGACGCGCCCACCAGCCCGACCTCGTCGTGAAAGATGTTGTGGAAGCGCACGAAGCGAAAATCGGTCGCCGCCGCGACCGCCCGCAGATCCTGACGGTAGCTGTCGCGCAGCGAGAGAATTGCGCGGCCGGAGCCGAACATGCGTTCCCAGGAATGCGGGAAGGGCCGCTGCGGCGCATCGGCCGCAATGTTCAGGATCTGCGGCGGCGCGTCCGCCGCCGCAGCCGGACCGGCGAGCAGCAGCGCCGCCAGCCAGATCCTCACGCGGCGGTCCGACCGGTGCTCTGCGGATCTGGCCAGGGGATGGTCTCGATCTTCGGAATGATCAGGCCCCACGACACCGCGCTCATGAAGGAGATGATGCCCGACACCGCGAATGCCCAGTAGAAGCTGCCGGTGCGGTCGACGATGTAACCGGTGATCACGGGTGCGAGAATGCCGGCGGTGTTGCCGCTCAGGTTCTGCAGGCCCATCCATTGTCCGGCGGCGCGCGGGCCGGCGAGAGTCTGGCCGATGACGTGCACCATGGGGGACTGCAGCCCGAAGCACAGGCCGGTGAGGATCAGGCACACCACGGCCAGATGCGGCGGCGCACCGGCCGCCGCCAGCATGCAGGCGGTGATACCGAGGCAGGAGCCGACGATGAAGGTCTTGCGCGCCACTGTCGGGCTCTGACCGGCCTGAATCCAGCGGTCCGATCCGAAGCCCGCCACCAGCGCGAAGCAGGCGTTGATGACGTACACCACGCCGGCGATCTTCGACATCTCGACGATGGAGAAGCCGCGCGATTTCACCAGGAACACCGGCAGCCAGCTCAATACGAAATAAAAGGAATAGTTGCAGCAGAACTGGCCGATGCACGCCCCCCAGGCGGCGCGCTGCCCGAGGATCGTCAGGTAGGACGGCGGACTTGCCGTGCCTGCCTCGGTGCGGGTCGAGGGCTCGCGGTGGGTGGCGAGGAACCACGGCAGCAGCCACAGGATCGAGATGGCGCCGAAGCTGATCATGACCGCGCGCCAGCCGTAACGCGCCATCAGCAATCCGCCCACCAGCGTGCCGATGGAGGGTCCCAAGGCCTGGCCGGCGAGGATGACCCCGTTCGCCTTGCCGCGCTGGTGCTCCAGGGCGCGCATGGCGAGCAGCTTCGCCGAGCAGGGATAGACGACGCTCTCGCCGATGCCGAGCGCGAGACGCAGCAGCAGCAGCACCAGAAAGCTGCCGGCCAGGCCCGAGGCCATGGTGGCGATCGACCAGGTCGCAACGCCGATCGCGAGCACGCGATGCACATCGAGCCGTTCCGCCAGATAGCCGGCGATCAGCTGCATGGGCGCATAGGCCCAGAAAAATGCCGACAGCAGCAAGCCGAGCTGGGTGTTGGTCAGGTGTAGATCGCCCTGCAGCAGCGGCGCGGCGGTGGCGAGATTGCCGCGGTCGACATAGTTGATGAACACCGCCGTGGCCAGCAGCATGACCAGCTTGACGCTCAAGCCGCGCGGCGCCGTGCGTGGCGTCAGGACATCGATCATGCGGGTCATTGTAGCAGCAACGCGTCGGCGTCGGCGGCCATGACGGCGGCCTCATCCACCGGCAGAACCAGGATGGCCGCGCGGCTCGCCGCGGTCCCGATGCCGGCGGCCACGCCCACGGCGGCCGCGTTGGCCGCGGCGTCCATCTCGATGCCGGCGAAGGCCAGCGGCGCGACGATCCGGCGACGCAGCTGCGGACAGTTCTCGCCGATGCCGCCGCCGAAGGCGATCACATCCACGCCCCCGAGTTCGGCGACATAGGCGGCGAGGTAATGCGTGGCGCGGCGGCAGAAGATCTCGACGGCGAGTGCGGCGGCGGCATCACCGCGGCGCTCGAGTTCGAGCAGCTCGCGCATGTCGGCCGAGCGCCCCGACAGCCCGAGCAGGCCACTCTTTTCATTGAGCTCGATCTGCATGTCCGCGGCCGACATGCCGGTGTGCTGCATGACATACAGCAGCGCGCCCGGATCCACATCCCCGGACCGCGTGCCCATCACCAGCCCGGCGAGCGGCGTGAAGCCCATGCTGGTGGCGCGCGGGCGCCCGTCCGCCGTTGCCGTCACCGAGCAGCCGCTGCCGAGCTGCAAGCTCACCAGGCGCGCACAGGCGTGCGAGCCCTGCAGCCGGCGCCGGGCGGTCTCCCACAGATAGCGATGCGCCATGCCGTGAAAGCCATAGCGGCGGATGCCGAACTGCGTGCGCCAGCGCTCCGGCACGGCGTAGTGCGTCGCGGCTGCGGGCAGGTCGGCGTAGAAGGCCGTGTCGAATACGCCGATGAGCGGCCGCCCCGCGAGCCTGGCGCGAACCGCGCCGATCACCGCGAGCGCGGCCGGATTATGCAGCGGCGCGAGCGAACCCAGGCCGGCGAGTACCGTCAGATCCGCGGCATCGAGCAGGGTGGCGGCACGAAATTTCTCCCCGCCGTGCACGATGCGGTGCACACTCGCCGCCACGCCGGCCAGAAGATCGCGGCCGTGCCGCCCCGCATCGGACAGCCAGTCGAGCACCCGGCCGGCCGCCTCGCCCAGAGTGCCGGCGGGCGGCGGTGCACCGGCGCCCGCGCCGTGCCAGCGAAACTGCCCGTCGCCGCCCTGCGCATAGCTGCCGGTGAGCCGCGCGGCGCCGCCCGACATGTCGATCAATTCGAACTTCAGCGAGGAGCTGCCGGCGTTGAAGATGAGGAGCTGATGCGCGGCGCTCATGGTGCCGCCGTACGCTGCGCAACCGCCCGCGGCGCCGCCGCCCTGCGCAGGCCGAAGGCCGCCAGCATGATGAGCACGCTGGCCACGCCGAAGACCAGCGGCGCACGCTGATCGGGAATCCACGCCATGGCCGCGACAATGACCAGCATCACGGCGACGGCGAAGCGGGTGAGGTAGGGGAATCCCCACATGCGCAGGCGCAGCCGCTCGGGATGCTCGCGCTCGAGGCGCCGGCGCAGCCGCAGCTCGGACACCGCGATGATCACATAGACGAAGATCGCCACCGTGCCGTAGGAGTTGACCAGAAAGGCGAACACCCGGTCGGGCGAGACATAGCTCATCACCACCGCGGCATAGCCGAAGCCGGTGCCCGCGAGGATGGCCGCCACCGGCACGCCGCGCACGTCGAGGCGCGCGAACAGACGCGGCGCATCGCCGTGGGCGGCGAGCGCCATCAGCATGCGCGAGGAGGCGAACAGCCCGGAATTGAGCGCCGACAGCACGGCGGTGAGGATGATCGCGCCCATGATGGTGGCGGCACCGGGCACGCGCAGCACCTCGAGCACGCTCACGTAGGGGCGCTCCATGCGCACGGCGTCGTTCCAGGGCAGGATGGAGACGATCAGGAAAATCGAACCGACGTAGAAGATCAGCACCCGCCAGATCACCGACTGCATTGCGCTGGCCACGGCCTTTTCCGGTTCGGCGGATTCGGCCGCCGCCACTGTGACGATTTCCGTGCCGAAATAAAAGCCGGTGGCCGCCACCGCGCCGGTGAGCACCGGCACGATGCCGTTCGGCATGAAGCCGCCATGTCGCGTCAGATGCGCCACGCCGCCGGCCGCGCCCGGCCATAGGTGCACGGCGAACACCACGCCAGCGACCAGGAAGCACACGATGGCCACCACCTTGATGGAGGCGAACCAGAATTCGGCCTCGCCGTACGAGCGCACCGACAACAGGTTCACCAGCGTGAACAGCGCCGTGAGTCCGAGGGTGAATTCCCAGGGCCGCACCTGCGGCCACCAATTGCCGAGCAGCTTGGCGCCGGCCACGGCCTCGAGCGCCACCACGATGACCCAGAAATACCAGTACATCCAGCCGGTCAGGAACCCGGCGAGCTCGCCCAGCGCGAGGCGGCTGTATTCATAGAAGCCGCCGATCACGGGGTAGGCCACGGCCATCTCGGCGAGCATGCGCATCACCAGCACCACCAGCATGCCGGTGAGCGCGAAGGAGATCACCGCCGCCGGGCCGGCCGAGCTGATGACCACGCCGCTGCCGACGAACAGGCCGGCGCCGATCACCCCGCCGAGCGCGATCATCTGCATGTGCCGCAGCCGCAGGCCGCGGCGAAGGCCGCTCGGGGAGTTCATGCGTAGGATTTGTACTTGTCGAGCCAGCGCACCGGCTTCGACAGCGCATCGCGGCGGAACGGATCACCGAGCTCCTGGGTGACCAGCATCTCGAGCACGGTGGTGCGGCCGTCGCGCTGCGCCCGGGCCGCCGCCTCGAGCGCCGGCCCGACATCCGCGAGCCTCTCCACCGTCACCCCCTCGACGCCGAAGGCGCGCGCCACCCCCGCCCAGTTCGGGTTGTCGAGATTCACACCCTGATAGCGGTGCGAGTAGAAGTCCACGTGGTTCTTCTTCTCAGCGCCCCATTGTCCGTTGTTGAACAGCACCACGGTGACGCCGAGCTTGCGGCGCGCGCAGGTGAGCAGTTCATTGAAGCTGATGCCCCAGGCGCCGTCGCCCACGTAGGCGAAGGCAGGCCGTCCGGGGTTGGCGATCTTGGCGCCGCAGATCACCGGGAAGGCGTAGCCGCAATTGCCGAAGCTCATGGCCGCAAACATCGACCGCGGCGTCTCGAAGCGCAGATAGGAATTGGCCACGGAGCAGATGTTGCCGATGTCGGTGGACACCATGGCGTCGGCCGGCATGGCCTGCTCCAGGGCGCGCAGCAATTGACGCGGATGCATGGCGCGCGAATGGGCGGCGGCCTCCAGGGAATACGGATCGGTCTCGTGGGTCCAGCGTTCGAGTTCCCCGGCCCACGCCGCCTTCTCGGACTGGATCTTCGCGGCGCGCCCGGCACGGCTCGCGGCGCCGGCGAGCGGGCGCCCCTGCAGGCGCTCGAGCAGCGCCGCCGCCGCGGCGCGCGCATCGCCGTGAATGCCCACCGAGATGGGCTTGACCAGTCCGAGCATGCGCGGATCGGTGTCGATCTGGATGATCCCGGCCGCGGTCGGCCAGTACTCCTCGCCGTATTGCGGCAGGGTGCCGAAGGGACCGAGGCGGGTGCCGAGCGCGAGCACCACATCGGCCTGGGAAATGAGGCGCATGGCGGCCTTCGAGCCCTGATAGCCGAGCGGGCCCACCGCCAGCGGGTGCGAGGCGGCGAACGAATCATTGTGCAGATAGCTGTTGCAAACCGGCGCGCCGAGCAGTTCGGCGAGCGCCCGGGTTTCGGCGCAGGCGCCCGCGAGGATCACGCCGCCGCCGGCCAGGATCACCGGAAAGCGCGCCGCCGCGAGCAGCCCGGCCGCCGCATCGAGTGCCGCCGAGTCGCCCGGACCGTGGCCGATGCGCAGGGGCGGGGAGATGGCGGCGCTGATCTCGCCGTAGAAGAAATCCCGCGGGATGTTGAGCTGGGTCGGGCCCATGTCGAGCAGGGCGCGGTCGAAGCAGCGCGCGGCGATCTCCGCCATGCGCTTCGGATTGTTCACATGGCCCTGGTACTTGGTGATCTTGGAGAAGATCGGCAACTGTTCGGTCTCCTGGAAGCCGCCGAGTCCGAGCGACATCGAGCCGGTCTCCGGCGTGATGAACACCACCGGCGAATGCGCCCAATAGGCCGCGGCCACTCCGGTCACGAAGTTGGTCACCCCCGGGCCGTTCTGTGCGATACACACCCCATGGCGGCCGGTGGAGCGCGCATAGCCGTCCGCCATGTGAATCGCGCCCTGTTCATGGGCCACGGGTACGAATTCGATGCCCGCCGCCGGAAAGATGTCGAGTGCATCCATGAACGCGGAACCGACGATGCCGAACACGTGTTTGACGCCGTTGACGGCCAGGACTTCCACCAGGGCCTCGGACGGCCCCATTTTCTGCGGCTGCGTCATTCGTTCTCCGGGATTGCGGACGCGATTGCGGATCCTATCACCCGCTGCCGATGCCGAACTTGATTCGGTAGGGCCGGCACAGCGCCACGGGTTTGCCGCGCCGGGTGGCGGGCCTGAAGCGCGCGTCCCGGCCGATGCCGAGGGCGGCCTGATCCAGGCGGGCGAAACCCGAACTTTTCGCCAGGCGTACGCTGTCGACCGCGCCGGCGGCCGATATGCAGATGAGGATGGTGGGCGCGCCGATCTCCCCGGCGCGGATCGAATCCGCCGGATAGCGATCCGGGCTGCGCGGCACATAGGTGGGCAGCGGGCCGATGTCGACAACGGCCTCCGGCTCGACCGCGGCCGGCGCCGGTATGGGCACGGGCCTGGGCGCCGGATCCCGGACCACCGCGGCCGGCGCCGGCGCCTCCGCGGTTTCGGGGATCTCGACCTCCGGGGCCTCGATGGTGAGCAGCGAGGGATGCTGCAGGCTCACCGGCGGCAGCGGCAGGGGATCGGGCGGCCGCGCGGGGCGCAGGTCCTGAATCTGGATCGGCGCCGCTGCCAATCGCACGCCAGACCCGGCCGGACCGCTCCACAACACGCGGATGCCGAGGGCGTGCAGCGCAAGAATGGCCGCCATCGCCGCGCGTCTGGAGAGGTCGAGAGAGCCGTCGATCGCCGCTAGTCCGGCGGATTGTTGATCCGCAGGAACTCCATCGATTTGCGCAGCATCACGGTGCGCGACTCGCGGGTGGCGAACAGCTCGTCCTCGGTCGCGAGCACCTCCAGCTGCACCGGCTTGCCGGCGCGATGCAGCGCATCGTACATCAGGCGGCTTTGCCCGGGATCCGCCGCATCACCTCCCTGGATGAGCAGCACAGGCACGCTGATGGCCGCCACGTGATCGATCGGCGACAGACCCTGCAGGGCGGCATCGCGCACATTGGCGCCGAGAAAGCGTTCCCAGGCGCGCTGCTCGGGGCTCGAGCGCCGCGAGTTCTGCTCGAACAGCCACTGCCGCCAGCGCACCAGGTCGGACAGGCCGTCGACCGCCACCGCGCAGCGGTAGCTGCCGGCGTCCAGGCTCACGCCGGCGAGCGCCGCATAGCCGCCATAGCGCGCGCCGACGATGCACACGCGATGCGGATCGGCGATGCCCTGCGCCGCCAGATAACGGACGCCGTCGGACAGGTCGGTCTGCATCTTGCGGCCCCACTCGTTGTAGCCCGCCGCAATGAATCGCGGGCCCAGATCGGAGCCGCGATAATTCGGCTGCAACACCGCATAACCCTGCGCGGCGAGAGCCTGAGCCCACCAGTCGAATTCCAGGGTGTCGGCCACCGCGGGTCCGCCGTGCGGCAGCACGATCAAGGGGAGGTTCCTTGCCTCGCGACCCTGCGGCAGCGTCAGGTAGCCCGGAATCGTCAGGTGATCCGAGGCCTCGTAATTCAGCGGCTGCACGCTCGCCGGCACATCCAGACCGTCGTAGACCCTGCCGAGTATCCTGCTCTGGTGCGTATACCAATCGAACAGCGCGTACACGTAACCATGGACCGCCCCGAATACCCTCACCAGCACCTTGGAGTAATCGTCGGAAAGCGACACCAGGTGCACGTTCTCGCCGCTGAAGGCGCGCAGAATGGCATCCCAATGCGATTGCAATTCGTTGTCGAAAAAATAGTAACGCGAGTCATCGATGGCTTGGATGCCGCCGATCACGCGCCCGGTCGTGCGATCCTCCACGTATCGGCCAAAGGCCTCCCCTTTGCCGAGCGGCGGTCCCCAGGAGGCATCCTTCAGCAGCAGCGGTTTGTACACGGGATCGCCGTTCACGATGAAGCGCACGAGAATGGAATCCCCGTCGGCGCCGAATCCGAGGACATCGGGTATGTCGAGCGCCGCGGCACCGGAGGCAGCCAGCGCCAGGTGATCCCCCTTGCGGGCCCTCAGGCCCCATTCTCTTGTTTGGTCGCGATAGATGAACTCGGCGGCGATCCGGCCGGAACCGTCGACCAGCCAGCGCGTATAGGGCTCGCTGCTGCGCGCGATCAGGTGCATATGGCCGCCGCCGGTCACGTCATACTTGAACAGCGCCGGCAGCGTCATCCCGGAAACGTACAGGCCCGGCACGAATAGCGTGGTCGCGCCGCCCACATTGCGCACCATGGGCTCGCCCGTCAACACGTTGAAGGTGCGTTCGCCATCGATTGCAAAATCAAGGCGCGCCAGGTGGTTCTTCGGCACGTTGTAGGTCACGAGCTGAAACCACTCGCGGTCCTCGCCGACGAAACCGAACGGCGGCGGCCCGGTGTTCGATACGGTGATGAGCAGATGATCGTCATCCAGCCATTGCACGGCCCGTAACTTCGTGTCCCCGACCTCCGCACCGCTCTCGATCTTGGACTGATCCATGCGCAGCACCAGCAGATTGCGCCGATCGCCGCTGGTTCTGACGTAGGCAATCTGCGTCCCGTCCGGCGACAGAGCGAGGTCTTCGAGAGCGGGCAGATGGCCGTAGACGGCGACCGGTGTCGGCGGGGCGCCCGCGGCACGGCATGCAATCGCCGCCAGCAGCGCGACGGCCGCGCTCATCAGCCTTGGATGCAATGGAGATCGTCCGTGACCGTGCATCATCCCACCCCGGCGCAGTTCGAGCTGGTTCCGCCTGGCGATCCCAGCCCGGGAAACTCCAAGAGTACATTCAACAATGCTATGGTGGCAGGTGCCGGTCGGGCGGTCAAAATGAATGGATGAGGGGACTTTCGCATGCGAAAAGTATTTGCGTCGCGATCCTTGCGACCGCTGATCTCCTTTGTCATCTATGCGCTCGGCGTGGCGGCGCATGCCGCGACGCCGCTGCTCACGCTGCCGATCGATGAAACACGGCGCGTGACGCTCGAAGGCAACACGCCGCCCGCGGCGCTGCGCGCGGAAAACGACCGTGGCGCGGTGCCCGACTCGATGCCGCTCGAGCATATGCTGCTGGTGCTCCAGCAGCCCGCGGAGCGCGAGGCGGAATTGCAGAAGCTGATCGATGCCATGCACGATTCCTCCGCCCCCGAGTTTCACCGCTGGCTCACCCCGCAGCAGATCGGCCGGCAATTCGGACTCGCCGCGGAAGACCTGGCTGTGATCAGCAATTGGCTCCAATCACATGGCTTCTCGGTCAACCGCGTGTACACCAACGGTCTGGTGGTCGATTTTTCCGGAACCGCCGCTGCGGTTCGCGAAACTCTGCATACCGAGATCCACCGGCTCGTGCTGCCCAACGGCGAGCGCCACCTGGCAAACATCAGCGACCCGCAGATCCCGGCGGCGCTGGCCCCGGCGATCCGCGGCGTCGCCTCCCTGCACGATTTTTTCCCCAGGGCTCACTCCGTTCATCTGGGACCCGTCAGCTATGACCGTGCGACCAATACCTGGAAGCCGCTGTTCAACATCAAAATCGACGGTTCTCTCTATCACACGTTGGCGCCTTATGACTTTGCCGCCATCTACGACTTGTTGCCGCTGTGGAACAAAGGCTTCACCGGCAAGGGGGTGACCATCGCCGCGGTCGAGGACAGCAATTTGCTGCACCCCGGCGATTGGCAGACATTCCGCCGGACTTTCGGCCTGGACAAGTTCACCCACGGCAGCTTCCGGCAGATCTATCCCGGCTGCAGCAATCCCGGCCAGAACGGCGATGAAACCGAAGCGGCACTGGATGTCGAATGGTCCAGCGCGGCCGCCCCCGATGCGAGCATCGTGCTCTCGGCCTGCGCGAACACCGCGACCACCTCCGGACTTGACCTTGCAATCCTCGGCCTGATCGACTATGCGCCCCCCGACATCCTCACCGACAGCTATGGTCTGTGCGAGACCATCACCGGCGCCGCCGAGATCGCACTGGAGAATCGCGAGGCGCAGCTGGCAACGGCCGAAGGCACCACCTTCTTCATTGCCGAAGGCGACGACGGCGCCGATCAATGCGCCCCCGTGGAAACGCAGAACTACTCCGTGCTCGGCATCAACGGCGGCGACAACACCGCCTCCGCCTATGCAGTGGATGTCGGCGGCACGGACTTCATGGCGCAGTACAACTCAGATGTCAACGGTGTGCCCTTGAGCCGGTACTGGAGCCGCACGAACGATCCCACCACCAAGGCCTCCGCGCGATCCTATATTCCCGAGATTCCGTGGAACGATGGCTGCACCAGCCAGCTGATCTTCAGCGATCCCGTCAACGGCGGCTTCAGCCATTCCTACGGGCCCGGTGGATTCTGCAATTCGACGCCGGGCCAGAGCTACGTGATCGACGTGGCGGGCGGCGGCGGACCCAGCACCTGCTTCACCGGCGCGCCCTCCATCCCCGGCGTGGTGAGCGGCACCTGCAAGGGTAATCCGAAGCCGGCCTATCAGCAGAACGTGCCCGGCGTGCCCGGCGACGGACTGCGCGATCAGCCCGACATCTCGCTGTTCGCCAGCAACGGTGCGTGGGGCGCCTTCTACCTGGAGTGCATGTCGGATGCCAGCCAGGGCGGCGCCGCCTGCACGGTGGAGAATGACGCCATCGTCGAGGGCGGCGGCGGAACCTCGTTCAGCGCGCCGGCCATGGCCGGCATTCAAGCCCTGATCGACCAGAAGTTTGGGCGGCAGGGCAATGCCAATTACGTCTACTACGCCCTTGCCCGCCGCCAGTTCCAGGATCCCAACGCGGACTGCAATGCCAGCAAGACCGACGGTAATTTACCCGCGGGCGGCTGCGTGTTTCACGACATAACCGCCGGCGACATGGACATTCCATGCGGGCAGAATCCGGACGGCAAGTACTACGACTGCTACGGCGCCTCCGGCAGCGGCCTGATCGGCGCCCTGTCCTCACGCGATTCCAAATACGAACCCGCCTATCCGGCGACGCCGGGATATGACCTCGCCACCGGTCTGGGATCGGTGGATGCCACCAATCTGTTCAACGCGTGGCCGAAGCCGCCTTGACGTGCACGCTGCAGCCGGCATCCGGTCCTATGATCGGGATTTGGCATCGTAGGCGCGGCTCTTCCATCGCACGCCGCCACCGCGCACATGGTCGAGCGCGGAACCCACGGTAGCGGCCATGTAAAAGACCGCAATCAAGGGGAGTGCCAGCGACCAGATCCGGCTCCTGCCATAACGCTCCAGGGTCGGCGTATAGCTCAGCGCCGCGATGGCAAAGGCGCCGAGGCCGAGAGCTCGGCGCCAGCCATGGGCAAACAACATTTCTCCGACCGGCAGCAGAAACACCCAGGCAAGCCCCGCCAGGGTGAGCGCGAGCAGGACGACCGAATAGCGCAGTTGGGTGAACGCGGTGCGCGCTATCATCTGGCGGATGGAGGCAACCGTGGGATATTCGCGGATCGACGACGCGAGACCGGAATGGCCGAGATACACGGCGCCCACGGTCTTGACCTTGCGGGCGAGCGCCACATCGTCGATGAGCGAACCCTTGATGGCATCGAGTCCGCCGATGCGCTGCAGCGCGTCGCGCCTGATCAGCACCGTGCCGCCGGCCGCGGCGGCAACGCGCGAGCGCGGATCGTTGACCCTGGCGAAGGGATACAGCAGCTGAAAGAAGTACACGAAGGCCGGCACCAGGGCACGCTCGGCGCGGCTCCGACAATGGAGGCGCACCATCTCGCTCACCATTTCGACGTGCGGTTCGTACAGACGCGCGACCAGCGCCGACAAATGCCGCGGGTCGTGCACGACGTCGGCGTCGGTCAGCAACAGGATGGGCGCGGCGGTGGCTGCGACGCCCTGGTTCAATGCCCACAATTTTCCGGACCAGCCCGCAGGCTTTGCCTGACCGGCTATCACGCTGAGGCGCGCCGAGGTGCCGGCCATGCGTGCGGTGCCATCCGTGGAATCGTCATCCACCAGCGTGATGTGAAAACGGCCGCCGTAATCCTGGTCGAGCAATGAGGCGGTCACGATGCCTATGGTTTGCGCTTCGTCGCGTGCCGGGACGATGATGTCGACGTCCGGAAATTCGGGCGGAACGGCGGGTGCCAGTTCCGGGGCCGACAGCCAAAAGCGTCCATGGGCCAGCAGCAAATACAGCCAGGTGAGCAAGACCAGCGAGGCAATCATCGGGCCATCATAAACCCGGGGTCTTTTACCGAAGCGTCCAGTTGGGTCTGACGAAATGACAGGTGTAGCCATCGGGATACCGCTCGAGGTAGTCCTGATGTTCCGGCTCCGCCTCCCAGAAGCTGCCGGCCGGCGCCACTTCCGTCACCACCTGACCGGGCCAGCGTCCGGATGCATTGACCGCGGCGATGGTCTCCGTGGCGATTTGTCTCTGCGCGTCGCTGGTATAGAAGATCGCGGAGCGATAACTCGGTCCGGCGTCGTTGCCCTGCCGATTGCGGGTCGTCGGATCGTGGATCTGGAAGAAGAATTCGAGAATCTGCCGGTAGCCAAGCTTCGCGGGGTCGAACAGGATCTCGATGGCCTCGGCGTGCGTGCCGTGATTGCGGTAGGTTGCGTTCGGCACATTACCGCCCGTGTATCCCACCCGCGTCGATATCACGCCGTCGTACCGACGGAACAGGTCCTGCATGCCCCAAAAGCAGCCGCCGGCCAGAACCGCCCGTTCTTCGGTCATCGAACCTCCGCCACCTGATCGAGATACTCACCATACCCCTGGGCCTGCATATCGTCGCGGTGCACGAAGCGCAGCGAGGCGGAGTTGATGCAATAGCGCAGGCCACCGCGATCCGCGGGACCATCGTCAAACACGTGACCGAGATGGCTGTCGCCGTGCGCCGAGCGCACCTCGGTGCGGACCATGCCGTGCGCCGTGTCGTGGCGTTCGAGGACGTGGGCAGGCTCGATCGGCTTGGTGAAGCTCGGCCAACCGCACCCGGATTCATATTTGTCCGATGATGCGAACAGCGGCTCGCCCGAGACGACATCGACGTAAATGCCGGGCTCCTTGTTATGGAGATACTGGCCGGTACCCGGCGCTTCGGTACCGCTTTGCTGCGTCACCCGATATTGCTCGGCCGACAGCCGCGCAACGGCGTCGGGAGTCCTGATGTACTTGGGCATGCGTACGGAACTCAAATCACCGGGAATCCACCGGTGATTCAATATATCACCCCAGCGGAACGCGCGCTGCAGCGGGTGCGCACGAATTGGAGAATCGTTGTGCCGGGCGTTATGCTGCCGGGCGCGGATGCCGGATCAGCTTTCCGGACGCAGTCCGCCGAGGCAAGCCGTGAACTCCGCGCCAAACAAAAAGATAAGTGAGGTGTAGTAGAGCCAGAGCAGCAGTGCGGCGAAGGACGCCGCGGCTCCAAAAGCGCCGGGCTGGGTCGATTGCGCAATATACAAGCTCACGACCCAGCGGCCGACGTCGAAGAAAACCGCGGTTAGGAAACCTCCGGTCGCAACCACCTTCCACGGCAGTCGTCGCGCCGGCATATACCGAAAAATCAGGGCGAACAAAATCGAAACAAGCGACACCGAAAGCACCGCGTCGAGCGCATCCAACAAGCCGAGGAAGGTGGACTGTCCATTGCCGATACGCTGCTGAAGCATGGAAATGGCCGTTGAAATCGAGAGCGAAACCAGCAGCAGGAATCCCAACGTCAATATGAATCCAAGCGACAGGAACCGCGTGCGGATCCAGCCGCGAATTCCCCGCCAGGCCAGTGCCTCGCTTCTCCAGATCCTCTGCAGCAGCGTCTCGAGTGTCGCGAGCACGGTCGTTGCGCCAATGAGCAGGGTCGCGGCGCTTACCAGGGTCGCGGTCAGCCCGCGGGATTTACCGGAGTTGCGGACGGCGCTCAAAAGGATCGCCGCGGTTGAGGGACCGAACAGCGCGCTCAGCTGAGCACCGAGCTGTGCAAAAGCGGCGTTGCTGCCCACGATCCACCCGGCAACGGTCAACACGATGACCAACAGGGGCGCTATGGAGAACGCGCTGAAGAATGCGAGTGAAGCCGCGGTCGTCGAGGCGTTGTCGTTCATCCAACGGCGCCCGGAGCAACCCAAGAGAGTTATCGCCTGCTTGAGGTAAGCCGAGATCACGGACCAGCAACACGCAAAACACGCGCTTGATCAACCCGAAGGATCTTCCCGTTGCGGAAAGATCCCTCGGCGCTTGAGCAACCGTCCGCTACTCGATGTGGATATCGTTATGAACGGACCGCACACCGTCGGTGTCCTTGGTGATCATCTCGGCCAGATCGCTGGCGTCTTTCGTGGGGGCGGTGCCGCTCAACCACACCACGCCGTCCTTGTCGGTATCAACCGAAATCTTCGTGAGCGTCGACAAATGCTTTGCCGCCAGCTTTGCCTTGACCTTGGTGGTGATCACCGAGTCCTTGACGTAAATGCCGGCCTGCGAAGCGTCCGCTGCGATCACGGATGTCGTGCTCGCGGCCCCCACAGCCAGAAATGAACAGAGGAGAAACGTCTTCATGGAGACTCCTTGTGATGTCAATTTCGTCGTTTACGAGGCGCGGCCGCCTACCGCGGCTTATTCGCGTCCTTCAATTTTTCGACAAGATCACCGGCCTTTGCCTGGCCCGCGCCCACCACCTGATTTGCAAGGCCTTTGGCTTGTTGCGTCTTATCGCCCGTCAACTTGCCAACTTCCTGTTGAATCTTGCCACCCGCTTCCTTCGCGCGGCCTGCCACCTGATCCTTGTTGATGCCCATGTTCGCCACTCCTGATAGCAAGTTAGACTGGAATCCAGCCGGTGACCCCATAATGGCACCGAATCTTCCAAGCCGTGTAGGCGGCGCCAATCACCGCGCGTAGGACAAAATCGCGTTTGCGCCCGGGCGGCTGTGAAGCGCAATGATTCGTCAGCCCACGGTAATCGCCTCCGGCTCCGCCTCGAGGCGCTTGAGCGGAATCGGCTCTCCGGTGACATCCGAAAATCCGTAACTGCCGTCGTCGATCTTGGCAAGTGCCCGGTCGATCGGAATCAGTCGTTTGGCAAGCTGGTCGGCGAGTACCCGCCCGTCGTCGAGAAGCATCTGATCCTGGGCGGTTTCCTCCTCTTCCAGCGCTTGTCCTTGGGATTCGAGTTGCAACCGCGTGCGCTCGCTTTCGTGCGCCTGCAGCGCATTCAACAACTTGGCGCGGCTGTGCAAGAGTCTCTTGCGTTGTCGCGCGATGAAGGCGTCATCCAACAGTGGTGGGGGGTCGTTCATGGGCGCTCGCCTGGTCAAGTCGGCGGGAGTCTGGAGAAAAGCGATGGGCGGGTCTGTTCGACGGCGCACATTGGGAACCTGCGTGCACGCTGGCAGCCGCAGCGCAGTTGCGCTAGTTTGGGCGCTCATGGGCCGCATCCCCCTCTTTCGCTGCAGCGCGCTGTCTGCGTTGATCCTGGCGGCGGCGTTTGCCGCCCCGCCTTCGGCGCCGGGCGAGCCGCCGCTCCCGCCTGGCATGGCGGGGCAGCTGGTCAGTCATTACCATATGAAACAGGTGCCCCGGGAAGGCGTGTGGTTCAGCGTGACCTATCTGGGTTCGGATCAGATCGAAGGCGACTCCCTGCCGGCGCGTTATGGCGGCCGCGACCACGCCATGGGCAATGCCATCATTGCGGTGGCGACGCCGCTGGATTTCTCGGCCCTGCACCGGCTGAAAAGCGATGAGATCTGGCATTTCTACGGCGGCGCGCCGCTCGAGATGCTGCTGCTCCATCCCGACGGGCATGGACAGTCCATCACCTTGGGGCCGGATGTACTGTCGGGCGAAATGCCGCAAATCACCGTACCGCACGGCACCTGGATGGGGGCGGCGCCGCGCGGCAGCGCGCCGGCGGTCTATTCGATCTTCGGCACGCAACTGTCGCCGGCCTTCGATGCCGCGGATTTCGAAATCGGCTACCGCGACCAATTGCAGCGCCAATACCCGGATTTCGCCCAGGAAATCGCACGTCTGACGCGGGATGAGTTTGCCGCCACGCCGGCCGATCGGCCGCAACCGGACACGCCGGCGGCGCCGCGTGCCGTGGCGTTCTTCGGCCCGGACGTGCCATTGGTGAGCGTGACGCCGGGCGTGACCCTGCGGGAACTCGTCGGCCGTCTGGCGCAGGGCGCCAAGACCTCCGCGGTCAGCGTCGCGAAATTCACACTGGCCCCGGGCATGAGCACGGGCAGGAGCTTCAATCGCCGTGCGCAGGAGATTTTCCTGGTCACCGAGGGATCCGGTCTGGTGCGTCTCGGCGAGAAGGTCGTCTCCGTGACGCGGGATTCGACCGTATTCATCCCGGCCGAAGTGGTCCATTCGATCGAGGCGGACGCCAAGAGCAACCTGGGCTTCTTTGCGATTTCGGCCCCGGCCTTCACGCCGGACGACTACGTCACGGCACGATGATCATGGCTTCGGGTACTCCGGCGTCTCGTTTCTGAAGATGAGCGCGAACAGTGCGGACACGGCGGCCGCGAACAGCGCCGGAAACATCCATATGGACTTCCAGTCGTGCACGCCCCGGCTGAGGTAATGGTCGGCTACCCGGCCCGCAGTCCAGAAGCCGAGCAGCATGCCGATCCCGTAGGTGGCGAGCGTTATCATGCCCTGCGCCGCGCTTTTGCATTGCTCGCCGGCCTTCGAGTCGGTGAATATCTGACCGGAAACGAAAAAGAAGTCGTAACACACCCCATGCAGGGCAATGCCGAGCAGCAGCATCCAGACGCGCGCATCGGCGTCTCCGCAGGCAAAGAGCACATAGCGGACCGCCCAGGCCAGCATCCCGGCGAGCAGTGTCCATTTCATGCCGAGGCGCAGCAGGAAGAAGGGCATGAGCAGCATGAACAGCACCTCGGACATCTGACCCAGCGTCTGCTTGCCGGTGGCATTGGCGACGTGGATTTCCGTGAGGAACTGATTGGTGTATTGGTAGTAAAAGCCCAGCGGAATGCAGATCAAGATAGACGCGGCGAAAAACACCAGAAAATTGCGATCCTTGAGCAGGCCAAGGGCATCTAGCCCCAGCGCTTCGCGCAGCGCGGCATTCCCCCCGGTCCTGCCGCGCGGCGGCGTCGCCGGAAGCGTGAAGCCGTACAGCCCCAACAGCAGCGATACCGCGGCGCACATGCCGAAGGTGTTGCGCAGCAGCCCGCGGGCCATCGGTCCGGGCGAGTCCCAGGAAAACAGATAACTGATCACCAGGCCGGCGGCGATCCAGCCGACCGTGCCCCACAGCCTTATTCTCGAGAATTGCCGCGAAGGATCCGCCATCTGCCGGAAGGCGATCGAATTGACCAGTGCCAGTGTCGGCATGTACAGGATCATGTACGGCAGCAGGTAGGGATAGAAATCCGCGAATCCCTGTGATTTCCAGAGCCTGTACAGTAATGCCGAGCCGGCCAGATGGATGACCCCGAGCAGACGCTCGGCATTCACATATCGGTCCGCGATCAACCCGATCACGAAGGGCGCAACGATGGCCCCCCAGGATTGGGTCGAGTAGGCGAGCGCGCTCTGCGCTCCCGTCGCCCCGAGATTGGCGGCGAGGAAGCTGCCCATGGTCACGAACCATCCACCCCAGATGAAAAATTCCAGGAACATCATGGTTCCGAGCCGCAGTTTCATCACGTCGGCGCCGTCCGCCGAACCAGCCGCGGCCGCCACACGGCGAGCAGGATGTTGACCAGAGCCACCGCGAGCAGCAGCCATAGAGTTCCCCATTCCGAATGCAGCACCGAGGCCAATTGTGCGGCGTCACCGTGTCCGGAAGCGGCCAAGGCCGACAGTTCCGCGGCGCGGCGTGCGCCCGAGTCCATGCTGATCAATGTGCCTTCGAACATGCCGAGGCCGAGCAGCGCCTTCACCCACGCCCACCCGGCATTGGCGTAGGTCCGATTCGCAGCGATCGCCAGCAGTCCACTGATCAGCACGATCGCGAGCGATGGCACCAGCAGCCACCGGGTGAGGGCGGCGATTCCCTGCCGCACGGCGGCGTAGGCCACCCAGGAGTGCTTGGGTGCAGTGGCGATGAGCACGAGTGAGGCCGCGAGAGATCCCATGACTCCGACGGCTCCGATCTCGTGCACGATCTTGATGAGCTTTTGCAGCATCCTTGAAAAGTTGAGCGGCGGGAGCTTGGCTATGGCGGATTATACGGATATTGCCGGGTGCCGCTGCAGGCGGGCTGCGATTACAAGCTGGCGGATCATTGGTATTTCGGAGTGAATTTCGAGACCGCGTCCGCGGCGATGAACGTGGCGAGTGTGTGAGAACCCGCGGGCGGCCATCACGGCCGCCCGATTCTTCTACCGCACGAATCGGCGATCGAAGGTCCGGAACTCATCCAGAACGAAGCGATCGGCGGCGCTGGGTCCACCAAGACTGTCCGCGAATCCGCAATGGCCGCCGTGGCGCGTGCGCACAATCCTCAGCGGTGCGGATGCGTCGAGCCGCGAAACATCGGCCAGCGGTATGATCGGGTCGTCTTCGGCCAGCAGAATGCTGGCACCGACGCGCAGATCCGCAAGCCGGCCGCCGGTGATCGCATAACCTTCAAGATAGGCCTCGAGGCTGGGAAATTCCGTATGCCGGCGCACCAGGCCGGCGGTCATGCCGCGCAGCTGCGCGAGGCGCAGCATTTCCTCGAAATCATAGACGCCGGGCCAAGCCTGTTGCTTGCGGCGCAGCGACTGCGACCAGCGTCGCACGAAATACCGTCTGTACAGCGCCGGACCCCGTTCGAGCGCGTCCAGCGTGGTTGCCGGATCGAGCACCGGCGAGATCGCCGCCGCCCCGGCGATCGAGGGCGGTGCGCCGGCGTCGGCGGCCACTCGCAGCATGAAGTTGCCGCCAAGCGAGAAGCCCGCCAGGAACAGCGGCGCTTCGGGGAAACGCGCGGCGATGGCGCGGGCTGCCCCCACCACCTCCGGCAGGCGGCAGGAGTGGAAGATCCCGCGGTTCAGGTGATGGGTCGACCCGTGGTCGCGCAGATTCAAGCGCAGGACGTCGAAGCCCCGGCTGAACAGCAGCGCACCCAGGGACATCACATAGCCGGATTCAGTGCTGCCTTCCCAGCCATGCAGCAGCACGGCCATCGGCCGCAGCGCCGTCCCCGACGCCCTTGCCACGCTCACGAATGACTGCAGCCGGACTCCGTCCCCGCAATCGAGCAGCAATTCCGTTGCGGCGGCGCGCAGCGGAGCGGCACGGCGCCGGATCAACCAGGGCACCGGCGGCAGGTTGCCGAGCATGGTCTGCAGATGCCGGTTGCGAAACAGCCATCCGGGATGGAAAAGCTGCGCACCGGCCAGCTCATCATTCGACCATGCACCGGCATCCTCGCTAAGCGGCATCCGCGTCCTGGCGCCGCCGCAGCCTCTCTTCGGCTTCCCGGCGCTCTTCGTCGATGTGTTGCAGCACGCCATCCACGTCGGGGACGGTCAGATCCGGTATGAACCGGCCCGTGAGCGTGGATTCGGGCGTCAATTCACCGGCTTCGTACAACTTCCAGATTTCGCGGGCGTAATCCGTCTCGAGCAGCTCGGGAGCCACACGGCCAAAGCACGCGCGCATGTTGTTGACATCGCGTTCCAGCATGGCACGCGCATTGTTGTTGCCCGCGGCATCGACCGCCTGGGGCAGGTCGATGATGACCGGTCCGGCGGCATCGACCAGCACGTTGAATTCGGACAAATCGCCGTGGATGAGGCCGGCACAGAGCATGCGAACGATCTGCGTCATCATGAACCCATGCCAGGTGCGCGCCTGATCCGCGTCGAAATCCATGTCATTGAGTCGCGGCGCGGGATCGCCATGGGCATCACGGACGAGTTCCATGAGCAGCACGCCCTCGTGCACCAGATAGGGCGCGGGGACGCGCACGCCCGCGGCCACCAGGCGGTACAGGGCCTGCACTTCCGCATTCTGCCATTCGGCTTCCTGGACCTTGCGGCCGTGGCGGCCGCGCCTGCCCATCGCCCGCGTGTCGCGGCTGCTGCGGGTCTTGCGGCCCTCCTGGTACTGGGCAAGCTTGTGAAAGCCGCGCTGCTGCGCCTCTTTGTACACCTTCGCGCAGCGCAATTCGCCTCCCGCGGCGACGATGAATACCGAGGCCTCCTTGCCGCTCTTGAGGCGGCGCACCACGGTATCCACCATGCCGTCGTCGATCAGTGGCTTGAGCCCATTGGGAATTTTCATTGTGCATTGTAGAGGAAACGACGGTATGGTGTCGGTACGTACCCAGGTTGCATTGATGAGACCACGATCCGAGCCGACGCCGCGCCGCGGCGATTTCCGCGTGTGGCGCGAGATCCCGACCCGCTGGCGGGACAACGATCACTACGGGCACGTCAACAACGCGGTCTACTACGACTACTTCGACACCGCGATCAACGGGTTTCTGATGGATGCGGTGGGCGCCGACATCCGCGACCTGACGGCGATCGGCGTGGTGGCCGAAACCGGCTGCCGCTATCTGAAGGAGCTGACATTCCCCGATGTGCTGCAGATCGGGATTGCGCTGGAGAAGGTCGGGCGCGCCAGCGTCATCTACCGGCTCGGGATTTTCCGGGGCGTCGACGAGGAACCGTCCGCGATCGGCCGCTTCGTGCACGTGTATGTGGACCGGCAGACCCGTGAGGTTGCCGAACTCCCGCCGGTGATCCGTGCGGCACTCGCACGACTGCAACTTGAATAGGCTGTCGAGTGGCCAAAAAAAAGCGTCCCGCGCGGATGCGCGGGACGCCGGATCAGTCTTGCAATCGGCTCAATGCAACTGGTTGATGAGCACCGGCAGCCAGGGCACGCCGAGTCCCGTCACGTCGTTGTAGCCGGCCGTCGTCGGCGGAAAAGCCGCCGATGACAGGGAGGTGAAATTGAAGATGTCGTCGAGTCCCTCACAAATCGCGATGCCGCAGACCTCCAGCGCGAAGGGCGTCGTGGTCGTGATCAGAAACGGCACGGAGCTGATGGTGACCACCCGCGCCAGCTCCAGATTCGCCGCGTAGGCGCGCAGCACCGCCGTCGGCTGGGAAGGAGCCACGATCTGGTTGATCGACTGGTTGAAGGTGACGCCATTGCTCGTGCTGCCGATTTTGTACAGCAGCGGATTGGCGAAACCAAGCGGCGGCAAGCTGTTGTCGGCACGCTTCGAGTCCATCACCGCGATGACACCCGCCATGAGCGGCGAGGAGAGGCTGGTGCCGCCCTCCGCGTTCTCGCAATACTCCTCGGTCGCGGAAATCGCCTTGCACCCATGATCCAGTGTGGCGCTGCCGGCGATGGTGAAGGTCTCGCCAAACAGGTAGCCGGTGTACGGATCGCCGACCATCGCCATATCGGGACTGACGCGCTGGGCATTCGGCAGCGGTTCGGTGTAGCCGCTGGAAAGATTCAGCGTGGTGGCCAAGCCCAGCGGCACGGCCGCCGCTTGATAGGCGGGCTGTGCCTCGAGCAGGCTGATGCCGCCGCCCGAGCCCGCATAGAACGCATAGTCGTCGAAGGTCGCACCGTAGGCCGTGATCTGGGTGGGGCCCGAGGTGGTGACGGATTTTGCGCTGTTGACCTGGGCGTCCGCCAGCACGTCACGGTAATTGCCCCAACCATACTCTTTCTTCGCACCGCTGGAGTTCTGCAGCAGCAGCGATGTGCCGCCGACACCGGTCACATAGGGGCTGGTGGCGGGCCATGCGCCCGATGCGACCCCGTTGTCCTGCGACAGGTCGCCGTCATCGCCGGAACTGAACAGGATCGTGGTGCCCATCGCCGAGCCCGCCATGAAGGCCTGGTCATCCGAGGCCTGCTGTCCCACGGCGATCGCCTCGCCACCATAGCCGTAGCTGTTGGTGACCACGTCCGCCAGATGATTGTAGAGCACGTTATGCAGCGCCAGAGTCAGAGAGGTCCCGCAGTCGGTCGAACCGACATAGAGGATGTTCGCGCCGGTGGCCGTACCATGCACCGCCGCCATGTCCAGCGACTCCTCCAACCACCAGCCGTACGGCCCGCAGGGATCGCTCGGTGAGACGCTGTAGATGCCGGCCGGAATGATTTGCGAGAAGTTCTGGCCGAGCACCAGTGGGGGCAGACTGTGATTCGCGGCATAACGGTTGGCATCGGCAAGCAGCGTCGGCGACGCGTAGGCATCGAGGATCGCCACGGTGACTCCCTTGCCGGTATGCGCAACCTGATTGAAGCCGTAGGCGGCTTGAATCTGTTGCGGCGTGTAGCCGCAATTCAGCCAGGGAATCGCCGTGCCGTACACATCGGCAGCCGTACTCAAGGTGGCAACCAGCTCGCTGGATCCTCCAAAATACGTGTTGCAATACGGCGAGGGATTGCCGGCGGCCACAGGCGGCGGCGTCACCGTGCTGGTCGAGGTGGATGCCGAGGTGGTGGCGAGCGAGGTGTTCGCCGCGGATGCGCCGGCGGAGGCCGGTGCCACCAGGTTGCCGATCACCTCCGAGCGATGAGACGGCGTGCGCAGCAGGCCCGAATCGTCCAATCCCTCGATGAAGAGGATCTTGGCCGCGAGCGCGCTGGGTATGGTCGGTTCCTGGCTGTTGGCGCGCAGCGTCAGGCCCTTGTAGGTGTAGAGATTCTGGGAGATGTTGAACGCCGTGCGCAGCTGGGCCACGGTGGCGGTCGCCGAGACGTAGGCGCCGTACGGACCGACTTGGATATTGGTCATCCCGGCCTTCTGGAGCAGCGACTGCACGGCTTGCACGTCTGCGCTGGCCGGTGCGAACTGGCCGGCAAACTCAGCCGTCGTCAGATAGTGCCCGTATTGCGCATTGCTCGGTGATGAAACTTCTCCGACCAGCGTCTTCAATTCCGCGGTGTTCTGCAGCGCCAGGTGCACCGCAATGGTCACCGACGTGCTGGCGGCGGCGGGTCCGGCGAGCACGGCGTTTCGCACCCATCCCGATACGTTGCCTGCAGCGACAGTGGTCGACGTCGCCGCCGTCACCGAGGTCGAGGTACAGATGGCAGCGGCCATCAGGCCGCTAAACAATAAACATTTGGATTTCCTGATCAACATGATGTCCCCTTCAGAATTATTTGGATTCTTGCGTTGGCTGACGAATATCCCGGCAAAACTGTTCGAATTTTTTCTCACGACTTATTTAACCGACGCTATCTTTAAATCGGGACTGACGCAACCGCTGTTTGCCGTGCCGCCGCCATTTTTCCCGTCTTTGACAGGGTTTGGGCACCAGATGGAGCCGGCATTTGACTTATCGCGCCAACTGGCGCCTCACTCCACGATCTGCGCCCGGATCCCGGGGGGGGCCGACCCCCGGGTCGCGCGCCGCGCGGCCGTGCCGTCAGCCGCTACGCTGCCAAGCTGATTGAATCCGAATCGACGCGTTTCTCATTACATCATGAGTCGCGATGTTGACTGGGAGCGGTTAGTCCGGGCCGCGATCGACCTCATCCCGCCGGCGTTGATCCGGGCGCGGTGTCTCCTCAGGTTCCGTCACATACCCCGCGAAGCTCGGCAGGTTTGGTGATTTGCACGCGCTTGGCACGCACCCTGATCAACCGCCGCCGGCTCAGCTCCGTGAAGCTGCGGCTCACGGTCTCGCTGCGCACTCCGAGATAGCTGGCAATGTCGTCGCGGTTCATACCGAGCCGGAACTCCCGACCCTGCACCCCTCGCAGCTGCAGCCGATCCGACAGGTTCAGCAGGAATCCCGCGATGCGCTCCAGAGCTTCCTTGTCACGGATCAAGGTGAGCAATTCACGCGCCTGCGCCCCGGCCTTCACGACCAGGCGGATGAACTCGGCGGCGATGCCCGGTGATGCGGCGCACAATTCATTGAACGAGCCCCAGTGCACGGCGCATATGAAGGACGCTTCGACGGCGACGCTGGTGGTGCTGCTGACCTGGTCGTCCGGGTTGTGCAGGCTCAACATCTCACCCGCCAGCGCAAAATTGATCACGGTGCTGCGATGGCAGGTCGAGTCCTGCGTTTCCTTGATGCAGCCGCTGCGGATCATATAGAAGCACTCGACCTTCTCGCCGGCTCGATACAGAACCTTGCCGCGGGGAAGCCGCATGCGGCGGATTCCGAGGCCCTTGGCGGGCGCCCGCACATCGCTCGCCACGCGACCCGGGAAACAGATGCCCCACAGTCCGCACGATTCACAGGAGGCTCGCTCGAGCCCTTGTGCCCGCCCCGGGCGCCAGGGCTGTTCCTGGTGCCTCAATACGGCCATCGGCAGAGTGGAGCGGAGAGTATGCATATTATTTTACATTCATGCGCGCGGATCAGCCGCAGCATGCGGCGCCGGTTTGGCACTCTCGTATCCGTACTTACCGACAGTATGTACGTGGTTGTTGCATGAGTGCGGACTGCCCGCGCGGTACGCCTTCCTCAAAGCGCGACGAACCGCTGCATCAGACACCCGCGTTTCTGATTTATCGCAGAATCGTGCGCCGGCTGCTGCGGTAACCTGATGTCCATGATCACATCAACCAATGCCGCACACTCCGCAGCCACCATCCCGTCGCGCTCCGGCGACTTCACCGCCCGCGCAGAGGCCGTCGCCAAGGTGGCCGCCGCCGCGGCCACATCCGTCGACCGGGACTCGCGCTTCCCGACCGAAGCCTTCGACGAGATTCGCCGGCAGGGACTGCTCGGCATCCTGGTGCCCGAGGCGCTCGGCGGGGAAGGTGCCTCACCCTCGGATGTCATCGACATCTGCTATCGAATCGCACAAAGCTGCGGTTCCACCGGCCTCATCTATGCCATGCACCAGGTCAAGGCGGCTTGCATCCTACCCTATGCCGACGGCAACCCCACCCTGGAGGCCATTGTGCGCCGGCTCGCGAAGGATCAGCTGTTGCTCGCCTCCTCGACGACCGAGGGCCTCGCCGGCGCAAACATTCGCGAGAGCGAGGCGCCGATCGAGTACGCGGGCGATCAAATCAGCCTGGTGCGCAAGGCCACGTGCATCTCATACGGACTGGAAGCCGACGGCATCGTCACCACCGCCAGGCGCTCGGAAAATTCGGCGCCGTCGGATCAGGTGCTCGCCGTATTTCTGAAGTCCTCCTACACGCTCGATCCGTCGCACAGCTGGGATACGCTCGGCATGCGCGGCACGCGCAGCGAGGGTTTCATGCTGCGGGCCAAGGGCGTCGTCGGAAACATCGTTGCCACGCCCTACGAAAAGATCCACCTGCGAAGCATGGTGCCGAGCGCGCATCTGTTCTGGGGTGCCGTGTGGGCGGGCATCGCCGCCTCCGCAGTCGCCCGCGGTCAGGCATTCATCCGTTCGGCGTCGCGGCACTCGAACGGCAAGGTTCCGCCGGGCGCCGCGCATCTGACGTCAGCCGCCGCGTCACTGCACACGCTGCTCGGGCTCCTGGCGCGCGCGGCACGGAAATACGAGCTGGCGATCGACGATGCCGACGCGCTGCAATCGCTGGAATTTCAGACCATGATCACGTTGACCAAGATTGAAGCCTCGGAGCTCGCCCTCGCGACCGTGCTGCGGGCCATGCGCGCCTGCGGACTGGCCGGCTATCGCAACGACAGCGAGTTCAGCATCGCGCGCCATCTGCGCGACGTTCTATCCTCGCCGATCATGATCAACAATGACCGCGTCCTCGGGAACCTCGGCGGACCGACCCTGATGACACCCCTCCCCAGGACCATCATGCGCTGATGCGCTCACCCGGCGGTTTGCACCGCCAGAGCCACGGCGTCATCCACGCTCAGTCCGGTCAGAACCGGCGCAGCCGGGCCCGGCGAAATAGCCGTCCCGAGCAGTTCCTGCACCGGTTCCTTGAGCCGGGCGAGTACCAGCCGCTTGCCCTTGGCGGCGCACCAGTCGAAGAATTCCTGCAGAGACTCCAGGCTCGAGCTGTCCAGGTCGAAGCTCTCCTCGAGGCTCACGACGACCGGATTCACCGCGGCGCCGGCGGCCAGTATTTTCAGCCGCGCCTGGGCCAGAATGCGATCCGCATTGGCGAAGAACAGGGGCTCATCGGGGCGCAGAATGAGCAGGCCGGCAATCTGTCTGGCATCCGGATGCAGCGCGACGTTGACGAAGTCGTGTCCCTCGCCGAGCCTGCCGAGCACGGCGATGGTCGACCCGCTCAGCCGTCTCAGCAGCATGGTCAGACTGATCGCGATCGCGGCCAGCAGGCCGTCCAACACCCCGAGCCAGAGCACGAAAACCACCGAACCGATCGCCACCAAACGGTCGCGATGCCAGACGAAGTAGGGACGGAACACCCTGGGATTCAGCGCATGGCTGACGGCATGAATGACGATGGCCGCCAGCACCGGTTCGGGCGTCAATGCGATGGCCGGCAGCAGCGTCAGCACAACACACAGCATCACGACCGCAGCGATGCCGCCGGACAGCTGCGAGCAGGCGCCGGCCGCCTCGTTTGCCGAGGTGCCTGAATAGCCCGCGCCGATCGGCATGCCCAAAAACAGACCGGAGGCGGTGTTTGCGGCACCCAATGCCAGCAGATCGCGGTTTGGTGCCACCGCATCACCGTGTTTGATCGCAAAACTTCGAATCGATCCATATGACTCGGAATACAGGACCATCACGAGCGCAAAACCCAGTTCGCCCAGACGCAGCCAGTCCGCGCGACTGAGCTCCGGAAGCCGGGGCGTGTGCAACTGCAGCTGTATCGGGCCGACGACGGCGACACCGAATCGCGGCAAATCGAGGAAATACGTCGCCGCAATGCCACCGGCGATCACGATCAGACCGGCGGGCAGATATCGTATGCGCCCCAGCGCGTAGAGCATCACGAGGGCGGCCAGCCCGGTCGCGACCCCGGTCCAGTTCCATTGGGAGAACTGACCGAACAGATCCAGGAGCAGTCGCACGAGGTCGTTATGCGATGCGCGCACGCCCAGGATGCTCGCGCACTGCTTCAAGATGATCACGACCGCCAGACCCAACGCGAATCCACGCAGCACCGGCTTTGAAATGAAGTCGGTCACGCTGCCGAGACGGGCCGCGGCGGCAATTACGAAATAGGCACCGGACATCAGCACCAGCCCGCTCGCGAGCGTCAGGCGCAGGGCAGCATCCGTTCCGGCCATCGACAGCGTTGCGGCGCCGAGCACGGCAGCCGAGGACGAGGTTGCCGACGCGATGGCGAAGCGGCTGCTGCCGAGCACGCCGTAACAGATCAGGCCGGCGAACAACGCGATGATGCCGGCCTGCGGCGGCAGACTGGCGATTCCCGAGTACGCGACGGCTTCCGGCAGGAGCAGTCCGGCGATCGACAGGCCGGCCACGACATCGGGCATGCGCGTTGCGGGCATTAGCATGATCCGCCATGATAGGGCAGAGCGGCCCGGCCCAGGTTGGTAATGTGTGGCGGGTCACAATGGCGGACGCGCGCGCCGCGGGTTCGATCTTGGACGGCAGGTTGCCGCCAATCAGGTCGCCGACCTACTAAACGCATCACATTATCTGCATGGTGGCGGTTTCCCAGGCGCGGTACACTTTTATGCGGGCTATATAAAGGCCGAACCATCCCTTGGCGTTGCCGATCGTAGCCTGCAGCGGAAGCGCCTTCATTTACGTTTTGAATGGATCAACGATGTTTAAAGTTGGAATTGTCGGACTTGGAAAAATGGGCTTGTCACACCAGTCGATGGTGAATGCACATCCCGATCTGGACCTGGTCGCCGTATGCGACACCTCGACCTACGTGCTGGATGTGCTGTCAAAGTACACCGGCGTCAAGACGTACACCGATCATAACGTCATGCTCGAGAAGGAACAGCTCGACTGTCTGTTCGTGGCCACGCCGACGCGCTACCATTCCCAGATCGTCGGCGCCGCGCTCGAGCGCAATCTGCACGTGTTCTGCGAGAAGCCGTTCGCCCTGAACCCGGAAATGGCTTACAAACTGGCCGAGCTCGCCGAGTCCAAGGGATTGGTGAACCAGGTCGGGTATCACTACCGCTTCGTCGGTGCCTTCAACGAGGCGAAGAGGCTCCTCGATCAGCAGATCATCGGTGATCTGCACCATGTGCGCGCGGAGGCCTATGGTCCCGTCGTGCTGCGCCCGAAGGGCTCCACCTGGCGATCCCAGTCCGCAGAAGGCGGCGGCTGTCTGTTCGACTATTCGTGCCACGCCATCGACCTGGTCAATTATCTGGTGGGGTGCCCGCTTTCCGTGTCCGGCAGCGTGCTGAACCGGATTTTCTCGACCGACGTCGACGACGAGATCTATTCGACGTTTCAATTCTCGCCGAAGCTCTTCGGCCAGCTCGCGACCAATTGGAGCGACGAGAGCTTCCGCAAGATGTCCGTCAAGATCTCCCTGTGGGGCTCAAACGGACGGATCAACGTCGACCGCCAGGAGGTACAGATCTACCTGCGCAGCAACAAGGGGCTCGAACCGGGCCTGTTGACGGGCTGGAACGTGCGCAACACCACGGAGTTGACCCGCCCCGTGTGGTTCTACGTGCGAGGCGAGGAGTATTCCGCGCAGATCGACCACTTCGCGCAATGCATGAAGCACCGCACCCCGACGGCCAGCACGTTTCGAACCGCCGCCGAGACCTCGCTGGTGGCGGCCATGATCCGTGCCGATGCCGGCAAAGCCCGCACCAGCGTCGACCCGGCGAGCGTCGGCACCACATCGCCGGGCGCCGAACAGCGCGATTCAAGCCGCTTCGGCATCCGCAGCATATTCGGACGCCGCTGAAGATCGTTCACCGCGCAGCACACCCCAATCAGCTCATAGACGGAAAGACCTACCTTACATGGACAGAATTTTATTCGGCGACAATCAGTTCTTCGGCGTCAATCACGCATCCGAAGACAAGGCCCGCGCCCAGGCCATGCGATTTCAGGACATCGAAGCCGTCATCGGCGTGCTGCGCGACGCGTACGCGGAAGGCATAAAGACCTTCATGTGCACCACCCATGAACGCATGTCCGGGGTTTGCGATTACTTCCGGGACAACGCCGACAAGTATCCCGATTACAATTTTTATCCGTGCATGCCCTATGCGCACAAGTATGCGAATGCCGCCGCGGAGTTGGGCATCCTCGGCGCGGTCCGCAGTTTTCTGCCGGACAACAATCCGCTAGGCGCCCTCGTCAAGGGCGGCCTGTCGCTGGCGCGCAAGGACGTCGAAGGGCTGGCGAAGATGCTCATCGATGCCGAGATGAAGATGTTCGCCGGCCTCAAAACCCCGGTCGTCTTCCTGCAAAACGTCGCGACGGATTTCCTGCTGGGGCTGGGCTTCGACGAAGCCTTCCGCATCTTTGCCGACCACATCAAGGATCAGTACAACGCCGAGCCCGCCTTCATCACGATGAATGCACCCCGGCTTTACGCAACCCTCACCAAGCTCGGCATCAAGAATCCGATCATCTGCGCCAACATCAACAAGGTGGGATTCAGGATGTGCGGCGGGATCGATGCGTATGCCGAGCTTCTCAACAACGGCGACTGCCGGATGGTTGCGATGTCGATTTTTGCGAGCGGCGCGCTGCATCCGAAAGAGGCGATCGAATGGCTGACCCAATACCCGAAGCTCCGATCGGTGGTGTTCGGCGCATCGAGCCGCAGAAACATCGCGGAGACCAAGTCGTTGATCGACAGTCTCATGCCGGAAGCGGTGGCCGGCTGAAAGGCCGCATCGGGGACGGCGGAAAAGCATAGGAATTCGAGCCATGTACCGAAAAGTCAGACTTCTGAACGTCACGGTCGACGATGTCAGCATGCAGGAATTGGTGGAGCGGTTTCGCGAGGGTGTGCTCCTCACGCTGCATGTGGACATGATCATGAAACTCCAGAAGGACCGGGAATTCTACGAATTGCTGCCGCGCTTCGATCTGGCGACCTGTGACAGCCAGATCCTGATCTGGGGCGCGCGCGTCATGGGAACTCCGCTGCGCGAGCGTGTCTCCGGTTCGGACTACTTTCCGCGCTTTTACATGCACCACAAGGACGATCCTTCGGTGACGATATTCATCTGCGGCGGTGCGCCGGGTGTTGCCGAAGTGGCCCAGCAGAACATCAATGCCAAGGTCGGCCGGACCATGGTGGTGGGGGTCAATTCCCCATCGCGCGGCTTCGACCAGGATCCGGCGGAAATTGAACGCATGATCGCGCAGATAAACGAGTCGCGCGCGACGGTGCTGGTGGTCGGACTCGGCGGCGGACGCCAGGAGAAGTTCATATTCAAGTACCGGCACCGCATGCCGGGCGTCCGTCTGTATCTGCCGCTCGGCGGCACGATCGACTACGAGGCGGAGACGCTCAAGCGGCCGCCCAAGTGGCTCACCAATGTCGGCCTGGAATGGCTGTACCGGCTGGTGCGCGAGCCCCGGCAGCGCTGGCAGCGCTATCTCGTTCACCAGCCGCCGTATCTGTACCTGCTGTTGAAGGACAGGCTCGGTCTGTATAGAAATCCGTTCCGGGACGCCGAGCCCCAGCCCGAGGTCAAGACCACCTAGTCACCGACGGGGCATGCGCGGGGCGCGTTGCTCAGGACGGCGGCGCGGCGCAAGGCGCGCTCCTTGCTCAAACGCGCTAACGCGCGTCCACCCGCGCGTCTGCCGGCTTCATCGGGTCGTTGGCGGCGAACTTGCCGCCCGAGATGGACAGTTCATCGCGACACAATCTGGCGGCGGCGTTGTACCACAGGCTCCTGTCGGCACGCATGCGTTCGCTCATGCAATGGCTCATCTGGCGTCGCAGGGTTGCCGTGCGGCCGGGGGAATCGGCAGCCGGAACGTGGGGGCCAATCAGCAGGCTCATCAGCATGAACATCGGGCATAGTCGACTCATGCTTGCAGTGTGCGCCGCGCCGCGACGCCCGCCAGGGGCGGCCACCGCCATTGCGCGTCGGTGTTGCGCCGACAGGCGCTGGATTAGACCTGCCGTGGCTTGGCAAGCGCTGAAAGAAGCTTTGGCGCCGCATCAACGCGGGCGGCGCCGCGCGAGTCCGTTCGCGCAGCGCCTGCGCCTATCGCACCGCCGTGGGATGGCCGCCGCCGGCGGAATCGGCGTGGAACAGCGGCACGGCCGCCGCGCCCGCCGCGACCGCCGCAGGGGTCGGCGCCGTGCACGCATTGCCCGTCAACGTCGTGTTGATCACGTTGAAGAAACTGTTGAGGACCGCCAGGCCGGACGAGCCGCCGGCGCCCTCCAAGATTCCGGCGCAGGATTCATTCACGGTATTGTTGAGAACGACGTTGTTCAGTCCCGTGGTTCCGCAGGTGCTGTCGAGATGAATCCCGGACTCGGCGGCGTTGAACACGGTGTTGCCGGTGACGGCATTGTCGTTGCTGCAGACGTCGATGGCATCGAACAACTGGGTGTTCAGCACCTGGTTGAAGGCGATGATGGTGTGATCGGCCAGGCCCTGCGGATTGACCGATGTGCTGCCGTACGTGGCGCTGCTCACCGTGGCGATCCCGAATTGCGTGGTGCCGACGGTGTTGCCCTGGATCAGCACGTTTTCCGACGCATAGATCAGGATGCCCGCGGCAGCGTCGCCGGTGTCCGAGAAGGTGTCCGGCGCCCAGATCTCGTCCATGATCACATTGTTGGTCACGCTGGCCGCGGCGCCATCGCTGATCTGCACCCCGTTCTCGGCGGCGCCGGTGGTCGGACCCTGGCCGGAGATGTAATTGTTGGTGACGATTCCCGCGGCCTTGGGTCCGTCGACGGTGATGCCGTTCTTCTGGAAGGAATGGACGCTGCTGTTTTGAATCGCCACATTGGCCCGGGCGCTCGAGTAGCCGGCTCCCGAATAGCTGCTCTGCACGAAGATTCCCTGGCCGGCTTGACAGCCGGTCAGGCCGGCGGACAGCACCTGATTCCGCGTCACCACCTCACTGATGGTTCCGGAGGAATTCTGATAGTAGATGCCGCGGATGTCCGGCGCGCAGCCGCCGATCAAATTGCCGCTGCCATCCACCGTGATGTTGCTGATGTTCACGGCACTGGCGTTTTGCACCAGGACCTGCGCGGCCACGGGCAGCGGAAACGGCGTATACAGATCCGCCGTGTTGACCTGCACGCCGCCGACCGGCGACGTGATGACCGCCGAGTCGGCGGCGCCGCTGGCAACGCCGGAGAGGTTCAAGTTATGCGTGATGGTCACCTGTTCCGGATACGTGCCGGGGCAGACTTTGACTGTGCCCCCGGGCGAACTGGCGTTCACCGCCTTTTGAATGGTGGGCTGATTCGGCGTGCCGCAGGCGCCGACGTAAATCGTCCCGGCCAGGATGCTCTGGCCGCCGAGCGCAGCCAACACGAGAAAAATGCCTTGCGCAGTGGTGCGCCGCGAATTTGAATGGTTCATTGTTTACTCCCCGCAGTGGTTTGATTTTGGGTCTGACTGGATTATGGGTCTGACTGGTTGGTTTTTCTTCAGACTCGTCCGAACCGTAGGACTATAGCGCAAGGCACCGGTGGAGTAACCAGCCTTTGGTTGTCGACGCTTACGCGTTCATCACCTTGCGATAGGGTAAAAAATATGTCGGCACAACCTGAACGATGCGGCAAACCGCCGCTGCGAGACGCGCGGGATCAGCGGAAGGTGCGTGCCCGGAGAATTTCCGCCAGGTTCGCGGTGACCGGCATGTCCCGAATCGCCGCCTGCCAGCGCTCGGCACCCGTGCAAAGCTTACCGACCAGATTGCCCGGCGCCCGCCAGCCTCGCAGCAATCCGTCCACGCCGCCTGCGACCAGGGCTTCGCCGAGTTGCAGGTGCTGCACCGTATGGGTCAGCCAGTGATTCATGGTTCAGTCCTCCGCGCAAACAGTCCATACCCAGAACCAAATTCTAGGCCGATTTGACAGAAGACCGCCAATGTCGGCAATCAAAGACACTCAGCTCAGATCGAGGCACAAGGCGTCACGCACCAGACCGGGCACCGGGCTCACGGCATGCCGGTAGTTCTCATGGTCGACGCCCATGCTGAGGGAGGCGCCGGACTTCATGGCGGCGCGCATCGTGGAGGACAGTTCGAAGCGCAGAAAATGCACGGCCGAGGTCTTGTCGTCGTTCTCGCGCTCCAGATCCTCGTCCGCAACGGCGAATACCCGGTCCATTTCGCTCACCCTGATCCAGCAACGATCCTCCACGCCGATGAGCCTTCCGAGCGTCAAACGCCGCTGCTCGGGATCCGGGTACTCGAGCAGCAAGGTGACCTTCCAGTTGCTGCCGTCCGGTATCAGGGGATTATAGGCGTCCAATTCGCCTTGGATGCCGTCGCTTTCGAATATCCTCTCCACCCTCAGCATCTCCTGGATCTGATAGCGCACGGTGGTTCGGTCCTCGAAACACCAGGTCATATTCGGTCCGATCTGGACGTTGCGCAGCTGCTTGTGGGCGATGACCTCGGCGCGCATCCGCGCCCGGCTCTCGGCATATTGTTCCAGGCTCATCAGGTCACCACGCGACAGTTTTTGCATGATATCGACTCCGACCTACAGGCCGTAGGCCATGCGCAGCAGGGTGAGGGGATGGGTCGGCGGCTTGTGATCCGCAAGACCCGATTCGATCTGGTGGCCCGCCATCGGGCAGTCGCTCGCATAATAGTCCGCGTGCCCGGCCTCGATGCGCTGCATCACCGGCCTGCCGATTTTCATCGACACGTCATGGAACTCCCGCTTCACCGCGTAGGTGCCGTCGTGCCCGGAGCAGCGCTCGATGGGCTCCACCACGGTACCGGGAATGAGCTGCAGCACATCGCGGGTCTTCAGGCCGATGTTCTGCACCCGCAGGTGACAGGCAACGTGATAGGAAATCCTGCCCAGCGGGCGCGAAAAATCCGTGCGCAGCAGTCCCGCCTTGTGCCGCAGCATCAGGTACTCGAACGGATCGAACATGGCGCCGCGCACCGTCGCCACGCCGGTATCGCCGGGAAACATCAGCGGCAGTTCCTGCTTGAACATCAGCACGCACGAAGGCACCGGCGCAACGATGTCGTAGCCGCGATCGATCATCGCGAGGAGCTGCGGAATGTTCCTCTCCCGCAGCCGGTCCACCGCCTGCAGATCGCCGAGCTCCAGCTTGGGCATGCCACAGCAGTTTTCGGACTCCGCGATCGCCACTTCGATGCCGTTGTGTTCGAACACCCGCGTCAGGTCGAGGCCGATTTGCGGTTCGTTGCGGTTCGCGTAGCAGGTGGCGAACAGCGCCACCTTGCCGCGGGTGCCCACGCCGGGCTTGGCATCGCCGATCCCGGGCGGCCGCCGTCGCAGCTGTTTGCGCAGGGTATCCGATACGTACGGCGGAACCGGCGCAGCCGGATGCACTCCCAGCGCAACATCGAGGAACTTGCGCCCCAGGACACTGTTGTTGACGGCGTTGACCACTTCCACCACCACCGGAATACCGGCGATGCTGCCGACCGCGTCGGTGGCGCTCAACACCTTGTCGCGCCAGCGTGTTCTGCCGTCGCGGTGCTTGACCGCCTTGGCACGCAGCATCAAGTGCGGAAAATCGACGTTCCAGGGATGCGGCGGCACATACGGACACTTGGTCATGTAGCACATGTCGCACAGATAACAATGATCGACGACGTCCCAATAGGCATGCTTGTCGACGCCGTCCAATTCACCGGTTTTGGAGGCGTCGATCGCGTCGAACAGCGTCGGAAACGAATTGCACAGGTTGAAGCAGCGCCGGCAGCCATGGCAGATGTCGAACACCCGTTCCAGCTCCTTGTCCAGGGCCTCTGGGTCATGGAATCCCGGATCCTCCCAGCCCAACGGGTGGCGGGTGGGCGCCTCGAGACTGCCTTCGCGGCCTGGTTTGCCTTGTGCGTCCGACACCGATTACCCCGCCGCCGGTGTCCGGCGGGCTCCGCACGGAGCCCGCCGGCATGGCGAATGCTGTGAACCTGGCGCCGGCGTCAAGTGCTTAGAGGTTGTCGAGGGCCTTTTGGAAGCGATTGGCATGCGAGCGCTCGGCCTTGGCCAGCGTCTCGAACCAATCGGCAATCTCGCCGAAACCCTCGTCCCTGGCGATTTTCGCCATGCCGGGGTACATGTCCGAGTACTCGTGGGTCTCACCCGCGATCGCGGCCTTGAGATTCAGGGAGGTGGCGCCGATCGGCAAGCCGGTGGCGGGATCGCCGACCGCTTCGAGGTATTCCAGGTGCCCATGCGCATGGCCAGTTTCGCCTTCGGCCGTCGAACGGAAAACGGCGGAGACATCGTTGAGTCCCTCGACGTCGGCCTTGGCCGCGAAATACAGATAGCGGCGGTTTGCCTGCGATTCACCCGCAAACGCATCCTTCAAGTTCTTCTCAGTCTTACTGCCTTTTAGATTCACGGCTCAACCCTCCAAGTGATGATGTCGGAACCCCCTTTAAGGTCCCCGGGGGCTCGAAAGCAAGCCGGACGTTAGTCCTCACGCAGGATGCAGTCAATCCGCCCTGTCTATCGGCGCAATAGGGGCCGTCAATCGCCGGCGCGGGGCGCCGACCAACCACGAACCGAAGGCGCCGCCGCCCACGTCGTGCACCCAGATCCGGCGCCGGCCAGCGGATCGCGGCGGTCTATCGCCTCGAATTGAGGTGCACTGAACAAAATGATTCCGCAAAGTGTCGATTGCTTCCTTGTTTTCCATTGGCGTCAACCTTGTGCCGGGGATTGCTGTTAGGCTTTCACGGTTGGATCTTCCCCTCGCGGCAATCTGAGATGTCGCTAACGGCTGGATTCAATTGCGCCAATTCGACCTACCGTCGATTGAAGTGAGGGACCATGCGCATTCTGTGTAGCTTCTGCGACATGATCGGGTCACCTGCAGAATGCGATGCATGAGATCCGCCCGCTGACGGGTTTGCGAGGGATCGCCGCCATGACGGTGTTCCTGGCGCACATGCGCGCAACCCTTATGGTCCACGGCTTTCATTTCGAGCTTCCCGAATCCGTCGTGCGCGTATTCCTGAGCGGCGGCCGCCAGGTCGACATCTTCTTCGTCCTGAGCGGGTTTATCCTGTCGATGAACTACCGCGCATGGTTCTCTCAGAAATTGCACTTCGGCGCCTACGCCACGTTCCTGCGGCGCCGCATTGCCAGGATCTATCCCCTGCACGTCGTGATGCTGCTGTTCACCATCGCCTTCGTCGTGGCGGCCGCCGCCACCGGCGCCACCAGCACCTATGGGCTCGAGCGGTTCCAGAACGACGATCTGCCGGCGAATTTTCTCATGATGCAGGCGTGGGGCTTCTTCTTCCAGGATTCGGCGTACTGGAACCCACCGGCCTGGTCGATCAGCATCGAGTTTCTCGCCTACCTGGTGTTCCCTCTGTTCGTCTGGCTGATCGCGCGCGGCAACCGGCTCAACTCGTGGATCCCGGTCGCCTTGGGCGTGGCCATCGGATTCGGCCTCAATTACCTGACCCCCTGGGGGATCGCCGGGTTTGGCGGCATCGCGCGCGGCGGCAGCGAATTCCTGCTGGGCTGTGTGCTGATCAACCTGTACGGCAGCCGGACCGCCGCCTGGCTGCAGACCAATGTGGGCAGCCTGGCAGCGGCCGGATTGCTGCTGCTCTGCTACCTGCTCACGCCGGACACCAGTTTCGCGGTCGCGGTCTGCGCGGCGCCGCTGCTGCTCACGCTCGCCAGGAACAACGTGGTCAGCCGCGTGATCGGCTGCCGGCCGATCTTCTTCCTGGGCAAGATCTCGTACTCGATCTATCTCGGGCACTTCCTGCTCAGTTCGATCGCCTACCGGCTGGTCAGCGCGACCTGGATGAAGGCCGGCGCGATCCAAACCTCGATCGGCGTGATCGTCTTCGTCGGCTTCGTCCTCGGGGTATCGACCTGCCTCTACTACCTGGTAGAGCGCCCCGGGCGCCAGCTGCTCGGCGGGCGGCGCCGGACGCCGGCGGCGAGCCGGGTTGTTCCGACCGAAATTCCGCTCTCGTGAGATAGATCAAAAAAAACCGCATTCACATGCGGACCTTCCTGCGTCGCCAGACGGAGACGCTTTTAGCCTCGGAAAAACGTGAACGCCGCCATTCTTCACTGCGCGGCCGCGCAATGCGCAAAGCTCTGCAAAAGAGTCTGTGATCCACGACAGCCGCGGTAGCGGGACGATATGCGCAGTCTCAACAAAAGAGTCCGTGATCCACGACAGTCGCGGTAGCGAGACAATGGTTGGGGAGAAGCGTTGTGGCTATAAGTTACGTACAAATTCATTTCAAGGACGTAACTCATGTCTTCATTCACCATGCATCGCTCTCTCGCGGCAGCCGCACTCACCATGCTGCTCGCGGCATGTGCAGGCGGATCGGTACAGCCGATCACGCAGACCCCGACCGCACCTCTCACTGCGGTATCCGGGCAGGCCGCGGGCTCCATTTCCCTCTCGCAGACGACCTATACCGTGGCGCAATCGGCGGGAACCCTGACGGTCACCGCCAATCGCACCGGCGGATCGAGCGGCGCGCTGGTGGTTGGCTACGCCACCTCGGACGGAACCGCGACGGCCGGCAGCGACTATACGGCGGCGAGCGGCAGCCTGACCTGGCAGGATGGCGATGCGGAGCCGAAAACCTTCTCAGTGACCTTGAACAGCGCCGCGCCGTTCTCCGGCACGCGCAGCTTCGCACTTCTTCTGTCCGACTCCACCGGCGCCGCCTTCCTGGGTTCGCCGAGCTCGGCGACCGCGACCATCGACGGGGACGCTGCAGCGGGCAGCAGCGGCGCGTTGGCGTGGTCGGCGACGACCTATAACGTGGCGCAGAGCGCGGGTTCCCTGACGGTGACGGTCGACCGCAGCGGCAGCACCAGCGGCGACGTCAGCGTGAATTACGCGACCGCCGATGGAACGGCCAAGGCCGGAACCGATTACACCGCGAGCAGCGGCACCTTGAGCTGGGCCGCCGGCGACACGACGGCCAAGACGTTCACGGTCGCGGTGAGCAATTCAACGCCATTGTCCGGCACCCGCAGTTTCACGCTGACGCTGTCAGCGGCCTCCGGCGGCGCCGCACTCGGATCGCCCAGCGTGGCCACTGCGACCATATCGGGAGCCGCCGCGGCGACCGCGGCCACCGTGGCCTGGTCGGGTGCGAGCTACAGCGTGGCCCAGTCCGCGAAGACGGTGACCATCACGGCGGCCCGCAGCGGTGCAAACAGCGGAGTCGTGAGCGTGAATTACGCCACCACCGATGGAACGGCCAAGGCCGGTACTGATTACACGGCGAGCAGCGGCACCCTGAGCTGGGCGAGCGGAGATTCCGCAACGAAGACCTTCACGGTGGCCGTCAGCAACGCCACCCCGTTCTCCGGAACGCGCAATTTCAGCGTCGCGCTTTCGGGAGTTTCCGGTGCAGCCGTTCTGGGATCGCCCGCTTCGGCCATGACCACCATCAATGGCAGCCTGGCCTCGGCCTGCGCACAAGGTGCGGGCTCCTACACGACGACCGGCGGCTTCAACTTCATGACCTACGGCAAGTACACCGTCCAAAATGACAACTGGGGCGGTACGCCTGGGCAGGCGTTCTGGGCGAATTCAGCCGCCTGCTGGGGCGTGACGACGACGTCGACCAGCGAGCGCTACGGCGTCGGCAGCTACCCGCATGTGACGCGCGGCTGGGAAAACAATCAGACCACCATGAATCAGCTGTCCACACCGGGCACCAATGATTGGACCACCCAATCCGGCATGGGAATCTCCGTCACCGCATTGACCAAGGCCCGCGTGCATTGGGCGTTCAACGCCGCCGCACTGCCGAACCGCTGGGAGGGTTTGATGGACATCTATTTCCACAAGACCCCGACGCCGGCGGCCTCCATGTTCTATCCGCAGCTCGATCTGATGGTGGACCAGGCGGGTAACGATCAGATCAGTCCCCCCTACTACGGGGCGCTTCTGATCAGCAACCATGCCTCGCAGGTCACGATCGGCGGCAACACCTACATGACCTACGTCGATAACCCCGGTCAGGTGTTCAATCAGACGGGCGGGCACACGATCGAAATGTTCATGGTACCGACCATATCGACGGCCATGTGGGGATCGGCCGACGCAGTCACCGACGTGGCGGCGATCATCCAGTTCTGGATGCAGTCGAACCCGCTGGACGATGCCGGTAAACCGATGGTCAACGCGGCGGGGGTCACGATCACCACCGCGATGATAACGCCGGATCTGTATCTGAACGCCATCAATGCGGGATTTGAGATCGACACCGGCACCGCATTCGCGACCACGGCGTTCTGCGTCGCCATGCAGAATGAGCCGGATTGCCAGTAAGTCATGGCACCTGCCATTCGCTCAAGATAGGGGAGACCGCTCTCGGTCGGATCACGGAGGTGCACACATGGCGCCGCGCGGGCTCGAGCCCGGCGGCCCCGGCATGCTCGCGGGCCAGCGTCTCCTCCGTTTCGCCCTGATTGACCATCCACAAACGTCCGCCCGGGTTCAGGTTCCGCCGGACTGCCAGGAACAGCTCCCGGGGCCTGAGCACCGACAGCGGCAGGCGCCAGCCGAGCACGGGCGTCGGCGTCACGAACGGGAAGAAGGCCGTGATCAGATCGGCACGTTCCGCAAAGCGGGTGTAATCGGCGATCACGAACGAGGCGTGCGACAGGCGTGCGACGTTCGCCGCGGCCTTCCCGGCGCGATTCACGCCGCCGCGCAGCCGCCGATAGCCCTCCAGCTCGACGCCCACCAGCCGGCCCGGCCGGCATAGCGCCACCAGCGCGGCGGCATAGCCGAAACTGGCACAGCCCACGTCGTGCATCACCGGCACGCGCGGCGGCCGTTGCCCCCAGGCGTCAAGCGCCTGATCCAGAAAATCCAAGTACTCGTAGGCATGCAGCGCACCGGCCGCCTCCTGCTGCGACTCGAAACACACGCCATGGCGCTGCGAGAGCGCGGCGACGCGCGCAGCGGCCGGCGGCTCGAGGTCGAGCCAGCCGGCGGCCGCCTCGGCGGCGGCGCCCGTGAAGCGGCCGGTGCGTTCGGAGAGCGCGAGCCGGGCCGCATGACGCAGCGATCGCGCGCGATCCCACAGGGATATCCGGCGCCGCACGCAGCGGCCGCACTATTTCGGCGGCGGCGGACAACTGTCCGATTCAACCGGCTTGCCGGGCGGCGGGACGATCAGGGTCCAGCCGGCGGGAACCTCGAACTGCGCGGCCGGAATCGGATCCGTGCGCACCGCCGTGGTTTCCGTCACCACGGTCATCATCGCCTTCATGCCCGGCGGCGTGGTCGGTGCGAAGGAGGCCGTTGCATCGGCATCGGCCGGTTTTTTCTTGGCGAACATGCCCACCAGCAGCTTGCTGCCCACATCGGACAGGCTCGTCGGCACCCCGCCGCCGGATTGCCCGGCACCGCCGCCCGCAGCCTGCGACGCCGCCGCGCAGCGCGGACCGCCGTAGGCCAGGTGAAACGACGTGCGCAGCGGATGTCCGTGCAGGGCGGTCGCCTTGGCGCTCAGCTGGCGCATTTGATCGGCATAGGGGGCGAGCATGCGCTGCACCGAGGCCTGCATGGCCGCGCCGCCCTCGCCCATCAATCCCATCTTGGTGAGATAGGCCTTCTCGAACGCCGCGCGATCCCCGAATCCCGCGATGTCGTCGTCCGTGAGCCATGAGTCGAATCCCCATTGCAGATCGCAGACGTCGCCCGTGTCGGGGTTGGTGCAGCTCTGGGTCATGGTGAATTCGGCACGATGCACGTCGTGCCCGAGCACCTGGCCGGCGGCTCCCAGGTCCTTGGAGTCGAACACCGGCGGCGACATCTGGCATTTCGAGGTGTCCACCGCCGGCTTCTGTGCCGCGGGCTGTTGCGAAGCGCAGGCCTTCATCTTCTCCATGGCCGCCTGCATGCGCTGCTGCATCTCGTGCCGCTCCGCCTCCGTGGGAAACGGCTCCTCGCGATAAGCCTTCTTGTCCGGCTGCAGCCGATAGGTCACGCTCTTGTCGAGGCGCACGATCTCCCCGGTGTCGGTCTTGCCGCAGAGCAAGGACATCATCCCGCTGCAGTGCGCGGCGGAACTCTGGTGCTTCTTGTCGCTCGTATATTGTTCGGTCGCGGTGGTGCTGAGTTTCGTGATGCCGAGGTCGACGCTGGTGGTCTGTTCGATGGTCACGTCCGCGAGAGCGAGGCCGTCGACGCCGGGAAACGCCGCCACGCCCAGGCAGATGAACCATGCGCGGGTGATTGTCCGGGTATGCATGAACGCTCCTTTTATTTTATTTCCAACGGTTCAATCGACTTCATCGACGCTCACCAGGCTGGCGCCGAACACGCCGGAGCAACGACGCGCCACGCCGAGGTCACGCTGTGCGCTCCGGCACTCGCTCTTGCCGGCGGATGCGGACAGCGTGGCGATCTGGCTGATGTGCGCCGCGGCCTGCGGCGTGGGATGGATCTTGTCGAACGGTCCGGACTGGCTGACGTATTCGGCCGGCAGCGCCAGCCGGGAGAAGTCCCGCGGCGTCTCGGTCACCATCACCAGCAGATGGTCGGTGCCGTGCGGCCCGAGCGCGGTCACGCTCCAATCCTGGCGCGGCAGGTGCAGATCCTGATTCGCCGCGATGGCGTTGGCGGAATCGAGCTGATTGGGAAACAGCAGGTAAAAGCTGTCCGGCTGCGTGCCGTGGTAGAACACATACACGAAGCCGTCGCGCTGCGATCGCACCGAGAGCGCCAGGTTCGCGCCGATCTTCAGCGTCGGCTGGCCGAGGGTGGTCTGCACCTGCCAGCGATCGTCGCGCTGATTGTAAATGTCGTTGAGCGTGGCGAGGGTGTCGGCCGCGGGCGCCGCCGCACCGCCGGCGCCGGGATCGTCGAACGCCGGCACCAGCGCGCCGTTACCCGTCAGCGTGGGATGTTGCAGGGCGGACTCCTCCTGCGTCTTGTCGAGCCGGCCCTGCACGCAGGCGGTCAGCTCCTGCATGGAGATCGAGCCGCTGTGGTCGGCATCCGCGGCGCCGCCGTTCAGGCATTGCTCGAAATTGTAGGTGAGCGCGCCGCCCTTGCTGGTGTCCCAGGCGACCTCGTTCTTGCGCGCGGCCGCGAGTATCACCAGGTTGTTGTCGGTGGTGGACAGGTCCAGGCCGCGGTTCTCGGAAAAGCTGCCGAGGTTCACGGCCAGAGAGCACTGCGGACTCGAGGCATCGGGGCTGAACTTCGGCAGTGGCCGGTCAGCGGGCGCGGCGAGCGCGCGCGTGCTCGCCGCCTGCGCGACTCCGCCGGAATGGCAGGAGTCGAGCATGACGATGGTCTTGTCGGTCTTGGCGCTCAAGGGCTTGAGCATGTCGGCAAATTCGCCGTTGGTCACCACGCGCATGTCCTGCATGACGAGGCTCTCGGTGCACTGTCCGGTGGCCTTGTTGAAGAAGCGTGCACCGTGTCCGGAGAAATACACGAACAGCTTGTCGCCGGGCATGATGACCTGATTCATGTCCGCGAGGGCCTGCTTCAGGCCCTCGCGGGTCACCTGACCCTCGGAGAGCTCGACGACGTTCTCCATGGGGACGCCAAAGCGCTGTGCAAGCTCGATGCCGAGCTTGCGATCCGTCAGCACGCCCGGCAGCGGACTGCGCTTGTATTCGGACACGGTGATGATCAGCGCGTGGTTCGAGGGCAGCACCGGTGCGCGGATTCCGGTGGTCACGATCCGATCGTTGCCGGCCGCCCCGCGGCCGCTTTGCAATTGCGCGAGGGGCGACAGCTGCACCGGCGAGGAGGCGGCTGACTGGGCGAAAGCCCCGCCGGCCGCGCCCGACCCCCCGATGGCGGCCAAAGCACCGATGAGCAGACCCCGTGTGCGGATACCATGTCGAATAGCCATCATTCCCCCTGGGTTGCGGCCGCGGCAATCGCCCGGGCCAGTGTAAAGGAGCCGGGCAGCGTTTCGTTCGCCGGCAGGTCGATCCACCGCGGATCGGCCATTCGAGCCTGCCGGTCGCCGGAACGATCACCCGCCGCGATCCAGCGCCATAGCACCCATCCCTGCTCGGCCCAGCGGCGGCCGAGACCGGTGTCCGCAGGCTCCCATAATTTGATGGGCGGCCCCGGTTCGAGCAGACGCAGGAGCACCTCATCGCGGCTCAAGGTGGCGGGCAGCACGGCGATCTGCAACCGTCCGGCATCCCCCGAGGGTTCGATCCGCGGCGCAAACGGTCCCGTGCCCGAAATGAAGCTGCGGCAGTGGCTGTCGAACAACTTGGCGAAGGTGAAATAGCCCAGCATGATGGCCGCGGGCACCGACAGGTCGAGCAGCAGGGTGCTGACGCTCACCGATGCCAGCGAGATCAGCAGCAGCGCGCCGGGCAGAATGAAAAAATACTTCGCCACCGTGAGCGCCCGGTTGGTGCGGGCGAACAGCAGCGCGGAGGCCGCCAGCATCAGCACCTCGAGCCCCCAGATCCAACCTGCGCTCAAGGGATGCAAAAAGGCGCCGTTTCGGGTGTTGTCGATGGCGGTGGCGAGCACGTAGATCCCCGGATGCATGCGCTCCACCGGAGTCGCCTTGATGTCGTTCAGGCTGGGTGCGGTGGAGCCGATGAGCACGACCTTGCCCGAAAATTGCCGGAAAAATGCATCGTCGTGGGAGCTCGCCGCGTGTTCGGCGGCGGCGAATCCGACGCTGCGATAAGCGTCCGCGCGGCGGGGCCAGTTGAGCAGGTTGCGCGCCTGCGTCGGCAGCGGCCAGCCGAGCGCTTGCGCCATGCGGTAGGGCAGCGACGGGATGCGGTAGCCGGCGAGGGTCTCGAAGTTCGGATACCAGCGCACCACATTGTCCTCGTCGGGATAGATGTTGTTGGTGCCGGACCGGGTGCTGTCGTAGATGCTCTTGAAGTAGGGCGGCAGCAACGCCACCGTGCGCCCAGCGTTGGCATCGGCCGCGGCGCTTGCCGGATCGCGCGCCGCAAAATTCAACATGGAGACGCTGATCCGGCTCGCGGTGTCGTTCGCCGGATTGAGCCGGACCACCGGGAAGAAGGACACGCGGCTCGACGCCACGTAGCGGTCGAACTCCGCTTCACTGCGCGGGTTGGCGATGTCCGGGTCCGCGAACAGGATGTCGAACATGACCGCTTGCGCGCCCGCCGCCTCCAGCTTCGCGGCCACCTCGGCCAGCACCGACCGCGGCCAGGGCCAGCGGCCAAACTGCGGCGACATGTCCGCCAGGCTGGCCTCGTCGATGTCCAGCACCACGATGTCGGGATCCGCGCGATAGGGAACCGGCCGGTGGCGCATCAGCCAATCGAAGCTGGCGTGCGACAGTTCCCGGTCGAAGGGATGGCCGAACTGATCCCAGGCGCCGGCGACTGCGAACACCAGCGCGAGCAACCAGTAGTAGCGGTAACCGATGCGCAGCAGCCATCGCCCGGCCGCATCGCGCCACTGCGGACGCCGCGCAAACAGCCAGCCCAGCGGCGTCTGCAGCCAGTCGGACATGCCCAGGGGGTTCACAGCGGATCGCGCAGGCTCCCGGCGATGCGCAGCGGCGCGGCACGCGCTGCATCAGGAGCCACAGGTGGCGCTGCCGGCATAGGTGTGAACGGTGATCTGCTGCACGCTCACCGAACCGGGCGCCGACGCCAGGCCTCTGGCGAGTACCTCGGCGCGGCTGCTATCCGTGGCAAACGGCTTGGCACCGGCGAGATCGGCGAAGAAGGCCGGCTGTTTTTCGAAAGCCATGATCGCCACCTGATCGGAGCCGAAGGGCGGCGTGACCAAAATGCGGTCGTGCGGATCATTGCTGGGCAGCGCCCGCGGCGCGCCGGCGGCCACGATCTGCCGCTCCTCGGGCTTGGACGGATAGAGCACGGTCAGATTCCCGTCGGAATCCAGGTCCATGATCATCACGTAGGCCGGTTTCTTCAGGCGCACCACGAAGGCAAAGGATTCGCATTGCAGGAAGGTGTTGCCGCGGCTGGCCGGATCGGTTTCCGCGCGCAGGCCGAGGCTGTCGGTGCCCACCGGCATGACGCGATCCAGCCACGTCTGCGCGCCGATGCGCTTGACCAGCTTCGGGTCGTTGGCCGAGGTGTCCAGGATCGGGTCGCCCGCCGGCCCGGCCAGAAGCACATGATCGCCATGCTGGCTCACCACCAGATCGGCCCCCTGGTCGACCAGTGCAATGCCGCTCACCGCCGCGATCCGTTCCTTGAGCGTGCCGCTCGCCGCGTCCAACCTGACGCGCACGGCGTGCACCGCGGGCGCCGCGGTCGCCGCGGCAACGGGCGCGGCGCTGCTGCGTGCGCGGAAGAACCCGCTGGATCGCATGTCCAGCGGATCGTCGGCGAGAGCGGGCAGCAGTTGCGGACGCTGCGGGAAGTCGCGATGTTCGAGGAAATCGCTCAGGGTCAGTTGTGCCTGGGCGTAGTCGAAATCCCCGGGCCGCAATTGCCCGTTCAGCAGGCGCAGGAAAGCGTCGGTGAAGGCGCCGTGATAATGGCCGTCGATGGTGGGCGTGCGCTGCAGGTCATCCGCGGAAGATATGTCCGTGGCGGTCTCGCTGTCGCTCGCGCCGGAGAGCAGCAGCACGTGCTGGTAGGGGTACGGTGGAGGCGGCGGGCGCACGCCCGGCGGCGCGGCCGGCGCGGCCGGCGGAGCGGCGTTGCGCGACACCCCGAGGTCGCGCATGCGCAGATACCGCGTATGGCTGTGGGTGCGGCCGAAGGAGCGCACCACCTGGCCCGAAAAACAGCTGTCGGACACCACCACGACCCAGCGCCCCCCCTGGTCCAGGCGGCTCAACCGTGGCACGAGGTCGCGGCGCCCGATGATGAGGCTGCGCTGACCGGCCTCCGCCGAACTCTGGTCGATATCGTAGGGCACCCAGGCGCCGCTGTCATACGGAAGGCCATAGCGGCGCGTATTGGCATCGTTTGCGCTGGTGCCGTGACCGCTGAAATAAATCAGCACGTTGTCGCCCGGCGCGCTGCGCTGCTCTAGCGCGGATATTTCGGCGAGAATGCGCTCGTGGGTGGCGTCCTCGTCGCGCAGCGCCACCACGTCCTTCGGATCGAAGCCCCAGTGCTGGGTGATGGTTTGTTGCACCGCTTGAATGTCGTACGCGGTGCCCAGCAGCTCCTCGTTCTGCATGCGGGGATCCTTGAACGTGCCGACGGCCACCAGCAGCGCCACGTTGCGCGCGGCCGCAACGTCCAGCAGCAGCGGCGTCAGCAGCAGCATCGCCGCCACGCGCCCGCGCATGCCCTTGTCCACGGCCCTCAAGCTGGCTGTCATCGGCGTCCCGCCCCCTTCATCCCATAATTAATTTTCATTCTACACCGGCGATCCTCGAGATTAGCGGTGGCCACTTTGCCGGGGGTCAATTATGATTTCGAGACAAAGGCGCCAATTCTGTCCTTGGTATTATGTAACAAGCGTCTCGTCGGGACCTATGCAGTTGTCAAACCGCAACATCAGACGGGCAGCCCTTGGCGAAATTCCGGGCGCTTTGTGCGGCTTGCACCGCGCGGCGGTCCTATTCATCGCCCTGGCGGCGGTCGCACCGGCACAGGCCAAGCGGGTGGCGCTGGTGATCGGCAATGACAGTTATCAACATGCCGACCCCCTGGTCAATGCCCGCGCGGATGCCAAGGCCGTGGCCGAGGCGCTGCGCGCGACCAATTTCCAGGTCACCCTGAAGCTGGATCTGACCCTGAACCAGATGAAGGAGGCCGTGCGCAATCTCAAGAGCGACGTATCCGGCGGCGATGAGGTGATATTTTATTATTCCGGCCACGGCGTGCAGATCGACGGCAACAATTTCCTGATCCCGGTGGATACGGACGGTAGGGATCAGGATCAGATCAAGGATGATTCGGTGGAGCTGCAGCACGTCCTCGACGTGGTGCAGGACCAAAAGGCGAAATTCACGCTGGCCATCATCGATGCCTGCCGCGACAACCCGTTCAAGGGCAACGGCCGCGGACTGCGCACCCGCGGTCTGCAGGCGGCTCCGACCGGAGCCGATGGGCAGGCCGTGATCTATTCCGCCGGCACCGGCCAAGAGGCGCTCGACAATCTCGGACCGGGGGACAAGAACCCGAACGGCGTGTTCACGCGCGTGCTGATCACGGAAATGCGCAAGCCCGGCGAGGCCATCGACCAGGTGATGCGCAATGTCGCGCGCCAGGTCAAGGACATGTCCACACAGATCAACCACCCGCAATCGCCGGCCATCTACAACCAGTTCACCGGCGATTTTTATTTCATTCCGCCGGCGGCCGGCCAGGCGCCGGCCGGCGCACCCCTGCAAGCCGTGCCGGAGCCGCCGGCGCGGCATGTGCAGACGGCGGCGGAACGCGAACAGGAATTCTGGGACCGGATCCAGGACAGCACCGACCCGGCGGATTTCGCCGATTACGCCAAGAACTTTCCGCAGGGTCCGCATGCCGGCGAAGCCGCCGTCATCCAGCGCAAGCTGCAGAGGCAGGCGGCCGCGGCCGCCTGCNNCACCGGCACCCGCCGTGAGCGTCGCGGCGCGTCCGGCGGCGAAGGCCTTCGTGGCCCCGCCGGAGGACGCCGATCCCGCCTGGGTGCCCTTCGACGATCCGGCCGAGCACGGCTTTCGGCTGCAGGTGCCGAAGGGCTGGAGGGTGGCCGGCGGCACCTACCGGTTCGGCACGGTCGACGACCCGCGCATCATGGTCGAGATGATCTCGCCGGACGGCGCCGTGCGCCTGCGCGTCGGCGATGCCGGCGTGCCGCCTTTCGTGGCGCCCAATCTCGCCTTGAAGCTGCAGGGGCTGAAGGAGGGCAGCCGCTACACGCAGAACGGTGCGCAGGCCATCGTCGCCAATTACCGCAGCGGCTGGATGTTCGCCGATCTGTACGGTCAGGCGCGCTTTGCCTCGTTCTGCAGCAATCTCGAGCTCAAGCAGCTGCGCGAACTGCCCTCGGTGAACGAAAACAACGGCCAATCGAAGAACACCGCGGGTGAGGCGATATTCCGCTGCGAGGGTTCGGCAGGCGAGGGCCCGATGGTGGGCTTCGTGGTGGCCGAGACCCAACTGCAGCACCTGCAGGCGCTCGATGTCTGGAAAGTCGGCCCGCTGTACAGCGCGCTTGCGCCGGAGAGCCTGGGAGCCGCGGCGTTGAAAATCATCCTGCACGTGAGCGGCACGCATGCCACCAGCCAGCAATGGGCCATGTATCAGCTCAAGCAGCGCGGTGTCACCGGTACCCAGGCCAATCAGGTCTTCCAGATGGCGGTCGCGCAGGAGACCCTGCGCCATCAACGATTGGACGCGCAGTTCCAGCAGCAGGCCGACGGCCTGACGCAGGCGATGATGGGCGCCACCCTGACCAGCAACGTCGTCGATCACAGCAAGCGCGAGATTTGGAACGCCGGCGACTCGAACAACATCGTGAGCCCCATGGGCGCGGTGGCGAGTCTGACCGCCTACCGCAACGAATGAACGGAAGCCCCCCATGATCGATTCCGGCCTCCTCGACTCCGCCCGCCGCCTGCGGTTGATGGCCTGCGCACTGGTGCTGTTCGCGCCCCTGGCGGCGCACGCCCAGTCAACCGAGACGCTGCGCGCCTATCAGGATTTCGAGACCGCCAAGGCGGCCAACCAGGTGCAGGACGCCCTGAAGCATGGGGACGAGGCGGTCAAATTCACGCAGGCCGACGGCGACAAGCAAAGCCTGGTGGAGCTGCTGCGCAGTCTCGGCGATTACGCGGCATCGGTGAACCGGGACCCGGAGGCGGTGCAGTACTACGGCCGCGCCCTGGCACTGCAGGAGACCGAGCTGGGCGCCGACCACCCGGACCTCGTGCCGCTGCTGAGTGCCATGGCGGATCTTTCCGTCAAGGACCGGCGCTACCCGGACGCCGAGGCCCAGCTGCAGCGCATCCTGGGCATCGAACGCAGCGTCTACGGTGACCGCAATGTGAACGTGACCGCCACGCAGCGCAAGCTGCGCGAGGTCTACACGGCGGCCAACGACGCGGAGGGCGTGGCGCGCATGGACGCCGAGCTCAAGGCGCATGTGGCGCAGCAGCGCAGCCTGGGACCCCCGGCGGCACGCGCTCCGCGCTACCAGCAGAACAACGGTTTCGCCACCGTGCGCGTGTTCTACGGCACCAATCGCGCACCGAGCGGTGATTTGAAGCCGGCGCTGTTCTACGGCGCAGCGCGCGAACGCGGCGACCTGAACTACGGCTATCTCGACGTCACCATTCCGCAGATACACGAAAAGGCGGAGCTGGAGGAGCAGCCGCGATGGGACGTGACGCTGGACGTCGCCGAGCTGCGCAAGCGCTACGTGCTGCTGTCGAACGTGCAGCCGCTGCCCAAGGACGAGTTCGCGCACCGTCTGCACGAACAGGTGGCCAAGGCGCCGGCCCCGGATGTCTTCATCTTCGTGCACGGATTCAACGTCACCTTCGAGGACGCGGCGCGGCGCACGGCGCAACTGGCCTATGACATGGATTTCGACGGTACGCCGATGATGTTCAGCTGGCCGTCCGCGGGCAGCGTGTTCTCGTATTTCGGGGACGAGGCCGCGGTCAACGACAGCGGCTACAAAATGGCCGAATTCCTCGAAACCGTGGCCGCCCAATCCGGCGCCCGAAAGATCCACCTCATCGCCCACAGCATGGGCAACCGCGCCCTGATCGAGGCGCTGCAGACCTTCCTGTCGCGGCGCCCACCGGGCGCGCGCAGCCATCTCTTCGGACAGATATTGTTCACCGCACCGGATGTCGACAAGGACTACTTCACCGATGCCATGCAGACGCTGCGCGGCTCGGCCGACCGTGTCACCTTGTACGCCTCCGGCAACGATGTCGCACTGCGCGTATCGCAATTCTTCCACCGCGCGCCGCGCGCCGGCACCGCCGGCGACGTCATCGTGCGTTTGCCGGATCTGGATACCATCGACATGTCAGCATTGAAGGCCGACAGGCTGGGGCACAGCTATTTCGCAAGCAATTCCGGCGCCATTTACGACATCTTCAGCCTGTTCCTGCACGGCAATCCGCCGAAGGATCGCTGCGGCATGAACGACCGCAGACCCAACGATCCGCTGAAGGTCTATTGGTTCGACGTCGATGCGTGCAAGGGCGACGAGTTCCTGCAGGCCGGCATCACGATCAAGCGCTACGGCGACAAGGCGCGTGAACATGCGCTCGCCAACATCTCCTCGCTGACCGATCCCTCCGAGAAGCAGGAATGGCAGCGCATATTGACGCGCATCGACGCGCTGGTCGCACCGCGCGCGTCCACGGCCGTCGCCGGCACAGCCAAATGAAGGCCCCGACCCGGCCGCTGTGCTGCACGCTCGCGCTGTCCTTGCTGCAGATGCAGGCGGCGCAGGCGGCGAAGGACACCGTGGAGGTGCGCGCGTTCGTCAATGACGCCTGCATCGTCGCCGACGAGCCGTATTTCCTGCCCGCCGCCAACAAGGACCCGGGGGACCAGGCCAAGTTCCTGCCCCTGCTCGGCCTCGTGATCGGCAAGCTCGCGCAGCTGCTCATCAATCACGAGATCCAGGGAAAGGCCAATCAGATAAAATCCGGCGCCGCGCGCAAGGACACGCATTACGCCGTCACCCACGAGATGAATCTTTACCGCGCCGATTTCGACCCGGTGCCCACCATCAGCATCAATGCCAAGCTCGGCTGCATGACCATCGTGGCGGCGACTTTCGTGAAGCCCGACAGCGCCGATTGCTCCGCTCAATACCTGCCAAAGGAGCTCACCAAGGACAGCATCGGGCAGCCGCAGGACAAATGGAAGACCTCGAGAACCGACGATTCGGTGGAGAACCAGCTGCGCCGCGCCAATATCTGCGTCGACGGCAAGACGCGTGCGGTGTACGAGGCGCGCTTCGAGGTCTCGAGCGACGGCACGGCGTACCGCCTGAAAGACGCCGGCTACCGCATCAATTCGCTGCTGACCACCACGGACAAGGGCGCTTCGCGCGCCACCTTGTACACCTTGAAGATCACCCATCCCGGCGCCGCCGCCGACCAGCCGGAGATCCTCTCGAGCGCCTGGGTCAACCTCGGCACGGTCACGGCCGGCGCGCACTCGAGCGGTTCCGGGGGCGATGCCGCGCCCTGGCTGAAAGTGCCGCCGCTGACGGTGGAAGCGCGGCGCGCCTACGAGGACAAGACCCGGATTCATCAGGACGTCGCCGGTGAGATCGAGGCATTGAAGCGCGCGCTGACGCGCAATCAGCGGCTGCTGACCGGGCTGGACAAGCGCATCGCCGCCGCCGATGGCGACGTGGCGGAAGGATTGAGGGCCGAGCGCACCAAGACCGCGGTACAGATCCAGGCACAGGGAGCCGAACTGGATGCACGCAACGCGGAATATCAGGATCTGCCGCGCACGAGCCTCGAATTCATGCCGGTGACCATCGAGGTGGGCGTCACCGAAACCGAATCGGAGAAAAAGGCGAAGCTCGCGCTGGCGGAAATCATCGGCGGCAACAGCGACCTGGTCGCCTCGGCGGTGGGAACCGACGTCACCAATTTCGTTTCCAAGTCGGTGCAGGCCGGCGACATCGTGACGGAGCCGGAGGCCGCGAATCCGGCTGCCGAGCTGGAACGCGCGCGGGCGCGCTACTACGATGCGCTGATCGAGGCGCAGACCGCCGCCGGCAGCGGCGGCGAGGACAGCGCGAGCGTGCGGCGCAAACTCGCAACCGCCAAGGACAAATACAACGAGGCCAGACGATCTTTGGGACTGGAGCAAATCACATGATCGAGCATCATCTTCCGCGCGGCCTTCCGCCCTCATTCCGCCAGCGCCTGCTGCAGCTCTGCCTGGCCGCCTTCGCGGCCGCGCTTCTGCCGCTGCCGAGCCTGGGCGCCGATCCGCCGCCGGAGCCTTCCCAGCCCGTCATGACCGAACAGCAGATCCTGGACGCGCTGCATCCGCAGGCCAAGGCTGCGCCCGCGCATGCCAGGACGCGCGGCCTGTCGCGCATGCCGGACGATGCGACAACGCCCGCGGCCGGCCAACACGCCGCCGCCCAATCGGCCGCCGGTCAATCGGTCAACCTGAACATTCCCTTCGAAAGGAATTCGAGCAGGCTGCAGCCGCAGGCCGTCGCGCAGCTGAAACTACTGGAGTCGGCGCTGAACTCGCCCACCGTCGGCAAAGACCGGTTCATGGTGGCCGGCCACACCGACGCCAAGGGCAGCGCACCGTACAACAAACAGCTGTCGCTGAAGCGCGCCGAGGCGGTGAAGCGATTCCTGGTGACGAACGGCATGGATCCGAAGCGGCTGGATACGGCCGGTTACGGCTCCGAACAACTGCTCGCGCCGGACCGGCCGGAGGACCCGAGCAATCGCCGCGTGGAGATCCGCGATCTGGGCGAATCACCCTAGAAGAAGCGGAGAATCCCGCCTCAGCAACGATGCAGGAACGACGGCTTGGTGCTGGAACTCAGTCGCGCGGTTCGGTAGCGTGAGCGGATCGTCTGGTGCTACGACCCCTTACTTCTTTACCCTCATGGGTTTGGCGCGCTCAAGGATCCCCTCATTGAGGTGACGCCTTACACGACGATGTGACGCGGATCACAATAATCCGCTGACCGTGTGTGCCGCGTCGCACGTTTGCGACGAATGTCATGGGCGGCCCCCTGCCGCGATGGCCGCATTACTTATTGTGCCAATTCCGTCACTTTTTGCCGCGCGCCGGCGGCGTAACTTCACTGCCCGAACAAACTGATCGAGGCAGCCGGCCAAAATGAATCGAATTTATCGTCTCGCGTGGAATCGCTCCCTGGGTTGTTTCGTGCCGGCGTCCGAAGTGACGCGCGCCCGGGGCAAGGGAAAGACGGGTCGATCGAATCGCAGCATCTACGGGGCCAAGCGCGGCGCCGCCGCCGCGCTCGCCGCCGCCGCCGCGCTGACAATGAGTCCGCTGCTCGCCAGAGCCGGGCCGACCGGCGGCCAGATCGTATCCGGCAGCGGCAATATCACGCAGGCCGGCACCACCACCACCATCGATCAGGCCAGCCAGAATCTGTCCCTGAACTGGGCCAGCTTCAACATCGCACCGCAGGAGTCCGTGAACTTCGTGCAGCCGTCGGCCGCTGCGATCGCGATCAACCGCATCTTCGACACCAATGGCACGCAGATTCTCGGCCATTTGAACGCCAACGGGCAGATTTTTCTGATCAATCCGAACGGCGTCCTGTTCGGCAGCGGCTCGCAGGTGGACGTCGGCGGGCTCATCGCCACGACCTTGGATGTGAGCGGCGCGGACGCCGGCAATTCGAAAGTGTTCTCCGGCAGCGGTTCCGGCAGCGTCATCAACGCCGGAACGATCACGGCGGCGAGCGGCGGCTATGTGGCGCTGCTCGGCAATCACGTCGGCAACCAGGGCACGATCAGCGCCCGCTTGGGCACGGTCGCGCTCGGCGCGGGCAGCGCCGTGACCCTGACCTTCAACGGCAACGATCTGGTGGGCATGCAGGTCGACCAAAGCGTCCTGCACAGCCTGGCTGAGAACGGCGGCCTGGTGCAGGCGGACGGCGGCCGGGTGATCATGACGGCCGGCGCGAAGAGCGCGCTGCTCGCCAGCGTGGTCAACAACACCGGCGTCATCGAGGCGCGCACGGTGAACGATGAGGGCGGCGTCATCACGCTGCAAGGCGGCATGACCGCCGGCAGCGTCGAGGTCGGCGGCACGCTCGATGCGAGCGCGCCGAACGGCGGCAACGGCGGTTCGATCGAAACCTCCGGCGCGCACGTGCAGGTCGCGGACGGCGCCAAGGTCACCACGGCCGCCGCCACGGGCCTGTACGGCAGCTGGCTGATCGACCCACAGAACTTCACGGTGGCGGCGGCCGGCGGCGACATCACCGGCGCGGCGCTCGGCGCCGAACTCGCGGGCGGCAACATCACCATCGACAGCAGCGCCGGCGCCACCGCCGGCGCCGGCAACATCAATGTCAACGCCGCGGTCACCTGGGCCGCGAACAACCGGTTGACGCTCACCGCGGCCAACAACGTCAACGTCAATGCCACCATCACGGCGAGCGGCAATGGCGCCGGGCTCACCCTCAATCCGAACACCACCAATGGCGGTAACGCGGCCAGCGGCACCGGCACGTTCATACTTGGCGCCGGCGCGGCCATCAATCTGACGGGCACGGCGCCGAGCCTGATCATCGGCGGGGTGACCTACACCGTGATCAATGCCCTGGGCGCGCCCGGCAGCGTGACCGGCACCGATCTGCAGGGCATCAACGGCAACCTGGCCGGCGATTACGCCCTCGGCAGCAACATCGACGCCACGGCGACGGCCACCTGGAATGCCGGCGCCGGATTCACCCCCTTGGCCGCGACCTTTCCGTATTTCACGGGGGTATTCGACGGGCTGGGCCACACCATCACCGGCCTCACGGTGAATCAGACGACCAATTTCGACGGCCTGTTCGCGCAGGTGGCCATGGGCGGCGTGGTGCAGAACGTGACGCTCGCGGGCGGCGGCATCAGCGGGCCGAACAGCGTCGGTGCGCTGGTGGGATACAACGCCGGCTTGGTCAACAACAGCACTTCCTCGGCCGCCGTCACCGGCGCCGCGAACGGCAACAATGTCGGCGGACTGGTGGGCGCGAACGATGCCGCCGGCACCGTCAAGAACAGTTCCTCCTCGGGCACGGTGGGCGGCGGCGGAACTCACGTCGGCGGCCTCGTGGGCGCCAACTACGGCGCCATCAGCCTGAGCAATGCCAGCAGCAATGTGACCGCGGCCGCCGGCTACGTCGGCGGCCTGGTGGGCTACAACTTGGGCACCATCGCCAACAGCTTCGCCACCGGTACGGCGACGGCGACCATCGGCGGCAATGCCGGCGGCCTCGCGGGCGCGAATTACGGCACGGTGAGCGGCAGCTATGCCACCGGCGTCGTGACCGGCACCGGCGGCCTCAATACCGGCGGCCTGGTGGGCGTCAACGGCGTCAATGGAACCACCGGCGCCATCAACACCAGCTATGCCACGGGCAACGTCAACGGCGGCGATCGCACCGGCGGCCTGGTGGGCTACAACGACGGCGGCAGCATCACCACCAGTTATTACTCGACCGGCGCGGTCAACGGCGGCCACTATGTCGGCGGCCTGGTGGGCGAGAGCACCAGCGCCATCAGCAACAGCTACGCCACCGGCTCGGTCACCGGCACGGTCGGCGACGTCGGCGGATTGGTGGGGTACAACTACGGGGGCACCGTCACCCGCGGCTATGCCACCGGCACGGTGATGGGCGCGAGTTATGTGGGCGGCCTGGTGGGCGTGAGCACCGGGACCATCAGCCAGAGCTATGCCACCGGCAATGTCACGGCCTCCAATTTGACGGCTGGCGGCCTGGTGGGCGTCAACGGCGCCGTGATAGCAATGACCCCGTTCCCGGGTACGATCACCAACAGCTATTCCACCGGCGCCGTCAACGCCGGCACCAACTACGCCGGCGGCTTGGTGGGCTACAACGACGTCAACAGCACCATCGCCACCAGCTACGCCACCGGCGCCGTGACCACCGGCGGCGCCAACATCGGCGGACTGACGTCGTTCAATGCCGCCGGCGGCACCGCGACGGGGAGCTTCTGGAACACCACCACCACGGGCCAGGCGACCTCTCCCATCGGCGTCGGCATGACCACGGCGCAAATGCAGACCCAGGCCAATTTCACCTCGGCCACGGCCGCCAACGGCAACGTCAATCCGGCCTGGGATTTCGCCGCCACCTGGGTGATGTACCAGGGCGAGACCTACCCGCTGCTGCGCGGCTACCTGACGCCGCTCACCATCACGGTGAACAACGCCACCGAGGTCTACAACGGCGTCCCGTTCGCGGGCGGCAACGGGCTGACTTATTCGGTCGTGCCGAACCCGGCCTACCTGTTCAACGCCACCGTCTACGGCGGCAGCTCACAGGGCGCCGTGAACGTCGCCGGCAGTCTGTACGTCCTCACCTCGGCCGCCTATTCGAACCAGCAGGGCTACCTCATCACCTTCGTCCCCGGCACCTTGAGCATCACCGCGGCGCCGCTCACCGTAACGGGAGAAACCGCGGCCAACAAGGTGTACGACGGCACCACTGCCGTTACCCTCTCGGGCGGCGTACTGGGCGGCGTGGTGGCCGCCGATGCGGCGAATCTGACGCTGACCGATGCGGGCGTGTTCGTCTCGAAGAACGCCGGCACCGGCGTCGCCGTCACGGTGGCCGACATCCTGGGCGGCACCGCCGCCGGGAATTACACCCTGACGCAACCGGCCGGCATCACCGCCAACATCACTCCGCTCGCGGTGACAGTGACCGGCGAGGCCGCGGCCAACAAGGTGTATGACGCCACCACCACGGCGACGTTGAGCGGGGGCACCTTGAACGGCGTGCTGGCGGGCGACGCATCGACGGTGAACCTGGTGCAGTCGGGCAATTTCGCCACCAAGAACATCGGCACCGGCATCGCGGTGACGGCGACGGACAGCCTGACCGGCGCGAACGCCCTCAATTACACGGTGACCGAGCCCACGGGTCTCACCGCCAACATCACGCCGGTGACCCTGACGGTGACCGGCGAGGTGGCCAACAACAAGGCCTATGACGGCACCACCAATGCCACGCTCTCGGGCGGCACCTTGGTCGGGGTCGTTGCCGGCGATGCCGCCTTCGTGACACTGGCGCAAACCGGCACCTTCGCCTCGAAGAACGTCGGCACAGGTATCGCGGTCACGGCCACCGACACCCTCGGCGGCACCGACGGCGGCAACTATCTGCTCACCGAACCCACGGGCCTGTCCGCGAACATCACGGCGGCGGCGTTGACCGTGGCCGGCGAAACCGCCAACAACAAGGTCTTCGACAACACCTTCACCGCCACCTTCACGGGCGGCACGCTGGTCGGCGTTGCGACCGGCGACTCCGTGACCCTCACGCAGGCGGGTACCTTCGCCTCGAAGAACGTCGGCACGGGCATTGCCGTGACCGCGACCGATACCTTGGGCGGCGCAGGTGCGGGCAATTACACGCTGACGGAACCCACGGGCCTGACGGCGAACATCACGCCCGCGCCGCTGACGGTGGTGGGCGAGACCGCGGCCAACAAGGTCTATGACGGCACCACCGTCGCCGCGCTGATGGGCGGCACGCTGGTCGGTGCGGTGGCCGGCGACGGGTCCGCGCTGACGCTCACCGATTCGGGCATGTTCGCGACCAAGAATGCCGGCACGGGCGTTGCCGTCACGGTGACCGACACCCTCGGCGGCACCGGCGCCGGCAATTACACCATCGTGGAGCCCACCATCACCGCCAACATCAGCCCGCTGGCGGTGACGGTGACCGGCGAGGCTGCGGCCAACAAGGTGTATGACGCTACCACCACGGCCACGCTCAGCGGCGGTGCCTTGAACGGTGTGCTCGCGGGCGATGCATCGACGGTCACCCTGGTGCAGTCGGGCAGTTTCGCGACCAAAAACGTCGGCACCGGTATCGCCGTCACGGCGACAGACACCTTGAGCGGTGCGAATGCCGGCAACTACACGGTGACCGAGCCCACCGGCCTGGCGGCCAACATCACGCCGGCCTCGGTCACCGTTGCGGGCGAAACCGCCGCCAACAAGGTCTACGACGGCACGGTCACGGCCACGCTCTCCGGCGGCACGCTGGTGGGTGCGGCGGCCGGGGATGCGGTGACCCTCGGCCAGTCCGGCAATTTCACCTCGAAGAACGTCGGCACGGGCATCGCGGTCACGGCCACCGACAGCCTGAGCGGCGCCAGCGCCGGCAATTACCTGCTGACCGAACCCACCGGTCTCGCGGCGAACATCACGCCGGCGACGCTCACCTACGTCGCCACTCCCGTCACGCTCAATACGGGGCAGACCCCGTCTGCACTGACCGGGGTGGTGAGCGGCTTCGTCACGGGCGACACGCTGGCGAATTCCACCTTGGGAACGCTGTTGTGGACCACTCCGGCGACTGCGCTCAGTCCCACCGGCAGGTATCCCATCGAGGGCAGCGGATTGACCGCGCCGGACTATGTGTTCGTGGAAGCCGGTTCCAATGTCACCGCGCTGACGCTGGCGGCACCGCCCGCGGTGCAGAACACGCTGGCGGAGATCTTTTCGCTGCTGCCCTCGCCGCAGTCGCACATCGCAACGGCGATTCTGGAGCTGTCGCCGACGATCGCCGTGGCATCGAGAAGCGCCGGCAGTTCGGATACATTGTTGTTCAACTATGAAGGTATCGCAATGGATGCAAACACGCCGACGCTGGCGACGATTCCAAGCCTGAGAGTCGTCGGCGGCGGCGTCAAGCTCCCCGATAACACGGTCAGCATCGATGAATAAGAACACGCGCGTCTCGACCCCGCTGCTCGGGGCCCTGTTGCTCGCCGCGGCACCGGCCGTCATGGCGGCCGAGCAGGTCACGCCCGGCGCCGGCTCCATCCTGCAGCAGATCCAGCCGGTCACGCCGCCGGCGCCGTCATCCAACGGCACCGGCCTGAGCATCGAATCGGACAAGCGCTCGAATCTGCAGCAGGGCGCGCCGTTCCAGGTCAAGAGCATCCAGGTGACCGGCAACACCGTGTTCACCACGGCGACCTTGCACGCGCTGGTGGCGAGCGCGGAGGGCAAGAACATCAACCTGTACCAGCTGGAACAGCTCGCCGGCCTCATCAGCGACTATTACCACAAGCACGGCTATCCGCTGGCGCGCGCCATCATTCCGGCGCAGACCATCGAGGCGGGCACGGTGCAGATCCGGGTCATCGAAGCGCGCTACGGCAAGATCACCCTCGACAATCACAGCCGCGTGAGCGACGGCCTATTGCAGGCCACGCTGTCGAGCCTCAAGGCGGGTCAGGAGGTGAGTCAGGCGCCGCTGGACCACGACCTGCTGCTGCTGTCCGACATTCCCGGCGTCGCCAGCACCGCGACCTTGAAGCCGGGCGACAGCGTCGGCACCTCGGATCTGCAGGTGGACACCTCGGCCACGGCGCCGCTGCGCGGCAGCGTGGCCTTGGACAATTACGGCAACCGCTACACCGGTGCGGTGCGGCTCGCCGGCACCCTGGACGTCATCGACCCCCTGCACCACGGCGATGTGCTGAGCCTGTCCGGATTGACGTCGGGCAGCGATCTCTACTACGGCAATCTCGGCTATGAGTTTCTGCTGAACGGCGCGGGGACGCGGCTCGGGGCGTCGTATTCGGCCTTGCATTACATCCTGGGAGACACGCTCGAGACGCTGGAGGGTCACGGTACGGCGCAGGTGGAAAGCCTGTGGGCGAAGCAGCCCCTGGTGCGCAGCCGCGATCTGAACTTGTACGCGCAGCTGGAATATGACCACAAGCAGCTCGACGATGACATCGACATCGCTGACCTGCGGACCGACCGGCACCTGGACAATCTTACCTTGAGCCTCGGCGGCGACGTGCGCGATGCGCTGCTCGGCGGGGGCATCAACACTTGGAACGTGGGTTGGACCGCAGGACGGGTCGATTTCGACGATGCGGCCGCGCAGCAGAACGATGCACTGACCGCGAAGACCCAGGGCTCATTTTCAAAGTGGACGGCAAACGCATTTCGCCTGCAATCCTTAAGCGCGAGCAACGCGCTGTACGTGACCGTCAGCGCGCAGTGGGCGAGCGGCAATCTGGATCCCTCCGAGAAAATGGTCGCCGGCGGCCCGTACACGGTGCGCGCCTATGACATGGGCGTGGAATCGGGCGACACCGGCATACTGGGAAGCGTCGAGTTCCGGCATGATCTCGGCCATCTCGTCAGCGGTCAATTGCAGGCGGTGGCCTTCGTCGACGGCGAGCGCGTGAACGTCGACCGGCACGCCTTCGTGGCGGGCGAGAATGGCGCCACGCTGAGCGGCGCCGGCCTGGGATTGAACTGGACGGGCCCGAACCAGTGGCACGCCAGGCTGTATGTCGCCGTGCCGGTCGGGCCGACACCGGATCTCATCGCTTCGAACAAGTCCGCCCATGCATGGGCGGAAATCGGCAAAGGATTCTGACGGGGGTTTTGGCTACTTGGCCGTATTGTATTGCGGATAATAGAGAGCGTAGTACCAGGAATACGCCCCTTCGATTTGCGCCTGAATTCGCGGCGGCACTTCGTGCCGCCGCGGTCTGGCCACGCTCGAGGACTGCTTGTGCGGGTATTTCATGTGGTAGTGGCTGTCGCTTTCCGGAACCCCCACAGTCAGCCGGCCGGGATCGACCGCGAAGGGCGCGAGGCCCATCCAGGCATACAGGTGCGACATGCATTCGGCCGGCCGCTCCATCAAATCCTCGAAGCGCAGGAAATACAGGCGCTCCTGAACCGCCTTCGGCAGATCCGGGACCGCATGCAGCGAGATCAGCGGCGAGCCGATGGCCTTGTCCTTGGCGAACAGCATGTCGGCGCGGCCGAAGCGGTCGAAATCGGCCAGATGATCGATGAAATCGACCAGGATGGTGCGCTGATGCTGGGCCTCGATCGAGCCGTATATTTGCGTGAGGTCGCGCAGGCAGACGATCAGCCGGGCGTCGGGTTCGATGTGCAGCAGCAGTTCGATCGCGTGCAGCCACGCGCGATTCTTGTCGATCACCGCCCGTTTGCGGCAATCGTGGTGCCAACCGCGCAGGAAACCGCGCATGGCGGACAGCAGATGCGCATAGCTTGAGTCGAAGGCGTTGTCGAGTTGGGACAGGAAGAAGGTGTCGTCGCTCACCAATCTGCGAATGCCCAGCAAGGTGTTGCAAAGCGGCGAACTGTTTCCCTCGCAATCGATCTCCGGATGCTGCGCGAGCAGCTGGCAGAGCAACGTCGAGCCCGCGCGCGGCAGGCCCGTGACACCGACGAATTTTGGGCTCATGGGCAAGGATTCCTTGGTTGCCGCGCATATTCTGTCATACCGGGTTCGCGCGGTGGATTGCGAACGCGGCCACGCCGCGCTTCCCAAGAGATCGTCTATGCGGGTACCATCCGTGCCGCATTGCGCCCGTAGCTCAGCTGGATAGAGTGTCGGCCTCCGAAGCCGAAGGTCACTGGTTCGAATCCAGTCGGGCGCGCCAATTTGTGACTGTCCGCGCCGGTGGATTATTTCGCCGAGTCGAACGCCGTAAGCTTGTCTGCACTGCGCAGCGCTGCGGCGACGCCCGGCGCCGCAATGCGCGGCCCAAGGGCGGATGTAGCGGGCTCCCGGGAAAATGCCCGGTCGAACAATCCCCGGGTGGCGCCGCCCCGATTCATGGAATTGCTGGTCCATTGCAGCGAAGCTTCACCCTTCCGGTTCGCCTGCAGCGAGAACGTGCTGCCGGTCGATTTCCACAGCGTGAGCAGCCGCACCCGGTCATTGGCGCGGAAATCGCGCATCCGCTGCCAGGCGGTGGTGCTGTGGAGCGCCGGGCCCAGCTCCTCGGAGACGTCCGGGCCGGCGCTCGTCAATGAGCGCGTGCGCGGCCGGAACTCGGTGCCGGCGCCGGCCGGCAGCGTCAATGGCAGCGACAGATTCATGGCCCGCATCCGGGTTGCGCCGTGCGACGCGCGCGACTTACCGGCGTGGGCGGAGGACGGCGCGGCTGCGTGCGCCTGCAGATGGCCTGCCGCCAGGCATTCGACCCGAACCAGCGAAAGTGCCACCAAGCCCAGCATCAGGGGCCCGCGCATGGCGCGTCCCGCCGGTTTGCGTTGCCGGCGCTTGATCGCCCCGCCATGTGGTTGCTTTCTCATGTGTGCAGGTTAGTCCAAACCCTGTATGGACTCTGCCACCCACGGCCGTCCTGGAAAACGCCTCCTGTTCAGTGCATCACAGAACTGTGCGAAGGTCGTCGTTCGGCCATGCGTTATGTCAAGTACAGGGCAGCTGCGCGATTCCCCGGTCCCAATTGCGGCCGTCGAACGCCGCCACGGTCATGGATTGCACCGTTCCGGGGTCGAGGCAGCGGGCGTTCACGCTGATTCCATCGGGATGTGAGCGCGGCACATAGAAGGATTTCACTCCGCAGGTGGCGCAGAAAAAATGCTTCGCCGTGTGCGTATTGAAGCTGTACGTGGTCAGGGCGTCGCGCCCCTTGAGCAGCTTGAATCGATCGGCCGCGACGATCAAATGCAGGTAGCCGGTCATCGCGCAAATCGAGCAGTCGCAGTCCGAGACTTCGATGTGCGCGGGCGCCTGCACCTCGAACCGTACGCGGCCGCAATGACAGCCGCCGGCGTGATTGACCGGGTCAAGGGGGATCACTTTGGGATCCCGCCCTCGATCAGTGCTTGTGCTCTTGGGCCGCGAGGTCGCTGACCAGCATGAGCAACCGGTCTTCGCCCTGCGCCATGCCGACATCGGTGAGGTACTTGCCGTTGACGACGAACATCGGCACGCCGGTCACCCGGTACCGCTCAGTCAACTGCTCGGCCCTCTGCACGTCCGTTTCCACCGCGAAGGAGTGATACGCGTTCCTGAACGCCTCGGCGGAAATGCCGTTCTTCTCGACGAACGCGGTCTGTATCTGTTCGGATTTCGCGTCGTCGTTCCCCAGGTCCACGAGCGGATTGCCGTTCACGTGGATTTCCTTGAAAACGGCCGCATGCAGCTGATCGAGCTTGCCGAGGCTTTGCAGGGAATAGAACAGCCGCGCGAGCGAACGGTGTCCCGCGCTCCAGGTGACCGGCACCCGTGAAAAACTGACGTAGGACGGCAGCTTCTTCCTCCAGGCCTCGATCAGCGGATCGAGCGCATAACAATGCGGGCAGGCGTACCAGAAAATCTCCAGCACTTCGACCTGGCCGTCCGCGACCGAAGTGGGCTGCGCCGGAACGATGCGGGTGTAGTTGACGCCATCCTGCCAGTTGCTCGCCTGGGCGGTGGTTGCCGCGGCGGCGGTCGACGACACGGCGGCAAGCAGTGAATTGTGCGTGCCGCTGTCGCCGCTTGCGTCCTCGACGGTCTCGGAGCCGTCCTCGTTGACCCGGGTGACCGTGGAGGATTCCGCGGCCTTTGCGCTGACCGGCTTGGGCGGCTGCGCTTGCGGCGCCTGCTCCGCGGCGACCGATGGCGGCGCGCCGGGCGCCGCCCGTTGCGCCGGCGCGACCTCGGCCGCCTGCTGCTTGCCGCAGGCGGCAAGCGCCAGCGCCAAACCCAACACCAGCAACGTTCGTGGCGTGCGCATGATCATCGGATTCCTTGGACGTAGGATGCCAAACCGCGCATGTCGTCCTCCGTCAGACGCTTCGAAACCGTCTGCATGATGCCGTTGGGACCCGTATTGCGCGCCCCTGATGCGTAGTCGTGCAGCTGCTTGATCACGTAGACCGAGCGCTGGCCGCGCAACGCGGGGAACTTCGCCGGCTCATTGCCGCGCCCGGACGGCCCGTGGCAGGCCATGCAGGCGGGGATGCCGCGTGCCGGGTCGCCGCCGCGATACAGCTTCTCGCCGGCCTTCCAATACGAGGGATCGGCCTCCAGTCCCGTGTTGACCAGGCTGCCGAAATACGCGCCGAGGTCCGCCATATCGTCCGTGCCCAGGGTCATGACATTCGGCATCATGATCGGATTGTTGCGCTTGCCTTCCTTGAAATTCTTGAGCTGTTCGGCGATGTAGTCGGCGCCCAGGCCGGCGAGGCTGGGCCATTCCGGATTGGTGCTGTTGCCGTTCTGTCCGTGGCATGCCTGGCAGACGACGGCCTTGGTGGCGCCTTTCTCGGCGCTGCCCGCGGGCAATGCCGCTGCACTGAAAATGACACCGGCAATTGCCGATGCAAAAATCCAAAACCGCTTCATGATCGCGCCTTGCCCTTTGCCGCAGTGAACTTCCACCAGCCATAAATTGTACACTACGCTCATCCCTTTGCGTCCAATCGGCGGCCGTGTCGACTTATCCCAACGTGAAGTTTCTGACCAGTGCGGCCGCGGCGCATCAGTTCGGCGCGGACACCGGCCGTGAAATCGCGTTCGCAGGACGATCGAATTCCGGCAAATCCACCGCCATCAATGCGATCACACAGCGGTCGGGACTGGCGCGCGTCAGCCGCACGCCGGGACGCACGCAACTCATCAATTTCTTCGAACTGGTCCCCGCACGCAGATTGGTCGATCTGCCGGGCTACGGATTCGCGAAGGTGCCGCAGTCGGTGCGTGCCGGGTGGCTCGCGCTGCTCGGACGGTACTTCAATGAGCGCGAGTCGCTGGTGGGCCTGATGCTGGTGGTCGACGGCCGCCGCGGTCTCGGTGCAGAGGATGCCGCGATGCTCGAGTGGGTGCTGGCGCGCGACCGCTGTGCGCACGTGCTGTTGACCAAATCCGACAAGCTCAACCGCCGCGATGCGGAGCGCATATTGCGGGAGACGCGCGCAGCCTGTGCGGATACGGCGGTGACCGCGCAGCTGTTCTCGGCGCATGCCAAGCAAGGCCTGGAGGAAGCGCGCGAGGTGATGGACCGGTGGCTCGCGGCCGCCTGATAAAGCCTTGGATTTGCCGTCGCTTTTCGGGAGCACAAAAAAAAGCCCCGATGGTCGCTCGAAAGCAGCCATCGGGGCAGACCAACCCGGCATGGGGATGACAAACCGGGTCTTACCCGCTCAGGGAGAAGAGCGGGGAGCGATATTATCGCTCAAAAAGTTAGATGGGGACAGTTTCCAAAAGTTCCAGTTGCCGTTCGTCTTAAATTTCGCGGTTCCGTAAGGCCTTAGAATCGTTACGGATTTCCAGGTCGGCGGCGGGAACCGACCCCGGCACCGGGCGGTTCAATTGGCCTCAATGCGCCTCATCCCAATTTCGGCCCACGCCCACATCGACCTTGAGCGGCACTTTGAGTTCCGCAGCGCGCGCCATGTGGTCGCGCAGCTGCGCCACCACGGTGCCGATGGCCTCGTCCGCCACCTCGAGCACCAGCTCGTCGTGAACCTGCATGATCAGCCGCGCCGGCGCCTGCGAATGCTGCAGCCAGTCATCCACGTCGATCATCGCTCGCTTGATGATGTCAGCGGCCGTACCCTGCATGGGTGCGTTGATGGCGCTGCGCTCCGCATACTGGCGCAGCGCCTGGTTGCGCGATTGAATTTCCGGCAGATACAGGCGGCGACCGAACACCGTTTCAACGAAGCCGGTCGCGCGCGCCTGGCGTCGGGTTTCGTCCATGTAGCGCTTGACCCCGGGATAACGCTCGAAATACAGATCGACGTACTTCTGCGCATCGCCGCGACCGATACCGAGCTGGCGGGCCAAGCCGAAGGCCGACATGCCGTAGATCAGACCAAAATTGATCGCCTTGGCGGAACGCCGCTGGTCGGCGCTGACCGAGGCCAGCTCGAGGCCGAACACCTCGGCGGCGGTGGCCTGATGGATGTCGCGATCCTCGGCGAATGCCCGCAGCAGGCTCTCGTCTCCGGACAGGTGCGCCATGATGCGCAATTCGATCTGCGAATAATCCGCGGCAACCAGCGACCAGCCGGGCGGGGCCACGAAGGCCTGGCGGATGCGCCGCCCCTCGGGGGTGCGGATCGGAATGTTCTGCAGGTTGGGGTCGGTCGAGGACAGGCGGCCGGTGGCGGCGACGGCCTGATGATAAGAGGTGTGGATGCGGCCCGTCCGAGGATCGATCTGCTCCGGCAATTTGTCCGTGTACGTGGATTTGAGCTTGGCGACCCCGCGGTATTCCAGGATCAGCTTCGGCAGCGGGTAGGTGGCAGCCAGCTCGTCCAGCACGTCCTCCGCGGTCGAAGGCTGTCCGGTCGGTGTCTTGCGGGTCACCGGGATTCCCAGCTTGCCGAACAAGATCTCCTGCAGCTGCTTCGGGGAATCCACGTTGAAGGGGCCGCCGGCCTCGGCATGGGCCAGGGCCTTAAGCTCGCGCATGCGCGCCGCCAGTTCGGCGCTTTGCGCCTTGAGCAGCGCGGCATCCACCAGCACACCCGTGCGCTCCATGCGGTACAGCACCGCCACCAGGGGCTGTTCGATGGTCTCGTAGAGCGCCTGGAGCCTGGGCGTCGCCTCGATCTTCGGCCACAGCGCCTGATGCAGCCGCAACGTGACATCGGCGTCCTCGGCCGAATATTCGGTGGCGCGATCGACGTCGACCTGGTTGAAGGTGATCTGTTTGGCACCCTTGCCGGCGACGTCCTCGAAATGAATGGTCTTGACGCCGAGATACTTCTCCGCCGCCGAATCCATGTCGTGGCGCGTCGCGACGCTGTTCAAGACGTAGGACTCGAGCATCGAATCGAAGCGCTGCCCGGCGAGAGCGATGCCGTGATTGGCGAGGACGTGCCGGTCGTACTTGAGGTGATGCCCGAGTTTGGACTTGCCCGCATCCTCGAGATAGGGCTTCAGAGCCGCGAGAACCTGTTCGCGATCGAGCTGCGGCGGCGCGCCGGCGTAGTCGTGTGCCAGCGGCACATAGGCAGCCTCGCCCGGCAGGACGGCGAACGACACGCCCACGATGCGCGCGCGCATGTAGTCGAGGCTGTCGGTTTCGGTGTCGAACGAGACCAGGGGCGCAGCTGCGAGTCTCGCCAGCCAGGCGTCGAGCTGCGGCCGTTCGAGAACCATCTCGTACCTCGGGGGAGGGCCGGCCGCGCCTTCCGTCGAGACCACCGTCAACGCCGGCGCGGCCGGCGCGCCGGCGGTTTGCGGCGGTGCGGATGCCTCGAGCGCCTTCAGCAATGCGCGCAAATCCAGCCGTGTATACAGCTCCCGGAGCCGCTCGCGGTCGGGTGCGGTGCATTGCAGCTCACCGGGCGACATCTCCAGCATCAACGAGGTGTCGATGAGAGCGAGCTTGCGCGACAGCTCGAGAACGCCCAACTCGCTGCGCAAGTTCTCGCCCACCTTGCCCGTGATCTCGGCCGCGTGCGCGAGCAGCGCATCGAGGCTGTGGTATTGGTTGAGCCACTTGGCGGCGGTCTTCGGACCCACTCCGCTGACGCCGGGAATGTTGTCCGAACTGTCGCCGACCAGCGCCAGGTAATCGACCATTTGTTCCGGATACACGTCGAATTTGGTCTTGACGCCGTCGCGGTCGAGCCGCGTATTGCTCATGGTGTTCACCAGCGTGATTTGCGCGTCCACGAGCTGCGCCATGTCCTTGTCGCCGGTCGAGATCAGCACCGCATAGCCGGCCGCCGCGCCGCGCCGGGCGAGGGTGCCGATCACGTCGTCCGCTTCGACGCCCGCGACGCGCAACAGCGGCAGCCCCATTGCCGCGACCGCATCGAGCAGCGGCTGCACCTGTGCGCGCAGGTCATCGGGCATGGGCGCCCGATGCGCCTTGTATTGATCGAACAGATCATCCCTGAAGGTGCGTCCGGGGGCGTCGAAGACCACCGCGATGCGTTCCGGCGACTCGTCCTTGATGAGTTTGTTGAGCATGTTGAGCACACCGAGCACGGCACCGGTCGGCTCGCCGCGCGAATTGCTGAGCGGCGGGAGTGCGTGAAACGCGCGGTAGAGATAAGACGATCCGTCGACCAGGACCAGTTTTTCGCTCATGCGCAATACACCCGCTCAAGGGCCGGGAGGTGCCGCGGAGGTGGGCGGTGCCGCGGGGCTGGTCGGTGCCGAAGCGGGCGGCGCGCCGCCTGCCGGCGCGGATGCCGGCGGTGCGCTGCGGTCCGAATTCGCCACCCCCGGCTTCGAGACCACCGGCGCACGGGCATGCCTGTCCGGCAGCACCAGCGGGCCCTTCTGGCCGCAAGCCGCCAACATCTCGGCCGCACACAACATCAGGACCGCCCGGCGATAGCGCATGCACACAGTATAACGCGCCAGCCGCCGCCTTCCGGCCGGAACTTAATGCGGGGAAATTCGTCCTAACTCGTGAAGTCATCGGAGGAACGCGGATGAACAGGATCTTTTCGGGCATTTTTGCGGTTCTCGCGTTGGGGGGGATTTGCGTGCCGGCGTTTGCCGACAACATTCTTGGATTCAACGTGGGCGCTTCAGTGGGTGAATCCGATATCCACACCCCGGGCGATCCTTTCGGCTATCCGGGGGATTTCGACGAGCACCATGATGCGTGGAAGGTGAGCGTCGGCATACGGCCGATTTCGCCGGTGGGCGCCGATCTCGAGTACATTGATTTCGGCCATCCGAGCCACTTCTACAACGGCAGTTACGATTCGGCGGATGTGCATTCGACCGCCACTGCGCTGCTCGGCATCGCGTATCTGCCGCTGCCCCTGCCGTTCCTCGATGTCTATGGCAAGGCCGGCGTGGCGCGGCTGCAATCGAACACCAACGCCTCGGGCGGGACGTATTGCAACGTGCTGTGCTTCCCGTCATTCTCCTACCGACAGGATCAGACGAACACGGACTTTGCCTTTGGTGCCGGAGTACAGACGAAAATCATGGGTCTCGCGGTGCGCGCCGAATACGAGCGCATCAACGCCAGCGGTTTGGATCCGGAGCTGTATTCGGTCGGGGTCACCTGGACCTTCTAACGCGTTGCGAAAGCGGCTGTCAGTCGGCGCCCTATTGGGGTTGTGCGTCTGCGCCCAGGCTGTCGATGCCGCGGCCGCGGGTCTGCGCCGCATCAGGACCATCGTGGTGATCTACGCGGAGAACCGCGCCTTCGACAATTTATTCGGCTATTTTCCGGGCGCGCGCGGCTTGGACGAGGTCATCGATTCCGCCGGCAGGCCGCTGCCCGCCTTTGTCCCACAGGTCGATCGCGACGGTAGCCTGCTCGCGACCCTGCCGCAGACCTGGGGTGGCGTCACGGCCCGCGGCGCCCTGCCGGTGGTGACCCAGGCGCAAAGCGCGGGTCTGCCGAATGCGCCGTTTTCGATCGAGACCGCCTTTATCGCGGCATCCGGGACGACGCTCGGCAGCGCCACGGTGACGCGCGATCTGGTTCACCGTTTTTTCGAAAATCAGATGCAGATAGACGGTGGCAGGAACGATCGGTTCGCCGCCTGGTCGGACGCGGGCGGTCTGGCCATGGGCCACTACGATTACTCCGGGTCCGCCCTGTTCGCGCTCGCCAGGCAATTCGTGCTGGCCGACAATTTCTTCCAGGGCGCGTTCGGCGGATCCTTCCTGAACCACCAATACCTGATTTGTGCCTGCGCGCCGGTGTACCCGGACGCCGACAAGTCGGCCGCGAAGCCGTCCATCGCCGTGCTCGAACGGGATGCGGCGGGACGGTATTTGCCGCGACTCAAGAGCACCGCCGAATCGCCGCCCTCGGCGTTGGACGGGCCGCCGAGGTACGTCAAATCCGGCAATCTCACGCCGGCCGGTTATTTCGGGGATGAGCGCTTTTACGCCGTGAACACGATGCAGCCCGCCTATCAGCCGAGCGCCAACCCGCCGGCCGCGACCGACGCGCGCCGCCTGTACGCCGACCCGAACGCCTCGACCACGCTGCCGCCGCAGCCGGGGGCCACCATCGGCGATCTGCTCGACGCCAAGCACGTCCGCTGGGCATGGTACGCGGGCGCCTGGAAGGCCGCCGTCAAGGACGGCAGCGCCGCCGGCACGCAGCACAGGGTCATCTATGCGCCGGACACGCCCGACGGCGCCCCCGATTTCCAACCGCATCATCAGCCGTTCAATTATTACGCCGGATTCGATCCCGTGGTGCACGCCGCCCGGCGCGCGGCACGGCTGAAGGATTACCAGGACCTGCTGCGGGACATCGCCGCGGGCAGCCTGCCGCCGGTGGTGTTCTACAAGCCGCAGGGCAACCTCAATCAGCATCCCGGATACGCCACCCTCGGGGCGGGCGATGCGCACATCGCCGCCCTGGTCGGGAAGTTGCGTGCGGGCCCGCAATGGCGCGGCATGGTCATCGTCATCACCTACGATGAGTTCGGCGGTGCGTGGGACCACGTCGCTCCGCCCCAGGCGGATCTGCTCGGACCCGGCACGCGTATTCCGGCGCTGATCGTGTCGCCGTTCGCGAGGCGGGGGATGGTCGATCACACCGCCTACGACACCGGTTCAATCCTGCGTCTGATCACGCGGCGCTTCGGACTCGAGGAGTTGCCGGGGCTGGCCGTGCGCGACCGGGCGCTGGTCGCGCACGGCGAACCACCCATGGGCGATCTTACGGCTTCGCTGGATCTGGGACCTGCGGCGGTGGTGGGGGCGGCGCCATGGGCGCGCTGCGCTTCACGCTGAGCAGTTCCACGTCGAATATCAGCAGCGAACCGCCGGGTATTTCCGGCCGCGGCGCTTTGCCGTAGCCGAGATCGGGCGGAATGAACACCTGCCACTTGGCGCCGGGCTTCATCCTCACGAGCGCTTCCTGCCAGCCTCTGATGACGTGCGCAAGGGAAAACGTCGCCGGCCTGCCGTTCGCATAAGAGCTGTCGAATTCGGTGCCGTCGAGCAGCCTGCCGCGATATTGCACGGTCACTTCGTCGCCGATGCCGGGCGATGCCGCATCCGCGTCGCCGGCCTCGATGACCTTGTACTGCAGCCCGCTGGCGGTGGATTGAATGCCGGGTTCGCGGCCGTTGCGTGCCAGGAACTCCTGCGAGGCCGAGAGATTGTGATCGATGGCGGCGTCGACCGCCGCCCGCACGAAGCTCTGCACGCGCTGCTGTTCGGCCGCCGGCGCGCGCTTGCCCGCGAGGCCTTCCTTCAGTCCCTGCTGCAGGGCTTCCAGGGTGATCGCGTCCTTGATACCGAGACCGCGCAGCTGGTTGCCGAAATTCAGGCCCATGAGGTAACTCGCGTCCTTCGAGGACAAGGCCGGCGGCGCGGGCGCAGACGCGCCCGGCGCATGGGGTGCCGACGCCGGTGTAGGTGCGGGTCCGGGCCCGGGAGTCTGGGCTCCGGCCGCGACCGCTCCCAATGCGAGGGCGCCGCAGATCAGCCGCCGTCTAATCCAATGAGTGGTTTTCACGGCGTGCAAGATACGCCACTCGCCAGCGATCTGGCTACCGGACCTGGAAACCGCGGGCCCTTTGCTATATCACGGGCCTATTTCACCTCGTACCCGCGGGCAGTCAGACAGGCCGCCATCGCCCGGTTGTAGCCGTCCCGGCTGCGCATGCCGGCGCCCGGCGCCACGCCGCCGCCGGGCTGCGTCGGATCGAATCCGGTCTGCGACTTCGCCCAGCTATGGCACTCAAAGCGGTCCGCGGCCTGCTTCTCATTGGTCTGGCCGTTCTTCGGATAGATGATCAGATCCTCCTGCGCGGAGGGCGGCGCCGAGGGCTGCTCGGCGTTGGCCGGCGGGGCCACGACCGCATAGCCGTTGTCGGCGGCGTTCCACGTGTAGTACACGTCATTGGCGTAGTAGTAGGGCAGGCCGCCGATCCACACCGTGGTGTAGTAGGGCGGCAGCGCCGAAATCACCAGGCCCGCCGGCGGCCGGATGACCAGGAATCCCGGTCCGCCCGGGGCATACCAGATGCCGCCATAGAAATAATACGGGGCGCCGTGCCAATAGTACGGGTGGTAGCCCTCCGGCAGCACCCTCAAGGAGCTGCCGATCGCGGGGTAGTAATGGCCGTGGTTGTAGCGGCCATCGAGCACCATGCCGTGATCGGCCCGGACGCCGGGCCGGCCCATGCGGTCGTGTTCGTGTTCGCGCTCTTGCGCCGCGCCCGCCGTGGCGCCGAGTTGCGAGCCCAGCAGCATGGCCGCGGTGAGTGCGAGGCCGCCCAATCTGCGTGAATTCAGTCCGATGGTCATGATCCGCTCCTCCGATGCCTGACGACTGAAACGCTGCCGCGGCTTGCGGGTTGACAGCCGAGCCCCGCCGCCTACATAGGGAGCCTGCGGGGGCATTTCAAGCCCCCAGCGCGCCGCGCTTGATGACGGCGACGGTCAGCCGCGACAGGCAGATCAGCTTCGCGGCCGCATCCCGGATTTCGATGGACCAGATCTGGGTCCTGCGGCCGATGTGCACCGGACGGGCGGTGCCGACCACCAGCCCTGCGCGCGCGCTGCGCACGTGGTTGGCGTTGATCTCCAGGCCCACCTGTTGATACTCGGCCGCGTCGATACACAGGGTCGCGGCGGTGCTGCCCAGCGACTCGGCCAGCGCCACCGAGGCGCCGCCATGCAGCAGGCCCTGCGGCTGCCGGGTGCGCCGGTCGACCGGCATGCTGGCGCACAGAAAATCATCGCCGAATTCGGTGAAGCGAATATCCAGGCGCTCGAGCAGGGTATCGGCGCACAGTGCGTTCAACGCCTCGAGCGACGGGGTGCCATGCCAGATGCTCATGGCGGCTTCTTCATCAGCCTCGCCGCCACCCGCCGGTACGCCTCGCGGAAGGGAATGCCCGCGGCCACCAGGGTGTTCGCCTCGCCGGCCGTGTGAATGCCCGGATCCAGCCGGATATGCTCCGGTATGAAGCGCACGCCCGCCAGCGCCGCCGGCAGGATGTCGAGAGTTTGCTGGCAGGAGTCGATGGCGCGGAACAGGGGGGGCTTGATGAGCTGCAGATCGCGGTGGTAGCCCGAGGTGAGCTTCTGGGTCACGCCGAGCACCTCGTTGAGCGCCGCCTGCGCCACGGCGCTGCGCCCGCGCATCAGCTCGAAGACGTCGGGATTGCGCTTCTGCGGCATGATCGACGAACCGGTGGTGAACTCATCGGGCAGCGTCACGAAGCCGAATTCCTGGGTGTAGAAAAGCAGCAAGTCGGCCGCCAGACGCGCCAGATCCTGGGTGAGCAGCGTGATCTCGAACAGCAGCCCGGCCTCGGCCTTGCCGCGCGACAGTTGCACGGCGGTCACCGGCTCGTGCGTGACGGCGAAGCCCAGCAGGCGCCGCGTGGACTCGCGGTCGACCGCGAGATTCGGCGTGCCGTAGCCGGCGGCGGAGCCGAGCGGATTCTTGCCGATGCGCCGCTGGCTCTGCCGCAGGCCTTCCGCATCGTCGCGGATTTCTGACGCGAAACCCTGCGCCCACAGCGCCACGGTGCTCGGCATCGCCTGCTGCATGTGTGTGTAGCCCGGCAGCGCGATGGCACCGTCGCGGGCGCTCAAGGCGTCGAGGGCTTCCGCCGCCGCGATGGCGCCGAGGCACAGGCGCTCGCACGCGTCGCGAAGATACAGGCGCAGGGCGGCGAGCACCTGATCGTTGCGTGAGCGGCCGGCATGCAGGCGCCCACCGGTCGCGCCGATGCGCTGGGTCAGCAGATTTTCGATCGCGGTCTGGCAATCCTCCTGATCGAGGCCGACGCGCCAGTCGCCCCGCGCATGTTCGGCGCCGATGGCGGTGAGCGCGTCGCGAATGGCGGCGACATCGGCGGGCGTGAGCAACCCCTGCTCGCCGAGCATCTGCGCGTGCGCGATGGATGCTGCGACGTCGTAGCGCACCAGCCGGTTGTCGAGACCGTGGTCCTCGCCGGCCGTGTAGGCGAGCACGTGGGCGTCGAGCCCGGTTCCCTTGTCCCAGAGCCTTTTCATCGGCTATCCGCGAATTGCTGTTCCGCCGGGCTCAACACGTTGAGGTCCTCGACCACGAGGGTGCCGGTTCCCTCGTTGGTGAAGACCTCGGCGAGCAGGCTGTCGGCGGATTTGTAGCTGATGACGTGCACGCGCCGCACGCCGCTGCGGATGGCGTTCTCGATGGCGGTGGCCTTGGGCAGCATGCCGTCCGACAGGCTGCCTTGATCGCGCAGCCGTTTCAAGCCCTTCAAATCGGTGTATGAGATGATCGAGCTGGGATCATCCAGCCGCTCGAGGATGCCGGGCGCCGAAGTGCACAGCACGAGCTTCTCGGCCGCGAGCGCGCCGCCGATGGCCGCCGCCACGGTGTCGGCGTTGATGTTGAGCAGGGTGCCATGGGCGTCCGCCGACAACGGACTGACGATCGGAATCAGTCCGTCGTTCAGCAGTTTCTCGATGAGCGCCGTGTTCACCGAGTCGATGTCCCCCACGAATCCGAAATCCACGGTCTCGGCGGATCCCGCGGACAGGGGCACCGGCGGGCGCCGGTGCGCGCTCACCAGTCCCGCATCGACTCCGCTCACGCCGATCGCCTCGATGGCGAGTTCCCGGCAAATCGCGAGGATGCGGGTGTTGATGCTGCCATTCAGCACCATCGCCGTGACCTCGATGGATTTCTGATCGGTCACGCGCCGGCCGTTCACCATCCGCGTCTCGATCCCCAGGGCCTTTTGCAGGCCATCGAGCTGCGGACCGCCGCCGTGCACCAGCAGGGTTTTGATGCCGACCTGGTGCAGGATCGCCACCTGCTCGATCAAGGCGCGCGTGGATGCATCGTCGCCGAACACCGCGCCGCCCGCCTTGATGACGAAAATCTTGCCCTTGTACATGCGGATATACGGCGCGGCGCTCTTGAGGGCACGTACGGCCACCGAAGGATCCGGTCGATTCATGATCATGCAATGGACTCCGATACGGCGGCCGGTTTGGCCAGCATGCGGTGCAAAACGGCCATCTGCACGGCCATCCGGTTGAAGGCTTCACGCCTGACGACGGCGCGCGGACCGTCGAGCACCTCGTCGGCCACGGCGGTGTTGCGGCGCACGGGCAGGCAGTGCATGAGCTTGGCGCCGGGCGCGGCGCCCGCGAACCAGGGTTCACGCACGCACCAATCGGACAGTTCGGCGCGCAGCCGCGCGTCCGCTGCGGCGTTGCCATAGTCGGTGGTGCTACCCCATTCCTTGGCATACAGCACCTGAGCGCCGGCCAGCGCCGCCGCCCGGTCGCCGGTCTCGGTGACCGAGCCGCCCGCTTGCTGCGCCGCGCGACGCGCCTTGTCCATGATGGGTGCGGGCAGGGCAAAGCCCTCCGGACGCAGCACCACGACCTGCATGCCGCGCATGGCGGCCATGTGCAGCGTCGCGGCGGGCACCGCCAGCGGCAGCGCCTTCGGATGCCAGACCCAGCTCAGCACAAATTTTCCGCTCTGCGGCACCTCGAGTTCATCGAGCGTGCGCCAATCGGCAAGCGCCTGGCAGGGATGGTTCATCGCCGACTCCATGTTGATCAGCGGCTTGTCGCACAGCGCATCGATCATGCCGAACACCGACTCGTGCAGATCATCGGCGAGATTCTTGCCGTCGGAAAAGGCGCGCACGCCGAGCGCATCGCAGTACGAGGCGAGTGCCGGAATGCCTTCGCGGATGTGTTCGGCGGCGGCGCCGTTCATGATCGCCCCGCGCCGCGTTTCCATCTGCCAGGTTCCCTGGCCGGGCGTGATCACCACCGAACTGCCACCGAGGCGCGCCATGCCGGCCTGGAACGAGGCCAGGGTGCGCAGCGACGGGTTGAAGAACACCAAGCCGAGGATGCGGCCGGCCAGCGCCCGCGGCTCGGGCCGATCCTGCAGGGCCTGCGCGAGCGAGAGCAGGTCGATGATCTGAGCGCGCTCGAATTGCGCGAGATCCAGAAAGCGATTCATGCCGGAATCGTGGCGAGCGCATCGCTCAATTGATCCACGTGCCCTTCGTTCAGGATGTAGGCCGGCAGCAATCTCAAGATGTGCGGATCGCCGCTGGTGCCGGTGAGAATGTTCTTGTCGAGCAGCGCCGCCTGCACCTCCCGCGCGGGGCGCGAGGTCCGAAGTCCGAGCAGGAAGCCGGCGCCCTGCATGCCCAGCACCGGACCGATCACACAGCTCGCGCGGATGTAGGTGGAGACTTGCCGCACGTTCGCGAGCAGAGATTCCGATTCGATGGTGTCGATCACGGCCTCGGCGATGGCGCAGGCCATCGGGCCGCCGCCGAAGGTCGTGCCCATGTCGTCATGGTGGATCTGCGCGGCGACGTGCCCGGACAACAGCAGCGCCGACACGGGAAAGCCGTTGCCGAGTGCCTTGGCCGCCGTCAACAGGTCCGGCGTGACGCCATGATAGCTGGCACCGAAGGGCGCACCGGTGCGCCCCACCCCACACTGCACTTCGTCGAAAATCAGCAGCGCACCCACCTGATCGCAGCGGCGGCGCAGCGCCTGCAGCATGGGCTTGCCCACATCGTAGGCCCCGCCGACCCCCTGCACGGGCTCGACGATGACCGCGGCGGTATCACGATCGATGTGGGCGTCGACGGCGGACGGATCGTCGCGCGGTGTGAAGGCCACCTCGAAGGGTGTGCGCGGAAACCCATACCACTTGCCTGCCGCGCCCCAGGTGACCGCGCCGGCCGCCGCGGTTCTGCCGTGCCAGCCCTGTTCCAGGGCCACGGCCTTGGAGCGGCCGGTGATCTTGAACGCCAGCTTGAGGGCGTTCTCGTTGGCCTCGGCGCCGCTGTTGATCCAAAACACGGTGTCGAGTCCGAGTCCTGCGAACCGGCACAGCCGCGCGGCGGCGCGTTCGCGGATGGCCATCGGCAGGGCATTGGTTTGAAACGCCATCTGCCGTGCCTGGCGCTCGAGTGCCGCGAGCCAGCGCGGGTGGCCGTAGCCCAAGCCGGCGACCGCATGACCGCCGTAGAAATCCAGGATCTTGCGGCCGTCGCGTGCGTGCAGCCACACGCCATCGCCATGCACCACTTCCACCGGGTATTGCGCGAAGACCTGTGCGAGGTGACTGCGGTGCGCCTGCGTCATCGATGTTGCTGCCATACCTGTCTCTATGATGTCCCGGGGGGGTCAGGTCCAACCGGGCGCCGCCGCGGTCAAACCGGCGGTTTCGTCGAATCCCAGCAGACGGTTCATCCACTGCATCGCACCGCCGGCGGCGCCCTTGTTCAGATTGTCGAGCACCGCCATGACCGCGATGCTGGTGCCGTTGGCCGCGGCGCTCAGGTGCGCGTAATTGCTGGCCGCCACGTCCTTGATGCGCGGTGCGGCGGGCGTCACGCGCACGAACGGGAATTCGCGGTAGTAGGCGGCAAGCGCCTCGCATGCCTGGGCGCTGGTCATGGGTTTCTTCAGGCTGGCCTGCACCGTGACGTGGATGCCCCGCGCGAAGGGTCCCGAGTGCGGCACGAAATTGAACTCGGCGTCGACGCCGGAGGCCATTTTTGCGCAGGCCACGATCTCCGGCACATGCCGGTGGCTGAGCGCACCATAGGTGTACAGGTCGCTGTGGCGCAGCGGGTGATGCGTGGCCTCTACGGGCTTGCGCCCCGATCCGGTGCTGCCGGTGATGCCGGTGACGAACAGGCGCGTGTCGGTCAGGCCGAGGGTGAGCAGCGGCACGCCGGCGAGCAGCGTGGCGGTGGCGAAACAGCCCGGGTGGGCGACGTGCGGCGTCGGCGATTTCTGCAGATGTTCGGGCACCGCGCAGGTGAATTCGCGGATGCGCGCCGGCGCACCATGGGCATGCTTGTAGACCGCCTCGTAGGCCGCGGCGCTCGAATAGCGGAAGTCCGCGGAAATGTCGACGCAGTGGGTGTGCGTGCCGGCGCCGCTGCACGCCGCCAGCAGCCGGTCGACGAGGCCGGCCGCGACGCCGTGCGGTGCCGCCGAGAACAGCGCGCTGTCGGGCGTCCGTCGCAGCAGCCCCTCGATCTCCTCGAGGCCCGAGAACCTGAGCTGCGGGTAGGCGGCGGACAGATGCGGGAAGGCGGCCGCCACCGGCGCGCCGGGCTGGCTGTCGGAGAGCACCGCGGCCACCTCGAGCCGCGGATGACCCGCGATCAGGCGCAACAGCTCCCCGGCCACGTAGCCGGTGCCGCCGAGCACCACGGCCGGAACGGGTCCGCTCATTCCGCGCTCACCTTGGATTCCCCGACGTTGCGCAACCCGAGCTTGCCGATGATGTGGTCGCCGAGATCCGCAGGATTGCTGATGGCATTGAAGGCCTCGACGCTCATCTGTTCACGGATGATCTGCACGCCGACCTGATTGTCGGTGGCCGGACCCGTGACCGCGCAGGGTTCGATGCCGAAGCGCTCGCGCAGCAGCTTGACGCCGCCCCACGCGGCCACCGGATCGTTGGCCGACAGCACGACGGCGGTCAAGGCTGCCTTGATGTCCTCGTCCCGCAGAATCGACTCCACCCCGTAGGTGCCGAGCAGTCCATCGCCCAATTCGAACACGATCACGTCCGGGGCGCCGCCCGCCATCTCCGTCAGCATGGTGCGCGTCAGCGCCGGACCGCATTTCGGCGTGGTGGTCACCACGCCGAGGTCGGTGAAAATCATCGTGCGCCGCGCCCCCGCATCCTCGAATGCCAGGATGTCGCGGCGCAGGGAGACGCCGGTGGCCTTGAAGGCGTCCACCACCAGCCCGCGGTGGCGCATGCGGGCGATGATGGCGGATGCCGCCGCGGTCTTGCCCGCCTCCATGCAGGTGCCGGCGAGCGCCACGACGGGCACGCCGCGGGCATCCAGGCCGGCACCGTAGTCGAGCGCCTTGTAGCCCACCCGGGCGGGCACGCCGATGCGTTCGCCGAGATACGGGAAGGACAGCACCGTGCCGAGCACGCGGGCGTCGAAGGGTTTGCCCTTGTCCGGCGTCGCCGAATCGCAGATGCCGAGCACCCCGCCGATGTTGAGCATCTGGATCACGTCGCCGGGCTTGAGCGCGCCGGGAATGTGCCCCGAATAGCCGAACAGCGCCTTGCGATGACCGAGGGCCCCCACCACCACGTCGCCGCGGGTGATCTTCGCCATGCGACCGCTGGTCAGCTCCAGCGTGTTGTAGGTCGACTTGTTGTTCAATATTTCGACCACCAGCGCCACACCCTCCTCGCAGGGCACGTCGGGCGCGATGCGGACTTCGTGGGAGAGCCCCAGGGCCTGGGTGACGGAGGCGATCTTGTCGACCACCACGGTGCGCATGCCGCTCATGACCGCGTCGCCGCGGCGCGCTGGTAGAAAATCCCGCCGAGTGCGAGCATCTTCGAGTAGCCGAGCGCGTCGGTGGGCGTCCATTCGCCCGCCGCTTCGCCATACACGCCCTTGGAGGCCGCCATCAACGAATGGGGCGAGGTCACGCCCTCGACGAACACGGAGCCCGGCCGCAGCAGCACGTGCACTTCGCCGCTGACGCGCGCCTGGGAAGACACCAGCAAGGCCTCGATGTCGCGGCCGACGGGGTCCAGGTGCTGGCCCTCGTGCACCAGGTCGCCGTAGGGCTGGGCGACGGATTCCTTGATGCGCGCCTGCTTGCCGGTCAGCACCAGCTTCTCGAGCTCGCGATGCGCGGTCAGCAGCACGTCCGCGGCCGGGGCCTCGAACGCCACCCGGCCCTTGGTGCCGATCACGGTATCGCCGAGATGAATGCCGCGTCCGATGCCGAACGGGCCGGCCAGCGCCTCGAGCCTCTCGATGATGGCAACCGCCGACGCGTGCTCACCGTCAAGACTCGCCGGCACGCCCGCTTCGAAACCGATGACGTGCCGCTCGGCCGCGCGCGGTCGGGTGAAGGCATCCTTCGACAGCACCCAGGCGCTCTCCGGAATGCTGCCCTGGGAAGTCAGGGTCTCCTTGCCGCCGATGGTCACGCCCCACAAACCGCGGTTGACGGAGTAGGCGGCGCCGAAAGGCGGTATGGGCAGCCGGTGATCCTCGAGATACTTCAACTGCTCGGGCCGCTTGAACGCGCGGTCCCGCACCGGCGCGATGATCTCGAGTCCGGGTGCAAGCGTGCGCAGCGCGACCTCGAACCTCACCTGGTCGTTGCCGGCGGCGGTGCAGCCGTGCGCCACCATGGTGGAACCGAGTTCGAGGGCCATGCGCGCAATGGTCTGGGCCTGCAGCACCCGTTCGGCCCCCACGCACAGCGGATACAGGCCGCCGCGGCGCACATTGCCCATGATCAGATACTTGAGCACCTGTTCGAAATAGGCGCTGCGCGCCTCGATCAAATGGTGTTCGACGGCGCCGAGGCTGAGCGCACGCTGCTCGAGCCGGGCGGCCGCATCGGCGTCGATGCCGCCGGTGTCGACCGTGACGGTGATCACCGGCCGCTGGTAGGTGTCCTTGAGCCAGGGAACGCAGAATGAGGTGTCCAGGCCGCCGGAAAAAGCCAACAGAATGGGCGCGGCGCCCGCGGAGGAGTTCGTATTCATGGGGGGTTGTAAGCCTGTTAGATTCCGAAAATGGCGCGCAGACGTTCGCCGAGCTTGTGCTGCTCGCGCGCTCCGGCCGTGGCGATGAATATGGTGTCATCGCCGGAAATGGTGCCGATGACTTCGGGCCACTGGGCCGTGTCGATCGCGACCGCCACGCTCTGCGCCGAGCCGACCCGCGTTCGCAGCACGGTGAGATTGGTTCCGGCGGTCTGGCGCGCGCTCACGAACTGCCTGACCGTGGAGAAGTCGCTCCTGACGGTGCTTCCCGCCTCGGGCAGCACATAGCGGTCGCCGAGCTTGGCGACGCCCATCTCGCGCAGGTCCCGACTGACGCTCGATTGCGTCGCCGAGAGGCCGCGCTTGCGCAGCAGGTGCACCAATTCCGCCTGCCGACCGACCGGCTGTTCGCGGATGATTTTCGCGAGCACGGCACGCCGCGCCTCGGCGGTGGCGATTTCGGCGCCGGAAATGTCGGCAATTCGTCGCAGCACAGGAATGACTCACTGCATAAAGTTGCGCGTATCCTGCATAAAAATGCAGGCCGTGTCAACGCGATCACGCCCGGGTATCCTTTCACCCAATGCTCGAAACCATCGACATCGAAACCGGCCCGCATCCCGGCGCGAGCATCATCTGGCTGCACGGCCTCGGCGCCGACGCCCACGACTTCGAGCCCGTGGTACCCGAGATCGTGCGCCCAGGCGCCGGATCCTGGCGATTCGTGATTCCGAACGCACCGCAGAGGCCGGTCACCTTGAACGGCGGCATGCGGATGCGCGCCTGGTACGACATCAAGAGTCTGGATCGGGGCGGTTCCGAGGACGACGCGGGCTTTCGCGACAGCGATGCGCGGATCCGCGAACTCATCGCGCGCGAGGGCGAACGCGGGGTACCGCCCGGCCGCATCGTGCTCGCAGGATTCTCGCAAGGCGGCGCGGTATCGCTGTACACCGCGCCGCGCTGCGCCGTGCGGCTGGCGGGGGTTCTGGCGCTGTCCTGCTACCTGCCGTTGCAGGGCGAGTTCAAGGCACGGCGCATGCCGGGAAACCAGGAGACCCCGATTTTCATGGCGCACGGCCGGGCCGATCCGATGATACCCATGCAGCTCGGCGTGGAATCCTGCGAATTTCTGAGGTCGCAGGGCTATACGGTCGAGTGGCACGAGTACTCCATGGCGCATTCGGTGTGCGCCGAGGAGATCGCCGACATCGGTGCTTTTTTGCGGCGGGTGCTTGCCTAGGCTCCCGGTGACAAATACGTGACAGCCGCGGCGACCGCGACTAAGCTCTCCGGCCGGCTTTGAGATAACGAGGCGAACATGGCGAAGAAAAACAAATCCTCCGCGGCGCGCGCCAAGCGGACGGCGCTGCTACAGCGATTGAAGGCGGCGGCGACCGCCGCCGCCGCCCGGGCACAAGCCGCGAAGCGCGAAATGCGCCTCGCCAAGGACCGGCTGAAACAGGCCCGCAAGCTGTCCAAGCAATGGAAAAAGGCGGCGAAACAGGCCAGGAAAAAGGCCGAAGCCGCGGCCACGGCGCCGCAGCCAGTTGCGGTCTCTGCGGCCAAGCCGGCCAAGCGATCAGCCCCGACGAAAAAAGCGGCGCCGGTAAAGGCCCGCGCCCGGCGCCCGGCGCCGGGGCCGACCGCGCGATCGGCCGCTGCCGTGGCGAGGTCGGTGATCAGACGCATGGACCGCGCTGCCGCAGCTCCATCCCCGGCCGGGGCTGCTGTGCCGACGAAGCTACCGACGAAGTCGCCGCCCGCGGTGGCGCCGTTGACACCGTTGGCGCCGCTCGCGCCGGCATGAAGCCCGGCCCGGCGCCGGTGGATCCCGCGGTGCCGGCGGAACCCTAGGGTATCTTCGGGCTCGCCCCCAGGCTGACAATGAGGGTGGCGAGCAGCAGCATGGCCAGGGCGACGATGAGCTGCCCCAGCAGCCACAGGCCGAGAGCCCGGCGCGTGACGAGACCCAGCACCTCGCTCAAGCCCATCACCTGCAACAACAGACTCCAGCCGATGAGCAGCGTGTGTGCCACGACCTGTACCTGCAGCAGCAGGTACAGGAAAGATTCCGTGTCGGGACGAGGAGTTGCGAGAAACGCGGCCTCGCCGGCCAGCAGCGCTGTCAGCAGCCACAGCACCAGTGAAGCGACCATCGGCACGCCGCTGTAGGCGAGCACGTGGAACACCGGGACACGGATGGCGCCGCCGGCCCGACGTCCCAGCCGGGCATAGATCGCCGTCATCAAGAACAGGCCGGCGATGCCCACCGGCGGTCCGACCAGCAACGCCTTGCCGATGATTTGCTCGACACTGGCGCCGGCCCCGGCGTTTTGCGCGCGGCTCAGGGCAAACCAGCTGACCACGCCCTGCGCCGCCCCCAGACAATAGTCGGTCGTGCCCAGCGGCGTTGCGGCCAATTCACGGAACACCCGCCTGGGTTTGAGCCAGACGTCATGCAGCGGGCGGATCGGGGTGGGCGGTGATTCTTCGGACATTCGGCGCGCGTCGCTATTGCGGCGTCAGCCTACGCAATCTCCGGGAGCAACTCCAGCGCAGGACTTCGAACAGGCGCCTGATGACAGCGGACTTTTTCGGGGCTACTCTCATGATGAGTGGTGGGATCGAACGCGAGGAGAGGATGGATCATGGCAAAGAAGAGTAAATCAAAAAAGAAGACCAAGGCGAAGATGCGTCCGGTGGCGAAAAAGAAGGCGCGGCCGGCCAAGGTGATGGCGAAGAAAGCGGCGAAAAAGGCGGTGAAAAAGACCGCCAAGAAGTCGGCGCCGAAAGCCAAGGCGGCCCCGAAGAAGGCGGTGGCGAAGCGCAAGCCGGCGAAGAAGGCGGCTCCCAAGCCGATGGCTGCCGCACCGACTTCCTACACGCCGCCGCCCGGCCCCGAACCCACGGTGATCTTGCCGACACCGGGTACGGAGCCCTCGACGCCCTGAAGCCTCGCGCGCGTCCGGGCAGCCGACCTCAGGCGCGCATGAGACCTTGCAGGGCATGGGCGCCGGCGCTGTCCGGAAACACGCGCCCGGACAGGGTTGCGGTGTCGATGCGCAGGTGCTCGCCGAGAACGCCTTTGAAGACGCTGCGCAGGTCGAGTGTCGGCCGCAGGTCCCGGTTTTCGAGCAGCGCGCCCGGAGACAGGCCCGGCCAATCCGCGACCACGCGGCCGCCGAGCACGGCGCCGCCGAGCAGGAATGCGCAGCCGCCGGTGCCGTGATCGGTGCCGCGCGTGCCGTTCATCGCGGCCGTGCGGCCGAATTCGGTTACGACCAGCACGGCGGTCTGCGGCCAAAGATCCTTCAGTCCGTCCGTGAGCGCGCGCAGCGCCCGGTCGAGTCCGAGCAGCCGCTGTGCGAGCACCCCTTTGGCGCCGCCCTGGTTGGCGTGGGTGTCCCAGCCGTTTGCTTCCATGACCGCGACGTCGGGGCCGCCGTCGCTGTTCATCAGGGCGCTTGCCATCCGCGCGACCGCCGTGAGCCGGTCCGCCGGTGCGCCGGCCATGCCCGGCGCGGCGCCCGCCCGCGCCGGCGTCATGCCACCCTCGTCGGCCAGCTTTTCGGTCTGCATGCCCTCGCTCAGCCGCGCCGCGAACCAATCGTCCTTCGAGTACAGATCGGCGAGGCGCGCCAGCAGTTCCTGGTCGATATCCGGAGTGGGATTCGGTGACTTGGAGAACACCGCTGCGCGGCCACGCAGGATTTGCGGCACGTTCTGGCTCAATGCCACCGCGCGCTCGGTCGACGCCCCCGGGCGCGCCGGCAGCTCCGACAGGGCACGGTTGAGCCAGCCATCCGCGCTGCCAAGGGGCTGGCTGAGACCGTTCTCGAGCACGTTCTGGCCGTCAAAGTGCGAGCGGTCGCGGTAGGGCGAGGCCACCGCATGGAAGGCGATCAAGTTCCCGGCAACATAGCGTTCGTGCAAGAAGCCGAGCGAGGGGTGTAGGCCGAAGGTGCCGTCCAGCACCAACGCGCCGTCCGGGGCGCCAGGCCCGGCAATCGCGATGTCGCGATGCAGCGCAGCATAGTGTGGATCGCCATGCGGCGGCATGGCCGCCAGGCCGTCGAGCGCGCCACGCAGGATCACGACCACCAGACGCGATGAATTGCCGGTGCTGGCGAGCAGCAGCCCCGGCACGGCGGCACTCGCCGCGAGCGCTCCCGTGCCGAGCAGAAAGCGGCGCCGCGTCAAGGGGTGAGGATGGCCGGTCATCGCTATCTCCGTTGAAATTCGGGACTCATCAACAAGAGCGCCAGCGCCTGGCCGGAGGATGCGGCCCGGCGCAGCGCCTCCCGGGTGTCGGCGCGCAGGTAGCCGCCCAGACTGGCGGTCGCCACTTCCAGCGGATTGACGCCCGGGTCGAAGCGCTCGGCCACCCGAGACGCCCACAACACCCGGTGCATCAAGGCATCCGAGCCGTCCCAGCCGCTGGCGGTGTCCGCCCAGCCGGCCGGAGAACCCGGTGTATATTGGCGCTGACCGAGCAGCTCGAAGCCGCGCACCACCTCCTGGGGATCTTGCGGCGCGACGTCGAAGGCACGCAGCGTCGAAAATACGAAATCCTCCGGCGTCTTGAATTTGCGCGACTGTGCGTCCCAGGCTTCCGGCGCGTCGAGCAGCGCGCCGTAGACCGCGGGCAGGTCACCGTCCGATCGGGTGAAGGCCTGCGCGACCCGCGCCACAGCCGCCGCCGGCGGCTCATCGGCGATGAAATGGCGCACCAGCTTGGTGGCGATGAACTGCGCAGTGGCGGGTTGGCGCGCCAGATCCGCAAGCACGGCTTCGCCCTGCGCCAGGCCGCTTTGCGGAAAGCGCCGGCCGAGGAACCGTTGGCCGCCGGGCTCGTGCATCTCCTCGCGAAAGAAAAATCGGCCCGGCACCCCGCCGGCCAGCCGGCCCTTGCCGCCACCGATCGACCAGCCGCTGATCACCTTGGCGAAGGTGGTCACGTCGGCCTGCGTGTAGCCGCCGTCGACGCCGAGGGTGTGCAGCTCGAGGATCTCGCGGGCGAGATTCTCATTGATTCCGAACTGGCGCCTGCCGCGCCGCGCCGCGAATTGCGCAAACGGCGAATCCGGTCCAACCGAGTATTGATTGTCGAGGAAGGCGATCATCGCAGGATGTTGCTCGACCGCGCAAAGCAGGTCGACGAACCGGCCGTTGACGTGGGGTCTGATGGCTTCGTTTTCCAGCGATCCGCCGAGCCCCAATACCGCGCCCTTGTCGGCGGAAACCGCGAAATGATTGGTCCAGAAATGCACCAGCCGTTCGGCAAAGGGCCGGTCGGTGAGCGCGGCACTGCGTGCCCGCGCCAGAACTTGCGCGCGGTAATGCGGCAGATAGGCCTCGCGCACTGCATTGAGGGCATCCTTGGGCGGCTCAGCGGCCGCTGGTACCGCGCGTTTCATCGAGGCGCGCGCGGCGCGCGCCTCGAACAGCCCGCGAATGATCTGATCGGAGGGTGCGAGACGCGAATCGCCGGCGAGCTTCACCTGCCCATGGATCTGCGCCCGCAGCCAGCCGCGCGGATCGGCGGCGGCGGCAGACAGATCGCCCGGTCGAGCGCCGAGCCCGAACCGGATGACGGCTATTTCGGTTTGCATGGTGACCGAACGGGCCAGCCTACCGATGGTTGACCGCTGAAACCGTGACGGCCCGCTCAGGCCACCGGGGGCGGCTGTCCGGGCAACCGTGGCAGGCCGGGATCGATACAGGCCCAGGTCGGCGCCTGCGAGGTCCAGATCGTCGCAGCCGGCCGCGCCACTTCGGGATCATCCAGAGTACCGGCGCGCACGAAAATCAGGTGCGGGCGCGCCTCGGCTTCGCTGAACATCGGCGTGCCGCACACCGGACAGAAGCGCCGGTGCATCACATTGCCGCTGTCGGCCGTACTTCGATGATCGCCGAGTAGGCCTTCATGGCTGAACGAGGCGGTGGCGAAACAGGTGTTGACCGTGCCGCCGCCCGCTCCCAGGTATTGGCACAGCCGGCACCAGCACACCCGGGTGGCAACGGGCGGTGCCGTCGATCGGTAACGCACGGCACCGCACAAACATCCGCCAGTGATGACCATGTCGACTCCTTGCGCTCAGTCAGCCGGCACGGCCGTGAATGCTGCGCAGCGGCTGCCCGCCGCCGGCATCGAACCAGTGCTCGATCAGCCGATAGGAGATCGACTGATTCGATGGAAACAGCACCCCTCCGCCGGCCAAATCGGCGCGCGTGAACCAGCGCGCTTCTTCGAGTTCCCGGTCGTTGAGCCGCACCTCGCGCGATACCGCCTGCGCGGTGAAGCCCAGCATCAACGAGGCGGGAAACGGCCACGGCTGCGACGAATGATATTCGATGGCATCCACCTCGATGCCGGTTTCCTCCAGAACCTCGCGCGTCACGGCATCCTCGAGCGACTCGCCGGGCTCGACAAAGCCGGCAATGGTGGAGAAGCGCCCAGGCGGCCATGCCGCCTGGCGGCCCAGCAGGGCCCGATCGCCATCGCTCACCAGCACGATGATGGCCGGATCGATGCGCGGGAAATGCTCGTGCCCGCAGGCGCCACTGCTGCACGCCAGCACGTTACCGCCGCGCACCGATGTGGTCGGTGCGCCGCAATTGCCGCAAAAGCGGTTGCGGCGCCGCCACGATGCCAGGGCCCTGGCATAGGCGAGCAGACCGGCCTCGTCGGGCGGCAGCTGCGAGGCGATCGCCCGCAGATCCGCGAAGCGCGTCCCCGGCCGCAGCGGCGGCGGCTCGGCCGATTCGATGTCGAGTGCGAAACAAGGGTCGCCCTCATAACGCCCGAGCAGGACCAGATCCGCCGCGCAGCGCCGTTCCGGCGGCAGGCTCGCGAGATCGAGCAGCGCCGCCCGCGGCTCATCCCCTTCCGTCACCAGGCTGCTGCGCGCGTTCCACACGGGCACCACCCGGCTGCGCGCGTCGGCGAGCGCGGCATCGAACCATGCGGCGTCCTGGCGCTGATGGGCGGCTCGGTCGAGATAGGGACCTGCGAATAGGTTACGTCGCTCCATGCCTGGATTCTAACAGGGCGCTGCGCGCCGCCAGCGGACCGACGAACGCGGACACACAGCTGGCGCAGCTCACGGTGCGTCTGGCGAGCAGATCCTTGAGCATCAAGCCCCCGCAATTTCCGCAGCGTGAGATGCCGAGCTCCTCGCGGCGCGAGAGCGCCAACAGCAGGAACCAGGCATGCTCGAACGAAATGACGGCCGGCGAATGCAGTTCCAGATAAGCCTCAAATGCCTGGCACAGCAGCGTGCCGGACTCGAGCGAACCGACGCGGTAATGCGGTTCGAGACCGGCAGCGTTCCCGAACAACAGGCCGCACACGACGAACAGGCTCGCGAGCTGCGCCGCCTGGAAATTCACGTCGGGATGGCGGAAGAAATAGGCCACCTGCCGCGGTGACTTGCCGCGGTGCCGGTGAACGCCGCGTGCGCCATGGCTCATGACGTAGCTGCGGTAGAGCTTGCGTATGCGGTCGTCGCTCAGGCCCGTCCATTGGCGGATGGTGTAGGTGCGCGCCTCGTGGCGGATCAGGCGCAGAGCCAGATCCAGGCGCAATCGGTCCCGGGTGTAGCGGTCGTCGGAAATTCTCATGGATGTCTCCTTGCGGAACAGGGGGGATGCAAATCAGGCGATTCCGAGCGCAAAAAGAATTTGACAGAAATTAATCACAAAGTTAGCTTGCCTGCCAAGAGCCGATGCGCGCAATTGACGGCGCGTTTGCCCTGAAATCCAAAACCGGCCCGGTACGGAGCCCCGCTTTAGAACCTCGGTCAGGAGTTACGCCATGCAGGACGCACATACCGGCGATTGGGTCTGGGAATCGCAGCTGCCGGCGCGGCTGCTCGGCTCGCTGCAGGAACTCAATCTGCGGTTTCTCGGCCTGCGCGCCGGCCCCGGTGGGGAATTCGGCGGCCAAGCCGCACCGCTGTCGCCGGCGCAGCGGCTGGCCGTGGCGGGCTGTCCCTACGCGCTGTTCGACCTCAAGTTTCAGGACGACGGTCACTGGTGCCCGCGCCTCCAGAATGCCGCGCCGTGGCGGGTGGCCGACGCGGCCATGGGCGAACCCGAGGCCGTCGAATTCGTGCATCTCGCCCTGTTTTTTGCATGGCATGTGGCGTCGACGGCCAAGCTCGCCGCGCAGCTCATATTGGGCATGAACGAGGCCACGGCCCTGGCATTTCGCCGCATCACGGTCGACCGGCTGCCGCAACTGGCCGCCTCCGAGACACCCAACCTCGGCGCCCGATGGAGCGACTGCGCCGCTTACTGGAATGCGCTCGCTCGCGCTGCTGCCCGCCCGGATCCCGCCGGCCTGCGGCGCGTCCAGCTGTTCGGCGTGCAGCTGGCCGCCGCCGCGCGGTTGCCCGCCGGCCCGACCGGACGCGCCGCCGCGGCGATGACCCCGGTCGCGAAAGACCCGAGCCGCAAATGAATTGCCGCCGGAGCCTCGCGCGGTTTACGCTAGGCGGCTACTATGCAAGCTCTCGTCCTCCGCCAGCTCATGAAGAAGTACAAGAACGGCGTCCAGGCGCTGAAGGGCATCGATCTCGCGGTGGATGAAGGCGATTTCTTTGCATTGCTCGGACCGAACGGCGCCGGCAAGACCACCGTCATCGGCATCGTCACCTCGCTCGTCAACAAGACCAGCGGCGTGGTCGAGGTGTTCGGCCACGACATCGACCGTGAACTCGAGGTGGCCAAGTCCTGCATCGGTATCGTGCCGCAGGAGATCAACTTCAACCAATTCGAGAGCGTCTTCACCATCGTGGTGAACCAGGCCGGCTTCTACGGCGTGGACCGGCCGATCGCCAAGCAGCGGGCCGAGAAGTACCTGAAGCAGCTGCAGCTGTGGGAGCGGCGCGACTCGATCGCCCGTTCCCTGTCCGGCGGCATGAAGCGCCGCCTGATGATCGCACGGGCCCTGATGCACGAGCCTCAACTTCTCATCTTGGACGAACCAACGGCGGGTGTGGACATCGAGGTGCGCAGAACCATGTGGGAATTCCTGCGCAACATCAATGATCAAGGCACCACCATCATCCTCACCACCCATTATCTGGAGGAGGCCGAGAACCTGTGCCGCAACGTCGCGATCATCGACCACGGCAGGATCATCGAGCGCGACAGCATGGCGAACGTGCTGCGCAAGCTGCAAAAGGAGATTTTCGTTTTCAATCTTCGGGACGCCAGAACCACGCCGCCGCAGCTGCCCGGATTCAGGTGCACGCTGCCGGAGGCACACACGCTCGAGGTGGAGGTGTCAAGGGGCCAGAATCTGAACGAGATCTTCGGACGCCTGTCGGCCGAGGGCATCGAGGTCGACAGCATGCGCAACAAGGTGAACCGGCTCGAGGAGATGTTCATCCGTTTGGTGGACACCGAAGCGAAGAGCGCGGCCGCCGCCGGGCGCACGCCGTGAACGCACCGGCATCGCGTGGCCGCACCGACTGGATCGGCTTCAAGACCATCATCATCCGCGAGTTCTCGCGCATCGTGCGCATCTGGGGCCAGACCATCCTGCCGCCGGCGGTGACCGCCACGCTGTATTTCATCATCTTCGGCAGCCTGATCGGCAAACGGGTGGGGCAGGTGGGCGGTTATGACTATCTGCAGTTCATCGCCCCCGGGCTGATCATGATGACGGTGATCACCAACTCCTACGCCAATGTGGTGTCGTCGTTTTTCGGAGCCAAATTCGGCAAGCACCTCGAGGAGCTCCTGGTCTCGCCCTTGCCGAATTGGCTGATCGTCTCCGGATACACGGCTGGCGGCATGTTGCGCGGGGTGCTGGTCGGCGCGGTGGTCACCGTGGTGGCGCTGTGCTTCACGCGCCTCGCCGTACAACACGTGTTCGCGATCATCTCGGCGGTGCTGCTCACCAGTCTGGTGTTTTCGCTCGGCGGATTCATCAACGCCATGTTCGCCAAGAACTTCGACCAGATTTCCTGGTTCCCCACCTTCGTACTGACGCCGCTCACCTATCTGGGCGGCGTGTTCTATTCCGTCAGAATGCTGCCCGATTGGGCGCAAATGGCCTCGCACGCCAATCCCATCCTGTACATGGTCAGCGCCTTCCGCTTCGGCTTTCTCGGCACCTCGGACGTCAATCTCGGTCTGGCGTATCTGATCATGGTGGCCGCCGCGGTGCTGATGTTCTCGCTCGCGGTCACGCTGATGCACCGCGGCGCCGGCATCCGCGAATGAACGCTGCGCGCCCGACCCGAGGAGAACACCGCATGTTTCCTGCATCGATGCGCCGGCTTGCCCGCCTTGCCCGGCTGGGGGCGCTGCTCGCCGCGACGTCGGCCGCGATGGCCGCCCCGCGGGGCGCCTCGACCGGCGACATGGAGGGATTTTCCCCGTCCGCGGCGGCGGTCGAGGCGGCGCTCGAACAGCGCTTCGACGCCGGCCTGTCCGCCCAGGAGCAGCGCGACTGGATGCAAAGCATGTCCTCGGAGCCGAATCACGTGGGCAGCGCGCACGACAAGGCGAACGCCGAGTTCATGCTGCGCAAATTCCGCGAATGGGGATGGGATGCATCAATCGAGACCTTCATGGTGCTGTACCCGACTCCGCGCGACCTCGCGGTCGAACTCGTGGCTCCGACGCACTTCTCGGCGCGGCTGCGCGAGCCGCCGGTGGAGGGCGATGCCACGTCCGAAAAGACCCGCGATGAGCTGCCCCCTTACAACGTCTACGGCGCCGACGGCGACATCACCGCGGAATTGGTGTACGTCAATCAAGGCACGCTGGAGGATTACAAGGAGCTCGATCGCCAGGGCGTGAGCGTCAAGGGGCGCATCGTCATCGTGCGCTACGGCGGCGGCTGGCGCGGCTTGAAACCGAAGCTCGCCTACGAGCACGGTGCTGTCGGCTGTCTGATCTTCTCCGATCCGCGCGACGACGGATACGGCGCCGGCGACGTCTACCCCAAGGGCGGCTACCGGCCCCCCGATGGCGTGCAACGCGGTTCGGTGCAGGACATGACTCTCTACAGCGGCGATCCGTTGACACCGGGCATGGGCGCGACACCGGGCGCCAAGCGGTTGACGCGTGCCGAGGCGAAGACCCTCATGAAGATTCCGGTGCTGCCTATTTCGTACGCGGACGCCGAACCGCTGTTGGCGGCACTGGGCGGGCGCGTGGCGCCGCCTGCCTGGCGCGGCGGTCTGGCGCTCACCTATCATCTGGGGCCTGGACCGGCGAAGGTGCGCCTGAAAGTGTTGTCGGATTGGAACCAGAAACCGATCTACGACGTGATCGCGACCCTGCGCGGCGCGGTCGAACCGGACCGCTGGATCATCCGGGGCAATCATCACGACGCCTGGGTGTTCGGAGCGACCGATCCGCTGTCGGGAAACGTCGCCCTGATGTCCGAGGCCGAGGCCATCGGCAAGCTCGCAGCGCAGGGTTGGCGTCCACGCCGCTCGATCGTGTACACGAGCTGGGACGGCGAGGAGCCGGGATTGCTGGGCTCGACCGAATGGGTCGAAACGCATGCGGCGGAACTGAAGGCCAAGGCGGCGCTGTACATCAACTCCGACACCAACGGCCGCGGTCTGATCTCGGTCGAGGGCAGCCACGGCCTGCGGCACTTCGCGAGCCAGGTGGCACGCGACGTCGGGGATCCGGAAACCGGCGTCAGCGTGCTGGCGCGCTCGCTGGCCGCCGAGCGGGTTCAGAGCTACGAGGGCGGCGGCCGTCCCGCCGACGGCAGCGGCGACCTGCCGCTCGGGGCGCTCGGCTCGGGCTCCGATTACACGCCGTTTCTGCAGCATCTCGGCATCAACTCGCTGAATCTGGGATTCGGCGGCGAAACGCAATACGGGGTGTATCACTCTGCCTACGACTCGTTCGACCATTTTCGCCGCTTCGGGGATCCGACCTTCGAGTACGGCGTCGCGCTCGCCAAGGTGTCCGGTCGGCTGGTGCTGCGCGCTGCGCAGGCAGAACTGCTGCCGGAACGCGCTGCAGACTTCGCGAATTCCGTCGGAGTATTCACCGAGGAGCTGCACAAACTGGCGGACGGCATGCGCGCGAGCAGCCGTGAACTCGACCAGTTGCTGGACGATGGCGTCTTCGGGCCGGCGACCGACCCGTCGCGGCCGCGGACGGCACCGCAGCGCGAAAGCGCGGTGCCCTTTCTCGAATTCGCGGAACTGGACACCGCCGTCGAGAAACTAAAGCAGAGTGCGAAGGCCTTCGACATCGAGTACCTGCGGCTCTGCTCCGCCGCCGATGCCGGCGCTGCGCTCGAGCGTGAGCGCATGAACGCGGCATTGACGAGTCTGGAGCAGACGCTGCTCGATGCGCGCGGCCTTCCCGGGCGCGCCTGGTACCAGCACATGATCTTTGCACCGGGCGCGCACACCGGCTACGGTGCGAAGACCCTCCCCGGGATCCGCGAGGCCATCGAGGACCGCCGGTGGAACGAGGCGAATCAATACGTCGGCATCGTGGCGCACGCCCTGAATGCCTACGGTGCGCGGCTTGATGCGGCAATCGCAGCGCAGTAATGCGCCGCCATGGGCGGTGCATCGGATTATAATCGGCCCATGAGTCGTGTATGGTGCCAAACGACGTTGGATCACTGGAAGGAGTTGCATGATGACTGAAGAGAAGCAGCAAAAGTTCACGGCCAAGGTGCGTCGCGGACTCACGTGGGTATATGGCGTCGCGAGCGCCGAACTCGCGAAGAAAAAGGCCGAGACCACCGGCGTCAGGATCGAGGGCTTCACCGCGAGTGAACTGGCCGATGTCGAGTCGGCGCTCACGTGGATCGAGCAGAACAAGGAATCCAAGAGTTCCGAGAACGCCTGACGAACGCGTGGGCGCGCGGCGCCCGGTGACGGTTGGCGCCTGGAGGACTGCGTTACACTAACGACATGGCCCCCAAACGTGCACTCATCGTGGATGATTCGAATTCCGCGCGCGTCATCTTGAGCCGGATGCTCGAGAAATACGACCTCGAAGTGGACATGGCGGAATCGGCCGAGCTGGCGATCGAATATCTGAAGCACAATCGGCCGGACGCGATCTTCATGGATCACCTGATGCCCGGGATGGACGGGCTGCAGGCCGTGCAGGCGATCAAGAGCAACCCACAGACCGCCATGATCCCGATCATGATGTACACCTCGCAGGCGGGCGAGCTGTACGTCGGCCAGGCGCGCGCGCTGGGCGCGATGGGTGTCCTGCCGAAGCAAGTGCGTCCGGTGGACGTCTCCAAGGTGCTGTACGAGCTGCATCTGCTGCCCGACCGGCGCGACGAAGCGGAACCGGCGCTGCGGCCGGTGACGCTCGAGGCGACGGTCTCGAGAGCCGCGACGGCCGCCGCGGCGCCGCGGCCCACCGTGGCGGCGGCCGGGCCGCCGGCCGAAACGCCGCCCGCCGGCGGCGTGCATTGGGGCCGGCGGCTCGAGCAGATGACCAAGGAACAGACCGTGGATCTGCGCCGTTTCATCGTGGCGAGCCTCGACAGCTTTGCCGGCCGGATCGTGAGCGAATTGCGTGATGCCGCGCCGCCCGAGTCCCCCGCCCCGCCGGCGCCACCGGTGATCGATCCGCGGCCTGCGCCGCAGCCGCCGTGGACCTGGCTGGCCGTGCTGGCCGCACTCGCGGCTGCGGGCGTCGCCGCGGTGTTTTTCTCGCTGTGGATGCTGGCGCGCAACGAATTGGCCGAAGTCCGCGCCGAGGCGGCCGGACTGTCCTCGGCCAATGCGCAAATGAAGCGCGACCGGCAGGATCTTGCGGAGACGGTCAAGGACCTGACGAACGATCTGGCGGCGACGCCGGGGTCGGCGCCGCCGGCGGCATCCGCCGCGGCGCCGCTTGCCGCCACGCGATTCGAGACCGTGCCGTATGGCGAGATACCCTTCGATCGCAGCCGCTTCGATGCGTTGCGCGACCTGGTGGCCAAACTCCAGGCCCAGGGATTTCACGGCGTGATCAAGGTCACCAGCATGGCCGGCATGTTCTGCCTCAGCGGCAATGCGGCCGAGGGCTATTCGACGGCGAGCGCCGCGTTGCCGGTGGGCAAGTGCGATGTCATCGGCAATCCCTTCGAGGATTCCCTGTCCGCACAGCAGCGCCAATCCGTGGCGTTCGCGAATCTGGTCGCGAGCGTACGCCAGCGCACCGCGGGCGCCATTTCAGTGGTCATGGAAAACCCCGGGAATTCGCGAGCGACATATCCCTACCCGGTGCGCAGCGAAACCCTGACGGCGGGCGAATGGAATCGGGCGGCGTCCGCCAACAATCGCGTCGAATTTGCCCTGGAACCCGCCGGCCAGTAGACCGTCAGAAGGCGACCCGGACGAAGAGTTCAGGACCCCTGCCGTCGAATTCGAACTGTCCGGACTGGTTGGATTGGGAGGAGGCCAGTCGGACCCTCACGAGGTCGTAGCCCAGCGCGAAGGACACATTCGGACGAAAGCGATACAACGCATCGAGCTCATACACACCGAGCGAGCCGTTCAAATCGCTCACCGACACCCGCAGGTATTGCGCGCGGCCGTCCAGGTAGAAGCGCCTGCTCAACACCCAGGTGGCGTCGATACCCAGAGCCGGATAGGGGCCCGCCAGGTCCTCGCTCTGGTCCAGATTCAGGGTCTGAGTCTGGACCCGGGCCCGCGCAGAGATGTCGACGATATTGACGCCGAGCGTGCCGGCAATCTCCAGATTCTGGCGGTGCACGAAGGAATAACCATAGGTGATGCCGATCAGTTCGAGGTTCAGGTCGGTTTGCACGGGATAGCCGGGCTGCAGGGTGACGTTGCCGAACTCGATGGGCTGCGCGGTGGCCAGCGTCTTCTGGTCACTGCGATCCAGGGTGAAATAATCGAAGCGCAGCCGGTTGTCCTCGCCGACGCGTACCATCGCCTGAAACTTCGGTTCGATCCGCGAGTTATCGAGGCCCAATTCGCCCTCGCCATCGACCACGGTGCCCGGTGCGCCAGCATCGGTGTCCACGCGCAGGGTGGTCTTGGCCTTGGTTTGCATGATGCCGAGCGACAGGCGTACGCGCTCCTCGGTCGGGCTGATGTAGTCGTCGGCGCGGGCGAGGCCCGCCGCCAGCGCCAGCACGGACGCCAGCACATAAATGGCATTCTTGGTCATTGCACTCCCGGAACCAGCAAGTCGGGCGACTAGGATGCGACAACGCGGCCGAACACACAAAAAAAGCCCGTTTGTCGCCAATCGCAAACAATCAAGTCGTGGGGATGCGCTTTTCCACGAAGTGCACCACGGACTCGCCGGAAGTGACTTCGATCTCGCCGTCGATGATGGCGCCCTTGGCGATCACCACGCTGCGCGCGCTGACCTTGCCGCGAACCACGGCGGTGTGGCCGATTTCGAGCTTGCCCTCGACCTTGAGGCTGCCGGTGATCTTGCCGGCGACGATCGCGGCCTGGGCCTGGATGTTGCCGCGCCAGATGCCGCTGACACCAAGGTTCAGGGCGCCGCCGAGCTCGCCGTCCCCCTGAATTTCGCCCGCCACGACGAATTGACCCCGGCCGCGCACATTCCCGACGACCACGGTGTCCGCGCCGATGAAGGTCGGGTCGGATGCCCGCTCCAGAAAGCGCCGCCCTTCGCCGGGGCCACCACCGTTCAGCTCGCTCATGATGCCTTCATACCCCATTCCGGGCGGCCGATGCTGTGACGAGCTTGGCGTCGCCGACATAATGCGAGAATCTAAGTAGAATGAACCGTCCGCCGATCAGAAGAGCATGACAATGGCCATGAATAAAATCATTCCGGGAATCGTCTGCGCGATGGTATTGGTGGCGTCGGGCTGCAGCCGCCAGCAGAGCGACTGGGAAAAGGCGCGGGCCGCGAACACCACCGATTCGTACGAGCTGTTTCTGAAAAAATACCCCAGCGGCGAGTTCACGGCCCAGGCCCAGGCCCGGGTGAAGGAGCTTTACGAGGAGCGCGACTGGCAAAAGGCGCGCGACGCGGACACGCCGGAGGCCTATCAGGCCTTCTTGAAGCAATACCCCGAGGGCAAATGGACCGAAGAAGCCCGCATACGGGTGGAGAATTTCACGCTGGCACAGGCGCCCTCCGGAGCCCCGGCGGGCGCCGATGCCGCCCCTGCACCGGTTCCCGCCGCGGCGCCCACGACATCGGCGCCGCCCGCGGGCCCCGAGCCGACGCCCAAACCGCCGGTCAAGCCGCTGGGCAAGGCGCCGGTCAAGGCGTCTGCGAAGGCTGCGGCGAAAAGCATGGCCAAGGCCGCCGTGAAGAGCGCGTCGCCGGCCAAGGGCGGCTATGGCGTGCAGCTCGGCGCATTCGGATCGGGTGAAGCGGCGGCGAACAAGCACTGGTCGGAATTGCAGGCCAAATTCCCGGCGGCGCTCGGCACCTTGACTCCCCGGGTGACACCGGCAACGACGGCGAACGGCACGATTTACCGGCTGCAGGTGGCGGGTCTGTCCCGAAGTGGTGCGAGGTCGATCTGCAAGAGCCTCAAGGCCCAGGGCGAGGCTTGCGTGCTGGTCATTCCGCGGCGCGCAACTGGTCCAAAATGAAGGCGTACTCCCGCGCGATCTCCCGGTAGCGCTGGAAGCGACCCGCCTTGCCGCCGTGGCCGGCCTCCATCTCCACGTGCAGCACGAGCAGCGGCGGCGGGGTCTTCAATGCCCGCAGCCTGGCAACCCACTTGACCGGCTCGTAGTACTGCACCTGGCTGTCCCACAGGCCGGTGGACACGAACAGGGCCGGATAGTCCTGTTCCCGGACGTTGTCGTAGGGTGAGTAGGACAAGATGTAGTCATAGAAGACCTTGTCGGCGGGATTGCCCCATTCATCGTACTCGTTGGTGGTCAGGGGGATGCTGTCATCGAGCATGGTGGTGACCACATCGACGAAGGGCACCTGCGCCACGATGGCACGGTAGTCCCGGGGCGCCTGATTGGCGACCGCCGCCACCAATAGGCCGCCGGCGCTGCCGCCCATGGCGGCGACGCGATCCTTGGAACCGTACCCGCATCCGACCAGATACCGCGTCACATCGACGAAATCGCCGAACGAGTTTTGCTTCGCCAGCAGGCGTCCTTCGTCGTACCAGCGGCGCCCCATTTCCTGGCCGCCGCGCACATGCGCCAGGGCGTAGACGACGCCACGGTCGAGCAGGCTCAAGCGCGCCGAGGAGAAGGCCGGATCCATCGACAGCCCGTAAGCGCCGTAGCCGTATTGCAGCAACGGCGCCGTGTGCCGCTCGATGCCCTTGCGGTAGACCACCGACACCGGGATTTGCCTGCCGTCGCGCGCGGGGGCGAACAACAATTCAGTGGCATAGCGCGAGGCGTCGAAATCACCCTGCACGGGATCCTGCTTCAGCAGGGTTTTCACTCCCGTGCGCAGGTTGTAATCGTAGATGCTCGCAGGCGTGGTCAGCGACATATAGGTATAGCGCAGGATATCGCTCGTGATTTCCGCGTTGAGGCCAAGCGATGTGGTGCAGGCAGCCTCCTCGCCGGCGATGAAGAATCCATCGGCGGCGGCCGGCCCGAGCGGTTTGATGCGGATCCGGCGCAAGCCGCCGCCGCGGACCTCGATCGCCACGAAGGACTCGAACACGTCGAAATCCTCGATCAGCATGTCCTCGCGATGCGCCTCGAGTTCGCGCCATGACTCGCGACCCCCGCCGGTCAGCGGCGCCCACATCAGGCGAAAATTGACGGCGCGCCAATTGGTTCTGACCACGAATCCATCGCCGAGGTGCTCGATCTGATATTCGTGATCACGCTCGCGCGGCAGGAAGGTCTTGAACGTCAGCGCCGGGTCGCGCGCATCGGCATACAGCCATTCGGAGCAGACCGTGCTCTCCATGGAGATGAAGATGAACCGGTCCGACTTGGATTTCGACACGCCGGTGTAGAAGCTCAGATCATCCTGGCGAAAAACCAAGCTGTCGTCCCGCGGATCGGTGCCGAGGATGTGCTTTTTGACTTCCAGTCCGAGCAGCGTGCGCGGATCCTTCGCCACGTACAACACTGTCCTGTTGTCCTGCGCCCACGCCAGATCGGCCTCGACGTTGCCGATCGCCTCGGACAGGGTCTCGCCGCTGCGAAGATTCTTGAAACGCAGGGTGCATTCGCGGCGCCCCACCGTGTCCTCGCAATACGCCAGCCAGACCGAATCCGGCGACACCTCCAATGACTCGATTCGAAAGTACTCATGAGACCTCGCGAGCTCGTTGGCGTCGAGCAGGACCTGTTCGGGCGGGTCTGCGGCCGGGGGGCCATCCGGGCGGCGGGCAAAAACCGGGTGCTCCATTCCGGCCGAATAGCGCGTGTAATACCAAAAGCCATTCTTGCGGTGCGGCACCGTCGAGTCGTCCTGCTTCACGCGGCCGACGATTTCGGCGTACAGCCGTTCCTCGAGCGGCAGGATTGCCGCGAGCCGATGCTCCCGATAGGCGTTTTCCGCGCGCAGATGGGCGAGCACCTCCGGGTCCTTGCGCTCGTCGTCGCGCAGCCAGTAGTAGGGATCGACGCGCACGCCGTGCGATGATGCGATCTCATGCGGTCGGCGCCGCGCCCGGGGAGGCATCACGCTGGTTTCCTCCGCCGCGGCGGGCGTATAGTCGGGTGCACGGACATGTGAGGTGCCATCAGGCGTCTCCCGGGGGGGGCATGCAAATCGTCAATCAATTGCTGGACGCGAAAGGCAGCGAGGTGTTTTCCGTCTCGCCGCAGGATTCCGTGCTGCACGCCATCGAAATCATGGCGACCCGGCGCGTCGGCGCGCTGCTCGTCATGGATGATTCCGGGCTGCGCGGCATTATCTCGGAGCGCGACTATGCCCGTAAGGTGATATTGAAGAACCGATCCTCGCACGACACCCCGGTCGGCGACATCATGAGTTCGCCGGCCATCACGGTGTCCCCGGAGGACACCGTGCACCGCTGCATGGAAATCATGACCGACAAGCACATCAGGCACCTGCCGGTGGTCAAATCCGGCCGGATCATGGGCATGCTGTCGATTGGTGACCTGGTCAAGGCCGTGATCCAGGAACAGAGCCGGCACATCGAACAGCTGGAGCGCTATATCGCCGGTTGACGGTGCGCGCCGGCTAGGTATTATGAGGCTCATACTCTGGCGGGCGCCGGCGTTTGCCCCATCCGGCGCGCACCGCCGCCGCGAAGTACCGGTCTAAGTTATTGATCTAAATGGCTTTACGGCAAGGACCGTGAGGCACGGGGCGTTATGGGCAAAGGGTTGATGGATCCGCGTGCGTCCGATTGGGGATTGTTCCGGCGCTCCTATGAGCGGGACTCCTGCGGTTTCGGTTTGATCGCCAATCTGGACGATCACCCCAGCCACTGGCTGGTGCAAACCGCCATCAGCTCGCTCAATCGCCTCACGCACCGCGGTGCCATCGCCACCGACGGCAAGACCGGCGACGGCTGCGGCCTGCTGATCAAGAGTCCGCGGGGCTTTCTGCGGGCCGTGGCGGCCGAATCCGGGATCCTGCTCGACCCCTTGTTCGCCGCCGGATTGGTGTTCCTCAACCGCGACGAGGCCCGCGCGGAGCAGGCGCGCCGCACGCTCACGGCGCAGCTCGAACTGGAAAAGCTGGAGGTCGCCGGTTTCCGGCAGGTGCCCACCGATCCGACGGCCTGCGGCTCGGAGGCGCTCAAGACGCTGCCCGCCATCCTGCAGGTGTTCGTCAATGCCGGCGGCGACATCGACGAGGCGACCTTCAACCGCAAGCTGTATCTGGCGCGCCGCCGCGCCGAGAAGGCGCTCGAGGCCGACGACCCCATGTTCTACGTGCCGTCGCTGTCGGCGAGCACCGTGGTGTACAAGGGCATGGTGATGCCGCAGTTCCTGGCGCAGTTCTATCCGGATCTGAAGGATCCGCGCATGGAAGCCTCGGTGGTGGTGTTCCACCAGCGATTTTCCACCAACACGCTGCCGCAATGGCGGCTGGCGCACCCGTTCCGCTATCTCGCCCACAACGGCGAGATCAACACCGTGCAGGGCAACCGCAGCTGGGCGGTGGCGCGCGGCCCGCTGTTCCGTTCACCGCTGCTTCCGGAGCTCGGCGACATCCTGCCGGTGGTCTCGCTGACCGGCTCCGACTCGCAATCGCTCGACAACATGCTGGAGCTGCTGCTCGTCGGCGGCCTCGATCCCATGCACGCCATGCGCATGCTGATTCCGCCGGCTTGGCAGTCGGTGGACATGATCGATCCGGATCTGAAGGCATTTTACGAATACTATGCGACGCACATGGAGCCCTGGGACGGCCCCGCCGGCATCGTGCTTACCGACGGCCGCTACGCCTGTTGCACCCTGGATCGCAACGGTTTGCGCCCGGCGCGCTGGGTGATCACCAAGGACCGGCACATCACCATCGCCTCCGAGGCGGGCGTCTGGGACTACCTCCCCGAGGACGTCGTCAAGAAGGGCAAGCTCGGTCCCGGCGAGATCCTGGCGCTCGATCTGCAGACCGCGGAACTCATGGACACCCGGCGCGTCGACGATTTGCTGAAGAGCCGTCATCCCTACAAGGCCTGGCTGAAGAAGGGCGTGCGCTATCTGCAGACCGATCTGATCGATCCGCGCCTCGCCGCGGAACCCTTCGATCGGGACACTCTCGCCATGTTCCAGAAGCTGTTCAACGTGTCCGCCGAGGAGCGCGACGAGATCATCCGCGTACTCGCCGAGGATGAGAGCGAGGCGGTGGGTTCGATGGGCGATGACACGCCGATGCCGGTGCTGTCGAGGAAGGTGCGCTCGCTCTACGATTACTTCCGACAGCAGTTCGCCCAGGTCACCAATCCGCCCATTGATTCCCTGCGGGAAAGCATCGTGATGTCGCTGCAGACCCAGATCGGCCCGGAATGCAACATTTTCGTGCCGGCGCAGCAGCACGCCGAACAAATCGTTCTAAGCTCGCCCATTCTCTCGCAGCGCAAGCTGCGCCAGATCGTGGCCCTGGCGGATTCCGGCGTTCCGCACGAGTTCATCGATCTGCAATACGACTGCAAGCTCGACCTCAAGGACGCGATTCTGGCGGTGTGCGATCAGGCCGAGGCGGCGGTGCGCAACGGCAAGCTGGTGCTGCTGCTTTCCGACCGCTATCCGGTCAAGGACAAGCTGCCGATCCATGCCCTGCTGGCCACCGGCGCGGTGCATCACCGGCTGGTTGCAACCGGATTGCGCTGCAAGTGCAACATCCTGGTGGAAACCGGCACGGCGCGCGATGCGCATCACTTCGCCTGCCTGATCGGCTACGGTGCGACTGCGATCTATCCGTACCTCGCCTATCAGACCCTGTTCGACCTGATGCGCAAGGGCGCGCTGAATATGGAGGCCGATACGCGGCGCGAACTGGGGCGAAGCTACCGCCGCGGAATCCGCAAGGGGCTGTTCAAGGTGATGTCCAAGATGGGCATATCGACGATTGCGAGCTACCGCAGCGCCCAATTGTTCGAGATCGTCGGCCTCTCCGACGAGGTGGTCTCGCTGTGCTTCGAGGGCTCCGACAGCCGCATCCAGGGGGCGGACTTCGCCGACCTGAAGCACGATTCGCAGTACCTCGCAGCGCGCGCCTGGAACGCCAACGAAAGCGTCGAACAGGGAGGGCTGCTCAAGTACGTGCACAGCGGCGAGTACCACATGTACAACCCGGACGTGATCGCCACGCTGCAGGCCGCGGTCATGACGGGCGATTACGACCGCTACAAGCAATTTGCCGAGCTCGTCAATCAACGGCCGGTCTCGTGCCTGCGGGATCTTCTGAAACTGAAGCCGGACGCAGCCGGCATCGCACTCGAGGAGGTCGAACCGGTCAGCGCTATCCTCGCGCGCTTCGACAGCGCCGGCATGTCCCTGGGCGCACTGTCGCCGGAGGCGCACGAGGCGCTGGCCGTCGCCATGAACCGCCTGGGTGCGCGTTCGAATTCCGGCGAGGGCGGGGAGGATCCGACGCGCTACAAGACCGAGAAGAACTCGAAAATCAAGCAGGTCGCCTCCGGCCGTTTCGGCGTGACGCCTGAGTATCTGATCAACGCCGAGGTGCTGCAGATCAAGGTGGCCCAGGGCGCNNGACATCTATTCCATCGAGGATCTCGCGCAATTGATCTTCGACCTGAAGCAAGTCAATCCGCGGGCACTGGTGTCGGTCAAACTCGTGGCCGAGCCGGGTGTGGGCACGGTGGCCGCCGGCGTCGCCAAGGCCTACGCGGACCTGATCACCATCAGCGGCTATGACGGCGGCACCGGTGCGAGCCCGCTGTCCTCGATCAAATATGCCGGGACGCCCTGGGAGCTGGGCCTGGCCGAGACCCATCAGACGCTGCGGGCCAACGAATTGCGCCACCGCGTGAGGCTGCAGACCGACGGCGGATTGAAGACCGGTCTCGACGTCATCAAGGCCGCGATGATCGGCGCCGAAAGCTTCGGCTTCGGCACCGCACCCATGGTTGCCCTCGGATGCAAGTACCTGCGGATCTGCCATTTGAACAACTGCGC